>CAKUXM010000003.1 GCA_934700335.1 uncultured Candidatus Melainabacteria bacterium | reverse complement strand
TTCCCTAACAATTTACTTATCGGCTCAAACCATGATAAACTTTAACTTTTTGACCTTTATGTTAATTTTTGTTAACAAAAAAAAAGACCTAGAAAATCTAGGTCTTTTTTTTATAAATTTTATCTCATAATTTATTTTATATCAGGGAAAGCATAAATTTCGCCATTCGTGTTTCTCCATTGAAGATAACCAATCTTTGTTGATTTATCACTTTCAAAAACTTTTACCAACATCCAATTGCCTTGAACCTTTTGTAATTGAATTTTCTCAGGTCTGTCAATCAAACCACAATTTTGAGAATCAGTTGATGTAGAAGTTTTTAAATATCTAACTTCTTGAGGCGCATCTTTTAGTAAATATACGCCATATTTTTTACCATACATTTGATAAAAAGTTCTTAAATTCAAAAATCTGAAAGGATCAGTTTCGTCTTTTTTAATCCAGCCTTTTTTATTTGTATTTCTGTCATAAATAACTTCTACCCAATCGCCGATATCATCAGTAACTGTCATAAAAGCCAATTCTTTTGCTTGTACAAAAACTGCAAACAAATTGCTCATAGAAGTGTTTGGGCAATTAAAATGTTTATAGTCCCAATTACATTTCATAAGCACTTTTGATTTTTCATTAGGGTGCTCAAATATTGTTAAATCTTTTGATGATTGGTAAAAACCTCTCACTTCAGAACTAATATTTGAAACATAATATGGAACAACATCTGCAAATGCAGGAACATTAATCATTATTAGTGATAACAGTAATAATAAATATTTCTTCATCTAAATTACTCCCTAAAACTTATGTTTGCATACGATTTTTGTAATTGATTTTTAACAGAATTCATTTGAGCTTCAATTGTTTCTTCGTTCAATGTAGCTTTTTTATCTTGCATATAAATTCTGAATGCTACGCTCTTGAAGCCTTCTTTAATGTGTTCTCCCATATAGATATCAAAGATTTCGCTCTTAACAAACAAATCATTTTGAACAGCTTTTTTGATAACTCTTTGAATATCTGTATATTTAACATCATTTTCAATCACAAATGCTATATCTCTTTGAACTTCTGGGAATTGAGGAAGAGATTTGTAATGTGGAATTGTATTTTGAGTTGCATTGATAATTTCTTCCAAATTCAATTCAAAAATGTAAACTGGTTGATTAATTTTCATTTTGTTTCTTAGATTTGGGTGAAGTTCACCAAAGAAACCTAATTTAATAGGTGTTTTTGATAACAAGCTAACTTCTGCAGTTCTGTATGGGTGCATAATATCAACATCACTTGTCAAATTGTATTGAACTCTAT
Source organism: uncultured Candidatus Melainabacteria bacterium (assembly GCA_934700335.1). Lineage (GTDB taxonomy): Bacteria > Cyanobacteriota > Vampirovibrionia > Gastranaerophilales > Gastranaerophilaceae > UBA791. Next base: position 150,994 of record CAKUXM010000003.1, on the reverse strand, counting down.
TTGTTAAATTTAGTTCATTAAATAATTTTTCAAATATCCCTTTAACAGTGTAGAAATCAGTTTCTTCTGTATGTTGCCATTTAGAATTTTGAACGTTACCAGTGATTACACCTGCAATTTTTCTAATTTCTTCAACACCTGTATCTTTTTCAGATGCTTCGTGAGTTTTGAAATATACTCTACCGATTTCGTAACCCCAGAAATTTTTGATACCTTGATCATAGTTGTTTTTCAAAATATTTAAAATATTTGCAGACATACATTGTCTTAACATTGAATAATCTTCACTTTGTACGTTTGCAACTTTAACTGCTTTTTCATCATCATAAGCTAAACCGTATTGGTCTAATAATGGTTTACCAATCAATGAAGTTGTAACAAGTTCGTTCAAACCTGAAGATAACATTGTATTATGAATCTTTTTAACAACTCTTTCTTCAAAAGTGATTTCTGCCGAACCAGAACCTGTTGAAACAATTGGTGCAATTTTATCGTAACCATTAATTCTTGCAATTTCTTCTATTAAATCGATTTCTCTTTCAACATCTCCACGTCTGTGTGATGGAACTTCAAATTTTGCAGCGATTTCGTTTGCTCCACAAGATTTAAAACCTAAGTTATTCAAGATTGAAATACATTTTTCAGGCTCAATTTCGCAACCTAAAATTCTTTTTACTTCGTTAAATCTCAAAGTGATTGCTAATGGTTCAAGTTTGTTTTCGCCTGTTTCTACGATGCCTTCAATTTTTGCATCTGCAAGCTCAACTAAAAGTTGCATAGCTCTCATCAAAGCGGGCTTAACAGCTTCAATATCTACGCCCCTTTCAAATCTTGCACTTGCTTCTGAACGATAACCAACACTTCTTGCACTTCTTCTGTTTGAAGCTGGTGTGAAATAAGCAGCTTCTAAAGCAATGTTTTTAGTATTGTCGTCAATTTCAGAATTTGCACCGCCGAATACACCACCTAAACATACAGCTTCGTCTTTTGTTGCAATAAGTACACTATCGTGTGTTAAATTTCTTTCAACTTCGTCAAGTGTAACAAGTTTTTCGCCTTCGTTTGCACGTCTTACGCATAAGTAGCCATTTAATTTATCAAAATCGAATGCGTGAAGTGGTGTGCCGTATTCAAGCAATACATAGTTTGTAATATCAACTACGTTATTAATTGCTCTAATCCCAGATGAAATTAATCTATTTTGCATCCAATCTGGTGAAGCTTTGATTTTAATATCTTTCAAGATACCGATTGAATAATATTTGCAAACATCTGTATCTTTAATTTCTACTTCAAATTTATCTGTGCTCAAATCTTGGGTGCTTTCAAGAGGTGAGAATTTAAGAGGTTTATTGAACAATGTTGCTATTTCTCTTGCAATACCAATAACTGACATTTCATCACCTCTGTTTGCAGTAGGTGCAACATCAATAACCATATCGTGTTCAAGATGAAGAACATCTTCTAATTTTGCACCGAGTTCAATATTATCAAACAATCTGTTCAAAATTAAAATGCCGTCTTCTTCTTGATAGTTTCTATCAGTCAAACCTAATTCATCAGAAGAACATAACATACCTTGTGATTCAACACCTCTGATCGTTGCAGGGGTTAAAGTAAATGTTTCACCTGTTTTTCTATCCAAAACTTGTGAACCTACTGATGCGTAAGGAATAATTTGTCCTTCTTGAATATTCTGTGCTCCGCAAACAACGGTTTTAACCTCATTGCCTACATTTACGTCAACTAAATGTAATTTATCCGCATTTGGGTGTTGATTAATTTTTTCTATTCTAGCTGTAATTATGTTTGTAAAAGCCGGTTTAACTTCTTCAATAGCTTCTACTTCCAAACCGCTCATAGTAAGTTCATGAGCTATTTCTTTTACATCAATATCTGAAATATCTACAAATTCATTTAACCAATTTATTGAAACTTTCATTTCTTCCCTCTTTCTATTTAGTCAATCTAACCTCAAGTTTATCCCAAAAGAACTTGATTGTAAAACTTTTCTATTTTTGTTTTCATAGCAGAAATTTGTTCAACACTTTCTGCTTCAATATAAATTCTCAAAAGTGGCTCGGTTCCGCTAGGTCGTACTAAAATCCAACTTTCATCTGTAAATACTAATTTAACACCGTCTTTTTTATTTTTTGATGCGACAATTAAATCTTCAACATTATCAGTTTCTTTAAACGAGTCTAAGATTTTTTTTGTGATTTCATCAGATGTTAATTTTAAATCAATTCTGTCTTTTTTATATTTTTTACCTGCAAATACGTACAAATCTTCTAACATTTCAGAAAGAGATTTATTTTCATAAGCAAGCATTTCAAGAATTAATAAATTTGCTAAAATACCGTCTTTTTCTGGAATATGAAAACCTGTACTTAATCCGCCAGAATCTTCTCCTCCAATAAGGGTTTTATTTTCTCTCATTGCAGAACCTACATTTTTAAAACCCACTGCTGTCTCTACAACTTCAACACCCAGTTTTTCAGCAACTTTGTTTAAAAGATTACTTGAACCGACTGTTTTAACAAGCACACCGTCAAGATGTTTATTGTTTTTTAGGTGTATCATCAACATTGCAATGATTTCATCTGGTAAAACCCATTTACCTGTTTCATCAATAACGCCAAATCTATCGCCATCGCCATCATTAGCAAAACCTATAGCATTTTCTGTTGCTTTAACTCTTTCAATTAAATCATTGATATAAGGTGGTTTTGGTTCTGGCATTTTTCCACCAAAGTTTTTATCATGGTTCATATTAAAGCTATCATATTTGATACCAAATTCGTCTAGTAATTTGTCAAAATATCCGATTGTAGCAGAATGAAGTCCGTCAAAAATAATATTTTTATCTAAAGTTTTGATTTTATCAAAATCAATATCTTTTTTAATTTGTTCAAAATAATCTTTACTGAAATCTACAACTTCAACCTTGCCACCATTAGTTTCTTGAATATCTTCTCCTAAATAAGCAGTGATTTTCTTTGTAATATCATCTGTTGCAGGACCTGCATAATCAGGAATAAATTTAAGACCTAAATATTCAGGGGGATTATGTGATGCTGTAAACATAATAGCGCACGCATTATGAAGTTTCGCATTATAAGCCAAAACTGGTGTAGGAATAATTTTATCACTCATCAACACTGTAAAACCTTTTTTAGCAAGTTCATTAGCACAAACTTTACCAAACTCTTTTGCCATGTTTCTTGGGTCATATCCAACAAGGATTTTCTTATCTAACCCAAATTCTTCTCCAATATATTTTGCAATAGCTTTTGTTGCTATTAAAACATTTTCTTCTGTGAAATCTTTCCCTACGACTGCTCTCCAACCGTCAGTCCCGAATTTAATATTTGCCATTTTACCTACCTTTTAGTAAGATTATAAACGAAAGGCGCATAGGTTACAATGGAATTTTTAAAAACAGTTAAGGAAGTTGTATTTTTAGGTCCAGCTGGTTCTTATTCAGAAATGGCTAAAGATGTTTTTTGTAAATATTATAATCTGAACGTAAAAGAAACTCCGTTACCTACAATTTCTGAAGCTATTGAATATGTGAATAATTCAGAAAATGTTATTGGTGTAATTCCTGTTGAAAATTCTATTGAAGGCGCTGTTAGAGAAGCAATTGACTCTCTAATCAAAACAAACAATAATAATTTGCAGTATTTAGCAGAATATCCTTTGCCAATCAGACATTGTTTATTATCTAAAAATACTGATATAAAAGAAATCAAAGGTTTGATTTCGCACCCACAAGCAATTGCTCAATGCCTTAATTTTATCCACAAGAATTTGCCAAGTGATATTGATATTATTCGCGCAACAAGCACAGCAAATGCTGCAAAATCTTTAGAAAAATATGGGTTAGAATATGGTGCAATCGGTAGCTCTAAAACAGCTGAACTCTATAATTTAAACATTTTGAAATCAAACATAAATGACGACCCTACAAATCAAACAAGATTTGTTCTTTTGGGAAAATTCAAAACTCCACGCACAGGCAACGATAAAACTTCTCTTGCGTTTTCAACTATTAATAAGTCGGGTGCGTTGTTAAAAGTTTTAGAAATTTTTGAAAAATACAATATAAATTTATATTACATTGATTCTCGTCCATCAAAAGTTAAGTTTGGCGAATATACTTTTCTTGTTGATTTTGACGGTCATTATACAGACGAAATCATTTCAAAGGCACTAAAAGAAATCCGAGAAAAATCAAGTTATTTCAGACTTGTCGGTTCTTATGAAAAATTGAGCAATATAGATTTATTATAAATTTCTATAAATCTCTCTTACGATTAATTCTTCAAAAGTTTTCTTTTCGATTTTTGATGATTTTGCATCGTTAATCAAAATACTGAATGCGTATTTATGACCTTTTTTAGTTTCAATATAACCCACTAATCCGCTAACATTAGATAATGTACCTGTTTTTGCGTACAATTTCTTTTCTAAAAATAACATTCTATTTTGCAATGTACCATATTCAGTATTTGGTGTTGGTAACATTTGAACAACTTTGTCATAATCATTATTTTTAACAGTTTGAACAAGATATTCTGTCATAAATTTCGTAGTCATAAGGTTGTTCTTAGAAACACCACTACCATCAACGATTTTTATACTTGATAAATCAATTGCATTATTTTTTGCAAAATCTTCAATCATTTTATAAGAATTGTCAAAAGTTCCCATTTTCTTGGTATATTTAGCACCCGCAAGTTTAAACACTGTTTCTGCAACTAAATTATTTGAGTTTTCGTAAATATCTTTTACTGCATAAGAAATGGGGTGTGTAATTTCACCAATCAACACAACACTATTATTTGGTAATTTTTTATTTTCAAATTTTCCATAATAATGTAATTTATTTGCCTTTAAACTTTCTTTTACTCTGAAATTAAAATATTCTTTCATATTGTTTACAGGAACTGAAATTTCAGTAGGAGTAATAATTTCACCCTCAAAAGTCAACTCATTTGCTGAAATGTAATTTTTTCTGGAAACGGTAATGTCATTTTTATCCCCATTTCTTACAAAGTTCATCATCAACGTAGGATAAAAAACATTTGTCTCAATTTGAGGTGGTTGATTTTTTAGAGGTGTTAATTTTATTCTTACAAGATTTCCGTCAATATTGTATGCAGAAAATTTTGGCATAAGTGGGTTTAAATCATCGTCCCATTGCCAACCTTCTCCCCATTCGTTTTTATCAAAAATGCTGTCATCAATATAAAATTTTGATATATTTTTATCTTTTGGTAAATCTATGTTACTCAATAAAGTTTTTAAATCTTTTTTAGTTAAATACGGGTCTGCCCCTAAAACCAGATAATATTCTTCTTTGTTTTTAACTTTATACAATTTTGTTGAAAATTTATAATCATCACCTAAAACTTTAATAGCAGGCAAAGTTGTAATGATTTTTTGTGTTGATGCAGGAAGCATTGATTTTTGTGAGTTTAATTCGTAATTTTTTTTAGGTTTGTTTATATCCTGTATTGAAATACTTACAACATGTTTTGACATTCTTGTGTCTGAAAATGCTTTGTCAAAAACATTTGGTAAGTTTTTTGCGGTTGCTATATTTACACTTGATAAAATACATATCAAAGTTACTATTATTTTTTTCATAAAATACATACCTCATAATCTTTATGAATATCTTTTAAAACAGTACATTTATTTCTAAAATCATACATTGCACTGTCAAACTTAATTGTTGCATAAATATGATTTTTTTTCTCATCAATTTCTTGATTTATACTTCCATCATAGTTTATAACTCTTGAATAACCTAAATTATATTCATTATCTTTAATCAAACCCATTTGGTCAATGGCAATAAAATTACATTGGTTTTCCATTGCTCTTGCGCTTGTTAAGGTTCTCCAAACATCTTTTTTATTACTTCCCCATGCTGCAACATTAATTAATAAATCAGCACCCGTTTTTCGATAGGCTCTATAAAGTTCCGGAAATCTGATATCATAACAAACAGTAAGACCTGTTTTAATACCTTTGATATCAACAAGTACAGGCTGATTTCCGCTTTCTACATAAGTTCCTTCAGCACAACCATAGTAGGAGAACAAGTGAGACTTATTGTAATGTGCAATAAGTTCCCCTTTATTGTTTATTACCGGACAAGTATTGTAAAATTTGCCGATATCTTCTGTAATATAACTTCCCCCAACTACATAGCAATTATATTTTTTTGCTAAACTTTTTAAAAATTCTGTTGTTTCCCCTGTTTCAAGATTTTCGGCAGAATCTCTGAATAACTCTGGACACCAACCACAAGTCCAAACTTCAGGTAGCACAATCAAATCAGTACCTCCTTTATATCCCTCTTTGATTGCATTTTCTACTTTTTTATAATTTTCTTTTTTATCCCCAAGTGTAGATTGGATTTGTATTCCAAGTACGTTTAAAAATTCTTTCTTTTCCATAACCCAAATCTGAATACCTCTTTAAATTTTTGAGGAGCAATCTCTTTTAATTGTTCCATTGATTTTTGAACTTCTATTCTTTTTGCCTCGATTTCTTCCGCAGAAGAGTTTTCATCAACATAAATCGGTTCACCGTGAAGCACGATAATTTTAGTAAGGGTAAAAGGAACTCTCATTCCGTCCCAGCCTGGAAGTGTTAAAAGTGTTTTCATAGGTGAGTACATATACGTAGGAACAATAGGTTTTCCAGACATTTTAGCTAATTTAATAATGCCGTCTTTTACAACTTCCTTTGGACCTCTTGGTCCATCTACCATCATAGCGCCACATTCACCATTTTTAAGCTTTTCAACTAATTCTTTGCTTCCGCTAATATTACCAGGACGGTGGTAAGATGCTCTAATTACTTTAATTCCCCACTTTTCGGTAATTTTAGTAACAATTTTGCCATCTCTTGAATGGCTTATCATAATATTTAAGGCGCCGTTGTTATTATCTTTTAAGCTATGTACACTCAAAAGATTTCCATGCCAGATAGCATACAGACAATTCTCTTTTGGTGCGTTAATCGGCACCATTTCAGTCATTTGTTCTTGTATTCTGAATATTCCGTATATTGCACTACCTAAAAATTGTACTGTTGCTTCGTTTGATAATCTAACCATAGCCTTATTATACTATAAAAATTTTTGCCTGATTGGCTAATTGTTTTTTGCTCTAAAAATATGTTTAATATAATTAAATCTTTTTCATACTTCCAGCTATTCTTAATTCCGGAGAAACAAAATGTTTCTCCTCTTTTTTTGCTTAAAATATCAGCCTCTAAAATAGCCCAAGTGGCTATAGAAAAAGAAGAGGTAATTTAGTTTAATATAATTATTAAATCTTTTTCATACTTCCAGCTATTCTTAAAACGGAGAAGCAATTTGCTTCTCCTTATTTTTATTTTCTTCTGTAATATCCACAAACTTTTGTGCCGTCATCACGATTGTACGAATTAACCCAAATCAAATCACCCGTTTTAACTTTTTCATCTGCTTGTGCTTTTGACATGATGTTACCAAGTTTTAGTTGCTGATTAATAAAATTTTCATTTCTTTCAAATTCGTCCTTTGACATTTTTGCAATTTCTTCTCTTGTGATAACTCGTTTTTTGTCAATATCACGAGCATTGATATTTTTTCTATTTTTATTTTTATTAATAGGTTATTTATTTTTTATAAATGTTGCTACATACAAACCTATTACTCTCTCATTATAATCATCTATTTCTATCCAAGATTTTGGAATTTGAAGTTGTTTTTTGTATGCATGTCCAGCCAATTGTTATAAATCTTTGATTAAAATTTCTTCTGTCATTGTGTTTTCCTTTCAATTTATGTAATAATTAATATATGAACTTAAATAATTTAAAAACTTTATTAAGTGCCAATATCCTTGCATTTTCTGGCTGGATAATCATTCTATATCCATTGTTTATAAAGTTTTTCTGTTCAGAATTAGACGGAAATATTGTTGGATTTTTAATCTCACCCATATATTTTTCTATATATTTTTTAATTTTGATAATTTCTATCTTTGTTTATATTTTCGAAATATCTAAAAATATAAAATTAAAAAATAAATTTATTTTAGAAAATAAAATTTATAATATGTTTTTTATCTTTGGTTTTATTTTTTCAATACTATTTATAGGTCTTTTGCTTTTAGCTTTTATTATATATTTAATGTTTGGACTATATAGCCTTGCAAAAGGTGTTTTTGATTTTTTAATAAATGCTGAATAATCAACCTTTGTAGATGCACATTGATAAATCTTTCATTTCATTATCAAATTTTAAATTGCTATTCATAAATCGTATTGTACTCCTTTCTTATTTTGTGTAAGATACTTTTATGTTTTTAGATAAATTTCAAAATGCAAAATTTAGAAGTAAATATAGCTTTAATACATTAGCTATATTTAGCTTGATTATATTTTTTACGCTAGTGTATGAATATTTTTCACTTTTATATTTAGCCTTTAAAACTTATGATGCATATGGTTTTCCTTTTTTTATTATTCTTGTTCTTTTATTTTCTTGCTTTTATATTGCTTCTTTTGTAGCTCTTATAATTTATATTTTTGAGAGAATATATGACATAAGAATAAAAAATGAAAAATTTTTAAAATCAAAACTTGTATTTTGGTTTCAAATTCTGGGTTTTGCCTCATTTTTAATTTTAATCCTTTTACATTTATACTTTGTTATAATGCTTTTCATTTAGCAATTTACATTGTTCCCCTTTCTTGTTTGAGACTTTTTTATTATGACGAATTTTGAAAATTTTTAAAGTCCGTATTTTTACGTAAGTATTTTTACGGACTTGACAGCTAAAATTAGCTCTATGAAGCAAATACAAGAGCAAAATTTTCCAAATCAGATTAATGTAAAATTTTATTTGTAAAAACTAATTAACGAAAATTCGTTTTTATTTATTATTTCTAAATACCTCTGTTGCAATGACATCAAAGGCGAAATATTTACGTCTTAAAAAGATATAACCTTTTCTTCTACACAAATTAATAAGTTCGAGTGTATTCAAAAATTCATCTTTTGACTCTAACAAGTATTTGAAAGAAGATTTTTTTGAAGTAAAGCTTGTCAAAAGACTCGTTAATAAATCAAACACAGAGTTTGAAAAAGTTTTATCACAGCTAAAATCAAGATTTAAAAATTGACCTTTTGGTTTTAGAACTCGTCTAATTTCGTCAAGTACTCTCTCATAATTTTCAATGTTACGCAAGCCAAAACCAATAGTTACAACATCAAAAGAATTATCTTCAAAAGGTAATTCTCTCCCGTCTGCAATCAAAAATCGCATATTTTCTTTTTTTTGTTTTTTTCTTGCTATTTCAAGCATATTTTCTGAAAAATCAACACCTGTCAAATCAAGATTAGGATTAATCTTATCTAAAAAATAAACTAAATCACCTGTCCCTGTACAAATATCAAGGACTTTATCACCGTTTTTAATGTTTAACATTTTTAAGCTTTGTTTTTTAACTCTTGTTTGCATACCAAGAGATATGACTCTATTAAAAAAATCGTATTTTGTAGCCAAATCATTAAACAAAGATTTTATTTTTTCGGGATTTTTCATAAATTTTATAGTAACATAAATTCTATGAACTTACTATCACGTAAATACTTATTTTTGATTATGGGATTACTAATCTTGATTGGCTTAGAATTAAGATTAGTATTTATAGATTTACCATTATGGTATGACGAGGCTCAATCTGTCCTAATCGCAAAAATGTCATTCCCTTTTGAAATTAACAAGTATTTGCTTAACATTGATATGCAACACACGCCATTATATTTTTATCTATTACATTTTTGGATAAACATATTTGGAGAAAACGACATTGCGCTAAGAGTTTTATCATTAATTTTTAGTCTTGCAACTATACCTTGCATATATAAACTTGCTAAAAATTTTGTAAGTGAAAAGTTCGCGCTAATTGTACCATTGCTAATGGTATTCAACACATTTAATATAATCTATTCGACAGAAGTTAGAATGTATACAGTCATAATTTTTCTAGCAGTTTTATCAATGAATTATTTGCTGGAATATTTGAGTACAGATAGCACAAAATCATTAATAAAATTAACCGTAACCAATTTATTAATGCCATATACATTAGTCGGTTCATTCATATTTATTATTGCTCAAATAATTTCTACCTTGACTGTTTATGCAAAATCAAGAAATTTAAAAAATTATTTAATTTCTAATCTAATTTTATTTATTCTATTAATTCCATATTTCATAACAATTATCGGATTTTATTTAAAAAGAAGTGAATTTCTTTTATCTCACGTAACAGATTTCAGCATATCAAACATTTTTGGGATTTTCCAAAACTTCTTAGCGCCAGACTGTGGCACAATTTATTGGGCAACATTTAACCCTTTCTACATAAATTTGTACACAATAATTTTTATCTTTTTACCGTTATTTTTTGCAGTGTATTTAATTTATCTGGCCATAAAAAATTCGGGCGACAAAACATTATTTTTATCTTTAATAATTTTAATTACGTTCATATTCTTTGTACTTTTTGCAATAAATAAAACAATCGTACTTGCACCTAGATATTTAGTATTCATTTCACCATTATTACTGGTTTTATTAGTATCTGGATTATCAAAGATAAAAAAAACATTTGCGATAGCTTTTATTACATACTATATTTTATTTTCAACAATTTTTGTATATACAAATACAAACGTAAAAACACTTAAAACAAACTCATTAATGGCATCAATAGAATTTATCAAATCTCAAAAATTAACTAATAAAGATATTATTATTATGCCATTTGCTTCATCTGTAATAGGACATTATTTAGATAAAAACTCTCCACAAGTTCCTAGAATAGAAGCTTTACAAGATTTGAGAATTTACAATAACAAAAATATTTATTCAGAAAAAACAATTGAAGAATTTAGAACTAAAAAGGTTAATGACGTATTTAGAAAAATAATTTTATCAGATAATTATATTTCAAATAATTTCCATAACTATATTTTAAAAACATTTGTTAACCCAGTAGAAAAAGGTAATTACATTGTTTTTGCAGTATTTAGCGGAGATACAGAAGCCTTAATTCCAGAAAAAGACTTGAAAGATTTATTTTCTGATAAAAATTACACAGAAAAAAATATCTTAAACGGAATGTTATCTAAAATGTATTTAGATATTCATAAAGTAATTCAAGAAAAAGCAAAACTAATTGACACACAACTAATTGGCTCAAATGTTTATTTCATCTACAAAAAGAATTAGCCTAAATTCTTGTAATAATCAAGGACTTCAAGTTTTTGATTAATACTTTGAATTCTTGCAACATCGCCTTTTGTCGTATATTCTTTATTTTTTATCCATTCAATTTCAAATTTTAAAGCTAAAATAAGATTTTCTTCAAAAGCCTCATTATTTTTAGCTAAAGAAGCATCAAAAATAACTTTTTTAGTTTCAAAAGCAGAAAGTAACATTAATTTTTTAAAAAATGGTAGAGACATCAAATCAACATTTCCGCCTACAATAAGCTTTTTACCGTTTGTATGGCAAAAACCTTGCAACATAGAAGCATAATCTTCAATTTTTTGACAATTAACAGTCGATTTCTCCATACCTAAAGATGCGGTTAAATCACTTCTACCCAAAATAACACCTTCAATATTACTTGCACCAGCTTCAAAAATTTCGTACAAATATGTGAAAGCATTTTGAGTTTCAATATTCAAATACAGATTTGGTAAAACATTTCCATAAATAGTTTTTACAGCTTCAATAAATTTTTTGACCGTATAAGCTGATTCAACCATAGGTGCAACAAGCGATTTAGCATTTACGTCTCTTGCATTTTTAATATCTAAAATACTAGTAGCGCCACCTAATTTTATTGTCAAATCAATATCTAAATCTTTTAAAGTATTAGCAAGTTGTTGAAGTTCAGCCTTTGTAATAACCTCACTTTCAAACTCAACTTTAATACCTTTTAAATAATTTTTATTTTTTAACTCTTCTAAAATCTTTTTCATACTTATAAGATATCATAAAAAATGGGGATTTAAAAAATCCCCACAAACTTATTGTAATTCAGTTTTTAAATTTAATATTTTTTCTCTTATTTCAACAACCTGAGAATTATAGAAATCAAGCCAAGTTTCTTGAGTTTCTTCGTCTTTGATAGAGGGTTCACAAATTGCTCGAACTCTCTTTTTATCAAGTTCTTCAAGTTTATTTTCATAATTCTTTATTTGCTGAACAATATTTCTTTGTTTTTGTTCAGCATTGAAATTAGAATTAATTATAATATCATCTTGTATCGGGTCATAAATTAAATACCCTTCGGCACAAGATATAAAGTAAGTATAGTCAATATCAAATTCACGTTTGCCACTTATGTTACTTGGATTTACTATTTTATTATCTATTATATCGCAATACATTTTTACTCTCCTTTCATTGCATAAAAAATACACCCTTCAACATTTGGGGTAAAGATTTCATTTCTTAATAATGTTCTAATTAAATTTTTGCCATTATAAATCCAACCATTTAATGGAGCTATAAAATTTACATTTTTAGTTAATATTGTACTTCTGGAAAAATCCGGTAAAGTAACATAATTATCCCAACCATTATCATTATAATTACCCATTTGATTTGTAGAAACAATTAGACCATTTTTGACTGTTATATTTTGAGGTAATGGCACGTAATCGAATTGTTCCCAACTTAAACCATTATACTTTTTAGAAACGTAAGGTTTCACTGATGGATCTAACCATACGGCATTTGTAAGATTTGACCCTATCACCTGAGTCGCAGTAATAGTCAAATTTGCAATAGAAGCCCCATAACCATAACATTCAGTAATTTGAATTTTATGATATTTATAAGCAGTATTTGAGTTAACTAAAATATCAAAATTACCACTTGCACCTGTTGCTGTAGTATTTTTAAAGGTTGTAATATGTATCCAATTGTTATTATCATTAGACCCATATATAACCCCAGCTTTAGTAGTCCAACAATCTCCAGCATGTCTATTAACTATATTTAATTTTGATACTTTTAAAGGATTTGGGTTATAGAACACAAAATCACAAGGTAAAGTATTTGAAAGTATTTGAGTTCCATTACCCAACTTACTATTATCGACCGCTAAATACGCATCTATCCCGTTAGGATGACGACTCCAATTACTTAGACTAACTGCAAAACTATCCCCTCCAAGTACACCATTTTCAGATAAATCAGACTGGTTAAAAGATGTTTCTACGAGAGCAATTGGAATTGTTTTTTGTCTGTAAATATTATTTGCTAGAGGTATACAGGCTCCTTCTTTGCCTAAAAATAGATTATAGATTCCATCTTGTAATTCGCCCACATTTAAATCAGCTATTATAGTTCTTTCAAAAGATATACCATTTGCAAGCACGCCTTTTAGAGGCTTAAAATTTGTTCCGTCATCAACCTTAAAGATAACTTTAGTTGCATCATCGACATCTAATAAATCTGGTTGCGCATCAAGATTTATATTTCCAGATTCGAACAAAAACTCTTTTTTTAAGGCAATATTTTCAATTTTTGATTCAATTGAATTATTTATTTCTTCTTTTGTACTTTCAAATTGAGCCTTTGTTATTGGCTGATTATCAGATATAGCATCTTTAATCGTTATATAACCGTCATTTGAAATATCTAATTTTTTATTTAATTCTTCTTTTATTGCCGAAAAATTTGTATTTACTTCTTCAGCCTTTGCTTTAGTACCCGCTACAAATTCATAAGGCACTTTAAAATTCGCCATTTTAATCCTTTCTAGGCGAAAATTTAATCATTATTATAATTAAGAGCTTCTTTCTATTTTAAAAAATTATTTTTATCATTTCAAGTCCGTATTTTTACGGACTTGACAAAAAATTTGTAAAACTTTTTATTTCTCATATAATTTTCATGAGGTCAATATGATAGAAAAAATTTTAAAATCAAATAAATATTTCAAACTTGTTTGTGGCGCAGGAAATGAAGATATTAATTCTATTTCAAAATTGATGAAAATTTATTATGAAGCAGGTTGTAAAGTCTTTGATTTATGTATGAGCGAAAAAGTTGCAAAGATTGCAAAAGAAACTTGTCCTAATGCAATTTTATGCTTTTCTTATGGAATAAAAGATGACCCACATACAGTGAAAGCAACTATTAATCAATCAAAATGCATTAGTTGCTTAGCTTGCGAAGATATTTGTATTCAAAACGCTATTCATAATTCTATTATTGATGAAAACAAATGTATTGGTTGTAAACAATGTATTTCTTCTTGTCCTAACAACGCAATTGAAACTTATTCAAAAACTAAAGATTTAGAAGAAGTTTTACCAGAGGTTTTAAAATATAACCCACAATGTATCGAACTTCACGCTTGTTCTGACAACGAAGATGAAGTTGAACAAAACTGGAGATATATTGAAAGTAAATATTCAGGCATGGTGAGTCTTTGTATTGACCGTTCAATTTTGGGCGACAATAAAGTTATAGAGAGAATAAAAAGACTTATAGAAAACAGAAAACCTTATTCAACAATAATTCAAGCAGATGGAAATCCAATGAGTGGTGGAGTTGACGATTACAAAACAACTCTTCAAGCAGTTGCAATGGCGGAAGTTGTTCAAAAAAATAATTTACCTGTATATATCGTGCTTTCAGGCGGAACAAATTCTAAGACAAAAGAATTAGCAAAGCTTTGTAATGTTGAGATAAACGGTATTGCAATAGGTTCTTATGCTCGTAAAATTGTAAAAAAATACGTAGAACAAAACGACCTTTTAGAAGATAAACAATCTTTTAATGAGGCAGTTGAAATTGCAAGAAGATTAATCAATTCTACTTACTAGTTATTTATTTTTCATTTTACGTTCACGTAATGAAATACGGATTGGAGTACCAAAGAACCCGAAAGATTCTCTCAATTTGTTTTCCAAATATCTTTTGTAATGGTCTTTTAATAAGTCTGCATTGTTTGCAAAAATAACGAATGTAGGTGGCTTAACCCCAACTTGTGTTGTATAAAGAATTTTAAGACGTTTATTTTTAACACTTTGTGGTGGATTCATAACGTATGCTTCGTTAATGATTTTGTTTAATAAACCGGTTGAAATACGTTTTGTGCATTGTTCGTAAACTTCTTGAGTTTTTGTATAAATGCTTGTTAATCTTTGTTTTGTCTTTGCACTGATATAAATTTTTGGTGCATATTCAAGGAATGGAATATCTTTTGAGATTTTTTTATCAAATTCACCAATCGTATTTGATTTTTTATCCTCAATCAAATCCCATTTGTTAACTGCAATAATAATACCTTTACCAGCTTCTGTAATTGTTGAAGCAATTTTTTTATCTTGATCTGAAATACCAAGAGTAGCATCAATTACAAGTATAGCAACATCACAATCTCTGATAGAACGGATTGCTCTATCAACGGCGAATTTTTCTACACCCCAGTCAACTTTAGCTTTTTTACGAATACCTGCAGTATCAACGATAATAAACTCTTTACCTTCATAATGAACTAAACTGTCGATACTATCACGAGTTGTACCAGAAACATCTGAAACAATTACACGTTCTTTATTCAAAAGAGCATTCGTAATTGAAGATTTACCAACATTAGGGCGACCAACGATAGCGATTTTAATTCTGCCATCATCATCTTCTTTTTCGTCGTTAATTTCAAAATCTTCTGTAATTAATTCTAAGATATCACCAACTCCACCAGAACCATGAAGGGCAGAAATTGCGTGAGGCTCACCAATAGCTAATGAATAGAAATCAGCGCACATATTGTTTTCAAGGTAAGAGTCAATCTTGTTTACTACCAAGAAAACAGGTTTGTCTGTCATACGCAAAATATTTGCAATAGCTTCATCAACCGGATGAACACCGTCTTTACCGTCAACAACAAAGATAATTTTATCTGCTTCTTCGCAAGCAATTTTTGCTTGGTCAAAAATTGAGTTCATAATTTCATCGTCATCATCAGGAATAATTCCACCAGTATCGATTACTGTGAACCATTTATTTTGCCATTCAACATCAGTGTAAATTCTATCACGAGTAACCCCTGGTTGATCATCAACGATTGAATGGCGCTTACCCAAAAGACGATTAACAAAGGTAGATTTGCCTACATTTGGTCTTCCAACTATTGCTACTATCGGTTTTCTTTTCATAGTTTTTATTGTAGCATAGACATGAAAATTGAGGTAAAAATTTATGCAATATAAAAATTTAGAAGAATTAATTGAAGTGGTAAGAATTTTACGTTCAGAAAATGGCTGTCCTTGGGATAGAGAACAAACTCACACTTCTCTCCGTCCAAATATGATTGAAGAAGCTTATGAGGCAGTCGATGCCATTGACGAAAAAGACCCTACACATTTGAGAGAAGAACTAGGAGATGTACTTCTACAAGTTCTTTTGCATTCTCAAATCGCAACAGAACACAATGAGTTTACACTAGATGATGTCGCAAAAGAATTGAAAGACAAACTTATTCATAGACATCCACACGTTTTTGGAAATGCTAAAGTTAATTCAGCTGACGATGTTGTAGTGAATTGGGATAAACTTAAACAGGAAGAAAAAACAGAGCGCAAATCACAAATGGACGGAATTTCAACATCTCAATCAGCACTTATGACCGCTCAAAAAATTTCTAAAAGAGCTGTAAAAGTAGGTTTTGAATGGGATAAAAGAGAAACACTTAAAGAATGTATTGAGTCTGAATTTAAAGAATTTGACGAAGCTTGTAAAGAAAATAATTCAACACACATGGAAGAAGAAATGGGCGACATTTTTTTTGCCGTTGTAAATTTAGCAAGATGGCATAAACTTGATGCTGAACAATGCTTGATTACTGCTAATAGAAAATTTATGAAACGTTTTAGAAAAATGGAAGAATTAGCTACAAAACCTTTGACAGAATACTCCTTTGAAGAATTTGATAAACTTTGGAAATCTGCAAAAAATAGCTCTCAAGAATTATAGAAAATTTTCAAAAATAATGTATAGTAGTAAAGGACACTTAAAATATGTGTCAAAGACTATTAACAAATCTAAGACAATATAGCTAATGACGGGATAAAAACCGGACTTGAGGTAAGAAAAAAGGCGAAATTTTTACGTAGTAAAAATTTCGCCTTTTAACATGTAAATTTTATTCCTAATATCCAACACTTAAGCCAGCGCAAAGATTTATTGATTGACCAGTAATTCCTCTTGCATCATCAGAAATCAAATATTTAATCAATCTTGCAATTTCTTCTGGCGTAACAAAACGTTTTTGAGGAATAATCTCCATAATTTCTTCTTTTGAAAACTCAGACTCATCAATTGACTCATTACCTAATTCTGTATCAACCCAACCTGCATTAATTGTATTAACAGTAATATTATCTTGCGCAATCTCTAATGCTAAAGCTTTTGAAAATCCAATTAAAGAAGCCTTTGATGCAGAATAAACCGAAGCGTTCGCTTCTCCCATAACACCCGAAATCGAACCGATATTAATAATTCTACCCCATTTTTGTTCTTTCATATTTTTTAAAACATATTTTGAAAGAATAATTGGAGCCTCAACGTTAGTTCGGATAATATTTCTCACAACATTTTCATCTTCGTCAACAAGCGCAGAATAATTATAAATACCTGCATTATTTACTAAAACATTTATACCATTGTTATAAATAAACTCTTTTGCGCCTTCAACATCATTTAAAATATCACATTGAAGAACATCTTTTGCACCTAAAGTTTTTAACTCTTCTAACTTTTCTGCATTTCTTGCAAGTCCAAAAACTTCACCAACTGATAACATTTCTTCAAAAATTTTACGTCCAATACCACGAGTTGCACCAGTTACAAGAATTTTTTTAATCATTGTTCAACTCTTTCATATTTTCAATTAAAACGTGAGATACAACACTATCAACAAGATATGATTGCTCATCATCAGTCAATGTCTTTATAAATTGAAGAATAGTAAAAAGTTCAATATTTTCGTCATACCAACGGTTATAAGAATAATCGCAAGGTTGAGCCAACTTACTAATTTCTTTATCCAAATCAAAATTAAATTCGTACATCAAAATTTGCAACAAATGTTGCGAAAAAGCATCTTGAATTTCTGCATCTTGCTCTTCTAAATAAGAAACCAATTCACTTAGTTTAGGATTTTTATCATACCAACGTTTGTATAACATAGGAACGTATCTAACCTACGATTCCGAAACCTAATAAGAATGTACAAACTAAAAATACAGCACTAACGTATGCAGTCAATTTATTCAAACCTTTTTCAGCTGATTTTTGTGATGAGAACATTTGAGATGCACCACCAATTGCTGCAATACCATCACCTTTAGGTGAATGTAATAGAATTAATACGATTAATAATATAGCTGAAACAATTTGTAATATCCAAATAAAAGCTAACATACTTTCTCCTTGTTACTAATAATAAAATGACCTCTTATAGAATCAAGGTTAATTTTATCAAATGTATAAAGTCTTGCAGGGCGTTTAGAAGTAGATTTTGAGAACTCATTAAGTTCAATTAAACCCTCAGTGCAAAGAACTTTTTTTCTAAAATTACGTTTATCTAATTGTTTGCCCATAATTAATTCATAAGCTTTTTGCATTTCTGTTAAAGTGAATTTTTCATTCAATAATTGATATGCAACAGGACAAACTTCTAATCTTTCTCTTGTAGCTTTACGAGAATAAGTGATAATTTGATTATGGTCAAAAGCTAAAGGTGGTAAGTCATTAACATTGTGCCAAGCAACATCTGGATCAGAGAAGATTTGAACATCTTTTGCTCTAACAAGTGCAAAATAAGCACAAGTAATAACTCTTGAAGTAGGGTGTCGAAGAGGATCACCAAATGTGTATAACTGTTCTAAGAATACGTTTTCAACACCAGTTCGTTCTTTTAAAACTCTCTCTGCTGCTTGGTCTAAGTTTTCGCTCATACGCACATAACCACCAGGTATAGCCCATTTATCTTTAAAAGGTTCTGTATGACGTTTAATAAGCAATACTTTTAATTCATCATCAAACATAGATAAGATAACTGTATCGACTGTTATTTCATGTGTTCTTGTCTCGTTAAACATATTTCCTACTATTAAAACTCTCTTCTTCTATATCATACCAGTAAAATTAAATTTGTAAAACCCCATTAGCATTTTCATTAATATGAGTATGATTTACTTTTTGTATCTTAACTACTGGAACTACAGAAGCGATAGGCTTGTTTGTTGAAGGAACTGTTGTAACATAAGGTTTTGATTTTGCTACTGGAGTTACATCAAAAGAGAATTTTGGAGGTGTTTTTTTAGGAACACTTCTGATTGCCTTATCTGGATTAGTTTTTTGGTAAGAATACTCTTTCATAATTGATCTTACAAATTTTCTTGTTTCACCAATCGGTGGAACTGTTCTGTTGTATCTTTTTACAGCAACAGGACCTGCATTATAAGCTGCCAATGCTAATTCTGTTGAACCGTACATTTTGTACATCATCTTGTAATACATCAAACCACCTTTGATATTATCACTTAAATAATAAGGATTAACACCAAGACGTTTTGCAGTAGAAGGCATTAATTGGAATACACCAACAGCACCTCTGTGGCTAGTTGTATCATGTCTAAAACCTGATTCTGTTTTAGCAATACTTAATGCTAAAGCTGGATCAATACCCAATTCAATAGCTGATTTTACGATTTTTGCTTTTACATAGTCTACATTATTTGCGTTAGCTTTTAAATTGGGGCATACTAACATCACTAATGTGATAATAGTTAACATAATTTTTTTTATCATTTGTTGGATTTCCCTTAAATTTCTAAATTGTAAATCTTAAAAAAGACTAAGTGTATTATTAGTGTACAATAAACAATTTAAAAAATCAAGTTAAGAGGTTTAATTTTGGTTAATATTGCGCTTGTTGAAATCTTCATGGTATAATAATAGCAAGGAGTTCGGAGAATGTTACAAAACACTAAAAAAGCATTCACTTTGGCAGAAGCAGTTATCACTTTGATACTACTTTCAATCATTGCTGCACATGTAATTCCTGCCGTAAGTACAAACAGACCAAGTTCTGAAAAAGTACTTTTCAAAAAAGCTTATTCAACTATAGAAAACACTGTTAGCAACCTTATTAACGACGATAACTTATATCCGGTTAGCTACCAAAATTTAACTTGTAATAATTTAACTCAAGAATGTCAAAGAGGTTTCTTAGAAACTGGACTTGGTGATACATCTAACCCAAATATGAAGGCAACGTATTATGCGTATCACGATTTGGTAGACAATTCTAAATGTACAACTGGTGCAAAACTAGTAAGAACTTTTTGTGCATCTTTAAATACGACAAGAGCAACTTGTTCAGATTATTCTTGTAACTTTACAACCACAGACGGCATGCAATGGATTGTAACTCAAAGCCAAAACGCAGCATCATACACTCCGACTTGCTGTCATTCTATATCTGGCGTAAGTCCAATGTTAACAATAATGGTAGATGTAAACGGCTCTGGAGAACCTAACACAAATACAGGTGTTAATATTCCTGACCAATACCATATAAATGTTTATTATAACGGGAAAGTTGAAGTTAACAAAACTCTTTCACCAAAAGGTTTAACTTTCTTGAAAAATCCTACAAACAATAAACGTCGTCCAGATATTGAAGACGACAGATATGGCAGGGATTAGACTATGAATAAACTCACTAAACACATAGGATTTACCTTAGCAGAAGTTATGTTGACAGTTGTTATTTTAAGCGCAATTGCAATTATCGTTTTACCAGTTATAACAGCAAGTAGACCTAGTACAGAAAAAGTTTTACTAAAAAAGGCATACAACACGACAGAACAAGTTATTGCAGAACTTGCAGGTAATGAAAGATTTTATCCGTCAGACATAACTCTAAAAGATGTAAATGCAACACAATTTGCACATAACACATCACCTAGTGGATTTTTAAATTATCAATACCCTGCTAACAATCAAATGCTTGAATACACAATTCAAGAATCATTTTCCGGTATAAATAATTCAAAAGTTTGCAACTGTTACAGCACAGCGCACAACAAATTATCAATGCTATTCTGCTGTTCATTAAATACAGTAAAAAATGCTAACACACAAATGTGCTCCACAACAAGCAACAAAACGACTTGCGACTTTGAAACAACAGACGGCATAAGATGGCATACAGTCGATGCGAGTCAAACAACTACAGATTTGACTAAATCTGTTTTTAATATTACAGTTGACGTTGATAACAAATGGGGCGGAAGAAATAAACAAATCACAGCTTCCGGATACAAAAAAACAAGATTTGTTTTTGAAATTTACTATGATGGAAAAATTAAAGTTGACTCAGATGCTGAAAAAATATTGTCAGATGCTTTAAGTAATAAAAGAAATAATTAACAAGGAGACAAATTGAAAACAAGAGTATTTAAAGCTTTTACATTAGCAGAAGCCGTCATAACCTTAACACTTCTGAGTGTTATCGTTGCTATACTTATCCCTGCTGCGACAAACATAACTCCGAGTTCTGTAAAAACACCTTTTAGAAACGCATATAACATAACTTCTACAACTGTAGACAACTTAATTAACAACGACACAATTTATCCAGCATCAGAATTAATAAGTTCTGATGTACCAATTCCAAAAGGATTTTTGTACACAACAACCGGAACAAAGCACACTTACAGTGGAAGTACTATAACAACATATTCAGAAACAGATTCTCTGGCATGGGAGTACGAAGCACTTACCAAAAACTGCAAATGTACAACTGGTCCTAAACTAGTAAGAAGTTTCTGCTGTTCAATGAACGTAACTTCTGCAACGTGTGATGCAAGTAAATGTTCTTACACAACAAACAACGGTATGACTTGGATTGCAACAATAAACAATAATTGTTCAACAACAAATAGAACCGAGCCAATTATGACTGTAGAAGTTGATATAAATGGTTCAGGACACCCTAACAGTGCTTCTGGAGACAGACCTGATAAATATAAATTTAATGTCTATTACAATGGAAAAGTTGATTTAGACACAACATACGGTAGTTACGCACTTGCAAGAGACTACCTTGAAAAAGCCACAAATAATAAAAAGAAAAATTATTAATAAAAAAATTTATTTATGTTAGAATAAGTATATTAATTAAAATAGTATTAGTGTTTAAAATAAAAGAAGGGAAAATTTATGGAAACTAAAAACTTAGCAAAAATCGGTGTGTTTGGTGGTTCTGGTTTATACAAATTTTTAGACGACGTTGAAGAAGTAAGAGTTGAAACACCTTATGGTATGCCAAGCGACAGCTTAATGATTGGTACAATTGGTAATACAAAGGTTGCATTTATGCCACGTCATGGTAGAAACCATACTATTCTTCCTCACTTAATTAACTATAGAGCAAACGTATGGGCTATGAAATACGCTGGTTGCGAAAGAGTTATTTCACCATGTGCTTGTGGTAGCTTACAAAAACACATCAATCCTGGTGATTTCGTAATTTGTGATCAATTCGTAGATTGGACTGATGGCAGAAAATCAACATTCTTTGAAGGACCAATTGTTCACCACCCATCTCCAACTGATTTGTATTGCCCAGAATTAAGAGAATTAGCTATTAAAGTTGCTAAAGATATGGGTATTACAGTTCACGAAACAGGTACAATGACAGTTATCAATGGACCAAGATTTTCAACAAAAGCTGAATCAAAATTCTTTACAGCTCAAGGTTGGGACGTAATCGGTATGACAGCATTTCCAGAAAACTACTTAGTAAGAGAAATGGATATGTGCCCATTGAACATCTCACTAATCACTGACCATGATTGCGGTTTAGTTGGTGATGTTCCTCCTGTTTCTCACCACGAAGTTTGCAGAGTATTTGAACAAAACTTAGATAGAGTTAAAAAATTGTTATTCACAGTAATCGAAAACATTCCTGCTGAAAGACACTGCGCTTGCAAAACTACAAGCACTGACTCTCAAATGTAATTTATGATATTAAAAAAGAGGTTGAAGCATGACTTTGACCTTTTTTTTAAACTTAATAAGGATATATTATGTTAAAAAATGCAATTTATAACTTGTTTTATTTTTATGAAATTTTAATTATTGTTAGAATTTTCATGACATGGATTCCAAGCATAAATTGGGAAGCACAACCAACAAAAACCATTAGAATTATTACTGACGTTTGGTTGGACTTGTTCAGAAGATTTATTCCACCAATCGGGGGGTTAGATTTTTCTCCAATCATTGCGATTATCGTATTACAAGTTCTTCAAACACTCATCGTTAGTGTGTTGTAAAAAGGTACAAGTAAAAGAGAGGCGAAGCCAACGGCTTCGCCTCTCTTTTACTATTTAATTTAATTTATAATAACTTTTATACTGCTGAATACTAGGGTCAGAATTTGCTTCTGGGTGCATTTGTAAAAATGCCTGTAATTTCTCTCTGCCTTCAGGTTTTTTCAAATATGTGCAAAGATACAGATAATTTATAAAATAATCTTTTTTATTTGGATATTTATTAACCAAATTTGAATATAAGTTATAAGCTTCCTCATAATGTTGACCAGACAATTTTGATAACGCAATCATAGCTTCATAATTTTCAATTTCAACAGTATCATAAGTTCTTTCTTTTGCGTATTCATAAAACTGAGCCGCTGTATCATATTTTTTAGATGAATAATAACAACTCGCCATAGAAGCGTAAATATTTGAATCAGAAGGGTCAATATTAAGAGCTTTCTTGTACGCCTCCAAAGCTTCTGGTAACATTTTCAAATCATAATAAACATTACCCAAATTTATCCAGCCAGTAGTTTTATTTGGAACTTGTTGAGTATATTTAATAGCCTCTTGCAATTTTTCAGAACCAGCTGATGCTGTATTTTGAGAAATCAATTGTTCATTATTTGAATACATAATTTTTATAGTCGCAATATCTCTAACAGAAAACTTTGCCATATTTATAGAATCTGTTTGAGGATACATAACATCACCCTTATCATCGCTATGACCGTTAATCCCGATTGCATGACCAATTTCGTGAAGAGCAGTGTTATAAATAGATGTTGAAGATAATTTCACACCATTTTTCTGAGTCAAAAGTTTTATTGTAGACGATTGAATATCTTTACCAGATGAGAAATTATTTGTAACACCTGCTACAAACTGGTCAGAATTTGAAAGTTCTAATCTATCGTGGAAAGATACTTTAATCTGTGCTTCATTTGCATTATCAGTAAATGTAAATTGTAATATACCAGCAAAGGTATTATTGTATGCCTCAAAAGCTTGTTTAACAGTATCTTTAAAAGAATTATTTTGAACATTAACACTTACAGGCATAGTTTTCCAAATTGAATAACCACCTGAGGCATCAACCGCATTTGAAAGATAGTTATTTGCCATTTCTTCCGGAGAAATAGCAACAGGTGCTGGCATAGGAACACCTGTTGTTTCTTCTGCCTGATTATTTTTCAAAGAAACATTATTTAAAACTTTTGAATTAAAAACAAACACAGCAACAATTAACGCAAATGCGAAAATTATAGCTTTTATGTATCGTGAGTCAATATTATTATTCATAATAAGAACTAAATTTCAACGTATTCTCTTAAACGTTTACTTCTATTTGGGTGTCTTAATTTTCTTAAAGCTTTTGCTTCAATTTGACGGATACGTTCACGAGTAACACCGAACAATTGACCAACTTCTTCCAAAGTTCTTTGACGACCGTCGTCCATACCAAAACGCAATCTTAATACATCACGTTCTCTTGGAGAAAGCGTACATAAAACTTCTGCTAAGTCTTCTCTTAAAAGTTCAGAAGCAACAGTTTTAATTGGTGCATCAGCCTCTTTATCTTCGATAAAATCACCTAATCTAGAATCTTCTTCTTGACCAATTGGAGTTTCAAGAGACAAAGGTTCTTGAGCAATTTTAATAATTTCTCTTAATTTTGGAATAGAAACACCCATTTCAACTGCAAGTTCTTCTTCAGTTGGTTTTCTTGATAATTCTTGAGCGAGTTTTCTAGTAACTTTTTTCAACTTGTTGATAGTTTCAACCATGTGAACTGGAATACGGATTGTTCTAGCTTGATCTGCAATAGCACGAGTGATAGCTTGTCTAATCCACCATGTTGCATAAGTTGAGAATTTGAAACCTCTTTCGTGGTCGAATTTTTCAGCAGCACGGATTAAACCTAAATTACCTTCTTGGATAAGGTCTAGGAATAACATACCTCTACCAACATATTTTTTAGCAATACTTACAACCAAACGTAAGTTGGCTTGAACTAATTTTCTTTTAGCAATAGCACCAGGAGTACCACCTTTAATGATAGTTCTGGCTAATTCAATTTCTTCATTTGCCGATAATAATTTAATACGACCAATTTCACGCAAATAAAGTCTTACAGGGTCATCAACTGTAACACCTTTTGGCAATTCTAAATCATCTTGAGAAGAATCTTCTGGTGTATCAAGAAGATAAATCTCATCATAATGGTTTTTAGGCTCCATTTTAGTTGAAACAATATCCTCGATATTATCAGTACTGATATCAACATTCATGTAAGAATCAGCACCAGCATCTTCTGCTTTATCATTGTCTAAATCTAACATATCTATATTTTCATCATCTTCCATTACATTTGTTATAGATGAATTAGATTGTCTTTTTCTAGTCATTATTATCTCCAGTTCTTAATTGATTTCTAATTTGGTCTCTAAGATGAATCTGAACTTTCATCGACTCAATTTCGTCGTCGTTTACATCATCATAAAGTTCTTTTAACTCTTTTTGTTCTATTTCTCTTTTTACAGACTCAAGTTTATTGATGTTTTCTTTCACTACAGCTTGAAAATCTTCAATTGATAAGTCGTTAAATGAATCCGAAATTACGATTAATTCTGATATTATAGATTGTATATCTTCATGAGAATTAAAGGTTTCAAATAAACTTTCAGTTAATTCTCTTACATTATTTACGGTATCAATTAATTTGTCAATTGTATCTTTTACAATTATTAACTTTTCATCTGTGAATTGTACTTCACTTATCATTTCAGCGATTTGACTGAAATTCAAAGGGCTACTATTTATTAAATACAAGGAGAGTATATTTTTTTGCGTTTTTACCTCTATATTTGATGATTTTGTTACAATTTTCTTAACATTAATTTCAGCCCCGAAATTTTGATTAAGTGTTCTTTGTACCTCTTTTGATAAGGCAATTTCATCAACATGTAAAGATGAGGACACTAATTTTATGTACTCAGTTCTGATAATATCATTTTGAATATCTTGCAAAATCGGTATTATAGACTTAATTAGAGCTGATTTTTTTTGAGGTGTATTTGCCTCATTTTTATGTTTTAAAATTTGATTTAATTGAAAATCTATCAATAATGGTGCATTATCAATATATTTTCTAAAACTTTCAGCACCTTCTTCACGAATAAATTCATCTGGGTCTTTTCCACGAGGAGGAGAAATTACACGAATTTCGCAAGAATATTTATCATCATCAACGGCAAGATGCGATTCGTCAAACTGTTTTACTTTACCAAGTCCAACAAATGCTTTTTTAATTAATTCCGCACCTCTATTTGTTGCGTTTACACCTGCTGTATCTGTATCAAAAGACAAATAAACTCTTCTTGATTTTGTGTATCTTGAAAGAAGTTTGACGTGATCAGCTGTTAAGGAAGTACCGCAAGATGCAACACAGTTTTCTATACCGTGAGCTTGCGCTGAAATAACATCAAAATAGCCTTCCATAATAATTACCGCATCATTTTCTTTGATAGATTCTTTTGCAGTATAAAGTCCATATAAAATTCGACTTTTATTATAGATAATTGTATCTGGTGAGTTTAAGTATTTTGGATTTTGACCAGCTTCTACAGCTCTTGCACCAAAGGCAACATAATTACCTTTTTCATCTTGAATAGGAATTATAACTCTGTTTCTAAATCTATCAACATATCCGTGATTACCTTTAATCACAAGACCCGAAGCTTCTAAAACTTCATCAGAAAAATCTTTTTTTAGTTTTTTGTATAGATAATTAGGCTCTTTCAAACCCAAACCTAAAGAATATTTTTCGATAACATTTTCGTCAATGTCTCTACCGTGCAAATATTCAAGAATAGGCGAATTATCTGGTAAATCAAAAAGTGATTGTTTAAAGATTGATACAGCTTGTTTTGAAGCCTCTAACGCACCATCTTTAACCTCTGCAAATTGACCTGATTTACCTTTGAACTTTGGTAATTCAACACCATACTTATCAGCCAAAAATTTAATTGTTTCGTTAAAATCCCAATTTCTGATTTTCATCAAAAACGTAATAGCATCGCCACCAACGCCACAACCAAAACAGTGAAAAATACCTTTTGAAGGCGTAACACAAAAAGATGGAGTTTTTTCACCGTGAAACGGACAACAACCCCAATAACTTTGACCCTTTTGTTTTAAAATTACATCTTCTGATATAATTTCAACAATATCAATTCTATCCCTAATTTGTGATATAGCTTCTTCGTACGTATATTCCATAATATAATTTTATCATGAGCAAAAATAAAAACATTATTTATCAACATTTTGAATGAAAAATGTTTATAAAAATTTGAAAACAAATTTAAAATTTTGAACTAAGAATTTTTCTTCAAGCAAGAACGTTTCCAGTCAAGAATAATAGAACTTTCTTTAGTGAATTCGTAATTATAAATGAAAGAATTTTCAGCTTTTGGTTTATCTTCGTGTTTAAAAGGAGAATTATCTGAACACATAGTAAATACTATCGCTTCTCCAGTTTTTGAAAAAGACGTTTTATAATTTAATTCTTTGTCATTTTGAAAATTAAATTTGTCCATACTTTTTATATAATCCTCACCACGAAAAAGTCAACGTGGCACTCTCCAAATTTTGCAAACGCACAATTCAGAGACATCTAATATGTGTTAGTCTTAACTCTCTACGATACTTCTAGTATGCAGAATCCTTTCGTTTGGGGTGTTTTCTAATCCTTTAGACCTTATTTATAAGTTCTAATTCTCCAGTGTTAGTCTATATATACTATAAGTACCACTATTTTTTTAGTTTATAACATTTGTGTTACTTTTGTAACAAAATATTCATGTTATAATTTTTTTATGGAAAATAATTACATTGTAGATACACATTCGCATATTGATATGATAGAAGATATTTCACTAGATGAAATATTGAAGAATGCAATTAAAAATGACGTAAAAAAAATAATTATTCCCTCAGCAGATGTAAAAAGTTTTGATAAAATCATAGAACTTTCTAATAAATACGAACAAGTCTATGGAATGCTAGGAGTTTTTCCAGAAGAAGCAAAAACTTGGAATGACGATATTTTAGATGAAATCAGAGAAAAAGTTACTCAAAACAAAAAAATTATTGGTATTGGCGAAATTGGGCTTGATTATTATTGGGATAAAACTTTTATTGATTTACAAAAGGATATTTTTATAAAACAAATTAAACTTGCAAATGAACTGAATTTACCAATAAATGTTCACGATAGAGAAGCTCATAAAGATACTTTTGATATCATAAAAGAATACAAGGAAAACAACTCTAAAGTAATCATGCACTGTTTTTCAGGCAGTTTAGAATTTGCAAATGAATGTATAAAAGAAGGCTGGTTTATTTCTCTTGGGGGCGTTGTAACTTTTAAAAATGCGAAAAAAATGAAAGAAGTTGCAAAAAACATTGATGAAAATTATCTACTACTAGAAACAGATGCACCATATTTAACTCCTCACCCATATCGTGGAACAACAAATCAACCTGCATACACAAAACTTGTAGCAGAAGAAATTGCAAGATTACGTGAAACATCAGTAGAACATGTTATGGAAGTAACTACAAATAACGCACATAAGGTATTTGAATTTTGAAAAAAGAACGACTTGATACATATTTAGTAAGCTTAGGATATTTTGAAAACAAAAGCAAAGCTTCATCAGCAATTTTAGCTGGTGATGTACTAATCAATGATGAAAGAATTACAAAAGCTGGATATCAAATTAACACAGAAAAAGAATATGAAATCAGAGTAAAATCAATGCCTTACGTATCAAGAGGTGGCTTTAAATTAGAAAAAGCATTAAAAGCATTTAACGTAAACCCTGAAGGCAAAATTTGTATTGATGCAGGTGCATCAACAGGCGGATTTACAGATTGTTTGCTTCAAAATGGCGCTAAATTTGTTTATTCAGTTGACGTTGGGCACAATCAAATTGACTGGAAATTTCGTTCACACAAACAAGTAAAAGTCATTGAAGGTTGCAACTTAAAAAACTGTAAATTAAATGAAGTTTATGACGAAAACGACAAAAAAGCAGAACTTCTTGTTTGCGATGTATCTTTTATCTCATTAACTAAAGTTTTAGAAAATTTCAAAAAACTTATTCGTGAAAAAGATTTTCAAATGGTATGTTTAATCAAGCCACAATTTGAAGCAGGAAAAGACCTTGTAGAAAAAGGTGGAGTGGTAAGAAATCCAAAAGTGCACCTTGATATTATAAACAACGTCATTTCTCATGCCAGAAGTTTAGACCTAAAAATTAATGACCTAACATATTCACCAATCAAAGGTCCTCACGGCAACATTGAATATCTAATTTTGTTGTCAGATAAAGAATTAGATAATGAAATTATCCCAGAACAAATTGTTCAAGATGCATTTACTTCTCTAAATTAATAACCATATCTTTATCAACAAGGTTTCTGCCGATAGCTTTTTCTAGCTTAGCTCTTGCAGAATTGTATTGATAAAGCGTGTTATAGTATGACAATTGAGCATTTTGATATGATACTTGCGCATCTTTAAGTTCTGTAGGATTACCAACACCTACTTTATATCTTCCATATGATAATTCATAGTTTTCTTTTGCTTTTTTTACGTTCAAGAAAGCAACAGGAATTTGGCTTTTCTTTTCATCTAGAGTGTAATACGCTTGTTGAATTTCAAGGAAAATATTGTTTCTTGAAGATTCAGCTCTTGCCATTTCTCTATCATAACTAGCTCTTGCTTCTTTAATTTGGTTTTTAATCAACATGCCGTTAACAGTAGGAAAGTTCAAATATCCACCCAAGTTGTATCCATATGTAGAGGTTGGGGTTTTACCACCAACTGCAACTTGACCTTCAACAGAAATGTTTGGATAATAAGCTTTTTTAGCTAATTTCCAATTTTGTTTTGCGGCTTCTACTTTTTTTCCTAAAATCAATAAATCTGGTCTTGATTTTTCAGCAATAGAAACAGCCTCGTCTAAAGTTACTGTAACAGGATAGTATTGTAATCTTTCTCTAACATTGTATTGAGTTTTGTATGGTAGTCCAATAGAATTATTTAATTTAGCAACTGCAACATCAACAGCATTATTTGCTTGAATAAGTTCTAATTTAGCATTACTTAAATTAACTTCAGCAATTGTAACGTCAACTTTTGGATTTGTACCAATTTCATAGAACGCTTTTGCTTGGTTGTAGAACATTTCAAACTTTTTAACTGTATCTTCTGCAACATCACGTCTGTCATAAGCATACAAAAGATTATAGTAATCATTTTTTACGTTCATAATTACGTCATTGATTGTTGAAGTTAAATTGATTTTATAAGCATCTCTTTCTAACTTTTGGATAGTAACCTTATTTTGAGTTACACCAAAGTCATAAAGCATTTCAGATAATGAGATTTGTCCTAAAACGTAGTAGTTATATGGTCTAGCACCACCACTACCCAATAAGTCTGCTAATTGCAATTGTTTAATTCTCGTATAACCAGTTTGCCAATTTAATTGCGGAAACCAGTTAGACCAAGCTTGTCTTACTCTTGCATCAGAAGCAATAATATCTTCCATTGATTCTCTGATTTTAGGGTTATTACCAAGAGCAAATCTTATACATTCATTTAATGTAATATCAATATTTTTTTCTACAGACCCTTCGACAACATATGTGTCCTCACCTTGTTGTTTGTTTACAACAGGCGCAACATTTTCTGAATTTGGATATTCTTCTTTTTTAACTACATTTCCAATATTTTTAATGTTAGCATTGTCATCTTTTTTATTATCACTTGCAAAACAAGTAGATAACGATAACATAAGAACTAAAGCTAATAATAAAATTTTATTATTTATTTTCATTTTTAGCCTCTTTTCTTTTTTCAATATAGTTATGTGAAAATCTCTTCATTCTTTGAACGCAAACAAAGAATGCGGGAACAAGCATAGTACCTGCAAACGCTACGGCAATCATACCACCGAACACTGTCATACCAACAGAGTGTCTACTTACAGAACCAGCACCTGATGCAAAGATTAATGGAACAACCCCTAAGATAAAGGCAATATTAGTCATCATAACTGCTCTAAATCTTAATTGAGCCGCTTCCATTGCTGCGGCAACTTCATCACCGCCGTTTCGCTCAAAAGCTTCTTTCGCAAACTCAATAATCAGAATTGCTTGTTTTGTACTTAAACCAATCAGTACGACAAGACCGATTTGACAGTACAAGTCTAAAGTATAACCTGCAACATATTGAGCAAATAACGCACCAACCATTGATACCGGAGCAATTAACATTACGGCAATCGGTAATGTCCAGCTTTCATATAACGCAACTAAGAATAAGTATACGAATGTAAAACATAAAGCCAAGATAAAGCCGATTTGACCAGTAGATTCTTGTTCTTGTTGAGAACTACCAGACCAAGCAAAGCCCATATCTTTTGGTAAAATCCTATCAGAAAGATTTGCCATAGCCTTCATTGCTTGACCAGAAGAAGTACTTCCGGCACCTTGACCGTTGATTGTTACGGCATTGTACATATTAAATCTTGTTAAACTGTAAGGTCCAACGATTGGTTCAAACTTAACCATTGATGATAATGGAACCATATCACCTCTGTTATTTTTAACAAATAATCTCTTCAAATCAGGTTCTGCTGTTCTATAATCAGCATCGGCTTGCAACATAACACGATATACACGCCCGAATTTATTAAAGTCGTTTACGTATGTTGTACCATAAACAGCTGCCATAGTTCTGTAAATTTCACTTACAGAAACATTTTGAGCCATAGCCTGTTGTTCATCAACTTTAACCAAAATTTGTGGCAATGTCGCTGTATAAGTTGAGAACACCGATGTCAAACTCTTATCCATATTCGCAGCACGAATAAGTTTCAATGACTCGTCATACAATTCTTGAGGCGTTCTATCACCTTTATCAAGCAACTGGTATTCAAAACCACCGAATGAACCTAAACCTGGAATTGATGTAGGTTGGAACGCTACAACTTTCGCTGCAGGGAAGTTTGAAAATCTAGCTCTGATATTTGCAACAACCGCATCAGAAGATTCTTTACGTCCACGTTTTGACCATGGTTTTAACTGAGCAACAATA
Source organism: uncultured Candidatus Melainabacteria bacterium (assembly GCA_934700335.1). GTDB lineage: Bacteria > Cyanobacteriota > Vampirovibrionia > Gastranaerophilales > Gastranaerophilaceae > UBA791. Next base: position 118,373 of record CAKUXM010000003.1, on the reverse strand, counting down.
AACGCTGTATTTTCACCAGCAAATCCAATAATGTTAATTGTTTGTTCAACACCTGGAATTTCATTGATACCTTTTTCAACAGTAGTCGCAACTTCTTTTGTTCTCAATGTTGAAGCACCATCTGGCAATTGAATTTGAGCAAATACCGCACCTTGGTCTTCTTGAGGAATAAAACCTGTTGGAATGATATGAGAAATCACTAAAGCAACAACAATTAACGAACCTAATGTTACCATTGTATGTTTTGGGGAATCTACAAAGTAGTGAACTGCGTGTAAATATTGTTCTCTAACTTTGTTAAACCATTCATTAAATTTTTTGATATATTCTTTCTCTTCTTCGTAAGCATCGCCATTTTTCAAAATCATTGCACATAATGCAGGTGATAATGAAAGCGCAACAATCGCAGACAAGCCCATTGAACAAGCAATACAAACAGCAAATTGTCTAAACATTTGACCGTTGATACCAGGAATGAAACATACTGGAACAAATACCGCCATCAAAACCAATGTTGTTGCAACAATCGCACCAGTTACCTCAATCATAGTAATGATAGTAGCTTCTTTTTTATCTTTACCCATCTGAATATGTCGCTGAGCATTCTCGAGTACAACGATAGCATCATCTACTACCAGACCTACTGCCAGTACCAAACCGAACAACATCAGTAAGTTTATTGAAAAACCGAATAAACCTACGAAAATAAATACCCCAATCAATGAAACAGGAATTGCACAAAGAGGAATAAACGCAGCTCTTGCAGAGCCTAAGAATAAATATGTTACAGCAGCAACAAGTGCAACTGCAATTGCGATAGCATATTCTACCTCTTTGATTGACTCACGAATAAATTCAGTTTCATCATGTTCAATCTTATATTCCATGCCTTTTGGAAATGACTTACTTAATTCTTTTAATCTTTTAGCTGATTTGTTTGCCAAATCAATAGAATTTGCTTCTGGTAATTGTTTAATAACAATCAATGCAGAAGATTTACCCCCGATATATGAACCACTTGCATAATTTTCAGCACCCAGTTCAATTCTAGCAATATCTTTAAGTTTTACGTTTGAACCATCAGTATTAGAGTAAACAACGATATCTTCAAATTGTTTAACATCAGTCAAACGACCTTTTGTACGAAGAGTAATTTTAATATCTTTATGCTCTTTCAAAGGTTCAGCACCTAAGTCCCCAACTGCGGCTTGCGTATTTTGAGCTTGAATAGCAGCGATAACTTCTGATGCAGACAATTTATAGTTAGCCATTTTAACAGGATCTAACCAAACTCTCATAGAATAAGAAGCTGCACCATAAACGTTTACATCACTGGCACCCTCAATACGAGCAAGTTCATCTTTTACATATATAGAAGCGTAGTTTGCTAAGTATAGAGAGTCAAACGCATTATTTGGTGAAGTCATAGATACCATCAAAACACCAGGACCACCACGTCTTTTTTTAACCGTCATACCGTACGTTCTAACTTCACTAGGTAAACGTGGTGTTACAAGTTGCAATCTGTTATTTACATTGATTACCGCCATATCAGGGTCAGTACCAACTTTGAAGTAAATCGTAAGCTCGTAAGAACCGTTCTGAGAAGTTGATGACATGTAAATCATATCTTCAACCCCGTTCAATTGAGCCTCAAGAGGAGCTGCAACTGTATCTCTTACTACGTCAGCACTCGCACCCGTATATGTTGCTGATACGACAACTTGAGGAGGTGTGATTGACGGATAATCTTCCAACGGAAGACCAATCATTGTAATTAAACCCGCAAGTACGATAGTTAATGAGATAACTATCGCAAACTTTGGTCTATTTACAAATGGATTTGTATTAGTATTTTGTGATGTTGAATTCTTTTTATTTTCTTCGGCCATTTATTTTCTCTATCTATTTTTTTCTACTTTTTATTTTTTTTAGTTTCAGAAGCTTTCTTACTAGCTTTCGCATCTAATTCTTGAACTTCTTGTTCTGATAAAATTCTTACAGGTTTACCCGGTATAACTGATTGAATACCTGAAACTACAACCTTATCACCTTTTTTCAAACCAGATTTAATAACCCAATCAGAACCTTCTTGACCAAAAGTTTCAATTTGTTGAACTTGAGGAAGACCTTTAGCATCTAGTTTATAAACATATTTATATTGAGGGTTTTCCATAACAGCAATTTGAGGAACAACTGGAGATTCTTGTCTTTGTTTAGAATAAACATATACAGTTGCGTAATTACCATTAATCAACAAACCTTCTGGGTTAGGAAAAGTTGCTCTCATCATAATAGACCCAGTTGTTGCATCAACTTTGTTATCGTGGAAGTTTTGTACACCCTTGTGTTCATATTTTGAACCAGATGAGAAATACAAATCAACATCACGATTTACATCAGCAACTTTATCAACATTCATTAACTCAGTATAATTTTTAGCATCAAGTGGGAATGAAACATAAATTGGGTCAACACTATTTACTGTTGTCAAAACTCCAGAAGATGGAGTTACATAGTTTCCAATCGTAATGTTAATCATACCAACTTGCCCGTCAACCGGTGCTTTTACATGAGTGTAACTTAAATTTCTAAGAGCATCTCTGTATGCACTATCATTCAACGCGACCTGAGCTTTGTATGAATCTCTTTGTGCCAAAATTTGGTCATATTGAGCTTTTGATACATAATCTTGTTTTACAAGTTCTGCATATCTTACTAATTGTTTATTATAATAATTCAATTGTGCTCTTGCATTATCTAAATTTGCTTTTGCTTTATTTGCCGCTAATTGATATTCTTGAGGTTCGATTTCAAATAAAACTTGTCCTTTTTTAACAACATCACCTTCCTTGAAATATGATTTTGTTAAATAACCACTTGTTCTTGCAACAATATCAATTCTCGATACTGAAAGAATTCTACCGGGAGCTTCAAACTTTCTAATAACATTTTTTGTTTGAACTTCTTGAACGGCAACCGCAGGAGTGTTACCAGCTTTCATTTTTTTCATCATCATGAAACCTGAAAATTGGTAAGTTATAAAACGCGCTAAAATAGCACCAATAAATACACATGCAACGATTATAATTGTTTTTTTCATATTATCCCCAAATACTACCTTATTCATGAATAATAACAAAAAAAAAGAGCATGCGAGAAAGATTTTAAGAAACATTAAAAAAGGACTGACCTTTCGATTAGTCCTTTTAAAATTTAGTATTTAGTAAATTCTATTCAGCTTTTACAGTTTCTTCTAATTTCTCAGATTTAACTTCTTCACCTTTTTTAGAAAATACAAGTTTGCCGTCTTTATAATCTAAAACGATTGTATCTCCAGCTTCATACTTATTAGTCAAGATTTCTTCTGCTAAAGTATCTTCAACTTTACGTTGAATTAATCTTCTTAATGGTCTTGCACCATAAGCTTCTGAGTAACCGTCAGTTGCTAAGAAATCTTTAACTGCATCAGTAACTTCCATGTGTAAATCACGTTCTTCAAGACGCTTGAATAAATCTTTCATCATTAAATCTGCGATTTGTCTAATTTCTTCCTTAGACAAGTGAGCAAATACAACGATGTCATCAATACGGTTCAAGAATTCTGGTCTGAAAGCTTTCTTCATTTCTTCGTGAACAGTATCTTTAAGCTTTTCGTATTTATCTTTCTTTTCGTCTTCTGCAACTGAGAAACCAAGTTTAGATTGAGTTGCAATCATGCTTGCACCGATGTTTGAAGTCATGATAATAATTGTATTTTTGAAGTTGATATGACGACCTTTTGCATCTGTTAAACGACCATCATCTAAAATTTGCAACATGATGTTGAATACATCTGGGTGCGCTTTTTCGATTTCGTCAAAAAGAATAACAGAGTAAGGTTTTTTACGGATAGTTTCAGTTAAGCTACCACCATCATCATAACCAACATAACCTGGAGGAGAACCAATAAGTTTAGATGTAGAATGTTTTTCCATGAATTCTGACATATCTACACGAACCATATTGTCTTCAGAACCAAATACAGCTTCTGCTAATGCTTTTGCTAATTCAGTTTTACCAACCCCAGTAGGACCAGCAAAGATAAAGCTTCCGATTGGTCTGTTTGGTGATTTCAAACCAACTCTTGCTCTTCTAATTGCTTTTGAAATTGAAACAACAGCATCATGTTGACCAATAACTCTTGCATGCAATGTATCTTCTAATTTTAGAAGTCTTTCGCTTTCGCCCTCTGTTAATTTTGTAACAGGGACACCTGTCATTGTTGAAATAACTTCTGCAACATTTTCTTCTGTAACAACAGGTTTATTCGCTTCTTGTTCTTCTCTTAGAGAATCATTTAATTCCCTAATTCTTTCTTTACAATCAGCTTCATCATCTCTTAAAGCAGAAGCTTTTTCAAACTCTTGGTTTCTGATAGCATCTTCTTTTTCTTTAATAATTCCACGAAGTTCTTTTTCAAGCTCTTTACCTTCTGGAGAAAGGTTGCTTACTGATAAACGAACTTTTGAACTTGCTTCATCAATAACGTCAATAGCTTTATCTGGTAAAAATCTATCAGTAATATATTTACTAGATAATTTTGTAGCTGCAACAATTGCATCATCAGAAATTATTAATTTGTGGTGTTCTTCATATTTAGATTTCAAACCTTTGATAATTTGAATTGTTTCATCAATTGAAGGTTCTTCAATCATTACACATTGGAAACGTCTTTCTAAGGCAGCATCTTTTTCGATGTGTTTTCTGTATTCATCAAGAGTAGTTGCACCAATAACTTGGATTTCACCTCTTGATAAAGCAGGTTTTAAGATGTTTGCTGCATCAATAGCGCCTTCTGCAGCACCTGCACCCATTAATGTGTGCATTTCATCAATAACTAAGATGATGTTACCTGCTTGACGAATTTCGTCCATGATTTTTTTAAGACGTTCTTCAAATTCACCTCTGTATTTAGTACCAGCAACCAAAAGACCCATGTCTAACTGAATAATTTTTTTGCCGTCTAAGATATCTGGAACCTCGCCGTTAACTATTCTTGTTGCTAAACCTTCTGCAACAGCAGTTTTACCAACACCTGGTTCACCTAAAAGAACAGGGTTGTTTTTAGTACGACGAGCAAGAATTTGAATTACACGTTCAATTTCTTTTTCTCTACCTACAACTGGATCAAGTCTTTGTTCAGCTGCAGCAAGAGTTAAATCTGTACCGAACTCATCTAAACTTGGAGTTTTAGCCTTGCTTGTAGATGAAGAAGAACTGCTACTACCAGAAGAAACTGGTTGAGGTTTAGATTCTCCTAAAATTTTAATTACGTTACTTCTGATTTTATTCAAATCAACACCAGAATTTTCAAGAACTCTAGCAGCAACGCCTTCACCTTCTCTTATTAAACCTAATAATAAGTGTTCAGTACCTATGTAATTGTGTCCTAATTGTCTAGCTTCGTCCCATGACAATTCTAGAACTCTTTTAGCTCTAGGAGTAAATGGAATTTCAACAGCAACAAAACCAGAACCTCTGCCGATAATTTTTTCAACTTCAACTCTTGCATCTTTTAAGTTAATACCCATAGATTTAAGAGTTTTAGCAGCGACACCTGTACCTTCACCGATTAAGCCTAATAAAAGTTGTTCAGTACCAACAAAGTTATGACCTAAACGTCTTGCTTCTTCTTGAGCAAGCATAATAACTTTTATAGCCTTTTCTGTAAATCTTTCAAACATATTAGTATCCTCATTATATACAAGAACATTTTAATTAAAACAAAAAAAAGTTTCAAGATGTAAAAATTTTTATCAAGTAGTTGACAATTAAAAATTTTTCTAATATGATAGATACACAGATAGGCTCCCATCGTCTAGAGGCCTAGGACACTTCCCTTTCACGGAGGCGACGGCGATTCGAATTCGCCTGGGAGTACCATTTTAAAAGACTTGCTACGGCAAGTCTTTTTTAGTATTTAGGGTAAACATGAAAAAGATTTTACTATTACTACTTATATTATATACATGCATATTTCAAACTTCCGTTAGAGCTGAGGTTTTAGAGGGGCATGTGCAAACCTCTGACAATGTTTCTATAGCATACGATGTTTATAAAAATAGTCATGACAATGTTATTATCCTAGCGCACGGGTGGTTCATGACCAAGAATTCTAATGCTTTTACTAAAATGGCAGAAGATTTTTCAAAATATTATGACGTAATCGTATTGGATTTTAGAGGGCATGGAGAAAGTTCTGGCAAATACACCTTCGGCTCAAAAGAAGTTGAAGATATAAAACCTGTAATTAATTATGCAAAACAAAATTATAAAAAAGTATATTTAATAGGATTTTCACTAGGTTCTCTCATCTCTGTTGATTATTGTTCTAAAAATAACAATGTAGATAAATTAATCTTAGTAAGTGCACCAACTGATTTTGACAAAATCGAAAACAATGTACTCAGTCCAAACGCATTTGTACCAACGTTAAGAAAATTTGAATACAAGCGCTGGACATCAATAAGATTTTCTTTATCCTCTCTGAAAAGAAATAAAATAAAACCAATAAATGAAATTAAAAAAGTAAAAATTCCAACATTATTCATTGCCGGAGAAAACGACCCAATCATATACAAGTGGCACAATTCAACGCTTTTTGAAGCCTCAAATTCTACAGAGAAAAAACAAATTTTAATAAAAAAAGGAAAGCATGCTGAAGATTTATATCTTGATGCTCCTCAAACTTTTATAGATACATGCGTAAACTGGTTAAACAAAAGTTAAAAATTTGTAACCAAATGCTTGTAAAATGGGATTGTTTGTAATATCATAGACTAGTCAGAAAATACTCACGAATAAACATGATTCCAAATAGCTTATTTTGGCTTATTTTTGGCGTGTTTTTCAAAACAGAAAAAGATAGATAGAATTATACAGTAAAAAGAAAGGTAAAATTCATGGAATTAAATGAAGAAAAAAATGAAGCTTTAGAAACAGAAGTTGTTGAAGAAGCTACAGTTGCTGAAGAATCTGATGATGAATTAGACAACGAAATGGAAGATTACGCAGATGCTGCGCAAAAAACTGCTAAAGGCGAAAGAAAAGGCAGAGGCAGAAAGAAAAGAACAGAAAACAAAGAAGAAAAAGTTGAATCTGAATGGAAAGAACAAGTAATTCAAATCCGCCGTGTAACAAAAGTAGTAAAAGGTGGTAAAAAATTAAATTTCAGAGCAATTGTTATCGTAGGTAACAAAAAAGGTCAAGTTGGCGTAGGTTGTGCAAAAGCAGCTGAAGTTATCATCGCTATCCAAAAAGCTATCGCTGATGGACGTAAAAACTTAATCAATGTACCTATTTTCAAAACAACAATTCCTCACCCAATCACAGGTCGTTCAGGTGCAGGCGCTGTAATGTTAAGACCAGCTTCACAAGGTACAGGTATTATCGCTGGTGGTGCTGTTCGTTCAGTATTAGAACTTGCTGGTATTGAAAATATCTTATCAAAATCTTTAGGTTCTAAATCTCCTCTAAACGCTGCTAACGCAACTTTAGACGCATTACAAAGCTTAACACCATTTAGCGAAGTTGCTAAAAAACGTGGCTTAACTGTTAAAGAAATTCTTGAATAGTTAACGTGGCTTATTTATTTAGTATGACAGAAATAATAAGATAATAAGGAAAAATAAAGATGGCTAAAACACAAACAAAACAAATTAAAATTAAATTAGTTAAAAGTTTAATCGGTGCTTCTCAAACTCAAAGAAAAGTTGTTGCATCATTAGGCTTAAAAAAATTAAACCAAGTTGTTACACACAATGAATCAAGTGTAATACTAGGTATGGTTAACGCAGTTCCTCACCTAGTAAAAATCGTTGAAGAATAATTAAAGAAAGAAGGATAAAAAATGGCAGATACAATTACATTAGAAGATTTAAGACCTGCAGAAGGTTCAACAAAAAATTCTAAAAGAGTAGGCAGAGGTCGTTCATCTGGACACGGTAAAACATCTTGTCGTGGTCATAACGGTGAAGGTCAAAGATCTGGTAGATCATCTAAAAGAGGTTTTGAAGGTGGTCAAATGCCTGGTTACAGACAATTACCTAAATTAAAAGGTTTCAAAAACGTTCTTGCTATTAAACAAGGTCAAATCAACGTTAAAGATATTGAGGCTCTTAATTTAGAAGAAATTTCATTAGAAACTTTACAAGCTATTAGAAAAATTCACCCATCTTGTGAACAATTAAGAGTTTTAGGTAATGGCGAAATCTCTAAAGCTGTTACAGTTAAAGCTAGTTATGTTACACCAAGCGCTAAAGAAAAAATTGAAAAAGCAGGCGGAAAGGTTGAATTAGTATAATGCAAAACAGTAAAATGAAAATGCCAACAACAAGTGATTTGTTATCAATGTGGAACGCATCTGGATTAAAGAACAAGATTATCTTTACTTTAATCATGATTGCGGCTTTCAGATTTGGCGTTCAGTTACCTGTTTATGGTATTAACAATGAAATATTTGCTAATATTGCGGCTGGAAATAATATCATAGGTTTCCTTGATTTATTTTCAGGTGGTGCTCTTGGTAAGGTTTCAATATTCGCTTTGGGTATTGGACCTTTCATCACAGCATCAATCATTATTCAACTTCTTGCGGTGGTTATTCCTTCATTGGAAAAACTTCAGAAAGAAGAAGGTGAAGCAGGAAGAAGAAAACTTTCACAATACACAAGATTGTTTACAGTTGTTCTTGCTGCATTCCAAGCTGTAATATTTATGGCATATATGAGCAAACTTCCTGGAGCTATTGTTCCTGGTGTTAATCACGGAATGTTTTATTTAAGTTCAATCGCAGTATTAACAGCTGGTTCAATCCTTGTAATGTGGATTTCAGAACTTATTACTGAAAAAGGTATTGGTAACGGTGGTTCACTAATCATCTTCGTAGGTATCATTTCTGGTATTCCTATTTACGCTTCAAGAACAGCTCAAATGGTAGCTAGAGACCCATCTCTAAACTTCGGTTTATTTATGCTACTATTAATTTTCTTCGTAACTCTTGTAGTAATCGTTATTATGCAAGAAGCAATCAGAAAAGTTATCATTGTTAATCCAAAAAGACAAGTTGGTAATAAAGTTTATGGCGGTGTAAACACATTTATTCCGTTTAAACTTAACCCTGGTGGGGTTATGCCAATTATCTTTGCAATCGCAATATTATTGTTCCCTACAACTGTTTTAAGTATTGTAGGTCAAGCAAATCTTCCAGCAGGTTTGGCAAGAGATATCGTATTGAAGTTAACACAAATTATGAGCCCAGATGGTTTATTATATTACATTTTATACTTTGCTCTAATCGTGTTATTAACTTTCTTCTACGCATCAATTATGCCAAATATGCAACCAAAAGATATTGCTAATAACTTGAAAAAATATGGTTCATCAATTCCTGGTATCAAACCGGGTAGACCAACAGCTGAACATTTAGATAAAATCTTGAGTAAAACAACATTTATTGGTGCTATGGCTTTAGGTATTATCGCTCTTGTTCCATCATTTGCAAGTTATGCAACTAATATCAAAACATTGCAAGGTATCGGAGCTACATCTCTAATCATCATGGTTGGGGTTGCACTTGATTTGATTAACCAAGTGAGAACACAATTACTTGCTCGTAATTATGAATCATTCCTAAAAGATGATAAATAATTAGAAGGAAAAAATAAGAAAAGAAGAGGCGATTTTGAATTTTTCAAAATCGCCTCTTCTTAATTAAATAAAATCTTAATCAATCACTTCAACGCTTTTAATCCTTTTTGAAGTATGAGATTGAATGTATGTATTCAACATTTCATAGCAAACCTTACAAACTTTTTCAGTAGCTTTTTTGTCATAATCGCTTTCATAATTGAAATCAAATTGTTCCATAGCTTGTAAGAAATCTCTTATTTTATGATGTAATTTTTTACTTACCTTAAATGTATCATTGCATTCTTTGCAAATTACACCGCCCATTTGAGTTGAGAAATACATATCTTCATTTAAGATTTGTTCTCTGCAACATAGGCAAGAATCTAGTTCAATACCGAAACCTGCGACAAGCATTAATTTCATCTGGAATTTGATTACTGCAATTAACACATCTTTTTTAGATTTAGCATCTGAAATTCTTTCTAAAGCCTTGTAGAATAAAGTATAGACTTCATCAGAAGATGGGTCATCTTCAACTCCGAAAGCTGCAACCAGTTCAGACAAATAAATTGAATAGAACAATTTATCAACATCTTTTCTGCTTTTTGAGAAAGTATTTAAGGCTTCTGCTTGGCAGATAGTATTCATATTTCTACCTTTGTTAAGCATAAGACGATTTGCAACGAGGGAATCCATTCTAGCTCCCAGTCTGCTTTTAGGCTTTTTAACCCCTTTTGCAACCCCTTTTATCAAACCTTTTTCCTTAGAATACATAACTACTATTTTGTCTGATTCAGAAAGAGGATAGGATTTCAAATTTATTGCATCACATACAAAACTATTCGTTGCCATAATAACCACTTCCTTGATTATTTGTACCGCTAAATACACCACGAAGCATTTGATTGAATTCGTTTTTGTTATCAGAAACTTCAAGAGCTTCTTCTTGACTAATAATGCCTTCTTTAACCAATGCAAATAATGATGCGTTCATTGTAACCATCTCATCAATACCAGATTTCATGATTGAATAAATTTCTTCTAACTGGTCTTTAATAATGTAATCCTTAATTGTTGGAGTTGAAACCATGATTTCAACGATAGGTCTACGACCAGCTCCTTTTGCGATTTTAACAAGTTTTTGTGCAACAATACCTCTCACAGTATTTGCTAACTGATTACGGATTAAGTCTCTGTCTTGAGGTTCAAACATATTAATAACACGGTTGATTGTTTGAATAGCATCATTTGTGTGAAGAGATGCCAAAACCAAGTGCCCTGTTTCTGCAGCTTTTAATGCAGCAACAGCAGTTTCTCTATCACGGATTTCACCGATAAGAATAACATCTGGATCCTGTCTCAAAGCATATTTAATACCATCATTAAATGACATTGTATCGATTTCAACTTGTCTTTGAGAAATAATACTTAATTTATTTGAGAACATATACTCAATCGGATCTTCGACTGTAATAATATGTTTTGGATATTTAATATTAATATGTTCAATAATAGAGGCAAGCGTTGTAGATTTACCAGAACCTGTAGGACCAGTAACTAAAACTATACCATTGTTCAAATCTGCAAAGTTTTGGATTACAGTAGGTAAGTTCAATTCACTAACTTGTCTGATGTTAAAAGAAATTACACGAAGAACTAACGCAAAGTGTCCTAACTGTCTACTTAAATTTACACGAAAACGAGAAATTGCTGGTAATTCATAAGAGAAGTCTAAGTCCATTTTCTTTTTGATTTCTGCCATACTATGTGATGGCAATAAAGTCATAATGGTTCTTTCCATATCCTCGTCATCAAGAAAATCCATATCAATTTTTACCATTTTACCATCTTTACGTAAAACTGGACGTTCGCCAACATGTAAATGAATATCTGAGGCACCTGTTTTTACAGCCTGCTTTAAAAAAGTTTTCGCATTAAAATTTCCCAAATCTTTATCTCCTTATCATTAGTTTATCATTATAAAATTTAAAATACAAAAATATTACAAATTATTTAAAAAAATCTTGACATATTTACTAATTATAAGGACAATTTAAAGGGGACGAAATTATGAGCAAGAAAACAAATTTATACGAAACGCATAAAAAACTTGGTGCGAAGTTAATAGATTTTGCAGGTTGGGAAATGCCTGTTCAATATACATCAATTCTAGAAGAACATAAAAACGTTAGAGAAAACGTTGGATTGTTTGATGTTTCTCATATGGGAGAAATCTTTGTTTCTGGAGCTGATACAATTAAATTTTTAAATAAACTTGTACCCCAAGATATAAATAAACTCACTGATAAAAAAGCTGTATATTGTCAATTAACAAACGATGACGGAGGTATTATTGACGACTTAATCATTTACAAGCTTGAAGATGAACATTATCTTCTAATAGTTAATGCTTCTGGAGTTGGAAGTGATTATAAATGGATTGAAGAACACAGCAAAGACCTTGATGTAAAAATTAATAACCAATCAGATAATTATTCACTAGTTGCGGTTCAAGGTCCAAAAGCAATAGAGTTGATGTCTAAAATTGGATTAACAAATCCTCCACACTTCTTCCATATTCAAAAAGATAAATTGTTAGACATTGATATGTACATTTCAAGAACAGGTTATACAGGCGAAGATGGCTTTGAAGTTTTAGTCAAAAACGAAGACGTTGAAAAACTTTGGAACACTTTAATGGAAGAAGGTAAAGAATTTAATGTTATGCCAATAGGTTTAGGTGCACGTGATACACTTAGACTTGAAGCAGCATTACCTCTTTACGGAAACGATTTAAGCAACGAAACGACACCTATCGAAGCAGGTTTAAAATGGACTGTTGCTAAAAACAAAATTGAAGAATACAGTGGAAAAGAAGCTATTTTTAATCAACTAAAAAATGGTATCTCTAAAAAATTAGTTGGTCTTAAAATTTTAGCAAAACCAATTGCAAGACACGAAACAGAAATTTATTATAACGATGAAAAAATTGGCACAATTACAAGTGGCGGATATTCACCAACACTTGCTTATAACATTGCTCTTGGTTATATTAGAACTGACAAAGGTTTGGATATAAATTCTGTAGTTCAAGTAAAAATAAGAGACAAATTTTATGATGCTCAAATCATCGAAACACCATTTGTAAAAAAACATTATAGCAATTAAAATATGGAAAAGATAAGAAGGAGAAATTATGACTTTAACTGAAAATATGTTATGTGCAAAAACGCACGAATATGTTGTAGAAGTTGAAAAAGGCACATACCAAATTGGTTTAACAGAATACGCAATCGACCAACTTGGAGACATCGTGTTCGTAGAATTACCAGAAGTAGGCGCAAAATTCGGCAAAAATGAAGTTTTTGCAACTGTAGAATCAGTAAAAGCAGCAAGCGAAATTTATATGCCAATCTCTGGAAAAGTTATTGACGTTAACGAAAACGTAGTTGATAGTCCAGAGATTTTAAACGAAAAAAACTATGATGATAGCTGGTTAATTAAAATCTCTACAGATGCTGATACTATAGAATTTTCAGACTTATTAGAATACGATGATTATTTAGAAGAAGTGAAATAAAATGAAAAACATAATTGCACATAGCGAAGATATTAGAGCAGAAATGCTTAAAGAAATATCAAAAGCAAATATTGATGAATTGTTTGCACAAATTCCAGAAAAAGCTCGTACTGGCTCTTTAAATTTGCCAGACTCAATGAGCGAAATGGAAGTTCAAAGAAAAGTTAAAAACTTGGCTTCTAAAAACAAAGACTATATTTCATTTTTAGGTGCAGGTGTTTATAACAGATTTATTCCAGCCGGAATTTCACAAATTGCAGAAAGATTTGAATTTTTAACTGCATATACACCGTACCAACCAGAAATTTCTCAAGGTACATTACAGGTTATGTATGAATTTCAATCATATATCTGTAAATTAACAGGTATGGATATATGTAACGCATCAGTTTATGACGTTGCGACAGCTTGTGCAGAAGCATTGTTTATGTCTGTTAGAATTTCTAAAAAGAATAAAGTTTTAGTATCTAACAAATTAAACCCTGAATATAAAAAGGTTATAGAAACTTATACGCACGCAGCAGAAATAGAAGTTGAATATTTTGACGAAATCCCAGAAGATTGTTCAGAATACGCTTGCGTAATGGTTCAAAACCCTGATTTTTACGGAGAAATTAGTAATTTTACTAAGCCAGAAAATTGTTTACTTGTAATGGTAACAAATCCAATGGCTTTAGCGTTATTGAAAACACCAGCAGAATACGATACAGACATTGCAGTTGGTGATGTTCAAACACTTGGAATTCCAATGTCATTCGGCGGTCCATACGCAGGATTTATCGCAACAAAAGACAAATATATGAGACAGTTAGCTGGTAGACTTTGCGGTAAAACACTTGATAAAGACGGTAAAATCGCTTATACATTGACTATTCAAACAAGAGAACAACATATCAAAAGAGAAAAAGCAACAAGTAATATTTGCTCAAACCAAGCACTTGTAGCACTTTGTTCAACTGTATACCTTGCTCTTGTTGGAGAAAACGGTTTTTATAATATGAGCTTATATTCTACAGAAACCGCTCATGAATTAGCGAAAGAACTTGAAGAAAAAGGCTATAAAGTTTTGAACAAAAACTACTTCAACGAATTTACTATTGAGACAAAAAATAGTGATGAATATCTAAACAAATTAAAATCAGTTGGTATTCTAGGAGGCTTAAAGCTTGATGACAAAAATGTTTTAGTTTCCGTAACAGAAATGAACACAAAAGAAGATATCAATTTATATTTAGAAAATGTTTAAACTTAAAAATACGGTAGAGAATAAAATCTCTACCGTTTAATTGTAGTTTGATAGTTAAGTTTATTGGTTAATAATAAATTGTAGTTTACTTGCTTAAAGGATTTGGTTTACCAATACCAAATGCTACTGTTGCAGCTCTAACCCCACCATAAATAGCAGTTGCTGCACCTAAAATTTTAGAAGCCACACCACCTGTAACTAATGTTGCAGCTGACAAAGCTAACGGTACAATATTTTCAGCTAAAGATGTTATTGCACCTTTAATATAACCTTTTGCTTGCGCAAAACCTTTTCTTATTCCACCAAAGATTGAGCCATTCATTTCTGCATTTAATCTTGCGTTTTGTAATTTAGAATCAATAGTACTTGTAGAATTTAAAGTTGTCGAACCCATATAAGCATCACAGGCAGACTCTGCCAATTGGTTCTTACCACTTGTTCGAGCCTGAATTTTACCATATTGATGTGCATCATACAACACAGCACCTAATCCAGCGACACCAACACCTTTGGCGGCATATTTTGCAAAATCTAAACCTTTTACCTTATTGGCTACATTTTGTGCATTTTGAGCCAGATTTTGGGTTGCACTTGAAACACTTGTTGAGATTGACATAATATTTCCTTTTTAATCACATACTTAATACATACGCATGTAATTTTATTTACCTAACACTACACTTATATAAAGTCTTGAAACCATGAGTTATTGCCTATTTTGGATTAATTTGTTAATAAATATTACAAAAATATAAAAAAGATAAGTTTGTGCCATATAATGAATATATGGAAAACATTTTTGAAAACAGACCTGAAAGATTATGTTTACATTGCGGAAAATGCAATGGAGAATTTATAAAAAATTTCTACGAAAAGCCTCAGGAAGACTGTGGTTACGAAGGTTGGTTTTTCATGGAATGGGAAAAATATAAACAAAACATCAGAAAACTAAAAGAAAAACTTTTAGTTCTTGATGTTCAATTAAAAAAATGTAAAGACCCCAAAAAAGCTACAAAGATAGCTCAAGATATTCAAAAGACAAAAGATAAAATCAAATCTTTTGAACCTATTGGACCTACTGATTTATAGTCTCATTTAAGGTTTAATTAACAAATACTTTTTACCTTCAAATATAGTTGTATAATTTGGTATTTCTTTATAATATTTCAATTCTTTTTTTCTAATAATGAATACTGTATTTGAACCACCATCGTTAAAAGCATCTTTCATCGTAGAATATTCGCCAAATTTAACCTTTTTTGGACCATAATAATTTAATGAATATCTATTCGGATTATTAATAGTAATAATGCTCATATTATTATCAATAGCGTATTTACCGTATTTCATCAAATCATTTTGACCAAATGAGTAGTCTAAATTGAAATATCTACCCATACCAAATGCTGATAAAACAGTTACAAACGCAACCAAAGTTGCAAATACAAGATATTTTTTATTGAGTTTAGTAACTAGTATACCAATTACGCCAAATACAAACAACAATATGATAGTAAACCATTTAACAGAAACAATGTCTGCATAAATCTTTTCTGGTAAAAAGAATTGTGTAAACATAGCAACGATAGAAGCTACTAGCAAAATTCCAAACCAAACGTGAGTTGTTATATTAATTTGTTTATCATATTCACCATTTTCTAAGTATTTAACCCATGAAAACGCTAACATATTAGCCATAGTAAAATAGATTGGCACAATATATGTAACTAACTTTGTGCTTGATGATGAAAAGAACAAAAAAATCAATGCAAAAGCAATAAAGTTCAAGAACATATATTTTTGAGAATTAGAAAATTCTTCAAAATTGAATTTTAAATTGATATTTTTTAGTTTTTTAATCTTTAAACACAAGATTGCAAGACTTGATAATATCCAAGGACAAAAGCCCCAAAGGATTGTCAACGCAAAGAAATAGAATGGTTGTTTTCTATTAACACCGCTTGAATCAAAAAATCTATGAACATGGTGCTTCATGACGTATTCATTAAAGAACAATGGATCATATTTGTTTAGCATTAAAATGTGCCAAGGTAAAACAACTGCAAAAAAGATTACAAACCCTACTAACAAATATTGAGGTCTGAACAATTCTTTAAATCTTTTTGTAAATATAGCGACAAAAAACATTGTTCCGAAAGGCAAAGCAAATCCTGGAATACCTTTAGCTAAAACAGCTAAACCAGAGAAGAAATAAAATGCCCACCAACAATATTTTTTATTTTTTTCCTTAACAAAATATGTCAAAAATCCGGACATAATAGCAAATTCAACACAAGTGGCAAGTAAAATATCAAGGATTGCATATTTTGCCAAAATCAAGAATTCAACACTTGTTGCCAAAATCAAAGCTGAAACAATACCATATCTTCTTGAAACAACTTTTTTACCAACAAAATATAATAATAAAGTTGAAAGAGTACCATATAAAGCAACAGGAACCCTTGCAGTGAATTCATTAACTACGCCAAAACCTAAGAAGGATAGAACTTCCCCCCAAAAATAAAGAGGAGGTTTTTCAAAAAAATAATCACCATTCAGATATAAAGTCATATAGTCTTTTGAATGGAACATATCTCTTGCCATTGAAACATAACGTGTTTCATCAACGTCCATCAGGGCATACGAACCAATTCCATAAAAGAAAATCATTCCACAAAAAGCTAACAACCCTAAAATAGTAAACAATTCTGGGTGTTTTTTTATAAAATCTATCATTTTAAACTATCCTTATATTATAAAATTTCTTCTTCAACTAAATATCTAGGTCTGTGTTTAACTTCTCTAAAGATTTGACCCAAGTATTCACCAACAATACCTAAACAGAATAATTGCATACCACCAAAGAATGATGTCAAAATTATCGCAGTAGCCCAACCGTTTGGAGAATCATTAAATACAAGTTTTGAATAAATAGCGACCAAACCTGTTACAAAGCCAAATAACATTGATAAAATACCTAGTACGCAAATCATTTTTAAAGGTACGATACTGTATGAAGTAATACCATTGATTGCTAAACCTGTAAGAGAAAGTAAATTAAACTTTGAACTTCCCACTGCACGAGGTTTTACATCAAAATTAACGATATCTGTTTTAAATCCGATTTCGTGGAAAAATCCTCTCAAGAATAAATCAGTTTCGTCAAATCTTGATAGAACTTCTAAAGCTTCTCTTGAAACTAAACGGTAATCTGAGTGATTTTTAATAATATTAACACCCAAAATATTCATCAATTTGTAGAAGGCTAAAGCAGTTGTCTTTTTGATGAAACCGTCTGTTTTTCTGTCATTTCTAACACCGAAAACGACTTTACAACCGTCATCATATTTTTCAACAAATTCTTCAATCTTAGTTTCGTCTTGTTGTAAATCAGCATCAATAGTAACTACTGCATCACAACCAATATTGTAAGCACCTAACATGCCTGCAAGTAGAGCTTTTTGATTACCAAAATTGCGAGAAAACTTAGTAGCTTTTACTCTGCCTTTATATTTTTCACAAGAAACTCTGATTTCATACCAAGTCTTATCTTTTGAACCATCATTAACAAGATAAATATAACTTTCTGGAGATATTTTTTCTCTTGATATTAAATCGTCCATTAGTTCAATAAGTCTGTCGGTAGTTGAAAATATCAAACCTTCTTCATTATAACAAGGTATTACTATCGCAAGTCTTGTGTCTTTAGCCATATAATTTCTCCCTTTACATATAGCATAATACAAAAGAGCGTATATTAATTAAAATGATAAGTAAATTTAACATTTTTGGCATAATTAAGATTAGTGCTACACTTATTATATGGAATTAATGAAAAGATTATACAATAAGTATATTTCAATAGATGACAAAATAAGATTTGTGATTGCCGGTTGCATAAATGCTGCAGTATCTTACGCAATGTTTGCAGTAGCACTTTTTATAATTGGAGAAGCTCATTACCAACTATGTTTAGCTCTTCAATGGATTTTGTCTTCTATCTTTTCATATTTTAATCAAAAATTTTTCGTATTCTGTACAAAAGGCAACTACATAGAAGAATATATCAAATGTTGTTCTGCATGGGGCGTTAGCTATGTTCTAAATGTAATCATTTTGGAAGTACTTGTTAGAACAATCTTAAAGAACGCTTATATCGCACAGTTTGTATCGTTATTTGTCGTATCTGTTTGTACGTACGTTTTATTCAAATACTTTGCATTCAAGAAAAAAGAGGTTAATTAATGTATATCATAAATGCAGACGACTATGGAATTTCAGAGGATAACAATCAAGCTATCTTAGAAGCTTCTAATTTTGGTATTTTGAAAAGCACAAGCGTTATGGTAAATACTCCATACTGCAATTATAACATTTTACAAGAATTACTTGATAACCCTAATTTTAGAGTAGGATTACATTTGAATATTTATGAATTTAATACTATGAAAAAGGACTTAAAACCTCATTCAAAACTTTATGATAAAAACGGCGAATTTCATAATAGTTTTGGATATGTTTTAAAAAATTCATTTGATAAAGAATTTTTAGAAGAAGTTGAAGAAGAATATAGACTTCAAATTGAAGAAGCTCTAAAACATTTTAAACCAGAACATATTGATTCACATGTTCATATGCACGCTATACCAAACTTGTTCAAAATAGTTTGTAGATTAGCGAAAGAATTCGACATTCCTTATATCAGAACTCAATATGAAAAACCATATTTCATACCAGATATGAAAATGTTTTCAAAAACAAACTTGATAAACTTGATAAAAGTAGGATTGTTGAGTACTTTTACTTTGATGAATAGACCTGTTGCGAAAAAATATGATTTAAAAACGAATGATTATATCGTAGGTGTTCAATATACTGCAAATATGGATAGTAACACTCTTTACTATGGCTATAAAGCAAACCATAAAAAAGGCAAATTAACAGAAGCATTGCTTCACCCAACAAAAAATCAAGATAGAAAAGATAACTACAAAGAATATCTTGCTCTAATGGATAAAGGTTTATTGGAAAAATTAAACGGCGAAATATAAATCTAACTAAACACAATAACAAGGGTTGAAATTGTAGAAAAGAACTGTTATAATGTATACAGATAGTTTTGATACGGTAAATCTCGATACCGAGACTTTTGGTCACAGAGGGAAATTTCGAGTCCTCATAATCAAAACTATCTTTTTAATTGACTTAATTTTCGACTGCTTTTTGGTCTTTTTTAATAAATTCACATTGCGATTCTAAGCGTTTATCTTCCATTTTGTCGATTAGTTCTTGAATATCTTTAATTTTCTTTAGTTCAAAACTAACTTCTGCAAGCAAAACGCAGTCATTGCAAAGTCTGTATTCACCATATCTGATTGAACCGGCTAGGCTTTTATATTCACCACAAGCAGCACAAGTGAAGTATTCATCAGCGCAATCAGGGTTTTCTTCTATATCGTCTGCAACCATTTGTTCGCAAACCTTTTGCATTTCTTCAATAACTTCTTTTTCTGTTTTCATTTATATTTTAATCCTTATTTTCAACTAAAAACAACATTTGCTTAACGGCACTTGTCAAACCGTCAAAAATAGCCTTTGTAATTATGCTATGACCTACATTAACAAATTTTACTGTCGGAATTTCTCTAATTATTTCAATTGATTTGTAATTTATACCGCCAGAGATGTTAACGTCCATTCCCATTGTTCTTGCGTAAACAACAGCCTCTTTTAAAGTAATAAATTCTTTTGTATCCATTGGATTTTGAGCAAAAGTTTCAGAGAACTTGCGTGCATTAATTTCTACACACTTGGCGCCAGCTTTGTATGCGGCAGTGATTTGACCTAATTTTGGTTCTACAAAAACACCTGCATTAATTCCTGCATACAAGAGAGGAATTAAAAACTCGTTAACTTTTTCGATATTTTTTTCTACGTTGTAGCCAAATTTAAAATCGTCATAACCCATTTTTTCAGGAACTATGAACACCATATCAGGCTTAACTTCAATGGCAAGTTTTTGAGATTTTTCGTTCATTTCAACCATCATTATTAATGGACATTTTAAGACTCTTTTCATCGCTAAAATGTCAGATTTTGTAACGTTTGAATCTAAACCGTCATAGTATACAGAAATAGCTTGCGCACCAGAATGTTCACATAAACGTGTACTTCTGATTAAATCCGGTTCAGCCCCGCCCATTGCGTTTCTTAGACTTGCTATGTAGTTTATATTTATACCTAATTTCATTATTTTCCTCGTTTATTCATTTCTAAAAGAACGGTGTAAGTTGGTAAAATTGTGATACTGCTACCTTGTTCAGTTTTAGTAGAAATATATTCAATTGCATCTTTTAATGGCGTAATCACTTTTATTTTGTCTTCTGGAACACCTGCATATTTTAATCTTAGAGCCATATCATTTGCTCTAATGCCAGAAACGATAATATCTTTTTGAATATCTGATAAAGCTTCAAATTCAGCGTCCCAAAGCCAAGATACATCACGACCATCGGCATAGTTGTCGTTGATTGCTATCAATAAGTTTGAATTTTTGTTGACTGTTTTTAAAACTTCACTTGCACCAGTTGGGTTTTTGATAAGCTGAATTAAGGTGTCGTGTCCATTTAAGACTGTTTTTTCTGCACGACCAAAGATTGTTTTGTAACCAGAAAGCGCTTGTTGAATACTTTCTGTATCAATGCCAAATTCAAGACATAGAGCGATTGCACCTAGTGCATTGTAGGCGTTGTATAAACCTATTGAATTAAATTCAAAATTATATATTTTGTTTTCGTGCTTGATTTCCAAATCGATTTTGTCATTATAAATTGTAGCTTTTGCACTGTAATTTGGCTGAGGTCTTGAATAACCGCAGTCGCAATAATAATGACCTTCATGAGCAAAGAAACGCTTGTTATATTTTAAAACATTACCACATTTACAATGGAAAAGTTCTGAAGGTGCTTTTGATGTGTATGTTTCACTTACAAATTCAACATCTTCAAACCCAAAGAAAACAGTGTTGTGATTAGTGTTAAAATTTGCCACTAATGGGTCATCTGCATTTAGGATAAGTTTCAAATCAGGGTTTTTGTCGATTGCTTCTTGAATTTTTTTTGCAGTTGTATCAAGTTCACCGTATCTGTCAAGTTGATCTCTGAACAGGTTTGTAACTAAAAGATAATCAGCCTTTATAAAATCGTATAATTTTGATAAATAAGCTTCATCTAATTCAAAGACGGCACAATCAAATCGCTTGAAAGGTCGTATTGTACGAGCACAAATATTGACAATTCCTGTTAACATATTTGCGCCTTTTGCATTATGAACAGGAGTTTTCCCAGAAATTTCAAGAATTTGTGTAATTATGCTAGATGTCGTTGTTTTACCGTTTGTGCCAGTAACAGTGATAATTTTGCCGTTTATATATTTTTGACAATCTTTTAGAAAATCGGGATAAAATTTTAAAATCATTAGACCAACAAAAGAGGTTCCAGACGAACGATTTAAGACTTTTATCGCTAAAGAAACAAATCTTGCCAGTAATAATGTTAAATAAAATTTTAAACGACTCATAATTTACTCACTCGGGTATTTATTTTTTTTGACCTTTACTCTATAATCTAATCATAATACAAAAGATGAAATATAAAAATGATTTATTTAATTTACGCAACAATCACAATTGAAATATTATTTGCAATCTTCGCAATCTACGGTATTATTCAATTTAATAAGAAGATTAATACCTTGAATGATACTATTTTAGAGAATAGATACAAGATTAAATTGAAGGCAGAAGAAATACAGAAAGATGTTTACGACTTCTGCGATACCATTAAGATTTGCGGGAAGAAGGTTGTTGAGAAGAAGAAAGCCTTTGCTTATGGAATATTGAAGAATATTATTTTAAGCATTGGGTTGATGATTTTATCGAAGAAATATAAGAAACAAGTTTTGTATATAGAACTAGCCCTTATAGCCTATGATACGTACAAAAATAGTATAAAAGTATAACTTGTATAAAAAAATAAAGCATGATAATATTTAAAAAAAATAAAGGTAACGAAAGTCGAGGTGTAAAAATGTGCAAAAAGAATGAATCATTATGTTTCGGACTTGGCTTAATGGCAGGTGTAATTGGCGGTATCGTAGCCGCTGTATTGTATGCTCCAAAATCAGGTGAAGAATCAAGAAAAGAAGTTAAAGAAGCTATCACAACATTTGTAGAAAACCAAGCACCAAATGTACAAGAAGCAAAAAAACAAGCAAGTGAGGCTTTAGACATATTCAAATATAAAATTGAACAAGTTTACCAAAGAATTAATAACTCTTTGAAAAACAGAAAAATGAAAAAAGCAAAAGAACTTGAAGGTTTAAATTACGATTTTACAATGTAATAAGTAAAGGAAGATAGATGTCAGAAACAGCTTTAAATAACGGTCTAACATTTTTAGTATACACAACAGGTATTGTCTTAATATTTGTAAGCATATTTTTGATAAAATTGTTGATAGATTTGTCAAGATTTACAAAGAATTTAGACTCTACACTTGATATGGTAAAGACAGAGTTAGAACCTACAATACAAGAAATCAAAGCATCTTTAAAATCAATAAATGCATTTGTAAAATCAGCAGACCAAAGAGTAGATTCATTTAAAAGAGCATTGACTGATTCATTCGGAATAGGTATGAGCGCTGTTTCAAAATTAAAGAATGCATCAGGTGCATTAATATCAGGAGCAGTAAAAGGTTTTACAACCGTTTACAAGATGTTCTCTAAATAAAAGAAAGGAAATTAAACTATGTCAGTAGGTAAATTTTTAGGCGGATTTGTAGTAGGCGCAGCATTAGGCGCAGTAGCAGGTTTATTACTAGCACCAAAATCAGGTGCTGAAACAAGAGAAATGTTATCAGATACAGCAAAAGATGTAATGGAAAAAACAGATAAGACTGTGAAAGAAATTCAATCAAAAGCAGAAGAAATTGTATCAGATATGCAACAAAAAGGTGATGCTATTATGGGCAAAATTCAAGATATGATTAACTCAAAAAAAGAAGAAATGGGTAATAACTAATAATAGCAAAACTTAAAGAATATTAAAGAAGGACAAAGCAGGCATTCGCCTGCTTTGTCCTTCTTGTTCCTCACTTCCTATTATAAAAGCTAGAATTTTTGCACAAATTACAGAAAGCATAAAAATTTCCTACAACCAGATAAAAAATTATATAACAATTTATTAAATCTACATCTATCAAAACTATGTAAAAGGCTTGCCCTATCAATTTGTTTAAGATAAAATAAAATCAAGGTTTATAGATGAAACAAAAGGCTGCATTTATAAAGACGTTAAAACAGCCAAGAAAGAGGAAAAAATGGTAGAATCAAAGAAAACTCAACTAGAAGTTGGTGGAAAAATTATTGAAGTTGAAACTGGCAAATACGCTAATTCAGCTACTTCTTCAGTAACCGTTAGATGCGGTGATACAATGTTATTCGTACATTGTTGCGTTAGCAAAGAACCTAGAGTTGGTATTGATTTCTTCCCATTGTTAATTGACTACGAAGAAAGAATGTCATCAATCGGAAGAATTCCAGGTGGATATAACAGAAGCGAAGGTAAAGCATCTGATAAAGCTATCTTAGTTTCAAGACTTATTGATAGACCAATCAGACCTTTATTTCCAAAAGGATACAGAAATGATATTCAAATCGTAGCTCAATTATTCAGCTATGATCAAGAAAACCAACCTGATACATTAGCAATGTTAGGTGCATCTTATGCCCTAATGTTATCAGGCGCACCTTTTGAAGGTCCTATCGGTGCAGTTAGAGTTGGTAGAGATGAAAATGGCAACATGATTGCTAACCCAACTCACCAACAAGCTGAAAAATCAGACTTAGACATCGTTGTTGCTGGTACGCATGACTCTGTAATCATGGTTGAAGCAGGTTGCAAATTCGTTACAGAAGACGATATCATGAACGCTGTTGAATTTGCTCAAATTGAAATAAGAAAACAATGCGAAGCTCAAGTTGCTTTCGCTCAAGAATGTGGCATCGTTAAAGAAGAATTCGTTAACCCTTATGACACAACTGAAATTAAAAATATTATCCAAGAAGTTGCAGGAGACATGATTTATGATGCTTACCACAACTTTGACAGAACATACAGACAAAATAAATTGGAAGAAGCTAAAAAATTAGTTAAAGAAAGAATTGAAGCTTTACCAGAAGATCACCCTATCCACGTGATGATTGAAGAAACTGGTATAGACTTTATCGCTGAAGAATTCAAAGCAGCAGAAAAGAAAGTTATGCGTGCAATGATTGTTAACGAAGGCGTTAGAGCCGACGGTAGAAACCCTCACGAAGTTCGTCCAATCTGGTGCGAAGTTGGAGTTATCCCTAGAGCTCATGGTTCTGCTGTATTCACAAGAGGTCAAACTCAAGTTCTATCAGTTGCAACATTGGCTGGTCCTGGTATGAAACAAGAGCTTGACGGTGTTGACCCTCAAACTGAAAAAACATACATGCACAAATACATCTTCCCAGGTTTCTCAGTTGGTGAAGTTAAAGCATTAAGAGGTCCTGGCCGTCGTGAAGTTGGACACGGTAACTTAGCTGAAAGAGCTAACGTTCCTGCTCTTCCAAGCCAAGAAGAATTTGGTTACACAATCAGAGTAACTTCTGACGTATTAGAATCAAATGGTTCAACATCAATGGCATCAACTTGCGGTTCTTCAATGGCTTTAATGAACGCTGGTGTACCTGTAAAATGTATGATTGGTGGTGTTGCAATGGGTATGATTACAGAACCTGACCACGAACCTGTTGTTTTAACAGATATTCAAGGTATTGAAGACTTCTTAGGTGATATGGACTTCAAAGTTACAGGTAATGACGAAGCTATCACTGCCCTTCAAATGGATATGAAAGCTAAAGGTATCTCAAATGATACTTTAAGACGAGCTTTACAACAAGCTAAAGAAGGTAGATTACACATCTTAAGTAAAATGAGAGAAGCTATCACTGAACCAGCTAAAGAAATGTCTCCATTTGCACCAAGCATTACTACATTGACAATTCCTCAAGCTGATATAGGAACAGTAATTGGACCTGGTGGTAAACAAATTAGAGCTATCATTGATGCTTCTGGCGCTGAAATCGATATCCAAGATACTGGCGTTGTAACAATCACTTCTAACGACCAAGAAGGAGCTAAAATCGCAATCAAAATGATTAAAGACCTAACTTTCAAACCTGAAGAAGGCATGATTTTAAAAGGAAAAGTTGTAAGAATTATTCCTATCGGTGCTTTCGTTGAATTAGGTGGCGGTAAAGATGGCATGATTCACATCTCTCAAATTTGCAAAGAAAGAATCGAAACAATCGAACCTCACGTAAATATTGGCGACGAAGTTATCGTTAAAATTATTAAAATTGACGACAGAGGCAGAGTTAACCTAACATTAAAAGGGGTAACTGAAGAAGAAAAAGCTAAATTTGAAGCTGAAAATAATTAATTTTAATAATTAATAAAATCGAAGAAGGCGATTTGACAAATGTCAAATCGCCTTCTTCTTGTTCTTTTCTATACCACATTCTTTTTTTTATTACAAAAGTAAAGCTCTTCTTGCTAGAGAGGCGAAGCCGAAGGCTTCGCCTCTCTACATAATAAAAGCGCCTTGATTTTATCAAGGCGCTTTTATTACTAAACCAATTTAAAATTATTTTTTATCAACCATTAATTTATCAGCTTTTTCAATTAAATTATTAATTGATTTTTCTCTTGAAGCTGCAGATGATAAATTAGATTGAGCAGTTGCTTTTTCTTCTTTTAATTTATCAATTTCTTCATTTTTCTTATTTAAATTATCAATTGCATCAGCATAACGTTTTTGAACTTGTTCTAATTCTTCTTGAGTTTTACCGCAATTTTTTAACTTTTCTTCAGTAGACTTCAATTCATTTTTCAAGTCATTAATTTTAGCTTGAGCATCGCTTTGAACTTTTTCTTCAGCTGCTTTTAATTTATCAAATGTTGCTTGAAGTTCTTGTTTCTTTTTATTTGCTGCATCAATTTTAGCGGTATCAGGAATTTGTTCTGTTGTACCGTCTGCATTTTTGATAACTATAACAGCATTTTTAATAATGTCATCTTGATCTGCTAAATCTTTTGTTAATTTCTTTTCTGCAGTTGAAACTTTTGTTTGGCTATCAGAAATAGCTTTTTCTTGAGCAGGAATTTCTTTTGTCTCGATAGCATTTTTTCTGATATTTAATTGAATGCCTTCTCTATTTGCATCAACTGCTTTACCAGCTTCGATTTTTTCTTGTTTTAAGTTTTCAACTTCAGTTTGTAAAGCTTGTAATTTTTCAGGGAAAGCTGTAATAATTGCTTGTTGTTCTTGTTTGAAAGATGCAATTGAAGTTAAGTCAGCTTTTGCAGCTGCAGTTTGACTAACTAAGTTAGTCCAAGTGTCAGATGATTTGTTGTTTTTAGAATAGTTTTGAATAGCTGTTTCTAAAGTATTTGAAATACCCATTTGTTGATTTAAAGTATCAACTTGAGAAGTTGTATCAGCTTTAACATTTGTATTGTTTGAAACATAGTTATAATTAGGAACTGAAGATGACACACCAAACAAATTGCCTAAAGAAGCAATTGAAGTCAATGCAGTTTGAAGTTTTAAAGCTTTTGTATATCTGTTAACTGCTTTTTCCATAGCAGAAGTATCATAGCTTTCAGTTACAGTAGTTTGAATAGGAGATGATAAATCTCCTGATGTTTTAGCTGAACCATCTTCATTAAATATACTTGCAGCTTTTTCTGTATCAACAATAGCTTTTGTAGATTTTTCAGCTACACTTTGTTGTGTGATACCTTTTTCTTGAACAATTTTTGTATATTTAGAAATTGAACCGAATGCCATTTTTTCTCCACGTAACTTAATACACTCACTTTACACATATATATAAAGTATTTTATCTTAGGTGAATTTCAGTAAAACCCTTACCACGACATGGTTTAAAACAGGTTGTAAACCTATAATACTCTAAACATGAGCCAAAATGCAATCTTTACAAAAATTTACATAAATGTAATAAAATACGTAATAATTTACGCAACGCTAAGTAAATTCATGTTCTTCCGTATTTATATAAAGGTATTTTTTCTGAAAAATTTGACTAAATTTTTATTAATTATTAAGAAATATTACTGATAAAAAACTAAAATTTTGACTTTCAAAAAATGATTATTAAAAAGAATGTGTAACGGAGTTTAACAAACAGAGGAGAAAGAATTTATGGCATTTATCAACCCAATTATGAGTTACTCTCAAGGCATCTACGGTGGCATCAAAACAGCCAAAAAAGAAAACACAGCCAATATGAAAGAAACAACTCAAACAAAAGAACAAACCACACTTACAGAACCAAAGAGACAAGTTAGCGCAGATGAAATCTTCCAATACATGTCTTCATCATATGCCCAAGTAAAACCATCAAAAGAAGTTAAAGTATCTAACTATGTTTCTGGCGAAAGTCAAGATAGAATCCAACGTACAGTAAATCAATTTAACAGCTTGTTTAACAAAACATTAAACATCATTAGAAATGAGTTTGGAGACATCTTATCTGACGATGCCATGAATACTTTAACACTACAATTATTGACGTAAGCCAATATATATAGTCATAAATTCACATTTACTCCAATCTTAGCCGAGCGCTCGCTCGGCTTTTGTTTTTTGGATAATCGCTTAGCTGTTCGCTTTTACCTACGTTTCCTTTTATCCGTATGGCATTAATTTAATTATTATGCCTAACGGCTTAAAGTCAACTCGGAGACAGGCTCACAAGCTTCGCTCTAGCTTAGCTGTTCGCTTTGTCAAAAAAAAGAGTGGTTTTTACCACTCCTTAAAATACATAATCCCATTAGTTAGTTTATAGCCACAAGTTTAAATTCTATTCATTTTAGATTTTAGACCTTGTGCTAAGTCTGAGCGACCATTCTTTTCGTAAATTTTTGCCATTGAATCTAAGAATTTCATTGAATCCATGTTAGTTACTCGTTGTTGTGGAGCTGACATTCTTGAACTACTTGAAACTGGTCTTTGTTGCATTCCAACTTGCGCTGATTTATTTGCTCTCAATGGTGTTGAGGCTACAGCTGCTGGAGCTTTTTCTTGTAAATTTGGTCTTGTCGCTTGTTGTTGAACATTGTTTCTAATTTCTTGCATCTTTTGTTGTAAAGATGAATTATTAAATCTAATTTCAGAAGTCATATAAGGTGATTTAATGCTTTGTTGATATGGAGTCTTAACAGCATTTTGATAACTTCTTATACCATAAGTCATTTCTGGTCTAATACTTGGTGCTTGTTGTTGCATTTGTTGTTGCGCTTGGTATTGTTGTTGACCTGCCATCATATCTTGCATTAAGCCCATTTCTCTATCTCTCAAGCTTTGGCTTAACCCAACTTGCATATTATCCTCATTATTACTTCTCTTAAACAATCTAACTACGCAAAGAATAATCAAACCTATTAAAAGAATTGTGATTGTGTTTGTAACTCCATCTTCTTTAAATACAGAAATAAAAGAACTTGCATATTCGTTTGACATAAGAGAGTCTAAAGACATACCTTCTTCATCTTCTTCATCAAAAACTGGTCTATAGTCTCTTACAGGGTGGCTTAAAACAATTTTCTTTTTGTGTTTTTTAGGTTTTTGTTGCTGAGCTTTTTGAGCTTGTGCCTCTTTTGCTCTCATAACACCTAATGGAGTATCCAAGGTATCAAATACTAAGTTTGCGTGGCTGATGTTTTGAGCTTGAAATGAAACATTAACTGTATCATTACCTGCCGGCTCAACAGTAACACTATCAATATTTGTTGCATTATAAATTGTGTTTAACTCTTGAGATACACGAACACCTTTTAAAGTTAACATCATTTTATTATCATCTGTAATAACTCTTTTTGCCT
Source organism: uncultured Candidatus Melainabacteria bacterium (assembly GCA_934700335.1). GTDB lineage: Bacteria > Cyanobacteriota > Vampirovibrionia > Gastranaerophilales > Gastranaerophilaceae > UBA791. Next base: position 88,877 of record CAKUXM010000003.1, on the reverse strand, counting down.
CTGGTTTTTCATCAGATTTTAAAACAATATTATAAGTATCTTTAAATGTATCTATTTGAATAGATTGCAACACATTATCAGTTGCTGCTTGAACACATATATTTGAAAAACATATTATACAAAACAATAATACTAACTTTTTCAATTTATTTACCCCACTAAAATAATTCTCTTCAACGATTACTCATCTAGTGTATATTCTTTTGAAGAAATAGACATCAACCCTAGGGTTGAAATTTTGTATAGACCAAAAGGTGTATAAAATTAAAAACAAATTAAAATCTTGATTTTAAATTGTTTTTAGTGTTAAATGTATGTATAAATTAAACATGTATGCGGAAGTAACTCAATTGGTAGAGTCCCTGCCTTCCAAGCAGGTTGTTGCGGGTCCGAGTCCCGTCTTCCGCTTTTTTAATTCTTATTTTTTATTTTATTATGTCCACCTTGTGTTTACTAATTGATTTTCACACCTAAATTATTTAAAAAGTTAATATGCTCTTTTTTAATATTAGATATTCGTATTTCAGGGTTTTCGATATCATCATTGACGATGTCTATGTTAAAAATTTTTAAGTCATTTTCTTTTTCATAGGAAATAGTCATCATATAATTTTCGTATTCAAAGCTTTTCAAAAGGCTTTTAATACCAGATTTATATTCTGCTTCATAAACTGTCCACATTTGGAAAAATTCATCTTCTAAAACGTCTTTATTTACACCAAAATGTTTCAACACAGATTTATAATTTCTTTTTTTCTTAAATTCAATATCTAGTCCAATATTACAAGCATCAAACACAATACCAACAAGTTTATTAGAATGACTTATATTAAAACACATAGAATTACCTTCAACAAAAGGTTTTCCATTAACCTCTATAATATTTGGTTCAATGTTATAATTATTTTTTAAAAGATACTTCAAAACGCTACGCCCAACCCTATGTTGAGTCTTTTTCATTTTAGGCTTATCAGCTTCATAAAATTTAGTTATATCAATCAAATACAAATCCATATCGTAATTTTAACACGAATTAACGAATATTTGACACCCACTCATTTCTGTTTTAGCATTTTTATAAAGGCACACAAGCTGAGGTAAGTATGGAATTTTTTAAAGAGCATATTGAAACATTCATTGAAATTATTTTAATTATTTCTGTAATCTATGTTTCACTAAAAATAGTTGATTTCGTTGATAAAAGACTTAGAGAAAATATAAAAAAACGACACGAAAATAGCACACGCCTATTGAGTTTTTGCCCAATAATAAACAAGGTTGCAAAATCATTAATCTTATTTGTAATTATAGCATCAGTAATGCAAGCTCATGGATACTCAATGACATCTCTAGTAGCCGGTTTTGGTATTATGGGTATGGCTGTCAGCTTTGCCGCTAAAGAATCTATCGCAAATATCTTTGGTTCAGTAGCAATCCTTTATGACAAAGTTTTTGATTTAGGAGATTACATCGTAGTCAATAACATTGAAGGTACCGTAGTTGATATAAGCTTGCGTTCAACAAAAATCAAAACTCTTGATAATTCTATAATCACAATGCCAAACAATGTCGTTGCAAATTCGACAACAGTAAATATTTCTGCAATCAAAAGTCGTAGAATTGACGAAGTTATCGGAATAACTTACGACACGCCAACTGAAAAAGTTGAACGTGCAATTGAAATATTAAAAGACATACTAAGAGAAAACCCGGAAGTTGAAACAAATGATGAACTTATTTATTTAGAAAAATTAAACTCAAGTTCTATCGATATCCATATGCAGGCCTACATAAAAACAGGTGCAATAAATTCATTAAGAAGAATTAGACAAAATATTATAATGGAAATTTTAAAAAGATATAGAACAGAATGCATTGATTTTGCATTCCCATCTCAATCTTTGTACATTACAAATGAAAATTAAAATAATAGCATTAGGAAAAATTAAAGAGAAATTTATAAGAGAAGGTATAGACGAGCTACTAAAACGCCTAAGACCTTATATTCCTATTGAAGTTATCGAAGTTAATCCTGTTGAAATAAAAGATGAAAACCTAATCGAAAATGCCTTAACACAAGAAGGAGAAAAGATATTATCAATTATAAATAATGACACATATTTAATCACTCTTGAAATAGAAGGTAAACAAATAAGTTCAGAAGAATTTGCCGTAAAAATAAACGATTTATGCAACACAGGTGTTAACGAGGTAGCGTTTGTAATCGGTTCGTCATACGGAATAGGAAAAAACGTTAAAGCTCGAGCAAATTACAAATTAAGTTTTTCAAAAATGACATTTTTACACACATACTCAAGATTATTTTTGTTAGAACAAATTTACCGCGCATTTAAAATTTTGAAGAATGAGACTTATCATAAATAGCCCGAGCAGAGCAATGAGCATAGCGAAAGGTGAACAATCATAAACGGAAACGATAGGAGTTTTCGTTTTGATTGTGAACGGTTGCATTTAACGCGAGGGCGTAATAAAATTTCACGTTACTTTTACAATTTGGATTGCTTCATTTTCGTTCGCAATGACATATACTCCAAATTTGTGCTAAAATAAAATCAATAAAGTAGTCGGGTAATCGCGAGAGTATTCGTAAGAACACTTTTGAGGAAAGTCCGTGCATTCAAGGACAGACTTCCGGAGAAACTCCGGACGGTGTGAGCCGGTGGATTAGGACCACAGAAATGTAGACTGCCGATGGATTGAATAAATCACAGGCGATGGTGCAACGGTGAGTTAAGAGCTTCACCAGCAATAACGAGAGTTATTGGCTAGGCAACCCCAAGTCGAATGCAAGATAAGATTGAAGGTTATAAAGGCTGTCCGCCAACTTCAGACATATCGCTCGAGAATTTGAGTAATCAAATTACTAGACAGATGATTACCTCTAAACAGAACACGGCTTATGAGCTACTTTATTTATTTACTTTAAAAGAGGCGAAATTGATTTCATCAATTTCGCCTCTTTTCTATTATTTTCTAAGTTTTTATTTTTTAGCGTTTTTATCTTTTGTTTCTTCCGGAGCTGGAGTAGCTGAATGATTTGCACCATTAACTTCTTCATTTGCTGTAGGATTTGATGTTGCCTGTTCTTTTAATGATTTTGTTAATTTTTCCGGATTATAGCTATCGTCTAAGTATTCAATTTTTGCATTTTTCTTTGTTTCTTCAATAAAGTTTTCAAACACTTCGACTTTTTTATCTTGTTCAAGCTTCATAATAATTTCTTGCTTTACGTTATCAAATGAATCTTTGCCAGCAGCCATTCTGTCAGTAACCATAATTACGTGATAACCATATTGAGTTTTTACTAAGTTATCACTGATTGTATTTGGTTTCATACTAAAAGCAGCTTTTGAGAACGGTTCGACCATTTCTTGACTTGCAAAGAAACCTAAATCTCCACCTTGTTTTGCTGATTCTTTATCATCAGAAACATCTCTTGCAATTTTCTTAAATGAAGTTGGGTCTTTTTTAACTTGTGCTAAAACTTTTTCTGCATCTTGTAATTTTGCTTGCATTTCTTCTGCAACAGCTTTATCTAAATCAGCTTCTGACATATCTTTATGTTTAGCTTTGATATTTTCTCTAATTTGATATGGATCAGCTGCAATCAAGATGTGAGATGCACGAACTTTTTCTGGATATTTAAAGCTACTTTCGTTAGCCTTGTAATATTTTCTTGCATCTTCTTCTGTAACTTTTACAGTTTTAATCATGCCAACAAGTTTTTCTAATTTTAATTCTTCTGTTAATTCTTTTTTGTATTCTGCTTGAGTTATACCATTTTGCTTAAGAATTTCATTAAATTTTTCTTTAGAACCAACTTGTTCAATTTTATCTTTGATAGCTTTATCAACATCTTTGCTTGAAACTTTGATGTTTCTTTTTTCAATTTCTTGATTTACAAGAGATTTAACAATTAAATTATTAATAACTCTACCTTTAATTAATAAATACATAAAGCTATTTTTAGATTTTACGTTCAAACCAAGTTGTTTGAAGATAGGATTATTAATTTCGTCATTAAATGATTTTTCAAATTCTGCTTTAGTGATAACTTTATCATTAACTTCTACAATTGCATCTTTGTTTTTGTTGAAAGAACAACCTGTCAAAATAAACATGAATGCAATAAGCGTTATAAGCATTTTCTTAGTATTCATAATATTACCTCATTATTATTTGTGATACTCGTAACTAACTTTATTGATATTATAGAACAAATCTTCAAGAATGTTAAATTGTTCATTAAAGTTCATATAACGATTATTAAAAAGCAAAATAGAATTAGCGTTTTCAGTCGATTTAGGAGCTTGAACAAATTTAATATTCTTTGTAAGCTCAGAAGGAATTTTAGAATAAATAATTTTCCATTCTGGTTGAGTGAATGGAGTGTAAATTCTAATATTATCTTCTGTCTCACGAATTACAGAAATATTAATATCAGTTGCAGCAAGTCTTAATTTGATTAGTTTAATCAAATTCAAGACACTTTCTGGAGCCTTAGAAAATCTATCTTGCCATTCTTCTGTTATGTATTCTAATTCAGTCAAATTTTTAACATCAGAAAGACGTTTGTATTCAATCATTTTTTGTTCTTTTGAACCAACCCATTCATCTGGAATAAATGCAGTTACACTCAAATCAACAATAGTAGGAATTTTACGAGGAGTTGCAGTACCTTGTAACTCTTTAACCGCCTCATCTAACAATTCACAATACGTGTCAAAGCCAACATTTACCATATGTCCATGTTGTTTTGTACCAAGAATATTTCCAACCCCTCTAATTTCTATATCTCTCAAGGCAATTTGATAACCGCTACCAAGAGTTGTAAATTCTTTTATAGCCTTCAATCTATCTCTTGCATCTTTAGTAAGAGATTTATCAGGTTTATAGAAACAAAAGCAAAAAGCTTGTTTTTCACTTCTGCCAACACGTCCACGAAGTTGGTAAAGCTGAGCCAAACCGAACTTATCAGCATCGTGAATAATCATCGTGTTTGCATTTGGGATATCTAAACCAGACTCAATAATTGTTGTTGATAGCAAAATATCGTATTCTCTGTTTGCAAAATCAACCATAACCTGCTCTAATTGTTTTTCGTCCATCTGTCCGTGTCCTACAACGATACGGGCATTTGGTAATAGTTTTTGAAGATGAAGTTTATATTCTTCAATAGTTTCAACCCTGTTATAAAGATAAAAAACTTGTCCTTCTCTATCAAGTTCGTGAGTTATAGCATTTTTCAAAGAGGTTTCATTCAATTCTCCAACAAAAGTTTTGATAGGAAGTCTGTTTTTAGGCGGAGTATTGATTACAGACATATCTTTTATGCCAGACAAAGACATATAAAGCGTTCTAGGAATTGGTGTTGCTGACATTGTAAGAATATCAATATTTTCCTTTAATTTTTTAAGTTTTTCTTTGTGTCTAACGCCAAACCTGTGTTCTTCATCGATTACAAGAAGACCTAAATTTTTAAACATAACCTTATCCTGCAACAATTTGTGAGTTGCAACAACGACATCGCAACTTCCAAGTGCAAGATTTTTCAAAGTTTCTTTTTGTTCTTTTGGAGTTCTAAATCGTGATAACAATTCAACATTAATTCCAAAAGGTTTAAAACGCTCAGAAATAGTTTGATAATGTTGAAGCGCAAGAATAGTCGTAGGAACAATCACTGCTGTTTGATATCCAGATAAAACAGCCTTAAACAACGCTCTCATTGCTACCTCTGTTTTACCAAATCCAACATCTCCACAAATCAGCCTATCCATAGGATTTTCTGATTCCATATCGTGTTTAACCTCTTCGATTGCACGCATTTGGTCAGGAGTTTCTGTGTATTCAAAAGCATCTTCCATTTCAACCTGCAAAGAAGAATCTTCATCAAACTTGATACCTTCTTTAAGTTTTCTTTTAGCATACAACTCAAGCAAATCATATGCGATATATTCAACTTCTTTTTTAACTTTTGCCTTAGTGTTTTCCCAGTCGGAACCACCCATTCTAGATAGTTTTGGTTTAACTGCACCAGAACCTCTATATCTGCAAAGCAAGTTGATTTGTTCTGCTGGAATATGCAATTTATCAGAGTTTGCATACTCTATTGTAAGATAATCTTTGTAAGCATTATCAATCTTTTGTTGGCTTAAACCTTTATAAATACCAACACCGTGAATTGTATGAACAACATATTCGCCTTCTTTTATGTCATTAATACTTTCAATATATTCAGGCTTTTCTTTATAATATGATTTTTTACTTGCCGTAATTTCTTTTGAGCGTTTATTAAACAACTCTCTATCAGTTAAAACAATTAATTTTAAATCATCAATTTCACAACCTTGAGAAGTAATGTTTGAAATAAACTCAACATCAAAAATTTCGTTTTCTTTTAAAACTTCTTCAACACGTTTTTCATAATCGGTCGCAATAACTATTTCATAGCCATTTTTTGATTTTAGATATGAAACAACATCATTCATATTTGCGTTAAAATTACGCATTGTAGAAGCATCAAATTCAATCAAGTTATCATCAATTGTTTCAATAAAATTGTTAAATCCAATTTTGACAAAACCTGCAATATTTTTAATAAAAGTCTCAAAAGGGATATGGTTTTTATCTTTCAGGGGTTTTGTAATTTCTGTTTTTACGTTTTCTGCATACTGTTTTTCAAAGTTTTCATCTAAAAGTTTATATCTTGAATAAATTTCAGAAGCTTCATCAAAAATCAATGTATAATCTTTGAAATAATCAAGAATACTAACTAATTCCGAATTATAATCAGATTGATAAACTTCAATACCTTCTTCGTAATCATCAGTAATAAACTTGTAACAAGGCTTGATAGAAACTTTCTCAACCTTTGAAATTGATTTTTGAGTCTCGTTGTTAAAATATCTAATATCGACAATTTCATCACCCCATAGCTCTATTCTCACAGGGTTTTCTTCTAAAGTAAAAATATCAACAATATCACCACGTACAGAAAATTCGCCAATATCAGTAACCATAGTTTCTCTTTTATAACCAAGATTTACAAGTTTTTGAAGAAAATCTTTTAAATTAATGTCTTCACCTTTTTTCAAAGTTAAAGTATTTTTCTTAAAAAACTTCTCATTTGGAAATTTTTCTAACAAAGCTTTTACAGGTACAAAAAGTACTTCTGGTTTACTTTCTAAAAGTTCAATTTGTCTTGAATATTCATATTTATTTCTTGCAACATTTTCGTAAAGTGAAATTTCTTGAAATGGAAAGATTTCAGAATTTTTATCAAAAACCTTCTTAAAATCACTCTGAAATTTCAACGCATCTTGCTCAGTTGGAGTAATAAAAAGTATTTTTTTCTTAGAATACTCTATAACTTTTTCAGCAAGCAACAACCGTAAGAAAGATGTAACACCGCTTACAGTAAAAGATTTTGATTTTAAAACATTATTTTTAAAAGAAATTAAATTTTCACTATTTAAGGACTTAAACATTATTTTAAATTAGGACTTTGATAATCGATGCCCAACTCTCTCAACGAATCAATAAAGTGCATAGCACATTTTCTTTGAACATCAGGAGGAACGACACGTAATAATTCAACAGTCATAGAGATAACTGGATCTTTATCGTACCAACGAGTACCATTTGCCGGTTTTACCATTTCGTAAAATCTATCTAAAGCTGCTTTAGAAACTTGTTCTTCAATCATTTTTAGAAAAACTTCAGCTTGAGCTTTTAGTTCTTCTTGATAATCTTTCAAAAGATTTACAACCTCTAATAACAATGGGTCATGGTCATACCAACGTTTATATTCTTGCATCGTAAACCCCTTTCAAATCATTATCAGATAAATTATCAGAATCAAATCTTTCAATTTTACCACCTAATAAAGAAATCTTTTGTTCAAAGTTTTCGTAACCTCGGTCGATATGGTAAAGATTTTCAATAATTGAAGAGCCTTCTGCCATAAGCGCTGCAACAACAAGAGAAGCACCTGCTCTCAAATCACTTGCACTAAGCGTTGTACCTGTTAATTTTTTAACACCTTTAATAATTGCATGGTTTCTATCTTGATGAATATCAGCACCCATACGTCTTAATTCAGGAACTTGCATAAATCTGTTTTCGTAAAGGCTTTCAGTAATAATACCAACACCATTTGCAGTTGATAATAATACCATTGCCATTGATTGCAAGTCTGTTGGAAATCCTGGATACGGTTGAGTAACAAAGTTTACTGTATTCAATCTTGATTTACAAGAAACCTCAATCACAGTTGGTTCAATAAGTTTAATGCTTGCACCCATTTTCAATAACTTATTTGTAAAGAAAGTTAAGTGAGCTGGGAAAATATTTTTAATAAGAGCTTTACCACGAGTAGCAACAACAGCTGTCATAAATGTGCCAGCTTCAATTCTGTCTGGAATTGTCGTATATTCAATTTCGTGTAAATCTTCTTGTTTAACACCGTTGATTGTGATATCAGAAGTACCAGCACCAACAACATCTGCACCCATTGCATTTAAGAAGTTAGCAAGGTCAATAATTTCAGGTTCTCTTGCTGCGTTTTGAATTGTTGTTGTACCATCTGCTAAAACAGCTGCTAACATCAAGTTTTCTGTAGCTCCAACTGATGGAATATCTAAATAAATTTCACAGCCTGTTAATTTCGGTGCTTTTGCGATTACATAACCGTTTTCAATTTTAATCTTTGCACCCATGGCTTCCAAACCTTTGATATGAAAGTCGACTCTTCTTTCGCCGATAGCACAACCACCAGGAAGTGCAACAACAGCCTCTTTGCATCTTGAAACCAAAGCCCCTAAAATAATAAATGATGCTCTCATTTTACTAACTAGTTCGTATTTTGCAGTTACACTTGTTAAATCTGTTGCATCAATTTCTATAGACTTTGTAACCCTGTTATAATGAGTTTTTGCACCTAATTGTTCAATTACGCTTAACATTATTTCAACGTCAGTAAGTTCTGGAACGTTATGAATTTTTGTAGCTCCTTTTACTAAAATAGAAGCTGCCATAAGTTTAAGTACGGCATTTTTTGCCCCACCTATATTTACCTCACCTTTTAATGGTGTACCACCTTTTATATTATACTTTTCTACCAACGTTCTCTCCTTGAACAGATTATCTAGTGATATTATAATACACTTTACAAGACTTGTTGTAAAGTAGTTAGCAATACAATTTAACTTATTTAGTATTTACCTTAAAAATATAAACATTATTTCCGAATATTTCTTCTAAAACAAGGTTGTAAATCTCGTTATTGTAGCTAACTGAGAAATCTTTCAATTTAGTATCTTTAGATAAAACAAAAAGATAAGTATTTTCTTTTCTACCATAAATTTCTAAAAGCACTTCTGGCGATAACGCCTTAATGATTTTTGGTTCTTCTTTTATAGGATTATCAATCTTTTTAGAAGTATGTGCATAATAATAATCAATATTTTTGTCTTCAATGTATGGAATAAGTTGGAAAAAGTTTTTACCTACAAAAATTATAGAAGAATTTTTGTTCAGTTTTTCAACTTTTTCAGCTAAATATTTTGAACCAGAATGAAAAGCTCCTATTCTATATCTGTAATCAAAACAATAGAACATTGAAATTAAAGCTAAAATAATTATTAGATTTTTTTTATAAATTGTCTGTTCTTGATTTTCCAGCATAAAAATCCAACAAGCAATAATAAAATAAACGTAAAAGAAATAATGATGCCATTCATTTCCTGAATACACAAAATGAAAAATAATAAACAACAAAGCGTACGTACTTACTAAAAAGAAACTTGCCGTTTTGCTTTTAGAAATGCTAAATAATATCGTAATTATAAATATGACAAGTAAAATAGCATTAACAATATGTGGAAAAATAAACACATTTAAGAAAAAGCTTAAACGTAAACCGTCCAAATATTCTGGTCTGCCAGTAATAGACGCATCTGCACCAAATAATTGTAAATACAAAATAACAGAACATAAAATACCCACACCAGAGCATATACTCAAATCTTTGTACTGTTTATTTTTAAACAATTCGTATAAAAATATACAAGCAAAAGAAAAAGCTCCAACCATTGCCATAACACTGGTATTTGCAGTAAAGAAAATTAATATTGAGTAAACAATTGGGTGTTTAAGTTTATCCTTAAACATCGCCATTAATATAAATAAAAGCAAAATTCCTATTGAATAACATCTTGCAAGCACTGGGTACCAAAGAAAAAATGGTGCAGAAAAAATTATCAAAGCTTTTACCCAATTATTAAATGGCGAATATTTCCACATTACAAAAACAGCCGAAACACAAAATATCCAATTCATAATTTGCATTGAATAAGGATATGCAAAATGTGTTTTTGCAAAAGGCATTAAAAGAACAAACCAAACGAAAGTATGTCCTTCAATTTTCATTAAATCAAATATTTCAAAAAGGTTTAGGTTTTCGGCAATCAACCAAGCCCTTGCTTCATCATACCAAGTTTGATGATTTATAACTCTGACAAAAGTTATAATCACGTAAAGCAACAATAAACCCCATTTAAAATATTTATTCATAGGATTATTTTAACATAAATCAAATTAAATAATTGAATATCTTTGATTAGATTTATGACCACTAAAAGCTTCTAAACCTAGATATTTTGCAGCAGAACCAAGTTCTTGTTCAATTCTAATTAATTGGTTGTATTTAGCCATTCTATCAGAACGAGATGCAGAACCTGTCTTAATCTGACCACTGTTTGTCGCAACTGCTAAATCAGCAATAAATGTATCTTCTGTTTCACCAGAACGATGAGAAACAATTGTTGTATAACCAGCAGCTTGTGCCATTGCAATGGCATCTAAAGTTTCAGACAATGTACCAATTTGGTTTACTTTGATAAGAATTGAATTTGCAATTCCACGTTTGATACCTTCACTCAATCTTTTCGTATTTGTTACAAATAAATCATCACCTACAAGTTGACATTTATGACCGATTTTACGAGTAAGCATTTCCCAGCCTTCCCAGTCTTCTTCAGCCATACCGTCTTCAACCGAGATTATTGGGTATTTATCAACCCATTCTTCTAAAAAGTCAACCATTTCTTCTCTTGAAAGAGTTCTATTTTCACCGGCAAGAGTATATTTGCCGTCTTCGTAGAATTCACTTGACGCAACGTCTAAACAAATTCGAATATCTTCTGTAGTGTAACCAGCTTTTTGAATAGCTTCAACTATAAAACAAAGAGCTTCTTCGTTTGAATTAAGATTTGGCGCAAAACCACCTTCATCACCAACTGAAGTTACATAACCTTTGTTTTTCAAAATACCTTTTAAAGTATGGAACACCTCTGTGCCCATTCTAATCGCTTCAGAAAAAGAACTTGCACCCACAGGTGCAATCATAAATTCTTGAAAATCAACATTGTTGTCCGCATGAACACCACCATTAATAATATTCATCATTGGAACAGGCAATGTCATAGCATTAATACCGCCAAGATATCTATATAAAGGCATTTCATAAGCCAAAGCAGAAGCCTTCGCACTTGCAAGAGAAATACCTAAAATAGCATTTGCTCCGTATTTTGATTTATTATCAGTACCGTCAAGTTCTCTCATAATTCTATCAACTTCTTGTTGATTTGCGGCATTTTCGCCAATTAATTCTGGTGCAATTTTAGTGTTAGCATTATCTACAGCTTTTAAAACACCTTTGCCCATATATTTGTGTTCGTCATTATCACGAAGCTCAAGAGCTTCAAACAAACCAGTTGAAGCACCTGATGGAACGGCTGCTCTACCAACCACACCACTTGATAATTTAACATCAACTTCTACAGTTGGGTTTCCTCTTGAATCCAAAATTTGTCTTGCAACAACATCTTCAATATAAGTTGGCATAATCGCTCCTTTTGTTTATATCATAATTTCAACAGCCTAATTATACCGAAGAAAAATAAGCTTTTCAAGAGGGATAAATAGCTAATATTTGCACGCTTCAATCCAACGATTTACTAAATCATAGTCATTTTTATCGTATTGTCCCCCGCCTTCAAACTCAGCAAAATATTCCTCATAAATTTCTTTTTGTTTAAAGAAATCTTCTAATGCACCTTGTTTATTACCTAGATAGTATCTGCAAACACCTCTGTAAAAATATGCGTCTGGGAATTTATAAGAGGTATACTCAAGCTCTTTTGTATAAAATTCTTCAGCTTCCTTATATTTTTTTAATTGAAAATTTGCAGTTGCTAGTTTGTCATAAGTTCTTGTATATTTGTCATTACCGGCTTTAAAAACAACTTTAGCAAATATTTCAGTTTTACCAAAAGCCTCATCCCATTTTGATTTTGCTCCACTTTCAATCAATTGAAGAGATTTGTTTGCAGACTCTATTTCTTTTTCGTACTGTCCTTGAACCTGATAAATATAAGCTTCGTATAAATAAACATTGTAATCATTCGGCTCAACCGTTTTAAGGTATTCAACTCTTTCAATTGCACCTTTATAATCTCCATTATTTCGCATATTATCTATATCTCTAAAATTTTGAATATAGGAATCTTTTTCTGGAGACATACCCGACACTGAGGACAACATAAAAAATATTGAAAGACCAAACATAAAAAAACAAATTCCAACAAGAATATATGAAAATATAATAAACTTGGCGCCTCTTCTCATTCTAAGAGGCAATCTCTTACCGTTAACTTTGAAATAATCAATGTCTTTTTTATGTTCTTCATCGTCACTATTAACGGTATAAGAAAAGTTTGGTATATATTTTGAAACAGAAATCAAATCAAGTAAAAATTGATATGCACAACCCAACGCAAACTTAGAGGGTTCCACGATAAAAGTATCTAAACCATGCGTTTTGGAATTTATAACAACAGTATAAACAACATTAAGCGCTCTACCCCTTGTTAGGTAGATATATTTCATATTAGCTTTAACTGAAAATTTTGTAATATCAGATAAATCAATTGTTTTAACATTTACAACGCTATCTCGTTTTTTATAAACAATTTGCATTTGACCATTTGCAAAAATAAATTCTGCAACATAAACATCGTTTTTCAAAACTTCTTTAAAACCAAAACCAATTGCTGTAGCAACCAAACCTATTAAACAAATTAAATCATATTTTACTCTAGAAGAAGTAGTTGATAGGCCATTTGTAAATAAAAAGAAGAATGCTACTAACACCCCTATTCCAAATAGGCATACTATTCCAAATGTTATTGGAGATATACGACTTTGAACCTTAATCTTTTTCATAGGTTTAATTATAACATCAAATCACGCGCGTTTGAAAAACGCGCAAAAAAAAGTTTGCCGATTGCGACAAACATTAAATAAACACGAGGATATTAAGAGAGAGAGTATAAGATATTTCTATCCTATATTTAAAACTTGTTCCTTATCTCATAACTTATTCGTTACTCGATATCTTCCTCATTTAAACTATTAAATTTTCCCTAAGTAAATCTTTAATTCCCTTACTCCTATATAAACTCCATGACTCAAAAATAATTGCCTTTTTGTTACAAAATATTACAAAGGTTTTTTTTAAATATTTATGTTCTAAAATAATATTGGAGAGAATAGGAGTTATATATATGGCAATTAAATCAATAATTTTGGCAGCTGGTAAAGGTACTAGAATGAAATCAGAAAAGCCAAAAGTTTTACACGATATTTTTGATAAGACATTACTAGGTTACGTACTAGACGCAGTTAATGGTACTGGTAAAGTTGACGAATCTTTCGTTATTGTAGGTCATCAAGCTGAAAGAGTTGATGAATATGTTAAAAAGAATTATGACAATGCAAAAACAATTCTTCAAAGCCCACAACTTGGTACAGGACACGCAGTAAGCATGGCTTGTCCGGATCTTGAAAACTTTGACGGCGAAGTTATTATCCTTTGCGGAGATACTCCATTAATTACTTCTAAAACATTAGAAGCATTTATCAAATCTCACAAAAACAATCATTGCCACATTACAGTTATGACAGCAATGTTTGACGACCCTAAAAATTACGGCAGAATTGTTAGAAACCTTGACGGTTCTGTAAAAGCAATTGTTGAAGAAAAAGATGCAACTCCTGAACAAAAACAAATTCAAGAAGTTAACGCAGGTATCTATTGCTTAAATTGGCAAAAAGTTAAAAAAGCTTTTTCTGAACTAAAAAGCAACAATGCTCAAGGCGAATACTATTTAACAGATATTATCGCTTGGGGTACTAAGAAAAACCTTAATGTTCAAGCATACACATTAAAAGATAACAACGAAATTTTAGGTATCAATTCAAAAGTTCAACTTGCAGAAGCTGCAAAAATCTTGAACAAACGTAGCTTAACAAGATTAATGAACGAAGGGATTACAATCGTTGACCCTGACAACACTTGGATTAGTCCAGAAACTACAATTGATACGGATACAATAATTTATCCAAACACTTTCATCACTGGTGAAAATACGATTGGTAAAAATTGCAAAATTGGTCCATTCTCACATTTAAGAGGTGGTAACAAAATTGGCAACAACGTAAGAATTGGAAACTTTGTAGAAATCAAAAAATCAGAAATAAAAGATAACACAAATGTTTCGCACCTAAGCTACATCGGAGATAGCGAACTTGGTTCTCACGTAAACATCGGTGCTGGTACAATTACTGCAAATTATAACCCTATTACTAAAGTTAAAAGCAAAACTATAATTAAAGATAACGCAAATACTGGTTCAAATTCAGTAATCGTAGCACCTGTAACAGTTGAAGAAAAAGGTTTTGTTGCTGCGGGTACAGTTGTAACAAAAGACATTGCAGAAGGCGACTTAGCATTAACAAGAGCTACTTTGAAAACAATAAAAAATTACGTAAAATAAGGAAACAACAATGACAATAAAACCTTGGAATGATTATTTCTTAGACTTAGCAAAAATGTGTTCAACTCGTTCTAACTGCATAAGAGCACACGTTGGTGCAGTTATTGTTGGCGAAGATAAAAAAATCAAGGCTACAGGCTACAATGGAACTCCTTCTAAGGTAGAGTCTTGTATGGAAAGAGGGGAGTGTTTTAGAGTAAAAAATAACATTCCTTCTGGTACAAGATACGAAACTTGTCGTTCTATTCACGCAGAACAAAATGCCATTATCCAAGCAGGACAAGACAGATGCAAAAATGCAACAATGTACATATACGGACATCAAATGATTTGTATACTTTGCAAAAGATTTATTGTTCAAGCTGGCATAAAAGATGTTTACTTAAAAAAAGACGAAAGCTCTCCAATAGTCTACGTTACAGTTGATGATATCCGTAGAGAATTAAACAGTTCAATGGCAGGAGTTGAAGTGTAAAGAAATATTAAGTGTATCTTTTTACACAATTGTTAAAATTTGTAAAAAAGGTGGCATAATATTAGTGGAGATACAAAAATCCAAGGAAAAAAATGAATAATACAATCCAATTTCACAGTGATCTTCAGAGATTAATTGAAATTTTACCTTCAAAGGTAACAAGTCGCCTTAACCCGGACGAGATGAATGATGTTATTGAAATTGTTCTGGACTTAGGTAGACTTCCCGAGATTAGACACCATAAGGGCAAGATTGATTGTATTGAGTGTGAACCTATAACTGACGATGACATTAAGTTTATCACTAGTCATTTGCAAGAATTTACGTCAGATAACCGTTCTGGTATTCCAGGAACTTTGCACAGAATTAGTGCTATTAGAAACAGACAGGGCAAAATTGTAGGTTTAACATGTAGGGTTGGTAGAGTCGTAACAGGTACTATTGCTTGTATTAAAGATTATGTTATGACTGGAAAAAGTATTTTATTCTTAGGTAAACCTGGTGTTGGTAAAACTACTAAATTGAGAGAAATCTCAAGATTAGTTGCTGATGAATTAGGAAAACGTGTTGTTATCGTTGATACTTCAAACGAAATTGCAGGTGATGGTGATACTCCTCACCCCGCTATTGGTAAAGCTAGACGTATGCAAGTTAGCCAACCAGAGTTCCAAAAAGATATTATGATTGAAGCGGTTGAAAACCATACTCCTGAAGTTATAGTAGTTGATGAAATCGGTACAGAAGCTGAAGCTCAAGCTGCAAGAACAATTGCAGAACGTGGTGTTATGCTAATTGCAACTGCTCACGGTCAAAGCTTAGAAAACTTAATCAAAAACCCAGCTTTATCCGACCTTGTTGGGGGTATTCAATCAGTAACATTAGGTGATGATGAAGCAAAAAGACGTGGTTCTCAAAAAACCGTTCTTGAAAGAGAAAAACAACCAACATTTGATATCGTAATTGAAATTATTGATAGAAATACTTTAGCAATCTATAAAGACACCGCTGAAGCAGTTGATTACATTTTAAGAGGTTGGCCAATCAGACCTGAAATCAGAAAAGTTGACCAAACTTACGATAAAAAACCAATTACAACAGTTGGTGAAAAAGTTGATATTCAACTTCCAGAAAAACCTATTGAAGTAGCAAAAGTTGAAGAAAAGAAGGAAGAAGAAATTCCAGCTTATCCTCAACATCACAATGCACCAGCAGAAGATTCGTTAAAATTCTCTTTCAGCAGAAAAGATTATGTTAACGAAAATAAAAAATTCAAAAAGATTTATCTATACGCTGTTTCAAGAAACATTGTAGAAAAAATCATTGAAAGATTAGATTTAAACGTAGAAATTACAAGAAACATTGATGATGCAGATATTGTAATTGCGCACAAAAACTTTGCAAAGAGTGGTGCAAAAATACTTTCAACTGCAAATGATTATCGTCTACAAGTATTCTTCATCAAGACAAATTCAATGGCTCAAATCCAAAAGGTTATGAAAGAGGCTCTTGATATCAGGGAATCTGAACACGCCTTAAAAGGATATTGTGATGATGCAGAAAGAGCTCTTGATGAAGCTAAAGCTGCTATTAACAAAATCTTAAACGGCAGTGAAGATATTGAACTTCAACCACAAAACCAACATATCAGAAAACTTCAACACGAACTTGTTGAACAACACAACTTAAATAGTCAAAGCATCGGCGAGGGCGAAGAAAGACATTTAAGAATTGTTGGAGGTAAAGATTTCAAAAAAATCATCTAGCTTATAAATCTTTAACGAATACGAATTGAGTATAGAAGTTAAGACCCTTTTTATGAGTTTGAGGATCCTCTTCTTGAACAATATCTACAACTTTATAACCAGCATCACCACCTGATGCACGACCAGTTATAGAGTAGAATATACCATCTTTGATGTATTCTTCATTTGCGTGAAAATGTCCGGCAAAGATACCTTTAACGTTATGATGTTTAGCTAAAATAGCTTCATATCTGTCATTTTTATAAGCATCACGTTCTGTATGTCTTAATTTCATTGGAAAATGCTGTAAAATAATAACATTTTTATTTTTGTATTTTTTCAACATTTTATCAACCCATGCCAAAGTATCATCTCTATAATATCCGCCCGGACTTGGAATAACTTCTCTTACGCCATCTACTGCAACGAAAATAAAATCACTATATTTAAAGACAAAGTTTGTTTTTCTAGCTTTTTGATTTTTGTTATATTCTCGAACAACTTTTACAAAATCTTGTTTAGAAAAACCACCCATTTTAAATACATCGTGGTTTCCAACAATAACATAGTAAGGAACATTTAAAGTATTTGCTTGAGTCAAAAATTTAATATAGTCCTCTTTTTTTGAATCATTGGTATTATCACCAGTAAAAACAACAAATTCAACATTCTTAGTTTGATTAATATTTTTAATCATCTTATCCAAATTTTCTTCTGAAATTGCATCATTCCTGTAATGCAAGTCCGTAATTTGCACAAATCTAAAATCTTTAGAATAAGCAAGTTGGTTTGAAAATATAATTGTAAATACAAATATTAAAAATGTTTTTATAAATTGTTTCATCATCTAGTCCAATCCATAATTATATGTTAAAATACATGTACAAATCATTATAACATAATCGGATAAATATAATGCAAGAATTTATAAAAAAACACCCAGAATTTTGTGCGCTTAGCTTGTTGACTTTGTTGTGCGCATTTTTCTTGTTCTTTGGTATAGATTTTTATCCAATATTAGACAATTCAGAAGCAATGTTTGCATCAATATCTAAGAATATTTTTGCAACCGACGATTTCAAAATTTTGATGTTAAACATGCAACCATTTTTGGATAAACCGCCATTATATTTTTGGTTGATTGCAAAATCAATGCAATTATTTAATATGTGTAATGAATTAAGCATTAGATTACCGAATGCTATTATTTCGTTAATCTTTGTATTTTTTACATATTTTATGGGAAAAAACCTTGTATCAAGATTGTTTGGTGTAACTTCCTCAATCATACTTTTAACAAGTTTATCTTATTTATTACTTTCTCATATCGCAATTTTAACAATCGCATTTTCATTTTTACTAACTTCTGCATTATACTTTGGTTTTTATGCAAGTATTCAAGAAGAAAAATCTAGTAAAACTAAATATTTTTGGTGGGCATTCTATTTATTTTGTGCTATTGCCTGCCTTGTAAAAGGTTTAATTGGTATTATATTACCACTACTAATATTAATTATTTATAACGCATTTTCTAAAAATTTAAAAAGTATTTTTAAACCAATTAATTTTTTAGTTGGTATGTTAATTTTCTTACCAATAACATTGCCCTGGTATTACGAAATGTATGTACTCTTCGGTAGTAGCTTTGTTAAAAACTACATCTACATACCTCAGTTCAAGCTGTTATTCAAAAATCTAATATATTATTTATTATTATTTATTCCAGCATTTATGCCTTGGAGTCTTATCTTCCTCGGATATGTTTTAAACACAATAAAAACTATTGTAGCAAGACTTAAAAACAGCACTAGATTTAGCTTAATATCATTAGAACAAAAATTGAACTTTTTTTGTTTAACAAGTTTTATCTTAATCTTGTTGTACATATCTTTAAGGGAAAAATCAATATATTCGCTGTTATTACTAATACCATCAGCTACAATATTAACAACCTACTTTTTATGCGGTTCAGAAATAAACAAATTATTCAAAAAGAAAGTTGTATCATTCTCAACATACACACTTGCAGCCTTCTTTACTGTGAGCACAATCTCACTTGCATTCTTCTATATGTTTTTACCGCTAAACCTATATGAACACGTTCAAAAATTCAAAAATTTTGTCATTATTGGTATAAACTTTGTAAGTATATTGATGTTGTTAAAATTAAAAAACAAAAGCATACTTTCAACATTAACAACTTATGTATTTTCAATGTTTTTCATAATCGTGTTTACAGTCGTTCATGGATTTAACATGTTTTATTTCAGCGGTGAAAACGAACTTGTAACATACGCAAAATATGCAACAAATAAAAATATTAAACTTATAACTTACAATCTTCCAGTAAAACCTAGCATTTTAATGGAAAGTTCTGATTACGTATATTTTATTCAAAGTGAAGAAGTAAAAGAACTAAATAAATTATTAAAAGATAACAGAAAAAATTTAAGTTATCTAATATTAAGAAACAAAGATATTCAAAAAACATTAGATAAAATAGATAGCGAAATTTATCTTGTAGATAGCGGAGATAAATATTCATTGTTCTCTAACATTGAACTACCTAAAAAAGCTATCAGTATGTCAAAATTCTTTAATGAACAATAGCATGAAAAAGAGCATGCTTAATGCACTTGAACATTGAATTGTCAACAAAAAAATTGCAAAAATTTAATCTAAGTTCATTAAATTTTCGTCATTAAATTTTGTAAAACCAACATGTCTTAGTGATACTGGGGGGCATGGTCTATTGTAAAAATTTATACAAATTATTTTACTTGTAAGTCATGGAATATAGTACTAGCATGTACATGTCAGATGAAACGGACGGAGTATTAGAAGAAGAAAAAGATTAGAGTATTACACAGCCGAAGGAGTGATGGCAAAAGGGTTCAGCCCAATATGAAAAAGATTTTACAGAATAAAAGATAAGAAATAGTTGAAATATAAAAAACAAAATTTAATCATGAGAGGACAAAGGGATAGTTTTCTCATAAACTTGCCGAAAGGCAGGTTTTTTTTTATAATTTTTTTATGGACGAAAAAGAAACAAAATATGTTATATCATTAATGAGTGGAACATCAACAGATTCTATTGATGTTGGATATTGCAAAGTTACACCAGATTTAAGAGTAGAACTTATTGACGGAATAAACTATCCTTACCCGGAAAATGTAAAAGAACAAATCTTCAAATTATACAAACCTGATGCAACGATACAAGATTTATGCAGAATGAATTTTGTAATTGGCGAATGTTTTGCAGCAGGAGCAAATAAATTAATAAAAAAACACAGTAAACCTGATTTTATCGCATCACACGGTCAAACAATTTACCATGTTCCTGCAAATAGCACTCTTCAAATCGGTGAATCCTCAATTATCTCTGCAAGAACTGATTGTATGACTATCTCAAATTTTAGAGAAAAAGATATTGCAGTAGGTGGTGAAGGTGCGCCATTAGTTTGTTTTGCTGATGAAAAATGGTTCAAACCTTTAAAGAAAAATATTATCGTCCAAAATATTGGAGGAATTTCAAATTCTACAGTTATCTTAAACGATTATGACACCTACGGTTTTGATAATGGTGCTGGAAACATGCTCATCGATTACTGTATGCGTAAATTCTTTAATAAAGAGTACGACAAAGACGGTAGAATTGCTCTTGAAGGAAATATTTCTGATAACTGGTTAAATCTATTATTAGAAGATGAATATTATTTAATTGAACCTCCAAAAACAACTGGTAGAGAATATTTTTCAGCTCAATACATTGAAAATGCGCTAAGAATTGCGCCGGAAAAACCAGAAGATATTATTGCGACTCTAACAGCACTCACAGCCAAATCAATCGCTGTTTCATACGAGAGATTCGTTTATACTCATTCAAGTATAGACGAGGTTATTCTAGGCGGAGGAGGTGCTTATAATCCGACACTTGTAAACATGCTAAGAAGATATCTTCCAAAACACGTTGAATTAAAAACTCACGAAGATTATGGCATTTCTAATAACTTTAAAGAAGTTATGGCGTTTGCATTGCTTGGTTATTGCACATATTACAACATACCAAATAATTTACCTTCTTGTACAGGAGCAAAACGTAGAACTGTTCTAGGAAAGATTACTTACTAACATTTCTTTTATAGCCATTGGAATATATTTTAACAAGTCAGAGGCAAGTACAGAGTATTCTGTTAATTCTTCGCTTGCAATTTCACCAGCTCTTCCGTGTAAATAAACAGCCAAGCTTGCAGCCTCAAATGGTTCCATTTTTTGTGCTGAAAATCCTGCTATCATTCCGCATAAAACATCACCAGTACCAGCTTTTGATAACGCAGAATTACCAGTGTTATTCGTATAAATTTTTTCATCTTTAGAGCAAACAACCGTTTTATGAGATTTTAGAACAGTTGTACAACCATATTTTTCTGTAATTTTTTTTGCGGTAAATCTTGGGTTTCTCAAAATATCCTCGACTTTTTGCCCAGAAAGACGTGCCGCTTCAGCTACATGAGGAGTAAAAATAACATTTTTAGGTAATTTTATTTTCGGGAATTTTGAAATAATATTCAACCCGTCAGCATCAATAATAACTGGTTTATCAGTGTCCTTTAAATCAGAAAGAATAGCCTTAAACATTAAAATCGCCCCTGGTTCTTGAGAAAGTCCTGAACCTAAAGAAAATACATCAAATTTAGAAAGCTGAGACTTAATTTCACCAACAGGAACACAAACAATATCAGGAGTCATTGATGCAACTCTTAACAATACAGAAGGAATGCTTGCTAGTGTAACATATCCGCAGCCGACTTTTAACGCCGACATGCTAGACAAATATGCAGCACCAGAATAATTTCCGCTACCTGCAATGTTTAGAACTTTGCCAAAAGTTCCTTTATGCGATTTTTCTTCTCTTATTGGCAAGTGTAAATTCAATTTGAATTAAGCTCCATAAGTATGTCTTATAGCTTCATACAAAACAATTGCAACAGAATTTGATAAATTTAAACTTCTTCTGTTTTCAATCATAGGAATTGTATAACAATTTTCATGTTTCTCTTCTAAAAGTTTTTCGTCTAGACCTCTTGTTTCTGGACCAAAAACTAAGAAATCACCTTCTTTATAAGGTGCTGTATAATGTTCTTTATTAGTCTTTGTTGTAAAGTAGAAGAAATTAGAGTTAGGATTTTTAGCCCACAATTCTTCTAGAGAAACAACTCTATGAACATCAACAAAATCGTGATAATCAAGACCTGAACGTTTTAAGTATTTACTCGTCAATGAAAAACCGATAGGTCCAACTAGGTATAAATTAGCTTTAGCGCAAGCACACAATCTAATAATATTACCTGTATTTTGTGGAATTTCTGGTTCTACAAGGACAATATTAAAAGATTTTATACCTTTATCAGTAGTCATAATTTATTGATTAACACTTTCTTCAACTTTATCAGAAGTTTCTTCAGCAGCATCTTTGAAAAATTTCTTAGATTCAAAAACTACTGGTAAACCTCTAAGAACGCAAAGTAGAATTGCCATTTCTGTAAAGATGTAAGCAAATACTTGCCAGAATACAGAAATATCGTGATCCATAGAAGGTACATTATATAAAATGATTAACATAAATGCACCAACTTTAGCTACTGCATACCAAATTCTCATAAATTTAGAGCAACAAATAAATTTAGCGATTGGGTCATCTTGCATAGATTTAGAACCAAAAGCAGTGTAACCGTAACTTGCGGCAACACTTCTTATACCATCAACAACAACCCCTCTGATAATTGCAATTAAAGGGAATATAATTGAAATCCAACCCATAACTGCAAATAAAATCCAATATGAATATTCAGCAATTCTATCACCCATAATATCAAGAGTTGCGCCTAATTTTGAAGAGGCATTAAATTTACGTGCAAGATAACCGTCTAAACCATCTAATGCGAAAGCTAAAATTGTACAAATAAAAGCCCAATAATAAGCAACGCCTGCATCTTTTACCATTTGTTTAGTAACGAGAAAGCTTTGAGTTGTGTCGTAAGTAACAATTAAATATACTGCAATGAACACAAAAAATATTCTACCAATACTTACAATATTAGCAGATGATTTCTTTAACCAATTTATAGAATTATTTAAAATATTACCCATTCATACCCCCCAAAAGGCAAACTCATAATATATAAAAACATTTATACATTAATTATTGCTTTAATCTAGAAAGAGCGAAGTTGTGATTGTCTAAAAGTTCAACCATTTTTTCGCCAATCATAACTTTTTCAGCTTCTTCTAAAATTTTAACTACGCAGTAACCATTTTCACCGTCTGTACGAGCTTTACCACCATTTTCGCAACAAGAGACAAAGTGTTGACATTCAAGTTTAAGAGGTTCAATTTCCAAATAATCTAATTTAATATCAACAGAGTTGTTAGCATAGTTATCAAAAATTTGTAATTTATTTTCCATAACTGTATCATCTAAAATAGCAGTTTTCTTAGTACCACGAACTAAAAGAGTAACATGCTTTTTAGGAGTAATCCAGCTATCAGAAATTTGACCAATCATACCGCCTTCAAATTCAAGAGTGATATGAGTGATATCCATGATTTCGTTACGTTCACTACTGCAACCAACTGCAGAGATAACTCTAACTGGGTTTTTAGAAGTTACGTAACTAACAAGAGAAACATCGTGTGGAGCTAAATCCCACATAACACTTCTGTCATTTTTGAAATAGTTAACATTTAATCTGTCGCTTTGAGCGTAAACGATTTCGCCCAATTCACCTTCATCAATTAACATTTTCAATCTGTTAACTGCTGGGTGATACAACAATAAATGACCAACCATTAATACAAGACCTTTTTTGTTAGCAAGGTCAGTTAAATCTCTAGCTTCTTGAGCCACAGTTGAAATAGGTTTTTCAACGTAAACATTTTTACCAGCATCAAGAAATTCTTTTACCAATTTAAAGTGGGTATGACTAGGAGTAACAACGATAACGCTAGTAATTTCAGGGTTGTTAAGAACTTCTTTGTAGTCTTTAGTAACTTTAACACCATCGTATTGGTCAGTAACCATTTTTAAATGTTCTTCGTCCATATCACAAACAGTGTCAAGCACACCCAAGTTGTAGAAATTTCTAACGATATTTCTACCCCACATACCACATCCAATTACTGCGATTCGTTGTTTACTCATAATATACCTTTTTGTTTTAAATACCTACAATAAAATTGTATTGTTTCAATACGAATTAATCAAATACGTAGCTGATAATAGCTGCTTCTCTAGCTCTTTTAATAGCTTTAGCAACCATTCTTTGATGTTCAGCACAGTTACCTGTAACTCTTCTAGGAATGATTTTACCAGCTTCTGTTAAATATCTTTTTAATTTTGCTGCATCTTTGTAATCGATGTAATCAACTTTATCTGCACAAAAACTGCAACATTTTTTCTTTTTTTTGTCCATATCTTGTTTTGCCATTTTTATTTTTCCTTTCGTTTGTAATTGTTTAATAATAACTATTAAAATGGAATTTCATCTTCTGAAATCAATTCATCAACGAATTCTTCTTCTGCAAACTTAACGATTTCATCATTATTGCTAGTTGCTTTAGAAGAACTTACTGCATCAGCTGACATTTTTTCAATAGCATTTGCATCAATTTCGTAAATACGTCTTTCTGAACCGTCATCTGATTTAACATTAGCAATTTGCAATCTACCTTCAACAAGCACTTTATCACCTTTAGAAATTTCTTCAATTAAATCGTTAAGTGCTGTTCTTTTGGAGATAACTCTGATAAGCATTTCGTCTTTTTCGCCGATGTTTAAAACAAAGGCCGAAACTGAAACATTATTTTGAGTAAATCTTTTTTCTGGATTTCTGTAAACATAACCTGTTACAACTGCTTTTGCTAATGTCATTTTAAATTTCCTTATGCGTTAACTGTTTCTTTTGCACATTCCATGAACATAGTTCTCAAAATGTTTTCGTTATGTTTCATTTGAGTTTTCAATTCAGAAATGTTTTTAGCAGGGATAGTTACGACTTGGTTTACAAAGTAACCATCTCTGAAGTTTTTGATGTCATAAGCCAATTTTTTTCTGCCGATTTTATCTCTTGAAACCACTTTAACATCAAGAGCTGATAGAGATTCGTCGAATTTTTCAATTAATTTTTCGATTTCATCTGTATCTAAATTCGGTCTGAAGATTGTTAATAATTCGTATTGTTTCATAATTTTCTCCTTTTACCTACTATAAAATAGTAGCATAAACAAAAAATTTTCAATACAAAGAAAGATAACTTGTAAAGTTATTTAAAATCTAAAACACTTCTCATCGACTAACGCAATTTTGCTCCTGGCAAATCAAAGATTTGAAACGTCGCTGATATTATGTTCCGTGTCCTGCTCGTCTTTGCCGTCGCAAAGCCGACACCGACACTTCTCAACGGCTAACGCAATTTTGCTCCTGGCAAATCAAAGATTTGAAACGTCGCTGATATTATGTTCCGTGTCCTGCTCGTCTTTGCCGTCGCAAAGCCGAAACCGACACTTCTCAACGGCTAACGCAATAATTTATTTAAAATTGTAACTACTTCATCAAGTTTTTCTTGTTTGTCTGAGCAATTGTTTTCAAAAGCGTCTTTTACACAATGGTTCATGTGCCCAGAAAGTATTTCAAGGTTAACTTTTTTAAGAATAGATGTTGTAGCGATAATTTGAGTACTAATATCAACACAATATCTATCTTCATCAATCATTTTTAAAAGACCATCAATTTGACCTTTTGCAGTTTTTAATAATCTTATAACTTTTTTTTCTTCTTCTTTATCGTGCATAAAAAAATTATAGCACATAATACAAGATTGTACTAGGTGCTATAACTTTTATTCATGTTGAGATTTTTATTTGCAATCACATTTTTTAGTTTTTTTGAAAAGTTTAAAACCTTTTTTGCAGTTGCATTTTTTGTCTACAGAGCATTTGCCATTATCGCAGTCGCATTTTTTACATTCAGATTTTTTGCATTTTTCGCAACCGCAATTACATTTTGCTTTTTCACATTTGCAGTTTTTGCAATCGCATTTATCGCATTTGCATTTTTCACAATTTGATTTTGCACATTCGCCACATTTGCAGTCGCATTTTTTACATTTGCAGTTTTTGCAATCACATTTGTCGCATTTACATTTTTCACAATTTGATTTTGCACATTCGCCACATTTGCAGTCGCATTTTTTACATTTGCAGTTTTTGCAATCACATTTGTCGCATTTACATTTTTCACAATTTGATTTTGCACATTCGCCACATTTGCAGTCGCATTTTTTGCATTTGCAGTTTTCACATTTGCAATCCTTATTACACTTGCATTTTTCGCATTTTGATTTTTGACATTGTTCGCATTTACAGTTGCATTTTGAATCTTGGCATTTACAGTTTTCGCAAGCAAAAACGCTATTCATTGTAAACATCATAACTGCAAATACAAATAGAGCTGACAAAAGTTTTTTCATAATCTCTCCTTTGCTATAATTTTGAGTATCACCTGACACCCCAGTAGGGTATCTTCATAATACAAAATTTCTCTCCTTCTGTCAACAGTTTTTTATTTAACCATTCTTTTTGTTAAAATTGAACCGTCTTTGATTGATATTTCGTAATTTACGCCAAAATAATTTGTAGCAGAAATATTGCCATTTTCTAATAAAGTCATTCCTATATATGGACTAAATTGCGTAACACTAGGGTAAGCCTTTGAAACTGATTGAACTCTCCAAAGTTTTTTACCATCAATATCTAGGGCAAAAATGTTATCAATAGTATCGTCATCGTTTGGAATATCAAGTAAGACAACAAAAACACCATTAAAAACAATCAAAGAATCAATGTCAAACGGGAATTTAACATTTTTATTTGGTAAAGTTAGAACGTTATCAACGTATGAAATGCTATTTGTCATTGCTTAAAATCCTATTTTGATACTTTGATAGGTTTCATATTACCATAAACTTTAGGGCGTTCGCCACCAACCAGGAAGTATTGAGTTCCACCGCCGTTGCCCCAGCCTTCAAGAGGATTACACAAACCTGTGTAGAATTGAGCGCCAGCAGGAACTTCAACTTCAACTACAAATTTTGGCATTGAAGGAAGTGCGAATTTTTCTTTAATTTGTTCTGGAGTCAAACCTACGATATCATCATAAGCCATCAACCATGCTCCCTTAGCAAATGATACATCATCATTGTGAACACGGACAAATTTTGTTGGTTTATCCATTTGAATTAAAGATGAAGGAGTGTCTCCACCTAAGAATGCAGGTTTATCAAAACCAAAATCATTCTTTAATGTTTCATTAATTTGGTCGCCTGTCATTTTTTGTAAAACAGTCGAACGAGCTTTGATATCAGCATTTACTGTAATATCTGTTTTTCTTGCATCTAATATTTTTTGTAAAGATGCTTTTTGAGCAGGGTTAGAAACCGCATTAATTTGTTTTTGCATTGCATCAAGGTCAACATTCAAACCTTGAACATCAACTGAGAATTGTGATTGAACTTTTCTAAATGCTTTATCATCAAATTCTACTACACCAGTTGCAGATTTAGCGATAGCACTATCCAGAGTCAACCCTTTTGAAGCCAAGCTTGCTCTTGTTGTATCAGCAGCATCAATAGAACGTTGAACAAAACCTTTTTCAACACCTGAAAGTGAATTGTTACTAGCTGAACCTGAGAAGTTACCAATGGCATGTGGGCTTTGAACCTTGTTTCCTTTTGTTGCATCAAATACGCCATCAACCAATGTTACATTACCAACATGAGAGTTCGAATTTGAAATAATATCACCTTGTACAACATAATTTATTGTATTTTTATTATCTTTTAAGCCTTTCGCAATACCGTCTGCTGATTCAACTAAATTTTTTGTACCGACAGCATCAAAAGAAATACCTAAAACGTCATCGTATTTAGATGCTACTAACTCTGTTAAGCCACCGCCCAGAGAGTGTCCTGCAACTACAATCTTCTTATTAGGGTTTTGAGCTCTAACTTGTTCCATAAAGTCTACTGCATTTTGGAATTGGTCAGGAAGTTTACCTGAAAGCATTTGGTGATCAACTCTCAAGTCGCCCATATCATCTGAACCTCTGAATACAACCATTACAACGCCGTCTTTTTCTAAAGCTTTTGCATGGAAACCGTTGTTTGCTGAAACTTGAGATTGTTGTTTCCAACCATTCATATCAATAGATTTATCACTATAAACCTTCGCAGACAAAGCTCCTGCATCTTGAACTATATCTAAATTTTTATCAAGACCCATTGCTTTAACTTTATCATTTTCTGTAAAAGTACCATAAAACTTTGTATTATCACCAGTTATACCTGCAGTTGGCGTAGCTTGTGCTTTAAATCTATCTTCAAGTTTTACTAAGCCATCACCAAATTGTGTTTCTGATGAGCCTTTACCTAATAAAACTTCAATATCTTTTACAGATTCGTTGTGTTGAGACATTTTTACGTCATATCTAACACCTCTAACGTCGCCTGATTGAGCCTCAAAGCCTTTACCTACATAAGTACGTCTTGTAGGAACATTACCTACTTCATCTGCTGATAGTTGAGTAGCATATCTATGATGTTCATCAGTTGGCGCACCTAACCAGCCAGAGTTTTTATCAGCTAATTTACTTTCATCAATTTCGAAAGCTTTATTTCTTGCTCTATTTTCAACGACAGCACCGATTGTATGACCTGCGCCGTTCATAAACGCAGACATCAATGTACCTTCTAAAGTTACTTTACCAGTATTAATATATTCTGTACCCATATCAATACCAGTATCAGCTGCAGTACTCAACAATACTTTTGAGGTTGTTGACAATGTTGTAGCTTTAATAGCCATTGTACTTACACCGCTCAATGCTTGAGATGCTCCTTGAACTATAGCTTGTTTACCAGCATCAACATATTGCTCAACTGTTCCACCTTTTTTAGATGTAGCCAAATCAGAAGCATCAACCGCAAAAGACAAAGCTGATTGCGCACCAGCAGCTGCCAACAATGGTACAACACCTGCGCCACCAGTTGCGACACCGATAACTACTCCACCTGCAATCTTAATGCCTGATTTTAATACATAAGCTCCTGTTTCTTGTGATGCGTTATAGTCTGCAACCCTTTTTGCAATGTTGTTTTTTGAACCAAATGCTGCTGTATAAGAGTTTTCAAAATCAGCTTTAACTTGTGAATAAGATTTACCATGAGTAGCTTGCATTGTTTGATTATGCAACAATTTACTACAAGATTTTGCTCTATTATGTAAGAATTCATATTTCTTATCCATAGAAGCTTTTTGTGGGTCAATTCCGGCTTTTTTCATTTCGGCGTTGATTTGTTTCATACCAACTTTTGAATCGCCCATACCTAAAAATTTAGCGAATTTACCCAATTCTCTATTATAAACTTGTTCTTTTGTTGCAGTAACAACAACTTGTCCACCTGCTCCAGGATTAGCAATATATTGTGTTTCATCATCAAGTTTTGATTTAGACATCAAAGTTTTCATTTGACTATTGAAACTTGTTTCCATTGCGTTCATTGCAGATGACTTTTCATATTGACCTAATTGTTTTTTATATCCTGCAACTTGTACTGGGTCAAAATCTACACCATAAGGAGCTTTGAATTTAGTATTAAAAGTCTTCATATCTTTAGAAGAATTCAAATCTTTAACTTGTTGTTCAGCTTTATCAATGTCAGCTTTCACTACGTGAGCTCTATTTTTAGAATTCCAAACGCCACTTACCCAATCAACGGTTTTACCAGACCAACCATCTTTGTCTTGTTGTGCTTGTAAGCTTGATCTTGCTGATGAAACTTGACTTCTTAACAATGCAGAAGTTGTGCCAATTTTTTCTTCTGTAGTTTGACCTTCTGCTTTTTTAATTTCGTCTTTTGTCAAAGTCTCTCTTGCTTCAATTGCTTGCATCATACCGTACATAACTCTGCCAGCTTCTTCTTTATAATCAGAGTACTTAGACATTTCTCTGCCGAAAGAAGAAATACGAGAGTTATCAACTCCGGCATTTTTCGCTCTTTGAATTAATTTACCGACAATACCATCTATTGAAGTTTTTCTTACATCTGTTTTTGATAAGAATGATTTACTTGATTTTTCGTCCCAAATAGCTTCAATCATTGATTCATCCGGAGACAATTTTTGATATTCTCTCAATGTTTCTACAACGTTGTTTGGTGTAATCTTCTTCAATTCGTTTTGAAAAGACTCTTGACCTACTGAATTTAATTTTGCAGAATACATTTCATCATAAAGATGTCTTGAAATAGCTTTACCTTGAGCATTTGCTCGTTTTTTAGCATTACTTGCTTGAACTTTTGCTTTTGAATTTTGAGCAACTTGTTCAAGTTCTTCTCTATGAGCTTTTTGAGCTTCTTCTCTTTGTCTTTTAATTTCAGCTTCCTGTTTCAATTCTGCTTGAGTTTTTAAAGCTGTAATTTTATTGCCTTTTTTAGGAACTTGAATTGAAGGATTCATCATCATCAACTCGTTAGTTCTATTTGTGATTTGTTCATTTGAAGGTTTTGTAATACCTTCTGAAGCTAGCATATCTTTTGCATAATGAGTCCAGTCAGTATAATTTTTACCAACTGTAACTTCTTTTGCTTCTTTACCTTGTAATCTTTTTGCAACTCTTTGTTGCTCATCTCTTGCATATTGACCCTGTACTTGTGCAGATGATTTTCTACCTTTAACACCTTTATGGTCGGGTGCAAATTCACCAGAAACTTTTGCAGTTTCACCCGCAAGGAAATATGGCTCACCGTTTTTGTAATGAACTGTACCCTTGTTTGTGTGAGCTAATTCTGCTTTTGTTCTGTCAAATTCTTTGCAAATTTCTTGGAAAGTTTCACCGTTTTGTACAACGATAAGTGTATTACCTTTACCGTCGTATTTTGCAACTTGAACTTTACCGTCAGGATTTGTAATTACAGATTGAAGACCTCTACCGTTTTCATTAAATGTTTTTTCAGTAATTTTACCTTTAGCATCTGTAACTGATTCATAGCGAACTCTTTCGTTTTCATCATACATCGCATGAGTTTTAACACCGTCTTTACTTAAACTCATTGTTTGTACTTTTTTGCCATTTTTATATTGTGTAGCAACAGAACTTTGTGTTTCACCATTCTCAACAACAGTAACGTTTTTAACATCACCTCTCACGGCTGTACTTGTATAAGAGTTTTCACCAGAATAATCATACTCAATAGTTTCTTGTTCTGCTGTACCAGCATTAATAATTTGTTTAATAGGTTTGTCTTGTGCAAAACCTTCTTTTACACCTAGATATGTTGTAACATTGCCATTTTTTGCAATATGTTCTTTAACATTACCTTGCTTATCATAAGTTAAAGTTTCAACATCACCAGTTTCTTCGTTCAAAATTTCGTCAGAAACCACATTGCCGTCTTTATCAACATTCTTTGTAACTTTTCTGCCGTCAATTACATTAACTAAAATCTTTGAACCATCTTTGTTAATGATTTCTTGAGCACCATTTTCAAAAGTAAGAGTTTGAGTACCGTTTTCATCAACAACTGATGATTTAACTTTGCTCTTTTCTGAAACATCTAAAAATTTATTAACAAAACCGAACAAATCTTTTGCCTTAATGTCATATTTTTTAGAATTAGCATTTGCAGCTTGTTCACGTTCTTGTTGTTCTTTAAATACTTGTTTAGCCTCTTTT
Organism: uncultured Candidatus Melainabacteria bacterium; assembly: GCA_934700335.1. Taxonomy (GTDB): domain Bacteria; phylum Cyanobacteriota; class Vampirovibrionia; order Gastranaerophilales; family Gastranaerophilaceae; genus UBA791. Next base: position 56,948 of record CAKUXM010000003.1, on the reverse strand, counting down.
TTGCTTAATACGTTATCGTCCCCTGCTGACTCTCTCATTTTGCCAGTGAATACAGTAACTTCATTCATATCTAATGTTTGATTACCATTAGAATCAACAGCATCAAAAACTTGAAGCATCTTTGCATCTGCTTCAAAATCAGCACGTTTAGCGCCCGACTTAAGTTTGTTTAAATCTATGTTGTTTGCTTTATTACTACCTAATTTGAATTCGTTTCCGTTTGTCATGACCTAATCTACTTACACTTGTACATGTATATTAACGGCTAATTACAAAATTTCTTGCCCTTTTTCACCTTTTTTCATCTGAATTATGTAGAAATTGTTACAATATAATTTCTCTCAATCCATGATAAAATCAACTTAAAAGGAGATTTTTATGGCAGGAATTTTAAATATACAAATTAACTCTCTTATGGGTTCAGTCGAAGCGAATTTAGGTAAAATCGAATATTATATCAAGAAAAATGCCGACAAAAAACTTGACCTTGTTGTTATGCCAGAATTTTTTGCAACAAATATAGATTACGTTAATAATGCTGAAACCGAAGACGGTGGAGAAACAATAAAATTTATTCAAGAATTGGCTAAAAAATACAACACAAACATTATAGCTGGTTCTGTGGTAAGAGAAGTTAACGAAAGACTTTACAACACAACTTTCGCAATAAACAGACAAGGCGAAGTAATTGAAACTTACGATAAAGTCCACCTATTCAACTATATGGGAGGTTCAGAAGGTGAACGTATTGAAGCAGGTAATGACATCAAAATTGCAAAATTTGATTTCGCAAAAGTTGGTATGACAATTTGCTTTGATATGCGATACCCAACTTATGTAAGAGAAATTGTTAGAAAAGGTGCACAAATTATCGTTATGCCTACAGCTTGGCTTGTTCAAAGAGAAATCTACGATGATGAAAAATTATTAGACTACGCGCAAGATATGTTCACTGCAATGTGCAGAACAAGAGCCTTTGACAATATGGTTTATCTAGTTGTAAGCAATCAAACCAAAGAATGTGGCAAATCTTGGAGAGCAATCGGAAATTCTATGATAATTTCTCCAACTGCAGAAGTCCTTGCAGAAGCTGGTCTTAAAGAAGGTGCGCTATATTCAGAAATTGAAATAGATGCAGTTGAATACCTAAAATCAATCTATCCGATTGTAAGTATTGATTAGGGTAAATATTTAAGGAATACAGAGAGGCGAGGGCAAATCCCTCGCCTCTCTGTTTATAACGGGGCTGGCGCAACGTGCCAGATCTTTCGTTTTAAACTAATTTAACTCCGCAAAATTGAAGAACTATTCCAACTATTGCGCCAAACAAAATGTAATAAAGTGCGTTTTTCTTGAATTTAAAAGAAAGCAAAAACATAAACAAAAACAGCAAAAATGCTGGTAGGTTTGTTACATTATCTTTAAAAAATCCAATGCCTACTGCAAAAAGCAAACCGCAACCTGCAGGTTTTAGTGCATACAAAACAGACTTAACCCAAAAGTTGTCTCTAAAAGTTTTAAGTACTTTTGAAATTGCACACACAAATATAAATGATGGAAAAATCAATGCCAATGTTGCAACAATACCACCAAAAATCCCCATTGTTTGGAACCCTGCAAATGTAGCCATATTTGCCCCAACAGGACCAGGAGTAAGCATTGATATCGCAATCATATTTGTTAATTCATCTGTCGAGTACCAACCATATTCATGCACCAACTGATACAAGAATGGAATTGTTGCATATCCGCCACCAACAGAGAACACACCTATCTTAAAAAATTCTATTATCAAGTGAACTAAGGTCATCATTTTTCACGACCTTTCTGAATACATTTATAACTTACACCAACAATAACAGAACCTATAATTGAGAGTACAGGTGAAACTTTAAAGAAAAATGATGCGCTAAAACACCCTAAAAAAATCACCCAAGTTACAAAATCTGTCAAACTATTTTTCCACATTTCTTTAATTGTTAAATATACGAGAATAATTACTGCAATTCCAACGCCCCAAAAAATACTTTGGATAAAAGATATTCTCAATAAAAAATCAATAACAGTTGCAACCAACAAAATTGCAATAATTGGTGAAGTTATAATACCCAATAAAGCAACAGCTGCGCCTCTTTTGTTTCTCAATTTATACCCAACAAAAGCGGAAACATTCGCCGCAATAATTCCCGGAATACTTTGACCCAATGCGTAAAAATCAGTCAATTCATCATTTGTTATCCATTTATGTTTATCAATTATGCTTTGCTGAATTAGCGGAACAATAACATAACCACCACCCAACAATTGAACACCTAGCAAAAAAAATTCTTTATATATATCTTTTAATGAAACTTTCATACTATTAAATATATCATAAAATATATGTTATAATTTTATAAAGAGGTGCATTATGAAAAACATTGCAAAATTATTATTAGTATTTACAATTTTATTTTTCTCAATACAACCAACATACGCCAAAATCTATGGAGTAAAAGCCTTATCAGATTTTGACACATCAAATCCGTCTAAAACTTTTTACTTTGAAACACTTGAAGAAGTTGACGTTGACGGTATATCATTCATGGCAAACACAGTTTTCAAAGCTAAACCTTATAAAATCAAAGACCCACAACGTTTAAAAAGAAACGCTGTTTTAGTAATGAAAATCGTATCATATACGTATGATAACGAAACACACCCAATCAAAGATTTATACGTAAAATACACAACAGAATTTGATAAACTTGAAACAACAAAAAATGTTGCATTATCAGTTGGAAACTGTTTTGTGAAAGGTATTTCTATCGGCTACAAAACGGTCGAAGGTGCTGTAAAAAATGAAGAAGGGAACCGTTTCAAATCTGGTGCAATGGCAGCTTACGATGCAACTCCTGTATCTTTAGTTGAAAAAGGTGATGCAATCGTAATTAAAGAAGGTAATTTTATGTATTTAAAGTTCAAAATTGTTGATATGACAGACGTTTCATTATCTGACAGATTTATTTATTCTATTGAAGAAACAGAGGAAAATGAATAATGTTTTATAAAAAACAAATTGAAGGAAAAGATGTTTACTACTCTGACATAATTGAAACAGAACATTTTTTCACAACAAGAGATTTGATTGTAAAAGATAATATTGAACTTGTTTCAGAATATTTAAACATTGAATCTAAAAACTTAATTCACCCTACACAAACTCACAGCGACAACGTAAGAATTGTAGAAAAAAATAAATATAACTACGACAACACAGATGCCTTGATTTTAACAGAAAAAGATATGGCAATATATTTGAATTTTGCAGATTGCACACCAGTTATTATTTATGATTACAAGAATAATATTGGCGCAATTGCTCACGCTGGTTGGAGAGGAACCGCTGAAAGAATTGCACAAAAAACAGTTCTTAGAATGCAAAAAGAATTTGGCACGTTACCCAAAAACGTAGTTGCAGCAATTGGACCTTGCATAAGTTTTGATGAATTTGAAACTTATCCAGATGCAATAAAAAGACTAAGAGCAAGCATAAACAAGGTTGAAACACCATATTTCAAAGACAATCGAGTTGATTTAAAAGGTTTAAACAAAGAACAACTAAACGAAATCGGCGTTTTTGATGTAGATATTTGCCCATACTGCACAGTCAAAGACAACGATAAATTTTTCTCATACAGAAAAGAAAACAAAACAACCAATCGCCACAGTGCAGTGATTAAATTGAGATAAGAAAGAAATTTTAAACATACTTCAAAATTTCTTCTGGTTTATCGACGATTATTGTTGCATCGTTTTTGATTAAAAATTCTCTATCTCTAAATCCCCAAGTTACACTTATGCAAGGCATATTAGAATTTTTAGCTGTCATAATATCGACGTCTGAATCGCCAATATATATTGCATCTTCTGATTTTAAATTCATTAAATTTAGAACCTCAAAAACTGTATCAGGAGCGGGTTTTTTCTTAATTCCAGCTTGTTCATTTTCGCCGATTGCAATATCAATCAAATCTCCGAAATATTTGTTTGAAAGTTCTTTTACAGCAAGATTGAATTTATTTGATACAACGGCTGTTTTAATACCTTTGTCTTTTAATTTTTTCAATAACTCTGGTATGCCAACGTATGCAGAAGTGTGGTTATACATATTTTTTGCGTAATGTTTTTTAAAAATCTCTAAGCATTTTTCATAATTAGGATTATTCAACCCATCTGGAATTGCACGTTCTATAAGTTTTGCAACACCATTACCAACGAAAAATCTAATTTCTTCTATTGTATGAGTTGGATAATTAAATTGAGAAAGCGCATAATTTGTCGAAATCATTAAATCTTCAAGAGTATTCAATAATGTTCCGTCCATATCAAAAATAAAAATTTTCTTTTGCATAATTCACCAACTTTCAAAGAAAATTATAACTCAAATTTATTCAATTATTCTAATAACTTTACAAGGATTTCCGACAGCAAGAGAATTTGGTGGAATATCTTTTGTTACAACGCTTCCCGCACCTATAACAGAATTATCACCAATTGTTACGTCAGGTAGAACAACAACATTTCCACCAAACCAAACATTGTTACCAACTTTTATAGATTTTGCAGATTCTAAACCTTCGTTTCTTGTTTTTGCATCAAGAGGGTGAATAGCAGTGTAGAATGCGCAATTTGGACCTATGAAAACATTGTCGCCAAAAGTTACTTTATTGCAATCTAATATTGTTAAATTATGATTTGAATAAAAATTTTCACCGATTTCTATGTTATAACCATAATCACAAATAAATGATTGTTCAATCAAGAAATTTTCTTTTGTTGAACCTAAAATTTGTTTTATTAAAATTTTTCTTTCTTCCATTTTTTCTGGAGAAAGTTGGTTATATTTATGACAAAGCTTTTTGCACTCAAAACGCTCATTTTTAAGTGTTTCATCTTTATCTGCGTAATATAATAAACCTTGTAACATTTTTTCTTTTTCAGTCATAATTTTACCTATAACAAAATTATTTAAAACTTAATAATCAAATTACAGAAATATTTTTACTCTTTATATTTAAAACTATAAATTTACTAGTAAAAACATTTGAATCGTTTAGCAATTTCTTTTGAGAAACCTGTATTGCTGAATCAGAGGAATCAATACCTATCCATTTTCTATTTAATTGATTAGCCGCCAGTAAAGCAGTTCCTGAACCACAAAAAAAGTCCAGAATATAACTTTCTTCATTTGAAGAAGCACTAATAATACTTTTCAATAAATCAATATTTTTTTCAGTAGGATAAACTGGATATTGAGGATCTTTATATTCCCAAATATCTTGCATTTTTTTTCCATCTTTTTCATCTGCATATATTATTTTTCTAGGAACACCATTCTTTGACCACTCTATTAAACCAGCTTTATCTAATTCTTCAAGCTCAGAAGGTGAGCAACGCCAATGACGACCAATTGGAGGTTTTATACCTTTAAACTCTCTTGAAGTTTCACCATTCTTTGTTTCTCCAGGAGCATGCAAAGGTATGGTTGTATAGTGTCTTCCATTTTTATCAATCTTTGAAAATAATTTTTCTATGTCATCTATGGAATAAGGTACCTTTGGATTATTCCATATTGGAGTTTTTGATTTTGAATAAAATAAAATTAAATCTTTAATATTTCCATATGCATTTCTTGCAAAATTTTTAGGATTGCATTTGATTCTAGTTATGTCATTTCTAAAATTTTCAATACCAAAAATTTCATCCATTAAAATTTTTACATAATGACCTATTTTATAATCTATATGTAAATAAATAGAACCTTCTTCGGAAAGTATTTCTCTTGCAAAAATCAAACGTTCTCTTAAGAATTCTAAGAATTCAGGACCTTTTAAATTATCACTATATGCGATTTTATCATCTGTTTTAGAACTTATAGTATTTGCTCTTTTATCACCAATTTTAAAAACATTATTTGTAGAAAAAGGAGGGTCTATATATATCAAATCAACTTTTAACTTATATTTTTTTACTAAAGTTTTAAGAATAGGTAAATTATCACCTTTAATAAGATAATTTTCACCAACCTTAAAACTTTTATCAAAGTCTACAATTTCTACATTTTCTATTATTTCTTTTTCAGTTTTTTTATTTTTATAATCTAAAAACATCTTTACCTACAAACTATATAAAAATTCTCGCAAGAGCAAGGCACTTAAAATATTATATTCTTCAGCTTTTTCTAACAATTGAGTATGCATTTTATTTGAGCCTTCAATATAGACAACACCGTCTAAAATTGCAATTTTTGTAGCATTAACATTTTGGGTTTCTATTGTTGAAATTGCATCATCAAACTGAGCATTTTGATGTCCCCCAAAATCAGTTAAAAATTTTGCTTCTCCAATTACATACTTTCCGTTAAAACGAGCAACAAAATCAAGACCTTTATCTCTGGTATAGTTTAAATTTTCAGCACACCAATGAGCCATTTCTGTATCTGATGCAGATAAAATGGCATTTTCTGAATTTGCTACAAAAGCCTCTAAATCAACTGGAACTACACCTAAAGCGCCAGAATTTATCCAACGTTTAAATAAAGGACCAATTTGTCTATTCGTTTCTTTAGGTTCTGTACACTTCTTATATATTTTATCCAAGCCCATTTCATAAAGTCTTCCAGCCAATCTATTTATTGTTTGTGGATTTCTTTCAATTGATGTATTATCTCTTTTTAAGTATGCAACATAGGAATCTTTTATTGGAAACAGTTCACATTTCAAAAGAGATTTTACAAGCTCGACATTATCTCTTCGGTGAAAGTTATCTTCGACAGCAGTCCAACAATCTTCATTAATACATCTTATTCCATCTGGAATTGTAGGATATACTCTAAATAGCTCATCTAAATAATTACGTTGATTTGCATATTCAATACTTAGATCTGTCCAATAACTCATAGAATACCTCCTAATGTAATAATAACATAAATTTTCAAAGCATGTTATGATTTTTTGCCTAAAGCCCAACGGAAACCAAAGCTTAAAGCGATACCATTTCTTCCGCCGTTTCTAATCATAGCTTGACCAAAGCCGGTAAATCTATCACCAACACGTTTTTGTAGACCTAAGCCATATTGGAAATATGGGTCAACGCTCATATCAGGTAAACTTACGTTATTAGCCTTAAATCTTGCTTGGTCAAGAATGTTCCAAACCATTTGCAAACCTACATAAGGTTGCCAACCATTTTTCAAGTTACCGATGAATTTAAGACCTGGGGCAATTTGAATTGCATGTAGTGGGTCTGAATTTATGTTAACACCCGCAGCGTTTCTATAATCAAACGTATTTACAAATGTATATGACATTAAATAACTTGGTTGAATAATAAATTTGCCGTCTGCAAGTTCAAAGTTATAACCAGTCTTTGAAGCAATACCAGTTGCAAGCATTGTGAAATCTTCACGACCATACATAGTATGAGCTTCTGCAACGCTAGCGCCAACGTTTGCTGTTAAACCTGTAAAGAAGTTCCCTTTGTACCAAATTCCGCCAACACCAAGTGTACCACCATTTTGATTTACACTTACGCCATTATAGTTTTGATTAGCACCATTATATCCAGCATAAGCAGAATATACAGCATTCCAGCCATTTCTTAATTCAAGAAGACCAGTGTCTCCGCCGAATAATGAACCGTAGCCAATATTTCTAACACTTGGACCATTACTTAAGCTTATACTTTCAAATGTTGCATAAGGTCTAAACCAAGCACCTTTATTTTGTTCTGGGATTTGTTGGTTAGGGTCAAAAGTTATAACTCCACCTTCACCCGAACCTTGTGTTGATGCGTATTTGTTTGCAAATTGCATTGCTGTTCTTTCATTTCTTGTCATAGACATCAACATATCGTAATTTGAGAAAGCTTGTTCGTATGTGTTTAATTGAGTTAGGTACGAACCGATTTGTGCGCCAACTGCACCTGCAAGTACTGCAGGATTGAACACACCACTAGAGTTTCCACCGCCTCCGCCGTTACCTCTTTTGAATTCAAAATTTCCATTATCTTCATTGTAAGTAACGTTGTATCTATAAATAGGGGAATATGCAACTTGAGCATCACCTGTGTATGCAACATTTGATTTTATATTGTTATCATTTGTGAAATTAATTGAAGTAAAATCATTTACTGCATCAGATAAAAGTGTCATGCCTGCAACGTTAAGTTTACCGCCTGTGTATGACGAATTTTCCGCTGATAAGTTATCCATTGTTTGGTTTGCTAAATCAACATCTACAAAGATATTTGAGTTTGATTTTAAAGCCAAACCGTACAATGGAATGTTGCTTGCAACACCGTTTCTAAGGTCTAAGTTACCACCATTAAATGTAATTGCGTTTCGTCCACCATTTGCTAAATATGAATCATCATAATATTTTAATGTACCGCTATTCAAAAGCCAAAATGCGTGAAAGTCTTTGTCGCCTCTTGTTAAAGTGGCATTTTCTAAATCAAGAGCAACCGTATTACTTGGAAGCATTCCCTTATATACTCCATTAAAGTTTATGTCGCTATTGCCTTCAAATCTAATGCCACTATTACTATTATTTGAATTATTCAAAATAAGAGAATTATTAAGGTTTATTGCGTTTCCAGAACTGTTACGGATAACAAGTTGACCGTTTACGCTTGGTTCAATTGTAGTATCATTTAAATTAGCATTAGTTAAAACAAGAGTTCCTGTATCCTCAATTCCTATAATAGAATTTACAATAGTGTTATTATTACCGTTGACAATAAATCGACCTTTTGTAAAATAACCTATTATAGCAGATTCTTCGCCACTCATTTCGTAGAAAAAATCATTTTCTTTATTTACATTTTTAACTTCATCTAGCGCACCTTGTAAGTCTTTTGTTCCGTATGAAATGTTACCTACTGAGTTATCATACGTAACAAAATTCACACCACTTGCAGAAGACGCAGTCTTAATCAATTTTAAATCACTGTCTAAAGAAGTTCTTTTGTATATATCAATGTTATTATCATCATTAATTAATTTCCAGCTTTGTAAAGTACCGTCTTTAATCTCTAATTCTTTTAGGCTGAAATTACCTTTTGCCGAAGAATCAGTAACATTTAGAGTAAGACCGTCTTTCATTTTTAGATTTAATGTATCGTTCTCAGCTAAAATTAAATTATCCGGAGAAAATTTTTGTCCTGCAGGTATTGTGCTTTCTCTAAGGTTTAAAGTTGAACCATTTTCAAAGTTCACATTACCACCAGTAGTGAAAATTTTTGAGGTTTCTGAACCTGCAATTTGTAATTCACCACCATTTTTAACATAAGTTTTGCCTCTATAATTATCAAGACGAACCTGTGATTTTACCGCACCTAGAATATTTACAATACCACCATTTTCGCCATCATAATTTTTTATTTTTTGTGCATCATTAATTGTTCCGCCTGTAACATTGAATATTGAGTCCTCAGAGCTATCTCCTTGTTGATAGATTAAACCTGCAATATCATCAATATTTGATGTTAATTTACCGTAATAAGGCGGTCTATCGTGTCTATACTTATTAAAATTTATAACATCGTTATTAAGTTTTCCTTCATTTGTAATTATACCAGCATTCTTAATATCACCATTAAGAATTGCACCTAAATTATTTATAAATTCAGAATTTTGTTGAACATAAAATTTGGAACCTGAATCAATGCTTATAGTTCCATTGTTAACAAATTTTGTAGGTTTATAGGAACTTCCAATTATGGATTTAAGTGATAATGTTCCGAAATTATTAATATTTGCATTATTAAAAGCAAACGAATCTGCTACTCTAATATATCCATGATTATTTAGTGTAACAATAGGAGATTTTGTACCATTAGTACTACCTAAAAAGATTGATTTCGTAATCAATATAAAATTTTCTCTAATATTTGTTGTTCCAGATTGTAAATGAACTCTACCATCAGAACGAATAACACCTTCTATAAAATCATTATATCCAGAAAAATTAATAAATGATGAAGAAGCACCATTTGCATAAGTGTTATTTAACACAACTGAAGTAAGATTAATAGTTCCTTCGTTATCAAAAAGAGTATAACTATTTTTTAATGTAACATTATTGAAACTTAATGTTTGATCATTAGCTACGTTTACACCATTATTAAAGTTTAAATCTAAAGTATGACCATTTCCGTATATTGTTACATCTCTACCATTTCCAGTAAGAGTGCCTAAATCCTCTGTTAAAGTCATATCTTCTGTAATTGCAACATCATTACCTAACAAGGAGTATTCGTCTTGAATATATCTTGGCAAGTTGGTAATATTGCTTGCTTTTGAAACTTTATAAGCACCTCTTTCTGATATATCAGTTTTTGGTTTAAAAAGGTAAGTTACATTATCTTTTACAGCAGAAATAACGTCAGTTGAAACATTAATAACAGTTCTACCCAAGCCATTTAAGAATTCGGTATCTGTTGCATCTCCATCGACAAGAATATTAATTGCATCAACAATTATGCTTGGAGTGCTTGCACCTACTGCACTATCACTTACGGTAATCAAGTCCATTTTGCCTGTTTGTGCGTTATAATCCAATTTTAAGTGTAATGGAGCATCTTCTGAACCTGAAAATATACGCATAGTTAGATTGTCAACATTATCATTTTGCATATCTAATGTTGCTTCACCACCAACAGATAATCTAAAATCATCTGAATTCGCAGGTTCTACACCCAATTTCAAAGTACCATTTTTATAAGCTGATTTTGCGCCCAAATAAATCATTCCATTTGAACTTGCAAAATCCACGTTTTTATTCAAAATAACAGTACCATTTAAATCTTTACCGGCTTTTAAAGTATTGTTAATAATCAAATTACCGTCAAAATTATTATCAATTTTGATAGCATCATCAAGAGTAATAGTTTTGCCACTATTCGCATTCAAATAAATACTACTATTAGATTTGATACCGTAATCAGTAGTATTTTTGAATTCAACATCACTATTTTCTGCATTAATAATTAATTTATTATATCCTTCGTTATTAATAGCTACGCCCTTATTATTCAAGAATGATACATCTGTAAGTTCTATCAAAGGATTTGTACCTTTTACAATACCATTTTCTGTATCAAAACCTTGAAATGTAGCATTCATGATTTGAAGTCTTGTTTCAGAAGAGCCTGAAGCAGAAAAAACTATTGGGGAGTCGTCAGAATACGTTATACCATTAATAACCTTTCCATTAAAATCAATTGTTAATTGTTTTTGCAAAAAGCCAGCTGAAGTGCCATCAGCAGTAATATCAGTAAGAATGCTAACTGTAGAACCTTCTGAGGCATTTTTAGAGGCATCAATTAAGTCTTGCCAAGAGCTATCCGCAAATGTTGGCAGTGGAGCCAATGCCAACATAGCTACAATAATCCCAAATATTTTATTCTTTTTCATAATTATGGTTTCCAATTCAATGTAAGTCTAGTAATAGTAAATTTGATTATTTGTTATTTTAAACTAGAAAACGTTAATTATTAATTTTTTGAACTGATAATTTTACAAAACTCTAAATATTTTTTACATTTGAATAATATTTTTTTTTTGCAACCTTAACTAAATTAAATAGTGGCTTACAAATATTATAAAATTCCACCACGAATAAAATTAAAATAAAAATTTTAACAAATTTTGTTAAATATCCTTAACTCCCTATATGGGTATTATTTTATATTAAGAAACACTATTTATCAAGCAAAACAACCCATTATAAATATATAATTTATTAAGAATTTTTTAATTAATTTTATAAAAATTTGATATTAATTTGCTACTATTTTTTTTGTGATATAATTCTCTTAAATTGGAGTACTTTAATATGACATTATTGAAAAAGATTGATTCACCATATGACTTAAAACAACTATCAATAAACGAGATGAAAGAATTATCTCAAGAAATTAGAGATGGTATATTAAATAGAGTTCACAAAATTGGAGGACACTGTAGCCCAAATTTAGGTATTGTTGAAACTACAATTGCGCTACATTACGTGTTTAATTCTCCAATTGATAAATTTATTTTTGACGTATCACACCAATGTTATACACACAAAATGTTAACAGGTCGTAAGTCAGGATTTATAGGCGATATAATGAAAAATATTTCCGGATTTTTTAATCCTGCAGAATCAGAGCATGACACATTTGTGTTAGGACACACTTCTACATCACTTAGCCTTGCTTCTGGTGTTGCAAAAGCTCGTGATATTAATGGTGAAAAATATAATGTTATAGCTCTAATCGGAGACGGTTCATTGAGCGGTGGAGAAGCTTTTGAAGGCTTGAATAATGCCGCAATGTTAAACAGTAATTTTATTATTGTTGTTAACGATAATGAAATGTCTATCTCTGAAAACCAAGGTGGTTTATACCAAAACTTGAGAGAATTAAGAGAATCTAATGGAACATGCCAAAACAATTTCTTCAAAACATTCGGATACGAATATCATTACTTAGAAAATGGTAACAATCTTGAAGAATTAATCGCATTATTTAAAGAAGTTAAAGATACTAACAAACCTGTTGTTGTTCATATTCATACATTAAAAGGTAATGGATATACGCCAGCAGAAGAAAACAAAGAAATGTTTCATAATACAGTATCAGGTAGAATCAATGGAAAAACTCCAATTATTCCAAACAATTTACCAGAAACTTATGGTAGCATAACAACTGATTTTATCTTAAAAAAACACGAACAAGATAAATCAATTGTTGCGATTACAGCTGCAACTCCAGGCGGAGTAAGTTTTACAAAAGATTTTAGACAAAAAATGGGTGATGCTTATATCGACGTAGCAATCTCAGAAGAACATGCTATGGGCTTCACATCAGGTTTAGCAAAAAATGGTGCAAAACCAATTTTTGCCGTACAAAGTTCATTTGTTCAAAGAACTTATGACCAAATTTCTCAAGATATCGCTCTTAACAATTCACCTGTAACAGTAATTGTTCATTGCGGAGGCATGTCTGGCATTGATATGACACACTTGGGAACATTTGATATTTCAATGATTAGCAATATTCCTAATATTGTTTATCTAGCACCAACTAATAAAGAAGAATATTTAAGCATGCTAGATTGGTCAATTGAACAAGTTGAACACCCAGTATTTATCCGTGTTCCTCTGGGTGCACCAGTCGTGTCAGGAAAAGCTGATAAAACAAATTATTCTGAATTAAATAAATACAAAGTTGTAAAAAACGGTTCAGATATTGCAATTGTAGGATTAGGAACATTCTTTAGTCTTGGAGAAAAAGTTTATGATAGATTAAAACAAGCAGGATTTAACCCAACATTAATCAATCCTAAATTCATTACAGGACTTGATGAAGCATTGTTAGAAGACTTAAAAAATAAACACAACGTTGTAATAACATTAGAAGACGGTATTCTTGACGGTGGCTTTGGTCAAAAAATTGCAAGCTACTACGGCGATTCAGAAATGAAAGTATTGAATTACGGCGGTAAAAAAGAATTTACAGACAGAGTAAAAGTTACAGACCTTTATGAAAGATATAGATTAACGCCAGATTTAATCTTTGAAGACGTAATGAGATTACAGTTAGGAAATTTACTTTACGCATAAATAATGGTCAACTTTTAACAACTTACATACAAATTTTAAAAATGTTAATTTATTGATATAAATTAACATTTTTGATTATAAGCAACCTTTACTCATTTAAAGTCTTTATTTTGAATAAAAGGATATGTATAATCATTTGGCTCATTTACCAAAGAAGGTTTTATTTTTGCAGAGTAATCAAAACCTGTTTGTTTAGTTACGCTTGAGCACATATCCTCCAAATATTATATTATTTTAATCTTATATGTCGGACATTTAATTCTGAAAACAAAAGAAAATTTTCACAATGTTCGACATTTAGTTTTGAAATTTCTTCCCATAAAATAACATAAAATTGAAAATTTCAATTTTATGTGTCAGACATTTCAAATTTATGTATCTAGTTATTACAACTAAAAAAGCCTCAAGCTTTCGCTTGAGGCTAAAAAAAGGAAGAGGTGGGATTCGAACCCACGGTACGCTCGTCACGTACGACGGTTTTCAAGACCGCTCCGATCAACCGCTCTGGCACTCTTCCAAATTGATTGTTCTTCCGTATCTCTATTCTAATATAAAATACTTTTTTTGTAAACTACTTTTTTATTTTTTTATTAAAATGGGGCTTTCGCCCCATTTTTTCTATATCTTATTTTGTTTGTGAAGCTTTTATTCTCGTTAAAGCTCTTGCTAAAGCTGCTTCTGCTCTGTGTTCATCAAGATTTTCGTCTTTGTCATGCAATCTATGTTCAGCTCTTTCTTTTGCTTCTTTTGCACGATTAACATCAATATCATCTCCACATTCGCTTGAATTTGTTAATATAACTGCTTCGTCATCGGCATATTGAAAAATACCGCCCATCGTCGTAAAGAATTTTACGTCGCCGTCTTTTACAACTTTTGTAACACCAACATCTAATGCTGTCATAAACGGTATATGATTTTTTAACACTCCAAATTCACCGTCTATTCCTTTTGAGTAAATTTCATCAACGTTTTCATCATATACGACTTTTTCATGTGTAACTATTTTTAAGTGCATATTTTTCTACCTATAATGTTTTAGCTTTTTCTATTGCTTCTTCAATTGTTCCAACCATATAGAAAGCTTGTTCTGGTAAATTATCGTGTTTTCCTTCGATAATTTCTTTAAAGCCTCTGATTGTATCTTCTAACTTAACATATTTACCAGAAATACCAGAGAATTGCTCAGCTACGAAAAATGGTTGTGATAAGAATCTTTGAATTTTTCTTGCTCTGTTTACGGTTTCTTTATCTTCTTCAGATAATTCGTCCATACCCAAGATAGCAATGATATCTTGTAATTCTTTGTATTTTTGAAGAATTTCTAATACTTTTCTTGTAGTTTCGTAGTGTTCTTCACCGATAATGTGTGGATCAAGTGCTCTTGAGTTTGAAGCAAGAGGATCTACAGCTGGATAAATACCTAACGATGCAATTTGTCTTGACAATACTGTTGAAGCATCTAAGTGTGAGAATGTAGTTGCTGGAGCAGGGTCTGTCAAGTCATCAGCAGGTACGTAAATTGCTTGTACTGATGTGATTGAACCATCTTTTGTTGATGTAATTCTTTCTTGCAAATCACCCATTTCATTAGCAAGTGTTGGTTGATAGCCTACTGCTGATGGCATACGTCCTAAAAGTGCTGATACTTCTGAACCTGCTTGAGTAAATCTGAAGATATTATCAATAAATAACAATACGTCTTGTTTTGAGAAATCTCTAAAGTATTCTGCAGCTGTAAGAGCTGATAAACCAACTCTCATACGAGCTCCAGGTGGTTCATTCATTTGCCCATAAATCAATGCTACTTTATCGATTACATTTGATTCTTTCATTTCGTTCCAAAGGTCGTTACCTTCACGAGTTCTTTCACCAACACCACCGAATACAGATACACCAGAGTGTTCCATTGCAATGTTGTGAATTAATTCCATAATCAATACTGTTTTACCAACACCAGCTCCACCGAATAAACCGATTTTGCCACCCTTTTGGTATGGTTGTAACAAGTCGATTGCTTTGATACCAGTTTCAAGAATTTCAACATCAGTATTTTGATCTACTAATTTTGGAGCTTCTCTGTGAATTGGTAAATAATTTTCCGTTTCAATTGGACCCATTTCGTCAACTGGTTCACCTATTACATTTAATATTCTTCCTAAAATTGGTTTACCAACTGGAATTTTAATAGGCGAGTTTGTATTTTCAACTTTCATTCCTCTTTTTAAACCATCTGTTGATGACATGGCAACTGTTCTAACTTTGTTAGAACCAAGCATTTGCTGAACTTCAGCTACTACATAGCTTCCGTCTTCTTTATAAATTCTTAAAGCTGTATAAATTTCAGGTAAATTACCAGATTGAAATTCTACGTCAATAACCGGCCCGATTATTTGTGTTATTAAGCCTTGTGTTTGTTCAAGTACTTCCATAATATCTCCTTTTCTCATTGTCTATATTGTACTAGAAAAAATTTATAAATACAAATGTTAACGATTTTTTGAAAAATTTGTACATAAATAGCATCTTTTTTCATGTTTGTGTTTTAATATTATAAAAGTGTAAGTGTAAACTTCACAACAAAAATCACGGAAGTTATGAAAATCCTATTAAACAAAGAATTAAACTCTAATACAAAATTCTTAAAACCGGATTTAACAAAAAAAAACGGTCGAGAGCTATTTGTTGTGTACTTACAGGCTAAATTTAGACAATTAATGGAACACGATAGAAAGAGTACTTCTCCTATCATTCAAAATGTAAAAACAGAGTTTATATCAAGATTTTCAAAAAGATTAATTAACGATCCTAATAAGAGAATTTTAATTGGCATTTCTGGAGCTTCTGCTTCTGGAAAATCCACTATTTGTAATACAATTCACAGAATTTCTGATAACTTGAGCTTACCTATATCAATTGTTAGCACAGATAATTATTTTAAAGATATTTCTGATTTAATCCAAAAATACGGAAACTTTGATAATCTTAGAGATAACGGATACGATATTGATTCTCCAGAAGGTTTTCAATTAGACGTTTTATTAAAAGATTTGCAAGATATTTCAATGGGTAATGACATCATGTCTCCAAAATATCTACCAAACGGTACTGGTGTTTCTGTACCAAATGCAATTCCTGTTAAATCGAAGAAAATCATTATCGTTGAAGGTACAGCTGCTTTGTTTGTAAAAGACATTTTTGATGTGAGAATTTTCATCAGAACAAACGAAGAAAAAAGAAAAGAAAGATTTTTATCAAGAGCGACAACAGAAAGAAACCAAGATTTAGAAAACGCATTAAAACATTGGGAATATATTTTAGGTGCGAGCGAAAAATACATTAACCCAGAAATGAAATATGCTGACCTTATTTTAGACGGAGACACAGATTTAGAATATTTTGCACAAATTTTAGAATATATTCACACAATCACAAACAACTTTGACGACATACAGTAATTGATGCTATTTGTCATGCTGAACTTGACAAAGCGAACAGTTGAGCTAGAGCGAAACTTGTGAGTCTGTCTCCGTAGTTGACTTTAAGCCGTTGGGCATATTATCCAATTTTATGCCTTACGGATAAAAGGAAATGTAGTGTGATTCAGCATCTTAGGTCTTGATAAATATAAGATTATCGTAAAATTCCACGTTTGTCAGATTCCGGATCAAGTCCGGAATGACAGAGATATTTACTGATTTAACAATCAATTATAAACTTCAAATAAAAAAAACAAATATGTTTTTATGTTAAACTTAACTTATGAAAATAGCAGTTGTTGAAAATCAAAAAAACGTAATTAAAGAAGTCGAAGATATAAAATTAGACGGCAGAAAAGGTGCAATTGTACAAGTATATGGCTGCGGACTTTGTGGATCTGATATTGTAAAACTTAGAACAGGTGTTGCAAAAGACGGCACAGTTTTAGGACACGAAATTGTTGGAAAAATCGTTGATATCAACACTGTTACCAATTTTAAAATAGGTGATAGAATTGTTTCATCACATCACATTCCTTGCTTTGAGTGTAATTACTGCAAGAACGGTCATTACTCGATGTGTAAACATTTTAAATCAACAAACATCTTCCCTGGAGGATTTTCAGAATACATCTATCTTTCAGAAGAGCATCTTAAAAACGTTGCATATAAATTACCAGAGGATATGACTTACGAAGAAATTTCATTTTACGAACCACTGGGCTGTATTGTTAGAGCCGTAAAAAGAGCAGAATTAAACGAAAACTCTTCAGTTTTAGTTATCGGTTTAGGTTCTATCGGATACCTTTCAGGACAAGCCTTTAATGCTATTTACAATTGTAAAACCTTCGGTTGCGATTTAATTCAAGACCGAATTGATTTAGCAAACAAAGTTGGGATTGAAGCGTTTAATTCAAAAGATTTTATAGAGACTGTAAAATATATTAAAAACAAGACTGACGGAATGGGTGTTGATACAGTGTTTATGACATCTGGCGCAGATGCAACGATTGAACTTGCTTTAAAATGTGTTAGAAATGGTGGAAAAATCGTTGTTTTTGCAAGTACACCTAAAAACTTTGGATACGCAAATAATGAAATCTATTACCGTGAATTAACAGTATTTGGTAGTTATTCACCAGCACCTATTGATTTAAAAACATCATACGAACTTTTAACTTCTCACAAAGTAAAAGTTAAAGGTGTTTCGACAGATTATGAATTAGAAAATGTTCAACAGGCTTTTGAAGACACTATTAACAATAAAATCTTCAAAGCATACATAAAAATAAAGGACTAAAATGAAAGCTATACAATTTTACGCACCGGAAGACATTAGATATGAGGAAGTTCCAATTCAAGAACCGCAAAAGGGTGAAGTTCTTGTAAAAATCATGGCTGCTTTAACTTGCGGAACAGACGTAAAAACTTTCAGAAGAGGACACCCCGTACTTATCAAATCTGTACCATCAGGTTTCGGACATGAATTTAGCGGAGTAGTTGCAAAATTGGGAGAAGGTGTAACGAACTTCAAAGTAGGAGACAGAGTTGTCGCAGTAAATTCAGCACCTTGCGGAGAATGCTTTTTCTGCAAAAAAGGTCAATATAATTTATGCGAAAATCTTCAATTTCTAAATGGTGCTTATGCTGAATACATCACTATTCCTGCAAGGATTGTCAAAAAGAACATGATAAAACTTCCAGACGATTTAAGTTTTGAAGAAGCAGCATTTACAGAACCTCTTGCAAATGTTGTTCACGGCGCAGAAAGAACAGATATTAAAGCAGGTCAATCTGTTGGGATAATTGGTATTGGTCCAATTGGTTTAATGTTTGCAAAATACGCAAAACTTAAAGGCGCTAGAGTAATTGTTGGTGGACGTAACGAGCTTAAATTAAGACTTGCAAAAGAATTTGCAGACGTTGACGAAGTTGTCGATTTAAAGAACACAGAAAACATTGAAGAAGTTTTCAAAAACTTTTCCGACGAAGGTCGTGGACTTGATGTAGCAATAGAATGCGTTGGACTTCCAGAAATTTGGGAACAAACATTCTCACTGGTAAGAGCTGGCGGAACAGTCCATTTCTTTGGCGGTTGTAAAAAAGGTTCTGAAATAAAATTATCTACAACAAAAATGCACTATGGTGATATAAAGATTTTAAGCGTATTTCACCATACACCAGAATATGTAAGAAAAGCGTTAGACCTAATTGCAACACATCAAATGGACGTAAAGAAATTGATTACCGAGGAAATTTCATTAGACAAACTTCCATATGCTATGCAACAACATATTAAAGGTAAAGCTATTAAATTTTTGGTAAAACCTTAGATATAAATTTTTTGATTAAACTTCCACCATAGCTAATGAAATCTAGTGTAATTTCAATATCCTGAGCTTCATTCCATAAGTTTCTTAGACCATTTGTTTTTGATTGTTCAAAAACATCAGCAGTTAATAATTTTTTAGATAATACGTCCTTCTTTTCGGTAGTCTTTATCACAATTTCATCCTCAGTGTTAATAAACTCTATTTTCACGTTATCACATTCTCCTCGTTTTTGTATCCTACTTATGTCGTATATTTCTTCTATAAGGATTATTTTTTAAATATCAAAATTTTTGTGAAAATATGTAAAATTTTATCTATATTGCGGTATCTATACGCATTTGAGTGGTATATTAAATATATGGTTTCATCATTAAATTCAGAAAAATTAACTAGCCTGATAAGCAAAGATTCAACATCTAGACTTGTAAAAACAACTTTACAAGCTGTTATTAATTCTGAAAAAAATTCCGATAAGACAACAAAATCTCTAAGAGATGTTTTAGAAATTGATTATGATGATGACGGCGCACCAAAAACAATTAGCGATATGCTGAAGAATTACACTGCAAGCATTTCGGACTACATAAACAATCTTGCTGCTAAAAAACAATCTTCAACAAAATTAGACGGAAAATCTTTGATAAATTCTATGAAAAAATTATCAAACAATTCTAACACTCTTTCAAAAAGTGCATACGAATCAGTTGGAATGGGTGATTACTACAACTTAAAATCAGTAATGACACTATCAAACGCTATTTCACAATATTCTAAAACAAATTCTGGTCTAACATCGTTAATATCAAACTCAAATTTCACAATAAAAGTATAAACATTTTTCAACAGTAATAAGCATTATTACTGTTTATAATATTGCAATGTTTTGAAAAAAAATATATAATTCAAGTATGACAATTATTAGAAGATTATCATTTTTTGACGCATCTAAATTAAAAAAAATGATTGCTTTTTTAGGTAATGATGAAGCTGAGAGATTTATCAGAAAACTTATGAGCAATTATTTTTCGTTTTTTCATCAACTTTTGCCATTAGGATTAAAATTTTTACCAGAATCTTATGTCTTAGAGGTTGATAAAACTATTCACGGAGTAATCACAGTCAGTCCGACAAAAGGTAATCCTTATAAATTGTCTATAACAAAATTACTTTTTGAACAAGATTATTACGAAGTTGGAAAACAATTAATCGACTTCATAATCACAAAATACGGAGCAAAAGGTGCTGAAACATTTGTTGTATCAATAGATAACAGCTATGAAGAACTTCTACAACTTTTCACAGTAGGTTGTGGGTTTAGACAATGTGCAGGTGAACTACTTTATAAAATTCCTAAAAAAGCTCACCGTATAAACCGCACAGAAACAATCATTTTTAGACCATTCAAAAATTCTGATGCTGAAAAGGTTTGCGATATGTACAATCATTCTGTCGTAAGCCATTTCAAACCTTCGTTGCTAAAAAATAAAGCAGAGTTCAAAGAGCCAGTTCTTTGCGGACTTTCAGCTGTTTATGAACTTAAATATATCATGGAAGAAACAAATTCTAAAACAATTCTTTCATACTTTTCAATCATAACCGCAGACAATATTAATTACACTGCAACAATAACAATTCAAGAAGGATATAACGTAGATTATAGTCTAATCTTTGGCTTTATAAACAGAGAACTTCGCCGTCGTAAAAAAGATTTCAATCTTTTTGTAAAAGTTTTAAAATACGTGAAAGACAACGAACAACTTGAAGAATACTTAAAACGAAAAGACGGAGTTTGCATAGGCACTCAACTTATACTTGTAAAAGATTTCTACAAGTTAATAAAAGAACCTTCATCAAAGAAGCTTGGCATAGTATTATTTAACGATTCTAGCCAAACAATTAGAACAAATTTTGAAACTAGAAATGAGCAACTTCACTAATATTCATAACAGTACATTGTTTGCCCTTATTTTCGATTAAATCCTTAAATCTATTAACATCAGCTCTGATATAAGGGAATGTGTTATAATGCATTGGAATAATAACTTCTGCGCCAATCCATTCTGCTGCAAGCGCTGCAGAGTTTACGTCCATTGTAAAATGACCACCAATAGGTAAAATCGCAATATCCGGTTTATTCATTTCTTTTATAATTTTTAATTCTTGATTTAAGCAAGTATCGCCTGCGTGGAAAATCTTAACGCCATTGATTTCAAATAAAATACTACTTGGGCAACCGGCATATTGACCATCTGGAGTTGATGAAGAATGAAAAGCTGGTAAAAATATAGCTTTACCCCAATCATAATTTATCCAACCGCCTAAACCAACAGGATTAATATAAGCACCTTTTGACAAACAATAATTTGCCAATTCAAACACAGCACTAATTTTTGCACCTTTATCTTTGGCAATTTCTATTGCAGAACCTAAATGGTCAGAATGTCCATGAGTAACAAAAATATCAGTAATATTTAAACTTTTCCAGTCATAATTTGGATAAGCTGCTAAAAACGGATCTATCAAAATACAATTACCATTATTATTTATCTCAAATGCACTATGTCCTAAGAATTTTAAATCAAATGCCATTATTAACTCCTTTAATATTTTGTTTAAATTTAACATATTTTTAGTTAAAATACAATTATGTACGAAGAATATATGAAAAAATGTTTTGAACTTGCAAAAAAAGGACTTGGAAAAACTTCTCCAAATCCAATGGTAGGTTGCGTAGTTCTGGATAAAAACGGAAAAGAAATTTCGACAGGTTATCACGCAAAATACGGCAAAAACCATGCAGAGCGTGATGCACTTTTAAAACTAAAAAACGGCGAAGAAGAAGGCGGAACAATCATTGTAAGTTTAGAGCCTTGTTCACATTTTGGCAAAACTCCACCTTGCGTTGATTTAATCATTGAACGTAAACTTAAACGAGTAGTTTTTGCAATGAAAGACCCAAACCCAATAGTTTCAAGTATCAAAAAGCTTGAAGAAAACGGTATTGAAGTTATAAGCGGAATTTTAGAAGACGAAGCAAAAGAATTAAACGAAGTTTTTGTTACTAATATGACAAAAAAAAGACCATTTGTTGCGCTAAAAACTGCGACAACACTTGACGGCAAAGTTGCCACTCGTACAGGCGATTCAAAATGGATAACTTCGACAGAAGCAAGAGACAAAGGGCACGAATTACGTGAAATTTATGATGCAGTTTTAACAACCTCAAACACAGTCCTTGCGGATAATCCAAATTTCAACAACAAACAAAAAATTCTTATAGACAGAACTCTAAAAGTTCCTACAAATATGAATTTTTTCAAAACTGGTAAAATTTTTATCGTACACGACGAAAACCTTAACTCACCGACAAATACAGAGAACATTGAATACATATCTTGCCCAACTATAAATGGTCAAATCGATATAACAGCTCTTTTACATATTCTTTTTGAAAAGAAAATTATGAGTATTTTTGTTGAAGCAGGTGGAAAATTCAATGGGTCTATCATTGATTTAGAAATAGTCGATAAAATTTATCATTTTATTGCACCAAAAATTCTTGCCGATAACACTGGTAAATCAGCATTTATTGGTAGAAATATTCAAAAAATAAAGGATTGCGTTGAATATAAAGTTCAAAGTATTGAACAAACCGGCAAGGATATTCTGATAACTTTAAAAATAGTGAATAGTGAGTCGTGAATTGTGAGTAGAATAAACCTATTCACTACTCACTAAAATCTACTCACGTTATTGGAAGGTATGCCAATAAACAAGAGAGGCGAAATTTCATTCTGAAATTTCGCCTCTCTTCAATTAAATTATCCTTTTAAATTTAATTATTTTAAATTCATAACTTTTAAGATTTCGTCCATATCAGCGCCAGTTTTTGCAACTTCTGTCATTGAATATTTAATAGCGCTATCAGGGTCTTTCAATCCATTACCTGTTAAAATACATACACATTTTTTACCTTCTTCAACAAGACCTTCTTGGTGAGCTTGAATTAGACCGGCAACAGATGCAGCACTTGCAGGTTCGCATAAGATACCTTCTGTTGAGGCAATTAATTTGTACGCTTCAATAATTTTTTCATCATTTACGCAACCAATTTTACCGCCAGATTTATCTCTTGCATTTTCTGCTTGTTTCCAGCTTGCAGGATTACCAATTCTGATTGCAGTTGCAATTGTTTCAGGTTTCATAATTCTTTCACCACGAACGATTGCCGCTGCGCCTTCTGCTTCGTAACCCATCATTTTCGGTAGTTTTGTAGAAACTTTTTCTGCAAAATATTCTTCATAACCTTTCCAGTAAGCTGTAATATTACCAGCATTACCAACTGGAATAAAGTGATAGTCAGGTGCATCACCTAGTGCATCTACAATTTCAAACGCACCTGTTTTTTGACCTTCTATTCTGTATGGATTAACTGAATTTACCAAAGTAATAGGATAATTGTCAGAAATTTTTCTAACAAATTCAAGCGCTTCGTCAAAATTACCTTTGATAGCAATAATTTCTGCACCATACATCATAGCTTGAGATAATTTACCTAACGCAATATAGCCGTCTGGAATTAATACATAAGTTTTCAAACCAGCTTTTGCACCGTAAGCTGCAGCTGCTGCACTTGTGTTACCAGTTGAGGCGCAAATAATAGCGTTTGAACCAGTTTCCTTAGCCTTTGTAACAGCCATTGTCATACCACGGTCTTTAAAACTACCAGTAGGATTTGCACCTTCAAACTTCAAGTATACCTCTGCTTTTAGACCAATTGCTTTCGCTAAATTATCAGCCTTGATTAATGGAGTATTACCTTCGTTTAAAGTTACAATTTCTGTTGTGTCGCTAACTGGAAGATATTTTCTGTATTTATCGATTAAACCTTTATACATCATCATTTGCCACCCTTATCATACTATTTAACTCATTAATGCAACCTTCTTTTTTCAAATCTTCGATTGCTTTTAATACATCTTTTTCTCTGCAAAGTTCAGTAATAATAACGATTGTTGCTGTGTTATCTTCTGAAACACCTTTTTGCAACAAGCTTGCTAAACTGATACCATTTTCAGCAAAAACAAGACCTAGCTTACCAATTACGCCGGTTTTATTGCTAACTTTTACTGATAGATAATATTTATTTGTTGTTTCTTTAATATCAACAACATTTGCTGCAGAACCGTGCTTACATCTCATCATTGGTAAAATGTAATCAGTTGTGCCGATTTCGTTAGAAAGAACAACAATATCACCTGTTACAGAGCTTGCAGTAGGAAATTCACCAGCACCTGGTCCAGATAAAGTTACTTGACCAATTGGGAAACCACTGATTGAAACAGCATTAGTAACAAAATCAATATGAGCAAGCGTTGTCTTTTTGCTTACGAACATTGGGTGAACTCTTACGTCCGCATTGTTTTCATCTAGCATTTCAGCGTGTGCAATAAGCTTAATTTTATAACCTAATTCATTTGCATATTCAATATCTTCTGCTCTAACTTTGCTGATACCTTCTCTATAAACATCTTCAATTTTTATACGTTTATTGAAAGAAATTGTTGCTAATGTTGCTAATTTGTAGGCTGCATCAAAACCCTCAACGTCAGATGTTGGGTCAGCTTCTGCATAACCAAGTTTTTGTGCTTCTTTTAATACATCATCGTAGCTTGATTTATCAACGTCCATTTTTGTTAAAATATAATTTGTTGTACCATTTAAAATTGCTTCAATTTTATTGATTTTATTCGCTGATAAAATTGTTTTAACAGGCATGATAATTGGAATACCTCCTGCAATAGCTCCTTCATATAAAATTACTCGATTTTGTTTTTGCGCTAAATCAAACAATTCTTCGCCGTGTTTTGCAAGCAATTCTTTGTTTGCAGTAACAACATGTTTGCCATTATTCAAAGCTGTTTTGATTAATGTCATAGCAGGTTCAACACCACCGATAAGTTCAACGACAATTTGAATACTTTCGTCATTAACAATTTCATTCGCATCAAGAGTCAATAAACTTTTGTCTAAACCTTCAATATTTCTCTTTTTGTTAATATCACGAACCGCAATTTTAACAATTTCAATATTTTCAAAACTTTGTAGAGTCTTGTATACACCGCTTGCAACAGTACCAAGACCTATTAAACCGATTTTAATTTTATCCATAACCACCTACATAAATTGTGCTCTTAGTTAATAATACTATAATTTTGCGCAAAAAAAAACCCTTTTTAATAAAGGGTCTGGAATTTTGTTTCGAATTCCTCGTGTGTAGAAGGTTAGTGTGTGTGTGGTAGGTTAGTGTGTGTGTGTTTAAAAACTTTTTTCATTATAAAGACACTTACAAAATTAGTCTTGTATAATAAATGATAATCCTCTCAACTGCCTCTTACTCATATATAAAGTATTTTCGTTTTGTCGAATTTCAGCATGTGCATTTTTTGTTACATTAGTTTACATAAGTATTTCTTTATGTGATATAATCAAGAAAAAGAGGTATTTATGGCAATAAAAAAAGTTTTAAGATATGGAGACCCTATTTTGAGAACACCTTCAAAAGAAGTTCACAAGGTGTCTAAAAAGGTTCAAGAATTAGTAAACGACTTAATGGATACAATGTATGCACAAAACGGTGTTGGTTTAGCAGCTCCTCAAATTGGCGTTAATCAAAGAATTTTTGTCGTTGATGTTTCAACAGGCGACGAACCTTTAAACCCAATCGTATTCATTAATCCTAAAATTATTAAAAAATCTGGAGCTTGCAGAAGCCATGAAGGCTGTTTAAGTTTTCCTGAAGCATTCACAGATGTTAAAAGATATGCAAACGTAATGATTAAAGCTATGGATAGAAAAGGTAAGTCATTCGTATTAGAGGCAAAAGATGGAACTCTTTTAGCAAGATGTATTCAACATGAATTTGACCACCTTGACGGGGTTTTATTCATTGACCACTCTATGAACAGATTTGAAACAGATGTCGTTCTTGAAGAGCACGATTTACCACCTTTAGAAGATGATAAATTGCTTGATGAAAAAGAATTAGAGGAACAAATTAATAATGCAGAATCAAAAGAAAATTAGTTTAGTATATTTTGGAACACCGCAAATTGCAGTAAAATCTTTGGAATATTTCATTAATTCAGAAGATTTTGAAGTAGTTGGCGTTGTTACTCAACCTGACAGACCAAAAGGAAGAGGTCATAAGTTAACACCTTCCCCTGTTAAAGAGGTTGCTATGACACATAACATTCCAGTATTTCAACCAACTTCTATTAGAAAAGAACCTGAAATACAAGATGAATTAAAGAAACTTGCGCCTGATTTCTTTGTAACATTTGCTTTTGGTCAAATTTTATCAGAAGAAGTTTTAGCTATTCCAAAATTTGAAACAATAAATCTTCACGCATCATTATTGCCTAAATATCGTGGCGCTGCGCCTATTCAAAGAGCAATCATCAATGGTGATGAAGAAACAGGTATTTGCACAATGATTACAGAACTTGGTCTTGATTGCGGTGATATTTGTATTAAGCACCCTATCAAACTTACTGATGATATGAACTGTGAAGACTTGGCAATAGAAATTTCAGATTCTTCACCAGAATTATTAGACAAAACTTTAAAAGGGCTTTATGATGGTTCTTTAATACCTGTAAAACAAACAGAGGACTGTGTTTGTATTGCTAAAAAAGTTACAAAAGAAGAATGCAAAATTGATTGGTCAAAATCTGCAAAAGAAATTCATAACTTGATTAGAGGTGTTTACAATTGTCCTTGCGCATATTTTGAACATCAAGGAAAAACCGTAAAAGTTATGGACAGTAAAGTAATTGAAAAATCTGCTAATGCAGGTGAATTTATTGATGCTAACAAAAACGGTTTAGAAATTGGTTGTGGAGAAAAAGCTTTATTAATAAATAAAGTTAAACCTGAAGGAAAAGGCGTTATGTCAGCAGCAGATTGGTATAGAGGACTAAAAAAATAATGACTACAAAAGGTATTAGAGGTGCAATTACAGTTGAAGCAAACACAGAAGAAGCTTTAAAAGAAGCAACTTTAGAGCTTTTAAAAGAGCTTTCTTTTAAAAATAAGCTAGAACCTTCTATCATTTCGCACGCAATTTTCACATTAACAGAGGATTTGAACGCTGCATTTCCCGCAAAATTTGCTCGTAAAGATTTTGGCTGGGATAACGTTGCGATGATGTGTTTTCATGAACTTGATGTTCCTAATTCTTTAAAAATGTGTTTGAGAGTTCTTGTTGTTGTTAATGTTAACGACGATTTTGTGCCAGAATTCGTTTACCTAAAAGGTGCAAGTCATTTAAGAGGTTAAAATGATTACATTTGATTACCTAGCTTTGAAAGCTTTTTTTGAAGAAAACAAAGAATTTTTTGAAAATTCTCGTATCCAAAAAATTCAATCACCTTCAAGAAAAGACTTAATTTTGTACTTGAGAGGACTAGGCGAAACAAGAAAATTTTATATAAATATTAACCCTCAATTTTATCATATTTGTTTTAAATCAAAAGAAAACGAAACAAAATTAAATCTTGAAATACCAAAACAACCGACAATGTTTTGCATGTTACTTCGCAAATACATTGAAAACGGTAAGATTGCAAAAGTTAATGTACCAGAATATGAACGTATTTTTGAAATTTTTATTGAATCATATAACGAATTAGGCGACAAAATATATCTTTGTCTTGCTATTGAACTTATGGGTAAATACTCAAATATAGTTCTTTATAATCACGATTCAAATATGATAATTGGTTGTTGCCATAATGTTGGGGAAGAAAAGAGCCGTACACGTGAAATGGCTGGACTTTTGCCTTATGTTTATCCACCAAAACAATTCAAGACAGATATTTTGAACTACAATGGAGAAATCGATAATCTTAACGAAAACTTTTATGGTATTTCAAAAGCATTTGAAGAACAGGTTAAATGTTGCTCATTGGCTGAAATACAGGATTTTGTTAGTTTAAAAAATCCTACACCGTCTATAAGCGGAGATATGAACGAATATGCGCTTTATTCAAAATTAGTTAAAAATCCTATTATAAAGAGTTCTGTAAATGAAATGATTGATGATTATTTCACTTATCATCAAATGAAAATTTTGACTAAATCGATGAAACACAATCTTTATTCAACTGTTTATCCTAAATACAAAAAGCAAATGGGAACTTTGGGAAAGATTGAAAAACAATTAAAAAAGGAAGAGAAATCACAAACTTATAGACATTATGGAGATTTACTTATGGCAAATCTTCACAACCTAAAAGACTATTCAAAATCAGCAACTCTGCTTGATTGGAATACAAATAAAGAAGTTGAAATTTCACTTGATGAAACAAAATCAATCAAGGATAACGCAAACAAATTTTATAAACTTTATAACAAGTCTAAAAATTCTTCTCTAAAACTTCACGAGCTTGAAGAAAAGACCTTAGAAGATATAAAATATCTTGAAGAAATACTTTTTTCTATTGAAGAAGCAGACTCTATGGATATTTTGAAGGATATCGCAGAAGAAATTAAAGAGGAAAAAACTCCAAAACAAGAAAGCGTTATTTTAGAAGAAGAATTTAACGGATACAAAATTTTAATCGGTAGAAGCAATAAACAGAATGATTTGATTGTATCAAAATTATCCGATAAAGAGGATTTGTGGTTCCACACAAAAGATTGCGCCGGCTCTCACGTATTACTTAAAAACACACTAAAAAAAGAAATTGAAGACGAAGTTATTCTGCATTGCGCAAAACTTGCTAAACAGTATTCAAAAGCCAAATTGACATCAAAGGCTGGAGTTATTTATACGTATAGAAAAAATCTTAAAAAACCACCTGCATCAAATTTGGGATACGTTACATACAAAAACGAAACAGAAATTTTGGTTGATTAAAACCTAATGTCATTGCTGTACATGTCAAGCAATCAAAGAAAAGGTTGATCAAGTGTATCCAATCTACAAAATGTGTGTCATTCCGTGCTTGACACGGAATCTGATGTTGACAAATGAATAATACGGTCGTTGAACAGATTCTGAAACAAGTTCAGAATGACATAAAAGGTATGGAAAACTGGATTGACCCAATTATTTACCACTTGGACTGCTTCGTCGTAAACTCCTCGCAAGGACTATTACCCCTACAATACCATTGCCAAAATCATTAGCACTGTCATACCTATTTGCATTACTGTTGCCATTTTCTCTTGGAGTGCCGCACCTTTATATGCTCCAGATGCTTTTTGTGCATTATGTGCCATTGTTATTCTATTCATTCGGGTTGCATCATCGTCCTCGCTGAAATCAGTCTGGAACAACTTATTTTCAATTCTACTCAATCGTGTATCAACGTCGTCATTTTTATAACGTCTCTTCAATACAGATTTTTCAATATCATCAAGCGACAATTGCTTACTATTATTATAATTGTTAGAATTATTGCCATATCCATAATTTTGTTGTGTATAACTTCTACTACTATAATTTGGAGTATAATTTTCAAATTCTTGATAGTTAGGGTTGTCATCAGAGAAAACATCTTGATAATTAGCCAAGTATTTATCCTCTTCTATCAAAAGACTTTTCTTTAATCTATCTACCCTAGTATACAAGTCGTCGCCTGCATAAACTTGTTTAAAAACTTCGCTCTCCAATTTGGTCAATCGGTTATTAATATCACTATTTTTGAACTCTTTCTTAAATACAATCTGTTCCATTGTATCGACCACAGGGTAATTCACGCTGGCATCTTCTTTATAAGTCTTAGGTTCAGGAATTTGTCTATCGTTATAAGAATCAGAATATGCTGTCTTAGGGCTATCGTCAGCAAAAGTATCAGGTTTAGCCTCTATCTCATGTCCTATCATATCCGCAGAAATATCTTCTCTCAATTTGTTTAATCGAGTTTTAATATCTCCTGTCTTTGCTTCCCCGTAAACAGTTTCTTCAAGTCGTTGAAGTCTAGCCTCGTCCTTCTCCTCTGCATAATCAACTCCATAAAAAGAGTTTTCAATAGGAGTTATTAATGCACTATATCCGCCAAAAGCATAGCAACCAGAAGTTAAGCATAAAAAACTTACCATCATCACCAAATATCGTTTCATAATAACCCCTCTTTCCTTATGAATGTTAAAGGCAATTATTACATTTTTCTATTAAACAAACTTGGTATATTTGATTTCTCAAATATTAGAGGAAAGTAGTAGGTAATGAATAAATTTTACTTTAAATGAAGTATGGCGTCTTAACGAATATTCATATAAAATTATTTCATATTTGAACAATGACAAATGTATAACAAGTGGACACCACACATTTCTTTAACCGACGGTGCTTACGTCGGGATTGGAGGTGTTGCTTATGACAACAGTTAAAACGCTGGCCGTTATATTCTATATAATAGCGATTTTGTTAAATAAACAAAAACTAGCGTTGAGACTCGCAATCGTAACGCTAGTTTTATTTACATAAAACCCTGTGGTGTAAAATTTTAGCTTTCGCTAATTGCCACTTGTTATGCTTATATTATAACGTATTTTTCAGCAGTGTGCAAGTCTCTTAAATCTTAGCTCTCTTTTGATGTTTTGACTGTCAATGCATTTGATAATGCAATGCCACCTTGTGCTTGCGGTTTATTTACAATTCTGCCATTAACATACATTACTGTTGAACCACCGCCGTCTAAATTCATCGCATTTGTGCAACCTAATTCTTTCATCAATGCTGACAATTCATTTAATGTTAAACCGATTGAGCTGTTTTCTCGTCCGTCAACTGCTACTAAAATTAATTTATTATCTGCTGTATATCCAATTGCTGTTCTTGGATTTCTTCCGCCAATAGCAAGTAATTTTTGTTCCTTTGTATCAATAAATCTTTCGCCATTTTTTACTAAATATGGCCCACCGCTTATAATATGTGTAACATTTCCCCAATCAGGATTAGTGTTAATCTCAACTTTTACCTTCTTTTTACCGTAAAAAGTGCTTAACTTACTTGTTGGTCCGACCAAAACATATCCGTTTTCTGGGATTTCTTGTCTGTTTGCAGAAGCTTTTAAAATTTTTCCGTCTTCTGCTATTACTAATTGCATTCCTTCTTTTGGTGAAGGTGGTGCATATTGTCCCCATTCTGGTGTGTAAGCTAAAACGTATGTAGACAACATTCTTGGTTGGTTAATATTATCAATCTTAACTTCTGTATTATTAGCTTTAACCTTTGCATCAAGTTGAACTCTTGACATATCAAAAGTTGTTCCTTCTTTGCTTTCAAATATGCCCATAGCTACCCTATCGTATATAGGTCCAGTGTACATTTTTCCGTTAATCATTAAAGTTCCTAGAGGAACGCCCGTTTGGGGTTTAAAAAATGTTCCGTTTATTGCTACTATTGAATTGTCTTTTTTTGCTATTGTTGAAATACTTCTTTTTGCGGCTAGTTTTGTTGATGCTAGTTCTGGTTTAATCCTTATATTAGGATTGATGTTTTGGTTAATCTCCACTACATTTATGCTTACAGGTCGACCTTGATAATATTTTTTCAACCTTATATGTTTTATACCTGTGTCTATGTCATATACAACCCCACCCCTATACTTATTCCTTATCTGAGTATTATAATCCTCAATCTCTTTTTCTATATTCCTTGTATCAGTTTTTAACAAAGGTGCTATCGCTGTGTTGTGTGCTAGCAAATCCTTTGCAAGTATAGGCATTCCTTGTATGTATGATGAGGTCAAGGCTACAATACCCAATATCGCAGCCATACCGACCCCTCGAACTATCGTTCTCGGTATCTTCGGTTGTAGGGGTAAAAGCAATGATTCCATTTGAACACCATAATATACAGTACTACTGGAAACACCTTTTTGTTTAAAGAGTGGTCGCTGGGGAATAACACTCTCTACCGAGTCTCATTCGGTAAAATCTTTTAACTTCTTCTACTATTATTATAACACATGTTAAAATACCTCTCAACCCCAGTAATAACAGCTGTTTTACAAAACTTAATAGTGTTTTTTTACACTTTTTCTTCTACTTTTTTAACATAGTTCTTTTTGTCTCTATCGAACGTCAAAACCTCGTACTTATCACCGTTTGAAACGATTTTTATAGAGTTGTTTTTATCTGTTCTAAATATTTGTGTATTATTTAGGTTTTTAAGTGTCATAATATTTGGGTGTCCAAACTTGTTAGTTCCGGTTGAAATGATTGATATATCTGTATCTAATGTTTTTAACTTGTTTGTATTTACTACACTTTTTGCGCCATGATGTCCAACTTTTAAAATCTGTGCCTTAGTTATTTCCTTAGGAAGATTTTCCATAGAAGCATCGCCCATCATCAAGATGTTTAAATTTTTATTGCTAATCATTGTTATAATTGAGTTTTCGTTATCGTTCTTTTGGTGAGATTTTCTAAAAGTTGTTATCTTAAAATCGTTTTCTTTATAAATTTCTTCGTTATTCTTTGCTAACACAGCGTTTCTGTCTTTAGTTCTATTGTATATTTCTTTTGAAGTCTTACTCTTGTCGTCAAATGTGTTTATATAAACCTTTTTCACTTTCGCATAATCAATAATATCACTTGCTCCACCAGAATGGTCATTGTCAAAGTGTGTTACAATCAAACCTTCAATATTTTTTATCCCTCTATCTTTCATATATTTTATAATCACAGATGTCGCTTGTGAATTCCCTCCATTATAACCACTTTTTCCGGTATCAATTATAAAATATTTATTTTGAGGTGATTTTACTAAAAACATATCTGCATTTTGTACGTCAAATGTAATCAATTCCATATTCTTATTCGGAATATTTATACAACTAATCAACAAAATCATTACCAAGCTTACAGTACTAAAAACAACTCTTTTACCTCTGTATTCTTCGTTCAACATCAAAATGCAAAGCATAACGATAATATAATAAATTATGATTTGAAATACACTCGGGTGTGTTGTTATGAATATTGAATGACCTAAATTTCCGAAATAATCTGATATCCATACGATTACTATCAAAAGAGGGTTTAGAATTATATCAACATATTTGCATACAAAATCTGCAATTGTTTTTATAATAGACAAAACAGAGCTTACAAATCCTAAAAAGCTAACGATTGATAAAAATGGAACGGTCAAAATATTCGCAAAGATTGAATATGTACTAATAGTATTAAAATAAAACATTTGTAACGGAATAACCCAAATTTGAGCAATAATCGGAATTCCAATAGCAGAGCTTAGCCATTGTGGAACCTTTTTAAATTTTTCAAAAACACTATCAGCGCTGACAAGTAGCCCAAAAGTTACTAAAAATGATAGTTGAAAGCTGACATTATTAATATATGCAGGGTTATAAATAAGCATAAGCAAGCCCACGAGTGATAACAGTGCAACGCTATGGGTATCACGATTAATCAATTTGCCCAGTAAAATGAAGATAAGCATAAACGCTGCTCTGATTACGCTTGCTCCGAGCCCTGTCATTAGAGCGTAAAGAATTATCATAAATATCCCAGATACAAGAATTATTTTGAATGGGACTTTTAGTCTGTGCAATATCCAATACCAGAAACCATATATGAACGCAACGTTCATTCCCGATGCTGCTAAAATGTGTAGTAATCCTGATTTGATGAATGATGTTTTTATAAAATCTGGTGGGCTTACTGCATCATCGCCAAATACAATTCCTCCTAAAATTTCTGTATTAGGATATTTTAGATATTTTGAATGTGTATCAATAATTCTTATTCTTAAATCGTTCAAACCTTGTAAAGACTTAGTTAAAAGTGATTTTTCGTGCTGAATATTTTCAACATCTTTTCCTTTTGTATAAAAAACAGTGTGAGTATCAAAATTCTTTAAATAATTTGCGTAATCAAATTGTGAAGGATTACCGGCTTTTAGTGGAGTTCTTAGTAACCCCTTCATCTTGTAATAATCGTGAATTTTTAATTCTAAATCCTTTTGGTTGTTCACAGAAACAAATGTTGTTGCATTTATGTCTTTTAGAGTTTTACCGTTAACAGAAATTTCTTTTACCAAAAAATAAAATTTAGTATTATAATCTCCTTGTTTTGGAATACTTTTTATCTGACCGACGATTTCACATTTATTCGGTGCAAATTTTACTAACTCATCGCTATTTTTGATTTGCAGAACACAATTGAAATATCCTAAGTAAAATATAAATGTCCAAAACAAAAGGAGTTTTGGTGAAATTAAATTTTTTGCCAATAAAATCATAAAACTAACTGTAACGACAATTGCAAAAATAATTGAGGCTTTCGTAAAAAATGCGTAAAGCCCAAGAATATATACGAAAGTCGTCAAAAACATGATTATGTTTTTGTTTTGAAAAATTTCGGCAAAAATATCTTCTTTCATGATTTAATTTTATAAAAAAGTTTTAAATGTTTTACCTAGTGTTAAGTTATGTAAATTGACGTTACTTTTGTTACAAATGTTTACAATGTCTCATGAGTGCGTATTTTATACGGCTCTTGAGGTTGAATTGTTGATTTAGCATGGGTTTTGGCTAAATTGGGTTCTAAAGTTCTATATGAAATATGCCGATGTATGAAGAGGAAAGGAAAAAAGAATGGGATTAGCAGCAGGACAAGCTAGATTATTAACTCTTCAATCAAGAATGCATGACCTTGAATTACAATGCATGCGCTATTCTAATGAAGAGATTGTTTTGACTGCTCTATCAAATAATGTTGCTATCAAATATAATAAAATGCTTGAGGCAGCTAATAATATAGCTGTTGGCTATAATACGACTTATAATACAATAAGTGGTTCAAGTTCAAATACATACAACACTTTGAAAATGAACAATGGTTCTAGTAGTGTTGATTTTGATTATAATATGTTAAAAGAATTGGGTTACGATATTGCCCCATCAGGAACTTCTGCTAGAGAGACTGTTACTGAAAAAACAACTGAAATACCTGTTGCAGGTGGTACTTACGATAAGGCAACTGGCAAATGGACTATGCCAAGAACAGTTGATGAATTTGCTAAATTGATGATGGCTACTGGTTGTGCAAATGCTTACACTACTGGAAACGATAATTTAAGTGTTAGTACTTTAAACATGACTAAGTATTTGGATGAAAATGGCAATATAGAAGAACGTGGTAATGCAAACTCTCCTCTTTACTGGGCTAATAGATTTGCTAAAAAACCTGTTGCAAAGGAAGATGCTAGTACTAATGAGACTACTGAAATTGAATTTGATGAAGCTAAATTGACAAAACTTTTAGGTTCTGCTCCTGTTAAAGCTGCCACAAATCAATCAACTGAAAAAGTTGTATCTTATGAATATGATACAAATGATATAATTGAAGAAGCTAAGAAAAATTCTCAAGCTTTAATTGAAGCTCTTATGAGTGGTAATATTGCAATTTACAAAAATGGGGTTCAAGTTGATTTATCATCAATTGGTATTCAAGAAGTAGAAGAAACAGAAGGTACAGAATCATGGACTCAGACTTCTGCTATTCAAACTATAGATACTTCGGCAAGAGATGCTGCAAGACAAGAAGCTCAATCTTACTATGATTCTGAAACTAAAAAGCTTTCTATGCAAGAAAAAGCGTTACAAATCAAGAGTAAACAAGCTGAAACAGAATATAGTGCAGCTTGTACTGAATATGAATCAGCAAAATCTCTTGTGTCAGACAATGCAAAAAGAGGATTTTCAATCTGGAGTTAGAACTTAGCTAAAATATTTTTTCTAATGAAGTTTTTTATTCTAACGTTCAATGGATTTTTCGGCGGTTTTGTTGTCGGATATATTCCTTGATTAAGTTTTGTTATCCCTTCTGTATCGTATGATATTTCTGGATAATATTCTTTGAATAAGTTCAAATAATATTCATAACTTGCTAGATTTTTTTTGTACAAAATTCCGTTAAAGTATGCCATATTTTTTATTGAATTTTCATCACAAAACATAGTTGGTTTTGCACCGTGATAATGTAATATTACAGCATCGTCGTCAATTCCCCAATAAAGTTTATGGTTGAATTTTAAATCAAGGTGAGTATTCTTTTTTCCATAGTAAAGTTGATAAGCAGTTTGATCCCACGTGATAAGTCTTGAAAGGTTCCATTTTATAAATCTGCAAAAACCTTTATATGAATTGCGTAAATTTTTGACGTTCATAAACATAACGCCAGTATTAAAGGTTTTCCAGTCGTTTTTATCAACCTCTGGTGTGCAAGCAAAATATTCTGGTTTTTGAAGTTCAACATCTTTTAAAAAGATTACGTCGCAATCTGTATAAAGAATATAATCATCTTCTTCCTCTATTATTGGAATATCACATCTTAAATATGCGCCAGAAGCTATTTTTAATTTGTTTCCTTTATATTTTTTTTCTAAAATCGGATACAAATTACTTCGATGATAAATAATTTTAACACCTTTTTCTTCGAGCCATTGTGTTAATTCATTAGGTTCACCGTCAAAAATAAAATGAGGCTCAAGTGTTGTATTTTGTAGTGCAGACGTAACCGCAGCTTTGATAAGCGGTTCGTATTCTTTTGAGTCTGAATTACACGCAAAATACCATTTCATCTTATTTTTTCTTTTCCCATTTGTATGCTGTTTGTATTCCAATTTCTAAACTATGAGTAGGCTTCCAACCTAAGATATTTTTTGCTTTTGTAGGGTTTGCGTAAAGTTTTTCAACATCACCAACTCGCTTTTCTACGATTTTTACTGGAATTTTTTTACCTATAACTTTTTCGCAAATATCAAAAATTTCTTTTACGCTAATTCCGTTTTCTGTTCCGATATTGAAGACATCTGATTTGTTTTCTCTGTTTAGGTATTTGTAAGCCAAAAGATGCGCTTGTGCTAAGTCGTTTACGTTTACGTAATCTCTAATACAAGTTCCATCTGGCGTATTATAGTTATCTCCGTATATTTTAAATTCTTTACCTTCTTCAAGGCTTGATTTTAAAATGTTTGGTACAAGGTGAGTTTCTGGAGTGTGCCATTCCCCAATTCTTGCATTGTCTTCACTTCCAATAACGTTAAAATATCTTAGAATTATTGATTTTAATCCATAAGCTTTATCATAATCTTTTAGAATTTTTTCAATTATTAATTTTGTTTCACCATAAGGACTTGCAGGGTTTTGAGGGTGTTGCTCATCTAGTGGTGTGTATTGAGGTTCTCCATAAGTGGCACATGTAGAGGAGAAAATAATCTTCTTAACCTCGTGTGATAACATTGCTTTTAATAAATTTAATGTTCCTCCGATGTTGTTTGTGTAATATTTTTCAGGGTTTTGAACGCTTTCTTCTACTTGAATATATCCCGCAAAATGCAGAACAGTATCAATTTTGTAATTGTCAAAAAGTTTGTTTATTTCGTCAAAGTTTTTCAAATCACCTTTAACAAAAGTTACATTACCTCGAGTTTTTAAAAAATCGATAAATTCTATATGACCGTTTTCTAAGCTATCAAAAATGATTATGTCGTTATTGTTTTCTAAAAATTTTAGAGCTGTATGGCTTCCGATATAACCTGCTCCACCTGTAACTAAAATCAAAACAAGGCTCCTTCATTTTATACTAATTTTGTACAAAATAAGGAACCTTGTCAAATTGTTGTAAAGTATATAAAATGAGTAATTATTTATTTTTTATCGTCGTTTAAGATTTCGAGAGCTTCTTTATAACCTTCTCTATAATAATTTTCTTCAGAAGGATTGATGATTTTTAGTAGTTGCATAAAGTTTCCGACATGGACTTTTTCGTCCTCGATAATTTCTTCTATAAGTTTTATAGCTTTTTTATTTTCAATAGCTTCAATAATTTCTTCATAAATCTGAATAGCTTCGTATTCTGAAGCGATAGCAAATCTGATTGCTCTTATTGTTTCGCTTTGAGTTAATAATTTTTCTGATGATTTTACACTATGTGGGGTTGCAAATTCTGGCATGGGTTTTCTCCTTATTTATTTGTTTATTTTTGTTATTGCGAGCAAAGCGAAGCAATCCAAATAATATTTAGATTTGTGCCCTCTGCTCGTTCGCGTTAAACTAATCCTTCTTTCACAGCTTTAACGGCTGCTTGAACTCTGTCGTTTACGCACATCTTTTGTAAAATTGAACAAACATGTGCTTTTGCTGTGTGAACACTTACAATTAATTCTTTTGCAATTTCTGTATTGCTTTTACCTGAAACTAAATGTTTTAAAACTTCAAATTCTCTTTCTGTCAACGGAACTCTGTTTTCGTCATTTGCTCTACTTGGTAAAAGTCCTACGTTATCCACTTTTGGAAATGCGTTAAGAGCCATTTGAGCAATTTCTGGATCAAGCCAACAAACACCTGTTGCTACATCTCTTACAACATCAGCAAGTTTGTGAGGGTCAATATCTTTTAAACAATACGCAGTTGCGCCTGAACTTAAGGCTGCAACAACTTCTTCCTCTCTATCGTGAGAAGTTAGTGCAATTACTTTTACGTCTGGATTAAGTTCTTTTACTTTAATTGTCGCTTCAATACCATTCATATCTGGCAAACCTAAGTCCATTAAAACAACATCTGGTGTTTGTTTTTCAATTATTGATAAACCGTCGCTTGCGTTTTCGCTCTCTCCAATAACTTCTATATCTTCGTTAGAATTTAATGCACATCTAAGTCCTACTCTTGTTAATTTAAAATCTTCTATTATTACAACTGAAATTGTATCTGTTTCTACTGCTACCATATTTGTTATGTCCTTTCACTTCTCTATCTTATTGTGGTAAATGCTAGTGTATTTTCTTTTTACAGTTTAATTAAATTATATTTGCAGGCTAAGTAGAATTAGCAAAGTGGCTAGTTTTTACCTAGTCGTTTGGCTAGTATTTGTTTTGCATATAATTTAATTTTTTATAATAAACGCTTGCGAAATTTTAGATTATGTTATATGATTAACCTGTAGGTTATATGAGAGGTGTATATGGATCAAATTATTAAAGTTGCATGGGATTTAAACGAAAACACAGAAAACCGTTACCAACTTGTTTATGAAATTTCTGAATTAGCAAAAAAACTTGTTGATGAAACTCAAGCAAAAAAATCTCGTGAAGACTTTGGGTTTGATGAATATTTTGATAATTCATACAAAAAAGAAAATCCAGTTGAACATGCTATTATGGTTAAAGCAGCTGAAGCTGATGATGATAGATTAATCGGTTAAGATTTTTTGAAATAGAATATGGTGTTAAACTGTATTCTATTTTTGTTATTTATTTAGTGTTTATTAATTTGTATTAATTTGAGAGGAATTAGTTAAATGAAAGAAACTATCGATTTTATTAACAGCAAAACAAATAATTTTGTACCAGAAACAGCAATTGTTTTGGGTTCTGGTTTAGGTGATTTTGCAGATGATTATTGTGATGTTGCAGTACCTTATGGTGAAATACCTGGATTTGCACCTTCTACTGTAAAAGGGCATAAAGGTCGTTTAGTATTTGCAACTA
Source organism: uncultured Candidatus Melainabacteria bacterium (assembly GCA_934700335.1). Lineage (GTDB taxonomy): Bacteria > Cyanobacteriota > Vampirovibrionia > Gastranaerophilales > Gastranaerophilaceae > UBA791. The sequence goes on along the minus strand of CAKUXM010000003.1, from coordinate 16,954 downwards.
TTGAAGGTAAAAAAGTTGTAATGATGCAAGGTAGATTTCACTACTATGAAGGACACCCGATTGAAAGAGTTGTATATCCAATCAAAGTGTTCAAAAAATTAGGTGTTAAAAACTTAATTGTAACAAACGCTGCCGGTGGCATTAATCCAAACTTCAAAGCATCAGATTTAATGTTGATTACAGACCATATTAACTTTATGCATGTTAATCCATTAATTGGTCCTAATGACGATACTTTGGGCGAAAGATTTCCAGATATGACTGAAGTTTATAAAAAAGACTTACAAAAAGTTGCATTAGATTGCGCTGATAAATTAGGTATCAAACTTCAAAAAGGTGTTTATATGGCTCTTACAGGTCCAAATTATGAAACACCTGCTGAAACAAAAATGGTTACAATGTTAGGTGCTGACGCTGTTGGTATGTCAACAGTTCCGGAAGCTATGGTTGCTAACTATTGCGGTATTAAAGTTCTTGGTATTAGTTGTATTTCAAACGCTGCAGCTGGTATCACTGGTGAAGTGCTTTCTCACCAAGAAGTTATTGAGGCTGCAAACGTTGCTAAAGATAAATTCAAATCTTTATTACTTGAAGTTGTTAAATCAATCTAGTTTGATAGAATTTGAAAAGATAAAAAAATACTCGAGTTTATTTCGAGTATTTTTTTTTGAAACCTTTTATGTTTACCAAAATCTTAAACTAATAAATCTCTAATTGATTTAAACATTTTTTGAGTAATATCTTGAATGTATTCTTGGCTAACAAGTCCGTTAATAATAACGTCTGCTATTTGATAAGTTGGTCTAATGTATTTTTGTGCAGTTGTATTAACATCTTTAAATTGTAAATCAGCGGCTTCTCCTGTTTTACCACGAGATGCTGCACGTTTGTACCATCTGTCTTTTAATACGTTAAGTGGTGTGAATACATAGACTTTAACGTCAATAATGTCTCTAACTTTTTCGTGTAAAACGTATAAACCTTCATTTAAAATAATTTTAGCTGGTTTTTTAAGGTCTCCGTCTGGAGTTGATTCACAAGTTACAAAGTTATAACGTGGAGAACGAACTTCTTTGCCATTTTTTAAAGCTAAAAGATGTTCTCTCATAAGTTCTAAATTGATGATATCTGGAGTATCAAAACTAAAACCTGTTTTGAATAATTCTTCATAACTTCCTGCTTCTTTTAGTTCTTTAGAAGTGTCTTTGTAATAGTCATCTTGTGTAATTACAGTAAAAATATCATCATGCGCATTTTCAAGGCATGCTTTAGTTGTGTTATCAACAAAAACTGTTTTACCAGATGCACTTTCGCCTGTAATACCAATCAAAAAAGTTCTTTTCTTTTCTTCCACAACTTTTCTTGCAATGTTTAATATAAAATTATCAGTTATTCTTAAAAATAAAGGTTGAACTTCTTTTTTATCTTCTTCCAATATTTTCTTTAAAGTTTCGACTATGCTTGTAATTAATTCCATGTTTTGACCGCTGGAATAAAAGTTATAGCTAGTAAAAAAATCTTCCATAATTTCCTCAAAAGTTGTCTTTCTTATTTTAATTTTACTTTAAAAATTTTAAAAAGGCTAAGATTGTGAAAAAATTTTAATACTTTATTATAAAAATTTTTTGGTATAAACTATAATCAGTTGATAGAGAAGGAGATTAATTATGAAAAAATCAATCAAAGACTTAGGCGACGTAAGAGGTAAAAGAGCATTAGTTCGTGTAGATATCAATGTTCCATTAGACAAAGATAAAAATGTTACTGATGATACAAGAATTCAAGCTATTTTACCAACAGTAAACTTCCTAAAAGATAAAGGTGCAAAAATCATTTTAATGGCACACTTGGGTAGACCACAAAAACTTAAAGAAGGTCAAACTTTAGAAGATTTATCGTTAGAACCAGTTGCTAAATATATGTCAAAAGTTTTAGGTGAAGACGTATTATTTGTTAAATCACCTGTAGGCGAAGGTGCTGATAAAGAATTAGAAGGCTTGAAAGATGGTCAAGTTGCTTTATTACAAAATATTCGTTACTACAAAGCTGAAGAAGCAAAAGATGACGATATGACATTTGCAGAAGAATTAGCAAAACTTGGTGATTTCTATGTAAATGATGCATTCGGTGCTGCTCACAGAAACCACACTTCAACTGCAAAATTAGCAAAAATCTTAAAACCAGCAGTTTCTGGTTTATTAATGGAAAAAGAAATCAGATGCTTATCACAAGCTTTAGATAATCCAGAAAGACCATTCACAGCTGTTGTTGGTGGTGCTAAAGTTTCTTCTAAAATTGGTGTTTTAGAAAATTTATTAGACAAAGTTGACAATATGATTATCGGTGGTGGTATGGCTTATACATTCGTTAAAGCTAACGGCGGTAAAATTGGTAATTCAATTTGCGAAGATGACCAATTAGAAGTTGCAAAAGCTATCGAAAAGAAAGCACAAGACAAAGGTGTTAAATTAGTAATGGCTACAGATGTTTTAGTAACAGATGATTTCTCTGGTAACGGAACAAACAAAGTTGTTGCTATTAAAGACATTCCAGATGGATTTGAAGGTGTTGATGCAGGTCCTGAATCTCAAAAGGCATTCGCAGAAGTAATCAAATCTTCAAAAACAATTCTTATGAATGGTCCTGTTGGGGCTTTCGAAAATCCTAAATTTGCAGAAGGTACAAAATCTATTCTTAAAGATATTGTTGAAGCAACTAAAAACGGTGCTACATCAGTTATCGGCGGTGGCGATTCTGTTTCTGCTGCTAAAAAATTCTTTAAAGCTGAAGATTTCACACATGTATCAACAGGTGGTGGAGCTTCATTAGAATTCATTGAAGGTAAAGTATTACCAGGTGTTGCAGCTTTAGATGAAAAATAAGAAAGTTGAGCTTTTAGCTCCAGCAAAAAACTTAGAATGTGCGGTGTCAGCAATCAATTACGGTGCTGACGCCGTTTACATTGGCGCTAATTCTTTTGGCGCAAGACAAAATGCTACGAATAATCTTGACGATATCAAAACTTTAGTTGAGTATGCTCACAAGTTTTACGTCAAGGTTTTTTGTACTGTTAATACAATTCTTGATGATGATGAACTTTTGAAAGCTCAAGAATTGATAAAAAATTTGTATGACATAGGCGTTGATGCGATTATTGTTCAAGATATGGGTATTTTAAAGTTAGATTTACCTCCAATACCTTTGCATGCTAGTACTCAATGCGATAATAGAAATTTAGAAAAAGTGAAATTCTTTGAAGATGTTGGTTTAGAGCGTGTTATTTTAGCCCGTGAGACTTCTTTAAATGACATTGAAAATATTTGTAAAAATACAAATGTAGAAATTGAGACCTTTATTCACGGTGCTTTGTGCGTAAGTTATAGCGGACAGTGCTATTTGAGCGAATATATCGGGAACAGAAGTGCTAATCGTGGTTGTTGCGCTCAACCATGCCGTAAAAAATATACGCTAATGGACGAAGATGGAAATGTTTTGGCAAAAGACAGACATCTTTTGTGCTTGAAGGATTTTAACGCTTCTCCATATATTAAAAATTTGATTGATGCAGGCGTGTTGTCTTTTAAGATTGAAGGAAGATTAAAAGACGAAAGTTATATCAAAAATGTTACGGCATATTATCGTCAATTAATTGATAAATACGCTGATAAGACATCTTCTGGTGTTATTGAATATGATTTTACTCCAGATGTATGTAAGTCTTTTAATAGGGGTTTTACGACATATTGTCTTTATGAAAATCGTGATATGTTTAATTTTAATTCTCCAAAATCTTTGGGTGAATATATTGGTAAAATTACAAAAGTTTCCGATAAATATTTTGAATACAAGGGTAAACATCTTAATAATGGCGACGGTATTTGTTATTTTGTAAATGATGAAATGAATGGAGCTTTGATTAGCAGAGTAGAAAATAACAGAGTTTATTTGAAAGATACTAAACTTTTAAGAGTTGGCATTGAGTTTTATCGTAATCAAGATATTCAGTTTGAAAAACAACTTAAAAACTCTAAAACTAAACGTAGAATTAGAGTTGAGATGATTTATGAAAACAACATTATTACAGCAAAAGACGAGGATTTCAACTTCGTAACTCTTGATATTTCCCAAACAGAGGCTCCAAATAATCCTCAAAAAATGAAAAAGACTTTTATTGAGCAAATGAAAAAATCAGGCGAATCTGATTTTAAAGTTGAAGATGTTTCTGTTTTAGGATATTTACCATTTCTAAAAATTTCAGAAATAAATACAATTCGTCGTGAAATTTTAGAAAAATTGATGAATGAGCGTTTAAATAATTATAAACGTCATTCTCAAAAAGAATTGAAACATGCTCAATATCCTTTAAAATCAATGGATTATAAGGCAAATGTTTATAATAAATTAGCAAAAGAATTTTACGAAGAATGTGGTTGTGAAATTACAGAATTAGCTTTTGAAAAAAATCATAAGGTTAAAAATTTAGAATTAATGCGTACAAAACACTGTCTATATAGAGTTTTTAACCGTTGTAAATCTCCAAAACAATTGATTTTAATAGATGAAACAGGTAAGAAATACTCTCTAATCCATGACTGCGCGAATTGTGAAATGGTTATTTGTAAAAACATGTAACAATTTTGGCTAAATTAAGTGTAAAAATAGCAATTATTTCTTTCACGGGTGTTTAATAGTTATCGGTGTAGTAATTATTTATTTAAAAATATACATTTGTGAGGTAGTGGATATGAATATTCAAAAGATTATGAACGTTAATTTTGCTGGAAAAGTTAACAAAGTAGAAAACAATAACACCTTTGCTCAAAGACCGATTTTACCTCCTGTAAAACCAGATACTTTTGAACGTACAACAAAGGCTGAAGTTAAACCTCAAGTTAAAGATAAAGTTCTTGATAAATTAGCTAACATGTACGATAAAATGACTCCATTGAGATTGGATAGAAAAAGTACAACTATTATGGCTGAAGATAGCTTAAATTCTGAAAAAGTTATTGCTATGGCTAAAGAAATGACTCAAAGTCCATTAGATAAAGTTCAATTAAGAAGATGTGCTTATGATAAAGCTAATAATTATACAATGAAATCTATTCATGCTGATAAAAGTTCTAACTTGAAATTGTTAGATAAAAACTTAAACATCTTAGCTCAAGAAAGCACAAAAATTAAATGGAAAGGTAAAAACCCTGTTTCAAAAACAGTCATGACACAAGATTTTAGAACAAACACCTTTAACGAAACAAAATTCGGTTTTGATAAAGACGGTTATCCATATATGGAATCTGCTATTAAAATCAGACGTGATAAACAAAATAGATTAATCAGAAAAGAAACATACGAAAAATCTGATGTTCCAGGTATGTTCAATGTTAAATATGAGTTTCCAAATGGTAAAACAAGACAAATCTCTAAAGCAACTGTTGATAAGAAAACAGGTCATACTTTAGTTGAAAAAGATATGCGTTCTGCTGATATGACAAGAACTCAATACAGATATGAAGATGACCCAATGGGTAACAGAATTATTGATTACAAAATTACTTCACCAGACGGTAAAGTTTTGATGAAACAATCTCAATCATTTGAAGTTTTAGATGAAAACACTTTCAGATCTTCAAGAAATGATAAATCATATATTATTCAATATGATAAAAAAGAAAAAACAATTACAGTTGTAGATGAACAAAAAATGGACGGTTTTCAAATTCCTATCAGCGGATATGTAGTTCCAAAAAGTCCAAAAGATAGAAAAGATCCTGCAAAAGTTGAAGCAAGCGAACAAAAAATCGTTAACATGTTGAAAAAAATCCCTGGTGATGAATTGTTGAACTTGGCAAACACAACTGTTCAAATTGAAGACATTAAAGATAAATTAGAATCATATCAAATGCCAACATTCTATGAAGTAGGTGCTAAACCAGCACAATATAGAACTGATGACAAAGGTAATACAATTGTAGATAATGTTTATTCTTTCAGTATCTTAAACGTATCAGATGACCCATTTGTATTCTTGCACGAATTAGGACACGCAACTGATATGACTGGTAAACCTGCGGAACTTATTCTTAATAACAACGGTCAAGCTATTGATTGCAAACTTCTAGATACTCTTCATGAAGATGAAACATTCAAGAAAACTTATGCAGAAGAAAGAAAGAATTTCTTGAAAGAATTCCCAACAAATGAAAGAGATCATATCGCATACTTCATTGAAGAAGAAGCAGTTGAAGGTCAACCAGAAAGAGGTAGAGAAGAAACAATCGCTGAAACAAATGCGTTGATGAATACATACCAATCAGTTGATATCTTAGGTATTAGAACTCAATACTTGCAACAACACTTCCCAAGAACAATTGCATACTTGAGTGAAAAATTGGTGCCTACAAAAGAACAAGCTTAATTGTAAGTAAAAAACAAAAAAAGAGGCGAAGCCGAAGGCTTCGCCTCTTTTTTTGTTTCAGGAGGAATAGTGCCCTCACCGAAATTTTAAAGTTTCAAGCAAGCTTTCAACTAAAAATTTCTCCTCTCCCCTATTTCTGCTTTGCAGAAATGTGGCGAGGGGAATAAAGTCTTTTTCCCTTCTCCCAATGAAGGGAGAAGGTGGGAGAAGCTCGGTTGAATGCTCACTTAGATATAAATTTTCCATTATATATGATTGTTAAGAAATGTAAACAAGAGTTTTTTAAGCTAAAACGCTTTATTTATGCCGATTTTACCCTTTTAGCATCTCCAAAACCATGATAAACATGGAGTTTTAGCCTAAAGTTTTAAAATAATATGCCGATAATACATGTGTTAGGAAAAATATGTACATTAAGGAGTACAAAAAATGGGTGTATCAGCCAATCAATCGAGAATGATGACTCTTACGGCAAGAATGCATGATCTTGAATTAAGAGCACAACAGATTTCAAACGAAAAAGTAGTTATGTCTTTAAAATCAGAGGCATATGCGACACAGTATTCAGATGCAATGAATAGAGCAACTAGTTCTTCTGATGGCTCAGTTGATGAGTCTATGTTAAGAGCTGCACAAGCAGAATATGATAAAAATACTTCAGAGATGTCAAGAGCAGAAAAATTGTTAGATTTAGAGCTATCTCAAATCAATACAGAACACTCTGCGGTTACAACAGAGTACGATTCAGTAAAATCATTAATTTCTGATAATACTGATAGATCATTTAGTTTATTCGGCTAATTGTAGCCCCTAAAATATTTTACCCTTATTCCCTTCCTAACAAAATTTTAGGGCGACTTGTGAAACAAGTCGCCTTTTTTTTTATATAAATATTTTTAACACTAGTATAGTAAAATAATTTTATTAATACCTTCTTGAGCAAGGTCAAAGATTTCGTCCATTTGTTGTTTTGTCAAAGTATGACCTTCTGCTGTTGTTTGGAATTCTACGATATTACCGCTTTTTGTAAGTACGATATTTGAATCAACGTCAGCGTGTGAATCTTCTTCGTATTCAAGGTCTAATCTAATTTCACCTTCTACAATACCTGCAGAAACAGCTGCCAAAGGTTCTCTTATTGGATTTTCTGTCAATGTACCGTTGTCTAAAAGTTTTTTGATTGCATCTTGCATAGCAACAAATCCACCGCAAATACTAGCGCATCTTGTGCCACCGTCAGCTTGGATAACATCAGCATCAATTGTGATTGTAACGTCTGTCATTTTTTCTAAATCAACACAAGCTCTAAGGCTTCTACCAATCAATCTTTGGATTTCGTGAGTTCTGCCAGAAACTTTTGAGCGTTCTCTAGATACACGTGTGTTTGTTGAAGCTGGAAGTAAAGAGTATTCTGCAGTTACCCAACCTCTTTTATCTTCTTTATCCATCCATTTTGGTTTGCCAATTTCTACTGATGCAGTTGTAATAACCTTTGTATCACCAAATTCAACCAAAACTGAACCTAGTGCATTTTTAGTATAATTGTGAGTGAATTTTATTTCTCTCAATTCATTGTTTTTTCTACCTTTTCTCATTTTATTTTTCCTTTTCCCATGTATAAATTTGACCGCAATATTTGCAAACAGCATGTTCGTTCATAAATGTTAAATCTGGTATGAACGTATAATCGCCAACTGTTATCTCTATTTGATTATTATCGTTATAAATTATTGAGTAAGTTTTTTCTTTGTCATAATCTTTTGAAAACATAAGTTCAAACTTATCAACGTGATTACAATTTTTACACTTGAACATCTATTTTACTTTTCTTTTTGAACTTTGCTAAATATTTTTTGTTTAAATCTTTGTACATCAAATAGCAAGACAAACTTCTAATTGGAAGCAAATATGCTGACACAATCCAACCAATAACAGCAAGTACAATGATTTTTGATAAATCTAAAATGCTAAGTGGAGCTTGGTTTAGAGTTGTTAAAAGTTCATTGAATTTATCCAAGTACATTTGAAGATGCAGTGCAACAATGTTTTGGATAAGGTTTGAAAACATTGTTACGATACCTGTAAGTGAACAAATTATTCTTACAATTTCTGGAATGATGAAATATGTAAGAGTTGAAACCAAAAGTAAAATAACTAATGTTTCAAAATATTTTTGTTTAACCAAGATAAAGCTTTTATAGAAACACATAAAAATATTTTTTTCTGGTTCAAGAGTAAAAACTTGGAATACAAGAGCGAAGAATACAAAAATTAAACCGCCTGCAATCCAAAGCAATGGGCAACTTGAGAAGAAAATAAATATGCTATAAATTATCCACAAACCTGCAAAAGAAAATTTTCTGTGATTAATAACAAGTGTATGTGCTTCAAAATCGTACAACTTGCCAGATTTTGTCATATTGTCTGCCATAGAGTTTATTGCACCATAAGCTACAAGATAATCCCAAAATGCTCTAAGCATTAAAATTAATCCAGGTAGCATAAGGATAATTGCAGTAACCAATATTGCCACTGGATTGTTGTATAGAGGAATGTGTTGTTGAATAACGTCTAAATTAACTATGAAATGATAATTTAATACGAATGTTATTACCATACCGGCAACTTGTCCAATAATTGGGAAGGTTAGGTATGAAAAGAATGCTCTCATGTGTTTTAAATATAAATTTAAGGTTGCATAAAATGTATCAAATGCTTTGAATTTTTGTTTTGCCATAAAATAGTTCTCTCTTGTTGAGTTAATTTTATCATAAACGCAATAAATTTGTCATTGCGAACGAATGTGAAGCAATACATATTATTAACAATAACGAGATTGCTTCGTCGTTTCACTCCTCGCAATTGTACATGTACAGCAATGACAAAAAATAAAAACAAAAGAGAACTTCAATGAAGTTCTCTTTTGCGTTTTATTTTGTCTCAACAATTAATTGACTTATTTAACTTTTGGCTTGTTAGTTGCGTTTTTATCTTCAATCATTTTTTGAATTTCTGAATCAGATTTACCTTTAATTTGCTCATCTGTTAAACCAGCATTTTTAGCTTTATTTCTCATAGCTGGAGTAGAGATTTTTGTTTCTACTTGAACTGTTGGTTCAGAAGATTCTTCTTTAGTTGTGCTTGTTGTACCAGTTGTATTACCAGTAGTTGGAGCTGTGTTGTTTGATTTTAGAGCACCAGCTTCAGGAATAAATGTTGTTGCAGCGTTCACAACCATATCTTTAAATCCGCCAGTACCATTTTGTAATGCTGTGTTACCCATTTGAGTACCTTTAGATGCTAGTGATGATAATGAACCAGCGTTACCTAGTAATTCACCGATTTTTGTTTGAACTTGAGCACAAGCTCCGAAGAAACCATCTTTAGCAGTACTTAATGATTGAGCAAATTGACCAGCATTGCCAACGAATGAAGCAGCTGCACCTAAGAAACCAACAGCACCACCGATGATTGCTGACCAGTTGCCTTGTTGAATACCAACAACTGCTGTACCAGCTGAACCAACTGTTTGGATACCTTGGCCAACAACTTTAACGCCTTGACCAACTTTTGCAACTGTCAAACCAGTGTTGTTAACTGCACCACCAGTAATTTGGATACCTTTACCAGTTTTGTCGATACCTGTAGAAGTAACTTGACCGTTAGCACCTACAGCTGCAACTGATCCTCCAGGAGCGCCTGTAAATACCGGGAAGATACCTGCAACAGCTGTACCAGTAAGTTTGATACCGCCAAACATACCTTTTAAGAATTTACCAATTGTACTTACTGATTTACCACCTTTTTCAACAGTTAAACCAGTAGTTGCAATACCTTTACCAACTCCTTTAATAACTCCACCAGTAACATTTACTATTGTACCAACTGTTGAAATTTCTTGGAATTTAGCAAGTGTTTCCATTGCTTCTGCATTACCATCATTGGCATTTGTTTGATCTTCTGTAACTTCTGTTGTTTGAGTTTCCATTAATTCAGTAACTTCTGTTTGAAGAACCATTGCTTCTTCAGAAGCAGTTGTGATTGTATCTTGAATTGTGCAGTTTTGTTCGTTGATTTCAACTAATCTTGCATAGATTTCTTGAGCTCTTGCAGTTTTAGCAGCATCAGCACTTTGACCACCTTGTGCTTGTTGACCTTGTTGAGCACCTTGAGCTTGTGGAGTTTGTTGAGCACCGCTTGAAATCAAACCACCTTTTTTAGCTTGACCAGCTCTTGGAGCTTTTGCAGGACCTGTAGGAACGCTCAATGAATATGCACTATTTTGACCACCTGCAGCAGCCATACCAGTTGAGAATTCGCCACCTTCAGCACTATCAGCTGTAATTTCAGCTAATTCAGCCTGTAAAGCATCAACTTCTTCCGCATTAGCAGCGATTTGTTCACCAGCTTCAGCAATAATAGTCATTTTTTCTTGAAGTTGTGCCATAACTTGTTCTTGTTGACCAGATAAACCTTCTGTCATAGCTGCGATTTTTTCATTTGTTGCAGCTTGCATAGATTCAATAGTTGGAGATTCATCAACAATTGATTGACCTTCATCGGCTTGAACTTGACCTGCATCTGCATCAGTTTGTGCAACATCAGCTTGTCCTTCTCCGTCAATCATTTGATATTCTGATTGGTCAGCACTTTCTGCACCAATGTTTGCATCTTTAACACCATCTTTTGCACCTGTAGCATTTGTTTTTGAATCACCACAAGCAACTTTTATTTCGTTATTGGCTTTATCAATTTTTCCACCAATGCCCATTAATTTCATTTTCCAGTTTTTCTTAATTTTCATTGAATTATAATCTAAATTAAGATTTCCGTTTTGACTTGCCTTTTGTACACCCATAATATTACTCCTTATATTTTTCCTATACCACTCATGTCGACACATCAAACATGAAACTTTAGCATTATTAAAGAATTTGTTACATTTGTTAACATGCTACAACATGCATGGTACATGGGTTTGAGGGGAATTTGCGAGTTGTACAATGCGTACGTTGGGCAGATTTGGTTTCACGCACGGAATGACATGACGAAACAATCCATAAACCCTCACCGAAATTTTATAGTTTCAAGCATATCTTTCAACTAAAAATTTCTCCTCTCCCCTTCGTGGCGAGGGGAAAATAGGGTGCCTCTGCTCGCTTGCTAGAATATATTCGCAAAAGAATTGAAATAATCAGATATCACGCTAAACAACATTGGCAAAATCCATATCATAATTGCAGCACCTAGTACTGGTTTGAACAAGAATGATAATTGGAACACGTTAACTTGTGGTGCAGTTTTTGAAATTACACCCAAGATAATATCTTGTCCCAACGTAGCTAAAAGTACAGGTGATGCAATCTGCAAGCCCATATACAAAACATTTGATGACAACTGTATTACGTAATCCAAATTAACTAACTGCTCCAATGGAACACTTGTAGCAAACACAGGGAATATCTCAAAAGTTCTCATCAATGCTCTAAACAACCAATAAATACCGCCAACTTGTATAAATATCAAAACACCAAGCAAACCAAATATTCTACTCAAAATAGATGTTTGAGATTGTGTAGTAGGGTCAAGTACCATTGCAGAAGATAAACCCATTTGCATATTAATCATATCGCCACCTGCCTCAATGGCAAGCAAAAGCAACTGTGCAACATAACCAATCATTGCGCCCACTGCGTAATTAAGTATCAGCGAAACCATCAATGAACCAAAATCTTCAAATGGCAATGGTTTAGGTTGAATAATACTAACTATCATCACCGTAACAAGAATTGCCAAACACAATCTTACCATTGAAAAGATTTCTTTTCTATTAAGTAATGGTGCAAATCTAAAAAATCCCACAACTCTCGCAAACACAAGAAGTCCAGAGCCAAAATATGTCATAAACATTGGAAACAATGAATTCAAGCCATATAAAAATTGTTCCATTATTTAACACCCTCTGTTCTTGGTGGTAAATCTATCTGAAATAACATCGGAGGGGGATCCATTTTCACAAATTCCAAACCTGCATTTTTCTTAAACACTGTTCTATTCTTCTTTACAGTTACAGGAACTGTAATAGTTTCGTCTTTAAATTCAAAAATCAAAAAAGCTTTACCTTCACTCTTAGGTGAAATCAAAATTGTGTCCTTCTCATTCATAATAGTTACAAGCACATTCGCCGTAACAATATTTCTATCAGAAGACACAACCTTATTAACAGGTTTTTGCGTATGCACAATATAATTATCAAAAGCAAAAACTTTTGGTATAAATGCCACACAAGCTAGCAATATTAAAAGATAGAAGACATTATTTTTTTTCAATACTATCTACCTCTTCTAAATCTTATAGTCAAATCTTCTAAGAAATCTTGTTTTGGATCAGCAGAATCCCTTTGTTGAATATATTTTTCTTGGTTTTTAAGTTTGCTACCCAATCCTGTAGGTGCGTTTGAATCTTTTGAAAAATTACCGTTCAATTTATCTGGCTCAGGTGAATTAAATTCGTCCATAAACGGTGGTTTTGTGTATTTGTAATAATTACTGCTCAAAACATAATTATCACTACGTGGAACAACATTAAAAGCAAGAGCCATACCATCTGTAAACAAATTTGTCAAAATTCTTACAAAACCAACGCCACCAATTACGATAACTAAAAATACTGCCAAAATTTTTGGTGCAGCAGCAATAGTTTGCTCTTGAACTTGGGTAACGGCTTGCAAAATACCAACGACTAAACCAATACCCGCTGCAACTAGTACGCAAGGCATTGAGATTGATAACATTGCGACAAACCCTTTTGCCATATATTCCATTAACATTTCCATAATGATGTTTCCTCTTTTGTTTTATTTTTTTTGGATTGCTTCGTCGTGCTCTGCACTCCTCGCAATGACGTTTTCTTAGATTGTTTCACTTCGTCTCACCAATCCAACAATCCGCTAATTATAACTGCTTACCAGACCTTGTACAATCAATGCCCAACCGTCAACCGCAATAAAAATAAGTAGTTTAAATGGTAAAGAAATGATTGTTGGTGATAACATGAACATACCTAGCGCCAGTAAGATATTCGCAACTACCAAGTCTAGCACAATGAACGGTACGAACACGATAAAACCAATCTCGAATGCAGTTTTCAACTCACTGATAATATATGCCGGTGCAACTTGCCATATTGTAATCTCTTCCGGAGATTTTGGAGGTTGTTTATGACTCATCTCTATAAAGAAAGCTAAATCACTTTCCCTCGTTTGTTTCATCATAAATTCCTTCAACGGTTTTGAACCAGCATCTATCGCCTCAATTAAGTTTTGATTTTTCTTATAAGGAACTTGCCCTTGTTCATAACATTGTTGAAAAATAGGACCCATTGTATAAAAAGTCAAAATCATTGATAAACCAATGATTACGACTGACGGTGGAACTTGTTGCGTACCCATTGCCGTTTTAAGCATTGAAAATACAACTACAAATCTCAAAAAACTTGTCATACACGCAAATACAAATGGAATTAGCGAAAACAACGTCATCACTACCAACATTTGTAAAACTGGGTTCATATCTCCAAATATGTTATTCATTCTTTTTTCCTTTTATATATTCTTATTCTTCTAAATAATCATTGCCTTCCAACTTCGCAATCAAATTCATTGAATTTGTGTCCGAAGCAACTAAAAATTTTTCACTACCAGTTGAAAGTACATAAAAAGCTTTGCTTGGTGCAACTCTCAACATATCTAACACTTTCAATTTTGAATTAGGTCTTGAGCCTACACCAAAATCTGAAACCTTCTTATAGATAAGTAGAGCAAAAAAGATTAGCCCTATCATTGCAAAAGTAAATACTACAATATTAACTATAAAATGACTCATTACATCTTTTCCTTACTAAATATCTTCATCATCTAACTCAAAGTCGCTATAATCAAAGTCTTCGCTACCTTGAGGTTGATCTTCCATACCCTCTTGCGGTGGCATCATTTGACCTTGTTCCATTTGAGCTTGTTGTTGCATTTGCATTTGTTGCAATTGTTCTGGAGTCATTTGCTCATACATTGCAGGGTCAATGCCGTCTGGAACTTGTTGTTGCATCATTTCAGGTTGTTGCATTGGTTGTTCAATTTGTGGTTCTGGTTGAGGTTGAGGCTCTTCCTTTTGCGCAAATACTTTATTAACCTTAACACCATATCTATCGTTTACAATCACAAGTTCTCCTTCCGCTATAAGTTTTTCTTCAACTTTTAACGAAATCTTATTATTGTAAATTGAGCTTACATCTATAATTATTCCTTCATTGATTTTCTTCAAATCTCCTAAAGGAATTTTTATCTTATCAAATTCAGCACCCATCTCTACTTGAATACTATCCCATAAATTTGTAGATGAGTTATTTTCCATTTCCATTTCTCCTTCTATTGAATCGTCAAAAGGTATTATCAATGCAGGGTTTGGACTCAAATTGAAATCTTTTTCGTATTTTCCACTAACAACCCTCATTGTGTGTAGGTTTGAATTTTCAAACACTACGATATCATCTTCTTCCAATGATTTTAAATCTTGTACAGAAAATAAAGTTGTGCCTATCTTAATATCAACTTCTACTTTATTATCAAAAAATGCGCTGTCGCTAAAATTTTCTTCCTCTGGTTTAAATTCTTCTGGGTTCAAGAATTGATAAGGCATTGAAAGAATAATTTTACCTGTATGCAAACATTTATCGTCATCTTCTAGCTTAACTAAGAAAGTAAGATGAACAATATCAAATGTTCTAAATTTCAAAGACCCTCTTGGTCTTACAAATTTATCTGCAAATGCTGTATAAAACATATCATTAAAGTTAGTAATAATTTTCGCTTCAAGCTCTGTCATATCATTCAAATTAAAAGATTGACTGTCTTCGTGAGGTTCTAAAACCTTATCCAAAATCAAGCCAATAGCATTTTCAGAACATCGAACAAAGACTTCTCTTGATTCGTCAATGTTTATCTTAGTTACGAAATAGCTGTCATCTTGGAACATAGCATTAATATTCAAACTCATTGACATTAATTTGTACGAAAATCCGCATTGGAAAAATTCATCGCTAGTATTTTTTATGGCTGTACAAAAAACAGAATTAAACCAATGGTATTGGTTTATCAAATTATTATCAAATGTGTTATTAATAACCTCTTGTCCCATATGTCCCTATCAACTAAAGCGATATTATACAGCTACATTAAGCATACTCTTGATTTTCTTTGTTAACATCAACTATTTGTTGTATATTTAATAAAATTTGTGTTAAAATAAACACAATAAGAAGAAGAGGAAAAGTTATGTTAAGAACAGGCATAGTAGGACTACCAAACGTAGGTAAATCAACATTATTCAACGCATTGACAAGTGCAAAAAATGCGCAAAGCGCAAATTATCCATTCTGTACAATCGAGCCAAACGTAGGAGTGGTTGGTGTTCCAGATGAAAGATTAGAAAAACTTGCGCCATTAGTAAATGCAGCAAAAGTTGTACCTACTGCAATTGAGTTTGTTGATATTGCAGGTCTTGTAAAGGGCGCAAGCAAAGGAGAAGGTCTTGGCAACCAATTCTTAGCAAACATTAGAGAAACAGATGCAATTATTCAAGTTGTAAGATGTTTTGACGACCCTAACACCGTTCACGTTGCGGGTAAAGTTAACCCTCTTGATGATATCGAAACAATTAATACAGAACTTGCTCTAGCAGATATGGCATCTCTTGAAAAAAGAATTGCCAAAACTTCTAAAGTAGCAAATTCTGGAGATAAAAACGCAAAAGTTGAGGTAAAAGTCCTTCAAACTTTATACGATAAATTATCAGAAGCAACATTTATCAATGTTGACGAATTATTCGATGATGAAGACGAATTAAAAATCGCTAAACAATCACAATTAATGTGTATCAAACCAGTTATTTATGCAGCAAATGTTTCAGAAACAGATGTTGTATCTGGTAATGATTATACAAAAATTGTTGATGAATACGCGAAAAAACACGGCGCTGAAATGGTTATTATTTCTGCAAGAATTGAAGAAGAATTAGCAGAGCTTTCACCAGAAGAAGCTAAAGAATACTTGGCAGAACTTGGTATTGAAAATTCCGGTATTGAAAAAATGATTCAAGCAGTATATCACTTATTGAATCTGAGAACATATATCACAGCTGGTGAAATTGAAGTAAAAGCTTGGACAATCACAGCAGGAACAAAAGCTCCACAAGCAGCTGGAGTTATTCACACAGATTTTGAAAAAGGATTTATTAGAGCAGAAGTTATTTCTTATGACGACTTTTTAGCTTGCAACGGGTCATATACAGTAGCAAAAGAAAAAGGTGTTATGAGATTAGAAGGTAAAGATTACGTCGTACAAGACGGCGATATCATGCACTTTAGATTTGCTAACTAGTAAATAGATTTTAGTGAATTGTGAATAGATGCTAAACTTGTCAACACGAATTTATTTGGATTGCTTCGTCATTTCATTCCTCGCAATGACAATATCATAGTATC
>CAKUXM010000002.1 GCA_934700335.1 uncultured Candidatus Melainabacteria bacterium | reverse complement strand
TTTAAAAAGACCTCTTTGAGGTCTTTTTTTTATTACAAAAAAATAATGACGGAATTGAACCTAATTGAACAAGTTTCGAGCTTTGCTTCGCATGCTCAAAACGTCCTTCGTTGCGGCACCATTTTAAAAAGACCTCTTTGAGGTCTTTTTTTTATTACAAAAAAATAATGACGGAATTGAACCTAATTGAACAAGTTTCGAGCTTTGCTTCGCATGCTCAAAACGTCCTTCGTTGCGGCACCATTTTAAAAAGACCTCTTTGAGGTCTTTTTTTTATTTGACGATAAGTCATTCTTGCAATATCATAAACGTATTATGAAAAATACAAATGAAATTATTAAAGAGGCTGAAAAACTTCTAGCGCCTCAGTTTGAAAAAATAGAAGAAATAAGAGATTTTAACCAAGAAAAAGTTCTTAAAGCTTTTGTTAATAACCATGTAGCTCCAGAACATTTCTATACCGTATCTGGTTATGGTCATGATGACTTAGGGCGTGAAGTTTTAGACAAAGTTTATGCACAAGTTTTTAAGGCTGAAAAAGCTATTGTTCGTACTCATTTTGCTACAGGTACGCACACTTTAGCTTGCGCATTGTTTGGAAATCTTCACTACGGCGATAAGCTTCTTGCTGTTGCTGGAACTCCTTATGACACAATGCGACAAGTTATCGGTTTAACAGGTGATGAACTTGCAAAGAAAAATTCTTTAATCGGTAACGGAATTATATATGATGAAGTTCCTTTAATAAACGATGATGACATTGATTTTGAAACTTTAGAGAAGAAAGTTGACAAAACAACTACAATGGTTTTAATTCAACGCTCTAGAGGTTATGATACTAGAAAATCTTTAACCATTGAGGTAATTGAAAAAATTATTAAAATAGTAAAATCTAAAAATCCAAACTGTATTTGCTTTGTAGATAACTGTTATGGCGAATTTGCAGAAGAAAAAGAACCAATCGAAGTAGGTGCAGACTTAATCGGTGGTTCCTTAATCAAAAATCCAGGTGGTGGACTTGTAGAATGCGGTGGCTATATTGCAGGTAAAGAAGAACTTGTTGAAGCTTCTGCCATAAGACTTACAGCTCCAGGTGTCGGTTCAGAATCAGGCGCAATGTTAAATCAACATAGATTAATTTTTCAAGGTTTGTTTATGGCACCGTCTATCGTTGCAGACGTAATCAAAGGTATGGTTTTAGCTGCTAAAATTTTTGAAGATATGGGATTTATCTCTTCTCCAAAATACGATGCCCCTAGAACTGATATTATTCAAATCATTACGTTTAATGCACCAGAACCGTTAATAGAATTCTGTAAAACAATTCAATCACTTTCACCTATCAACGGATATGTAACACCAATTCCTGAACTTATTCCAGGTTATGTAGACGAAGTTATTATGGCAGGCGGAACATTCATTGAAGGTTCAACTATTGAACTTTCTGCTGACGGTCCAATCAGACCTCCTTATGCTGTTTATATGCAAGGTGGTTTGAATTATGCACACATTAAAATTTGCTTAAAAGGTATTATTAAAAAATTTGAGGAACTATAGATGAAAAAATTATTTGTTATATTATTTGCTATATCTGTAATCCTTGTGCAACCTGTATATGCAGAATATGCAGAACATTGTACAATGGTTAGAGCAAGTCATATTTTGGTTAAAACAAAAGCTGAAGCTGACCAGTTAGAATTCTATTTGAGCAAAGGTGCAAGTTTTGAAGCATTGGCGAATAGATATTCACTTTGCCCTTCTGGTAGAACAGGCGGTGATTTGAACTATTTCCACAGAGGTCAAATGGTTAAACCTTTTGAAGAAAAAGCTTTTTCTATGAAAAAAGGTGAAATTTCAGAACCTATTCAAACACAATTTGGTTGGCATATTATAAAAGTTACTGGCAAAATTTGTGATTAATCTTTTATAAGATTTATTATAATTGCGGTAATTATAATGATTGAAATGGTCTTAATTGTATTAAAAATGAATGAAATTTTATTGAAAAATAAACAAACAATGATTATTGTAAATGAATTCAACGCATTCGCAATATTTTCCTGGCAGTTTTTTGATATTTACAATGAATTAATTAAATTAAAACAGCGCATAAATCTTTTCTATGAGTTTTGCCTTCAAATTCTATTTGTGCAACTTCGTCATACAGTGCATCTGTTGCAAATGTGTATGTTTTAGCATTTTTGGTAACAACAAGAGTTCTGTCGCCTGTTGTTAAATATTCCAAGTACTCATTTTTTCTTGTATTAAAATGTGCAACTAAAGTATCTTCATCTAAATTATCAAGTCCAGATATAACTTTATCAGTTTTATTTCCTGCAGAAAGTACGCAAGATACAGACACTTCATCTTTTGTATTAATATATTCATAATCATCTGCAAAAGACCCTACAACGCAAGCATACATTATGTCAAACAGGTTATCCTCAATTGTTGAAAGTACTCCCTGACAATCGTGGTCTTGCAAGAATGGGTTAAATTCCAAAGCTACAACCTCATTATCTGGTGTTAAAACGCAATCAATACCCAAAATTCCAACATAAGGTGTTCCTTTTTGATCCAAGCTATCTAACGCTGGGAAGATTATTTCTTGCATAATATATTGTTCAACGTTTCTCGTAATCTTATAATCTGGGATATATGCGCCCATTCCAGGTGTCAAAAGTCCACCGTCTCCGTCAAGAACAAATTTATAATTTCCAACACTGCTCAATGGAATTGCGTGATATCCGTCTGTTATTACGTAATAAGAAAATTCGTGTCCATATACAAAGTCTTCTATAATAACTCTTTTTTCATTTCTGATAAAGCAATCCTCAATAAAAGATTTTGCAATACTTGTTGCAGAACATATCATTGTTCCGTTTGAATTTCTGTGTTCATCAGTTTTTACAACAACTGGTAACATAGAATTTCTAACATAATCAACTGCTTGTTGAGGTTTTTCAAATATTCCAAATCTTGCAGTTGGTACGTGAAGTTTGTACAAGAATTTTTTACCCGTAGATTTATTAATTGCAATTTGTGCGCTTTCTGCTGTTGAACCAAAAATCATTTGACCGTTTTCTTGAAAAATGCCAACAACATTTGCTCTTATAGCTTTTTCACTAGAACATATAGTTAAATCAACTGCGTTTTCCATAGCAAAATCTAACAATCCTGCAACATCATCTTCTCTAATATCAACGCAAGTTGCAAAATCCTTCATTGCATCATTTCCCGATGCAACGTAAATATTGCCTATATTATTAGTCTTTGAAAGCTTTTGAGCCAGTGCGTATTCTTTTGCGCTCTTACCGATAATTAAAATATTCTTGTCCATAAAATTATTATACTACATAATTTATATGATTTTTATTAAGAAATATTACAAAAATCTACATAGTTTTGTATAATAAATATGACTTTCAAAAAAGTATCCTTAAAAAGATACTATCAGAGGAGAGAGAATTTATGGCAAACAACATTATTAACTATTTAACACAAGCTTTTATGGCACCAACTGCGATGCAAGCTCAAAATGTTAGAACAGTAGAACAAGTAAAGGAAGTTAAATCAACAAATCCTTTTTCTAACAATCCATTTGTTAATATGAGTGCCAAAAAAACTACTATGGAAACTTATGCGAAAAATTGCCCAGTTAAAGGCGGTTATTTTGCTGGATATTATAACAATAAGCCTAATATTGTTGGGCAAAGATTATTCCTTGAAGTGTAAGGGTAGGTTTAAACAACGGCAATTATGCCAGTATTAGAAGAAAGCGGACTGCTATTAATTAATTTTATTAGTATGTCCGCCTTTTAAATTGTCTTTAATACTAAACATTGTTGTTTTTAAAATGTAGTCGATTGAATCTTGAGTTTTGTATGCTATGTGCGGTGTGATTAGTACGTTTGGCATTTTGATTAATTTTTTGATTGTAGAATTTGTGTCTTCGCATTCAATAACGCATTCGGTTGCATCTCTATTTTTCTTTCGCTCACAGAATATTCCAGAATTTTCGCATTCAATAACATCAAGAGCACAACCTGCAATTTTTTTATTTTTTAATGCTTGATAAAGTGCTTTTGTATCAATTAATTCGCCTCTTGCAACATTGATTAAATAACTTGATGCCTTCATTAAATTGAATTCTTGTTCTGAAATCATGTGGTAAGTAGTTTCGTTGTAAGGTGTATGAAGAGTAATGATATCTGCATTTTTAAGTAAGTCTTCCTTGTTTACATATTGTACATTATAATTTTCTATCAAAGTGTTTTTCTTTATCATATCGTAAGCTAAAATCTTCATGCCAAAAGCGTTAGCTATTGTACAAACTCCGCTACCGATTGTGCCTGTTCCAATTACGCCAATTGTAAGATTATTCAAATCTCTGCCAACATATTTTGTATCGTCCTTGCTAAGATTTTTAATATCACTTATTGCAAGATAAATTTTTCTCATAAGGATTAAAATCAATCCGAAAGTATATTGCATAACTCCTGTTTTACCATAGTTTTCAACATTTAAAACCCTGATGTGTGATTTTTTGCATTCGTCTACGCAAATGTGATTGAAACCAGTTGAACGTGTTGCAATAATCATTAAATTCGGAAAAGCTTCAATAACTTCTTTTGTTATATTTGAATCAATGAATACGCTTATTACAGTTGTGTTTTGTCTGACTTCTTCTGATATATTTTCTAAAGTCTTTTTATTTAAACTTTCAGTATAAAAAGTAATATCAAAATCTTCTATTTTTTCTGTTTCAAAGTAGGCTTTTTCTTCTTCTCTAAAATCAAACATCAACATTTTTATAGACATAAAATCTCCTTTTTAAGAGATTATTATTTAAAACAATAAAAATTTTCATTCGACAATTGGGGAAATAATGAAAGGCTAATGTCATACTGAGCTTGACAAAGCGAACAGTTGAATTAAAGCGAAACTTGTGAGTCTGTCTGTGTAGTTGACTTTAAGCCGTTAGGCATGTTATCTGGTTTAAATGCCTTACGGATAAAAGGAAATGTATGTGATTCAGAATCTGACAAACGACCGCATTATCCATTCCATAACCTCAGATTCCGGAGCGGAGTCCGGAATGACATGTTATTTCAATCCAACTTACTTAAATATTTTTTCTTTTGAATGTTCTTCTACTTTACTTACAATATAATCGCAAATTTTTGTTTCAATATGTGTTAAAAAGTGGTTGTTAATTTCTTTGATAAAGTAGCATGGGCTTGTTACGTTAACCTCAATGATTTGTGAATTAATAACATCAAGTCCTGCCATATAAATTCCCATAGCGTTAAGTTTTTTCGCTACTTCTGTAAATCTTCTTTTTTCTTCTTCTGTTAAAACAGCTTTTTTAATAAAGTCATCGCTGTGCGTATTAAATTTGAAATCATCTTTTGTTGGAAGTTTTTGTACACATTCGTCAAGAACTGTATCCCCAAGTGTTAGAACTCTCTTGTCTCCAAATTTTGCTTCTGGTATATATTTTTGACACATAATCAAGGTTTGACCGTCGTTTGTCATACTTTTGATTATGCTATTTGTATTAACGTCGTTTTCTTTTAAAAACATTACATTTGCGCCGAAACAAAGATTTAAAGGTTTTAGAATAATTTCTTTGTTTTTAGCTAGAAAATTTTTAATAGTTTTTTTGTCAGAAGTTACAAGAGCTTCTGGCATGTATTCTGCAAAATATAGTGCGTGAAGTTTTTCGTTAAAGCTTCTGATTGATTTAGGGTCGTTTATTATCAAAACTTTTGATTTATCTACAAAATCCATTATGTATGTTGAATTGATATAATTCAAATCTACTGGTGGGTCTTGGCGGAACATTACTAAGTCAAAATCTTCTATGTTTGAATAATGTTCAACTTTTTCATAAAAAATATTTCCATCTTTAAGATAAGATTTGTAGCTTATTGCTCTTGCTTTTAAATCAATTATTGATAACTTATCTTCTGTTGTGATTTCAACATTGTAACCACGTTGTAGAAATTCTTTTATTATCCAAAAATTTGTAACTAGGTTGTTAAATTCAAAATATTTTAATTCAATTTTGTCGATAATAAATAGAATGTTCATAAGTATCTCTTTCTTTTGTCATGTAAAAGCCCTCTTTTAAGAGGGCTTTTACTAATTATTTGCAGTTTCTGCTTGTTGTTCTGGTTGTTTATATTCAACTCTTTTATTTTTATATAAAATAAGAGCTTTTGCTAATTGGTCAGGACAGCTAGTATCTCTATCGCCACAGTGGATACCACTAAGCTTAGATATTACCTCATCGACTGTTAGACCTTTGACTAGCGCAACGATACCTTTGTGATTACCGTCGCAACCTCCAAAGAATTCTACATTTTGCACAATTCCGTCAAATATTTGTATTTGAATTACTTGTGCGCAAATTCCAGTTGTTTTGTATTGAATAGTTTCCGGTTGAATATTTGTCATAATTTAGTCCTCTTATTTACTCATAAGATATAATGCTGCGAATGAAGCGTCCCAACCGTTAATAATGCCAGACATTTTTTTCATTCTTTTTTCTTTGTTTTTTAATAATTTCTTTTGAGTTTTTACATATTTATTTTGTAATGATTTGTTATTACTTCTTCTAACAAGATTTGCCTCAATCATTGTCGAAGCTCTTTTGTAAGATTCTGTGTTGTATCCAGCAGCACCTGTTTTAGCGTATGATGGATAGTTGTATAAGATGTAATCATAGATGTTCATTAATCTTTTTTCACCTGATGGGTGAGTTTCTAATACATCAACGTAATTACCACAAATTTTGTTTAAAACAGAGATTAAAGCTAATGGATTGTAACCAGCTCTAACCATTAAATCTACGGCAGTGATATCAGCTTCCATTTCATCATTACGGCTAAGTTTAGATGATGCTAATTGTTGACCAACTGCAACTGTTGCAACTTTTGCATCGTTTGCGCCTTTTACTAAATCTGTTGCAACTGAATTAATTACACTATCTAAAATAGTTTGTTTTGCACAGTGTCCATTAAGAATATGTCCCATTTCATGTGCAATTACGCCAGCTAATTCGTGGTCATAATCAACATAATTTAATAATCCTCTGTATACGTGAATTTCTTTGTTCATATCAGCATAAGCATTTACATCTTCTGTATTTGAAACCTTAAATCTAATAGTTTGTTGAACACCATTTTTTGTAAGTAAAACGTTACCAATTCTGTTTACTCTTTTAAGGTTAGCATTGCTATCCCAGTTTGTACCAGATGTTTTAGTTGTTTTTGTAGTTGTAGTTTTTGTTGTTGTACCATTTTGAGTGGTAGTGGTTGTAGTTGTTGTAGTGGTAGTTGTTCCAGCATTTGCATTATTTTGTACAGCTACAAATGCTACTAACAAAAATAAAATACTAAAAATTTTTTTCATTTCTTATGCTCCTTTGTTGGTAAATATTTTAGCACAAAAAATAAAAATAAACCCTTTCACATTTCTTTATAATACCCTATGGGGGTGTTAAAAATCTTTCATAGTGTGGTATATTGTAGGTGAAGGACGTGATTTTATGGAAAATGAAGAAAAAAGCTTAGAAAATAGAACTTTACTAGTTGTGGTTTTGACCTTAGTAACAATGGTTCTGGAAGTTGGATATGGCTATTTTACGCATTCTATGGCGCTTTTAGCCGACGGTTTTCATATGGGAACACATGCACTTGCGTTGGGTTTAACTTTTTTGGCGTATTTCTTTGCAAGAAAATTTGCAAATTCTGATATGTTTGAACACGGAACAGAAAAGATTAAAACGCTTGCTGCTTATACAAGTTCAATATTTTTAGGTATTACAGGGTTTGCAATAATTATTGAGTCAGCTTCAAAACTTATTAATCCCGTACATATTTTATTTTCTGATGCAATTTTAGTTGCAGTTATTGGTTTAATTGTAAACTTGGTAAGTATTTTAATTATGAAAGGAAAACATGTTCACTTGCATGTAGGCGAATGCAGAGAGCATCATCACAATGAAGAACATGAAGATCAAAATTTTAAATCTGCATATTTGCACATATTGGCTGATGTTTTAACTTCTGTATTAGCAATATTGGCACTTGTTTTAGGTAAATTTATGAATATTACATACTTTGATTCAGCAATCGGAATTTTAGGTGGTATTGTGATTTTAAAATGGGCAATGGGATTAGTTAAAGATACAGCAGTAATCTTGCTTGACATGAAATGTAAATAATTGTAAAATTATGTAAAATTATTTCAATCATGTGGAAATTTAGTATTTTCAGATGTTTTCATGTATTTAGGTGTAAGTGTATTATATCTATATGTAAAAAGTGTGTAAAAAAGGACAAACGTATGAGTATCAAAGGTAACGGCGGTGTTCAGGGTGCAGGTGGCGGTAATAAGCCAGAAAGCGCAGAAGAACTAAAGAAAAAGCAAGCAGCAGAGCAAGATAGAGCTCAAAAACAAGGTGCTGCAGCTGATCAAGCCGAACTTACTGACGGTTTAAGCGGACAAAATAAAGCTAATGGCAACAATGGTGCCAATGGTAATAATGGTGCAAACGGTGCCGGAAATGGCAACGGTAACGGTGCAAATGGTGCTGGCAATGCAAACGGCGCAGGTAACGGCAATGGCATAGGTAATGTCTTTGGCGGTCTTGGCAATGGTGCTGGAGGCATAAATGGTGCTGGCTATGGTTATGCCGGTATTTTCGGTAATCAATCATTAGATGTTGATGCAGAGCAATTAAATGATTTATCAAATAGATTCTTTAATTATACAATGGCTTGTGGTGCTATGCCATTCGGTATTGGCTCTGGTGCAATGCAAAATTCTGTTGGAAATTGGTTCCAAGCATTTATGAATTGCTTTAAAATATCAGGCGAAACTAAAGTTGTTGCAGGTGGTTATCAAGGATTTAGTGCAACAAATGTAAATGGTGTATATGCTAGAGATGGCAGATATTATAAACCAGATGCAGACGGCAATATGGTAGAATGCAAACAAGACGGTACTGCAATTACTCCTGCTCAACCTCAACGACAAGAAGCTCCAGCTCAACAAGTTGATGACGGTAATTCTAATGGCACAGGTAATGTTCCTGCAGGTTACCAAACAACTGATACTGATGGTGTATATTCTAAAGGTGGTAAATACTATCACTATGAAGGAAACGTTTTAGTTGAGTGTAACAAAGACGGTACATCTATTTCTCATCAAGTAGATGACGGCGCTGTTAAAGGTAAAGATAAAACTCACAAAGCTGCAGCTAAAAAGCCAGAACAAGAAGTTAAAAATGAAGAAGTAAAATCAAAAGAAAAAACTCCACAAGAGCTTGGCTACAAAAAAATGGCAGATGGAACATACCGTAAAGGTGGAAAATCTTACAATTATGTAAACGGTGCATTCCAATATGCGTATGATACAAAATACAAAAACGGTCAATACGTTAAGAATGGTACAATCTACAATGCTGATGGTACAAAATCTGATCGCTCAGTAAAAGGTCATGGCGCTCAACAAAGTATTTATACTATTGAACATTATAAGAATGAAGGCTATGAAATGACTTCTTATAAAGGTCAAACAGTATTAACTAGCAAAGATAAAAGAACAACTTTATACTTTGACAAATCTGGTAAATTAGTTCAACAAAACTTCCACAACACAGGCTTTATGCGTGATGGAAGAACTGAAGTATCTAGATTTAAATACAATGAAAAAACTGGTCAATTACAATCAAGAGAAGATTATAATAACCAAACGAAAACAACAGTTAGAACAGAATATATCTCTCCAAAAGGTGCAAAAGTTGGAACAACAAAAACTGTAAGTCAACCAAGAGTTGTTGAAGAAATGAATGCTCAAGGTAAAATTTTTAGAACAAAAGAACAAGAAATTACAATAACAAAAATTGAAATTAAAGGTGGAATTGCAGTAAAAACAACAACAATTCAAAGTAGACCGGTA
Source organism: uncultured Candidatus Melainabacteria bacterium (assembly GCA_934700335.1). Classification (GTDB taxonomy): domain Bacteria; phylum Cyanobacteriota; class Vampirovibrionia; order Gastranaerophilales; family Gastranaerophilaceae; genus UBA791. The sequence continues at coordinate 228,712 of CAKUXM010000002.1, read as the reverse complement.
AAATAAAATGTTTTAAAATATTAACAAGGGCGAAACGCTTTGCGTTTCGCCCTTGTTGTAAAAGAGAGGCGAAACGCTTTGCGTTTCGCCTCTCTTTTACAAATCTTCCACTAAAAATATATTATTTCTATCTAAAATCTTTCTAATTTCGTCATAGTTTTTACCTACACCAACGAGATGTTGATATTCTCGTACGATAGAAATAACATCGTCGGTCGAAACTTTAATATTTCTACGTCCAAAATCATTTTCAATAATTCTTGCCATACAACCTTCTTTCTTTTTACAAATAATGTATCGACAAGATTTAATAAAACTTGTGAAATATCAAATCAAAGGTTTAGAAATAAAGGTTATGATTTGAATTAAAAACTAATTCAAAGAAACTGAAAGACCTTCAACGATGTTATAAAAATCTTGTGTTGGAAGTGTAAACAACGTTTTTATTGCGTAAGCAATTTCTTCATCATTTTTGTCATACCAACGTCTACGGCTTTGGAATTGGTGATATAGTCCGATAACTCTTTCTAGTCCAAGACTTAAATCAGGTTCTAATTCTTCTTTGTGTAAATCTTTTATTTGTTTAATGATGTCTGTTAAATTTGTAGACAATACATTTTTTGTTTCTTCGTCAAGATTTTGTAACTTGTCGAAGACTTCTGAAGCTGTTCCATCTGTGTCATACCAACGTCTTTTTAGCTTATTCATTCTTACATTTTAAAATTTTTTTTAAGAAAGGTCAACTTTTTTTCATATCTTTAAAAATATAGTATAATACATTTTTGGGAAGGTAGATTTTGATGAAAAAATTTATATATCTATTATTAGCGATATTTATATTTTCTTTTCAATCAGTGTTTGCTGATGAAAATTCTATGAAAATTACATCTGTTGCTTTTGATACTTCTTCATCAGTTTTGATTTTATCTTCTCAAAATGATTTGAATTCAAATCTTGCAAACAAGATAAAGCTTGTTAAAATGTCTAACCCGAACAGGGTTTACTTTGATTTGAATTCTACAATTCTTGCAACAAAGAAGGAGGATATGGAGTTTTCGCAAGGAGTTGTAAAACACGCTGTTATTGCTCAAAATTCTGTTAATCCAGATGTTGTCAGAGTTGTATTGACTTTGGACGAAAAATATAGCGCAGATAAGATTGACGTTTATACTTTTAAAAACAATGTAATTGTAAAATATGGTGATAAACCTTTATTAAAAGAGGAATATTTTCAAAATACATTCAGAGAAGAAAGACACGACGTAAATGATTACTACGAATATTCTGCAATGACAACTCAAGTTATCACAAAGAAAGAACTTCCGGTATCATCAGCACAAGGTATTAATGTTCCGAACTCTTCTTTGAAGGATATTCAATCCGCATTTTCTTCTGCAAATATTCCAAAGGAAATTGAATCAGCATTTAGCGATGTAACGGTAACTCAAGTTAAAAAAGATTTAAAATTAAATACAAGATATTACTTGAACAACATAACAAAAACTTCAAATGGACTTTTGTTGTCTGGTTTTGGCTCTGTTTCTGTAGAAAAACCATTATACTTATCAGAGCCTGCAAGAATTGTTTTCGATTTGCCAAATACTCTTGCTAGTAAAGATGTTAGAGGTAAAGAGTATTCTATAAATCAAAACGAAACAATTAAAGTTGGTCAATTTGAGGCTAATAAAACAAGGTTGGTTTTAAAAACTAATAATCCGGAAAAATATATTCCAATATATTCTCCAGATAACGAGACTCTTTTGCTTGCTGATAAAGAACGATACAATGTTGCATCTTTGTCAAATATAAAAGCAAATTTGACTGGAACTTTTTATTCAAAAAACGGTAAAGACAATAATGTAGTTTTATCTTTTAGTGCTCCTGTTGTTTACAGTGTGTACAGAAAAGCTGATGATTTTGTCTTAACAATTTACAATGCGGATAAATATAACGAGGCAAATTATGTAAACTCTTTAAAAGGTACTGAAATTGAAGGTTTGAAATTAAAAATTAACGGTCAACTTTTGACATTTACTTTTAAACTTAATCCAAACGGTACAACAAAAGTTTATTCTGGCTTAGACGGAAGAAGTTTAAAAATTACTATTAACAATCCATCAGAAATTCAAAAGAAATCTGTTCCTGCAATTCCACTTTTCCAAAATACAAAGAAAAAAGCTGGAGAAAAAGTAATTGTAATTGATGCAGGACATGGCGGAACGGATTGCGGGGCAACAAGAGCTGGTATCAAAGAAAGTGATATCACTTTAAATGTAGCTTTGAGATTGGAAGCTATTTTAAAACAAAAAGGCTATAAAGTTTATATGACAAGACGTAGCGACCAAACTGTATCATTGCAAGAAAGGGTTGATATTGCAGAAGGAAAAGATGAAGATGTATTCGTAAGTATTCACGTAAACTCTTCTGAAAATACAAGTCCTGTGGGTACAGAAACGCATTATTATCACCAGTACAGTTACAATTTGGCTAAATGTATTCAAGCTGAATTAGTAAAAAATGTTACTGAATCTCCAAACAGAGGTTTGATTAAGTCTAGATTTTATGTTATAAATCATACAACTAAACCGGCTGTTTTAGTTGAAATTGGATTTATTTCAAATGAAAAAGAACGTATGCAGTTAGTGTCTGCTGACAGACAACAAAGAACAGCAAAAGCCATTGCTGAAGGGGTAATGAATTATTTTAAACAAGGAAATTAAAAACAATAAAATAGCTGTATATGATTCTGGCGTGGGTGGACTTACTGTTTACGAAAAACTTAAAAAACTTATGCCAAATGAGGATTACATCTATTATGGTGATTTGAAGAATCAACCTTATGGCGAGAAATCTCCTGAAGAATTAATCCAATATGCAGAAGATATTTTCAAATTTTTTATCGAAAAAGAAGCTAAATGTATTGTAATGGCTTGCAATACAACCTCTGCAATTGCTTATGAAGCATTGAAGGATAAATATGATATTAGAATTTATCCTATTGTTCAATCTTGCGCAAATGTTTTGTCATTGCTTGAAATTGATAGATTGGGAGTTTTTGCAACTCCTGTAACTATTAATTCTCATATTTATAAAAATGAAATTCATAAATATAATAAAAATATGCAAGTCTTTGAGTTGGCTTGTCCTGAATGGGTTAAGATTGTTGAAACTGGCTTGGAAAAAGCAGATAGCACAAAAGAATGTGTTAAAAAATATATGGATATGATTTCTAAAAATAGTCCAGAAAAAATTGTACTAGGTTGTACTCATTATCCTTACTTGAGAGAAGTTTTGACAGAAATTAATGGAAAAGATATATTTATTGACCCTTCAATAATTTTTTCTAACTATATTAAATACGACTTAGAAAAACACGATATGCTTAATTCTTCTGAAACAAAAGGTTTTGAAGAGTTCTACGTGAGTGCAAATCCTAAAGAATTTCAAAAGGCAGCAAAAATGTTTTATGAGGTTAAAGACATTCCAAAACTTGTTGAATTTGCAAATGTTTAAAGGTATATAAATAGGCGCCTTGTGAAATTCGCAAGGCGCCTCTCTTTTTGTTTTTGTTTATATGTTTTTACCCATATCGTACGCTTTTTGCAGAAGTTCTTTATTGTCTGTTGCTTCATTTGGAGCTTCGAGTCCTGCACCGTTTACGTAGCCTGCAAGTTTAACTTTGGCAAAACATGCAATCCAACCGTTGACACCGTTGATAACTGTTTGAACTACATTGTTGCCTGCATCTGCAGAAGTTGTGATTAAATAAATATCTCTGAATTTATAATCTGCTGAAAATAGAGAGTTTGCTCTATCTATAAGCGTTTTCATTTGTCCTGACATTTCGTAGTAGTAAACAGGAGTTGCCCAAACGATAACGTCTGCGTTTTTCATTTTTTCAGTTATTGCGTTTGCATCATCGTCTGTTATCACACAGTGTCCGATTTTTTGGCAAGCAAGACAACCTTTGCAGAATTTAATGTTTTTGTCTTTTAGTGTTACAAATTCTACATTGTGTCCACTGTCTTTTGCACCACGCTCTGTTTCACGAGCTAAAATTTCTGAGTTTGCATTTTTTCTTAGGCTTGTAGAAATTATTAATACGTTTTTGCTCATAAATTTCTCCGTTATTTTAATAAATTGTCTGTAATCCCTTGCGATATAAGAGATATTTTTTACAAATTTTTTAATTTTTTTAATTCTTTTTCTATTTCTAATGCTGTTTTTGTTTTTGCAAGTCCTGCTTGAGAAGATTCTTTTAACATAGGGGACATAAGCTCTCCTGTTTGCATCATTGCATCAACAACTTCGTCTACTGGAATTTTGCTTTTGATATCAGAAATGGCTAATTCGTATGCTGTTACAGCGTTGATAGCTAAAAATGGGTTTCTTTTTACGCAAGGTATTTCAACAAGACCTGCAACGGGGTCGCAAGTTAAACCCATAATATTTTTTAAGGCTAAGGCTACGGCATTTAGAATTTGTTCTATGTTTCCTCCGAATATTTGCGTTAAAGCGCCAGCGCTCATTGCTGAAGCTACACCACATTCTGCTTGGCAACCCGCAACTGCACCTGCCAGGGCTACTTTATAAGAAATTATTGTTGCGATTGCGCCGGCTGTTATTAACGCATTGATTTGTGTTTCTTCGTCAAAATCGTATTCTTCGCTTATTCCGATTAAAACTGAGGGTACTATTCCGCAAGAACCGGCAGTTGGACAAGCTACGATTTTACCCATTCTAAGATTTTCTTCAATTGTTGCAAGTGCATAAGTTGTGATTTTTTCGTAAGCTTTTCCAAAGATTGCGGGCTTTTCGCTGTAACGCTTGTCTAGTCTTACACAATCATCACCGCATTGTTGGCTGATTGATTTTTCACGAGAAATTAAACCTGTTCTGATGGCATCTTTCATTGCATCAAGTGATTTTTTTACTTTCGCTCTTACGTCAAGTATGTCTATTTCTTGAAGTTTTGATTCTCTTTCTTGAAAGATTTCATAGATGGTTTTGCCTTGCTCAGAGCAAGCTGTTGCTAAATCTTCAAATGTTCTAATATCTTTTATCATAATTAATTTTCCAATTTTGAAACGTTTCTTACAAAATAAATATCTGGGATTTGTCTGATTTTTTCTATTGTTGCGTTGTTTAATTTGCCGTCAATACAAATGCACATTGATGCATCTTCCCCTTTTGCATTTCTTTCACAGATAAGGGACGCAATGTTAATCTTTTCGTTTTGAATAATTTCTGTAACTTTTGAAATCATTCCTGTTACGTCTTTGTAATTAAGGATTAGCGAATTGTAATCACCAGCTAGATTTACAGAAAAATCGTTGATTTTCGTAATTCTGATATTGCCTGCACCGACTGAATCACCAGAAATTACCATTTTTTGGTTTTTGTTTTCAATGATAAAATCGACAGCGTTTGGGTGTCGGTTAAAATCTTCTAGGTATTCAAAATTATACTTAAGTTCTTGTGAGACTGGAAGATTAAAGATGTTTTTAATACGTTTGTCATCAACACTTAATCCTAAGACACCGGCAAGGAGACCTTTGTCTGTGCCGTGCCCGAAACCAGTTTGAGCGTATGAATTGTATAATTTGAAAGTTATAGCTTCAATTTCGTCATCAAAAATGTTTTTAGCTAATAATCCTAATCTTACAGCGCCTGCTGTGTGAGAACTCGAAGGACCAATCATTATGGGAGCTATTGCATCAAATAAAGAACTTTGTTTCATACAAATATTATATTATAAACAAAATACTGGTTGCGTACTTCAATAGAATACGATAAACCTCTTGCCGATTTTATACTAAAAAAGACTCCCGAAGGAGTCTTTTTGTTAAATTGCCGATGGCCGGGGTCGACTAAGCGACCGTAAGGTTGCGTACTTCAATAGAACACGATAAACCTCGTGCCGAAATAAAAAAGACTCCCGAAGGAGTCTTTTCGTTAAATTGCCGATGGCTGGGGTCGACTAAGCGACCGTAAGGTTGCGTACTTCAATAGAACACGATAAACCTCGTGCCGAAATAAAAAAGACTCCCGAAGGAGTCTTTTTGTTAAATTGCCGATGGCCGGGGTCGAACCGGCACGAGGTTGCCCTCACAAGATTTTGAGTCTAGCACGTCTACCAATTCCATCACATCGGCGTGATATGTGATTTGATATGTTCATTTCATTAAAAATTTTGTGCCAAATGTATTTAATTTGTATACTTATCATACCAAAAAATTTTCAAATTTCAAATATTATTTATTTCTTAATTTTTTTATTCCTTTTTATAAAACTTTTTTCTCTCAAATTTCAATCCAAAAAACTTTATATTGTGTTTGTGAGTGAGGGGAAAATTATGCGTAAACTTTTTTATTTTGCGTTAGCTTTGCTAATCTGTTCGTACATATCTGTTCATGCTGCAACTCTTGAAGGTGGTGTTTCAACAGCTCGTTTAAAAGAAGCTGAACCGATTAAAAACCAAATTTTTGATTCGGCTACAAATCTTCCTATCCCTTATGCGAAAGTTATTTTGCCAAAAGAAAATTATACAACCTACACTGATGCAAATGGGTATTTTTCATTAAAGACAAAAGTTCGTGATAATTCTATTTTAGCGGTTGCAAAAGACGGTTATCGTCCTTTTTCTTTGACGTTAAACCAAAATTCTTTATCAAAACCTATTATAGTAGGTATTGATAAATCGAAACCTCTTGATATTGTAATAGATTCAACTGTTTGCCACTTAGGAGACGACGCATATTCTGATACTTCTGCAAATTCTACTGAATTTAAGGCTCAATCACTTGGTCCTTCTTATTCAAAAGCTTTTTCGATAACCAAAACATCGCCAAGTCAAAATATTTATATTGTAATAGGTTCATTAATTGGTCTTGATACAAAACTTGCAAACAAGGTTGGACAAAATCGTATAACTACGGCTTACTCATCACCAGTTGAAGTTTTTGTGAATGGTTCAAAGATTTCAGAACTTCATTTGAACGGCGACAATCAACGTATAAAAATTCCGCCAATGCTAGTTTATAATGGTAAAAACGAGCTTACTATAAAAACAGGTCATAACATGATGGAAACCACATATATTGATTATGATGATATTGAATTTATGAATTTATCAATCCAAACGGAATAAGGTGTTTATAGTTAAATTTTTGTCAAGTCCGTAAAAGTACTTACGCAAAAATACGTACGTATTTTTGCGGACTTTAATATTTTTTAAAATTTGTCATAATAAAATTAAAAAAGGAGATAAGAATGGGAAGTTTTAAAAACGAGATTTTACACGCATTAAAAAAATCAAATAGTACGAACGAAGTATTAGATAAAATTTCAAATTATCAAAATGTTTTGATGAAAAATTATAACAATCAAATATTAAGTCAAGAGATTAAAAATAAAATTTTGGATATTCATACAGAATTACAAAATCTAGGAAAAGCGATATACAGATGTGATAAGTTTGCTGAAAATAATTTTGAAAATGAATTTAATACTGAAATAGATAATGTTAAAGAGCTTTTATTAAAAGTTGGCATAAGTAATCTGAAATATATCTGGCATTCAGAGAAAGGGGAGCATACATGCGATGAATGTGCTGAAATTGATGGACAAGAATTTGATATGTTTGATGATATTCCAGAAAAACCTCATCCAAACTGCCAATGTACAATTGAGAGGATAGAAGATAATAATATTGATTTAGAAAATATAATAGGGTTTGTTGAAAAATTAAAGACACTCTTAAAATCAATAAATAATTTTTCTAATTCTAGAAAATTATTTGAGCTTTCTATTTCTGATACAAAATTAGCAAATGGTTACAAAAATGAGACAATTGAAATAAAAAATAACGTGGATTCTTTATGTGATAATGAATTGATAATATTCTTAAGAAGTAAACTTTCTAAACAACTAGGTCTTATAGATTCTAAGGGTGTTATTTTTAAAGAAAATAGTGATTTATCTCAAAGGATAAAAAAATCTGAAGATTTTAAAAATCATATAAAACAATACAAGTCAAAACTTTTAAAAAATAAAGAGGTTAATAAAACTACGATAGAGTTTACCGGTAAAGATTATGATTTATTCAATTCATTACACTATGCAGATGTTTATAAAATGAACATTGATTCATTGGGAGATTTGCATGCGATAATAATTGATACCTATGATTTCAATAAAGGCGAAAGTAATCCAGATGTAAAATTTGGAAGATTTTTGCAAAATATAGGTTTAGCAAAAAACTATTACGAAGTTATTTATGTAAAAGTGCCATATAGTGATTGGATAAATTTATAAAACGAAAATAAATATATATTTTTAACAATGTTTATATTATTATACTTACAGATAGCAGACGGATAAAACATTATGAATGCGTTAAAATATTATTCTTCAGTATTTGTTTTTAATATTTTTTATGTTTTTGCATACTTGATTATATTTTGTTTATTTTTTCAATACGGAATTCATCTGGGAGAAGTTCCAAATGCTTTTCTTAGATTTTTGGTGGTATTAAATATTTTTACAGTTATGTTAATTTTAATTGTTAAAAATTTGATTTTGGTATTTTTAAAAAAAGCTAATTTATTTAAAAATATTTTTCTATATTTTGAACAATCAAAAAACGTTCAAATAGGTACTATTTTATTTGAATTTTTTATTGACTTTTTATTAATATCATTTTCTCCTCCATTTGAGATTATAGATGTGCTAAGTATTTACATATATTGTTTTTTGGGATTAGGTTCATTAACCTTAACTTTCTTGACCCTTCTTGTTTATATTAATTTAGAACAGAAAGGATTATTATAAAAGATGAACAAATCATTGCAAATTATCCTTTTTAATTTTGTATATGCTGGATTTTTAGTAGGTTTTTTGAGTGTAGTATACTTACTTAATATTATAGTTTTTGTTCGTATTATTACTTTCTTTCAAAATGTTTATTTAATTTATTTTTTATGCGTTCTTTCATTTATACTTCTAACAATAATATTTACATTAAAGATTTATTTATTTTTTCTTTTAAAAAGAAAAACATATTTTAAAAATTTACTGGAAAGCTTTGATAATAATAAAAATGTGAGAATATCAGGAATAATTTCAGCAATACTATTTGACTTGATGTGGATTTATATTCTTATGTATGATTTAGATAAAATTATGACGGCAAGTTGTTTGTTTTATTTACTTTTATCCTTTGGTGGGGTAATTTTTAGCTATATTACTTATTTGTTTATTTCTAAAAAATCAAATACTAAATAAAGAGAAACGAAAAATAAAATTTTGAATATTAATACAAAATTAAAAAATGTTGGATAGTAATATACAAAATGTTCCATTTTGATGCGTGATTTATTGCCTAAATATAAAAAATAACGTAATATTATTTATATGAAGGATTACATTAAAATACCTAGTTTTATCTTGTTAAATATCTTTTGTATATTAGGTTTTTGTATATTGGTATTTCACGCTGGCATGATATTATTGCATGCAATATATTCAAATTTATTTGATATTCAAGTCCTGTTATTTTTATTTGGAGTCATAGTATTATTTGGATTGTTTTTAACAATATTAATAAAAAATTATTCACTTGGACTAAAAACTGTTTTATTGTTGGCTTTAATAATCTTGCAAATATTTTATTTTAAAGTTACTTTATATCTTCCGACAATAGATAAAATACTTGAAAATCAAGTATGTGTTGAAATGGGTATTTGTAATAAATCAAACAAGGATTGATTACAGCGCAATCGCAAGCCCAATAAGGCAGAGTATTATAAAACTAAAAATTAATACAAAACCGAAATTTATTGATATTATTATCCAATCTTTTTTGTTTTTATTTTTTGCAAGGAGTTTTAAGACAAGAGTAATAACTTGGATAATATAACTTATAGGGATAAATACAAGATAAAGTATTAAAGATAATATAAAAGTAAAATATAAGTAGCGATAACTTTCTGCAGGTATTAAATCTAAAATAATTAGCGAAAGTATTGGTGCTAACAATGAAACAATAAATACTATTGCTGATACTATAAATGTTTTATCGGTTTTATTTAGCATAAGTGTATTATACTACAACTAGAGGTTATTTTTAGAGGTTTTTGTCAGTCTTCTCAAATTTTATTTACGCAAATTTTCTGCCTTTTTGATATATCTCTCAACAGTTTTAGATTTTTTATGTTGGTAGCGGACTATTTTTGACAATTTTTTTGTGTTGATATTATTGTCTAAAAAATATGGCATTAAAATTTTATCCATAGGGTTTGTTGAATCTGTTTCAATTGGTGTGTATTTTAGACCTAGATATTTTTCTTGCGTTATTTTCATTAAAGTCTCGTATAATTTTAAATCGGTTGAAGGTATACAAGTTTCAGAAATTTGTGTTAAATTAATATAATCTTCAATATTAAACCCATATTTTAGTATCTTATCGTAGTAAACTGTTGCCTTTTTTACATTACTATCAATATCATTTAAAATTTGAGAATAATTTTCATCAATAATTTGTTCTATTTCAGTCTTGTATTGAAGACTTAAATCCATAGGAATTGGCTTATATTCCGCATTTGCAGAAATACAATTAATAAATATTATAGATATTGTAATAATAAATTTTTTCATAACCTTATGGTAGCATAAAATATTAGCTAAATCTTTGTTATAAAATAAAATTATGATAATAAAGAACATTATAAAATTTATTTTTTGTATATTGGTGTCATTATTTATTTTTGGTGTTCTGTATATTGTAATTACAGGTTCTAAAATATCTGCGATGATTAATATGCAAGTTATTATCTACTCAATTTTTTCAATTATTACGGTAATTTTAACTTGGTTTTTATCGTTTATCAAAATAAATTTTAAATACAAACTAACAATTTTCTTAGTTTTACTAGTATGGATATTGCTAACAAATTATTTACCAACTGTAAAAATGCAAATAAATAATGATTTTTGTATCGATAGTGGTATTTGTAATAATTAACCTTGTGGGCATTTTAATTTCTTTTTTTGTTGTAAAATAAAAGAAAAAGGAATTAGATATGCTAAAATTACATAACACATTTACTGACAAGACAGAAGAATTTAACACAATTGAGCCAAACAAAGTTAAAATGTACGTTTGTGGACCTACAGTATACGACAATGCTCACTTAGGACACGCTCGTTGTTATATTACTTGGGACGTTTTATACAGATATTTAAAATTTAAAGGTTATGACGTTACTTATTGCCGTAATGTTACTGACGTTGATGACAAAATTCTTAAAAAAGCTGAAAAAGAAAATAAAACTCCAGAAGAAGTTTCAAAATATTGGTACAAAGCTTTTGAAAACAGTATGAAGGCTTTAAATACTCTAAAACCAGACATTGAACCATTTGCTACAAAAACTCTTGGTGAAATGATTTCTATCGTAAAAGACTTAATCAAAAATGGTTATGCGTACGAAGCTGGTGGAGATGTATATTTCAGAGTTAAAAAATTCAAAAACTATGGTATGCTTTCAAAACAACCTATTGACCAACTAGAAAGCGGTGCAAGAGTTGAAGTTGGTGATTTAAAAGAAGACCCACTTGATTTTGCATTATGGAAAAAAGATGAAAAATTCGGTTACAACTCTCCTTGGGGTGTTGGTCGTCCTGGTTGGCATATCGAATGTTCTGCTATGAGTAGAAAATATTTAGGTAAAACTATTGATATCCACGCTGGTGGTGCTGATTTAATCTTCCCTCACCACGAAAACGAAATTGCACAATCTGAATGTGCAAATGGTTGCAAATTCGTAAATTACTGGTTACACAACGGTTTTGTAACAATCAACAATGAAAAAATGTCAAAATCATTAGGCAATTTCTTAACTATTGATGAATTATTAAAATCTTATGATGCAAACACAATAAGATTATTCATCTTAACAAACCATTATCGTATGCCAGTTGAATTCTCTGATGAAGTTTTAACTTCAGCATCAAATGGTGTAAAAAGATTAATGAATGCAAAAGCTACAAAAATTGATGAAACTCTTGATTTGACTCAATTTGAAGAATACAAACAATTCGTTGAAGCTATGGACGATGATTTGAACACATCAAAAGCGTTAGCTGTTCTATTTGATTTAGTAAACAAGGCTAATAAAGATGTTCCATACGCTTACACATTATTGGTTAAATTAGCTGAAACACTTGGTTTCAATATGACAAAGACAACTCTTTCTGATGAAGAGTTAGCAGAAAAAGTTTCAGAAATTTCTTCAAAACTAGGTGAAAATCTTTCATCAATGGACGAATTGATTTCTCTTAGAAAAACTGCAAGAGAAGAAAAAAACTGGGATTTAGCGGACAAAATCCGTTTGGCATGTGATGAAGTTGGGATTATTTTAAAGGATTCAAAGGAAGGTACAATTTGGGAATTAAAAAATTCTTAGGAATATTAATTTTAACAATTGCATTTTTCTTCTCAAACCTTTGTGTACAAGCTCAAACGGTTCGTGTTGGTATTAGCAATCAAAGTTTTTCATCTCTTGATTATTCTGATATGACTTTATTTGCACTAAGTACTGTCTATGTTTACGAAAAAGATACAAAAAAAGAACTTCTTAAGTTAGATAGAGAAACTAACTTTCAAATAACATTGAAAGATGGCAAATATACTATTTTAACAGAAGAAATGAAAAAACCTCTAAAGACAGAACAAAATCTTTTAATTGTATCACCTACGGGCTGGATAGGAATAAATGGATTAAAAAGAGCTGGAAAACAAGCCTATTATAGAGGACAATTTGAAATTATAAAATCAGATAAGAAAAAAGATAGATTTTATTTGGTAAATGTAATTGATTTGGAAGAATATCTACGAGGAGTAGTGCCGAATGAAATGCCAGTAAGTTTTGGTTTACAGGCTTTAAAAGCTCAAACTGTTGCAGCAAGAAATTATGTATTATCACCAAGAACAAAAGCATACAAAGAATTTGACGTAAACGATAGTGTCGCAAGCCAAGTTTATTTTGGCGCAAATACAGAAAAATCTCTTTCTAATCAGGCAATTGCAGAAACTCAAGGTATTGTAGCACTTTATGATTGGGAATTGATTTTAGCTCAATATTCTTCAACCGCAGGTGGATATACAGAATATTATGATAATGTTTATGGTGATGCAAAAAAGGTTACAAAACCTTATCTAGTAGCTGTTCCAGACAATCCTAATATTAAACCTTTGCGTACTCAAGAAGATGTTAAAGAGTTCTATATGAACGCTCCAAAAGGTCTTTATGACTGCAAATCTCCACTATTCCGTTGGACAAGAGATTGGTCTCGTGATGAGTTAGAAGAAATTTTGGCTAAAAACCTTGTTAAACCTGCAAATTCAGCTTATGTTACTCCTGATAATAAAGACGTAAAAACTCCAAAAGGTTTGCAAGATATTGTTGTTAAAAAACACGGTATTTCTGGAAAAATTATTGAAATGGAAATTGTGTTTAAAAACAACAAATACAAAGTTACAAGAGAATTAGTTATTAGAAGAATATTTACAAAAGACGGAAAAGCTTTACCTTCTGCAAATGTTTATTTTGAAAAAACATACAGTGAAGGTTTATTTACTAAAAAAGAGCTTGATACAATAACAGCTTATGGTGGCGGTTTTGGTCATGGGGTTGGTATGAGCCAATACGGTGCTGGTTATATGGCTACAGATTTGAAAAAATCATATTCTCAAATTTTAAGACATTATTATACAGATATTTCACTTGCAACAATGCCTATTATTATCTCTAACTCTCCTGAACAAAAATCTGTTACTCAAAAGTTTTTCGTTAACCAAAAAAGCGCAAGATTGGTTATAAATAATAAATATCAAATTGGCAAAATTCTAGTTAATATAAATGGTAAAGATGTTATGATTTTGTTGGAAAAACATCTATTACCTTCTCATAAATTTGATGCCGTAGATATTTCAAAATATTTGAAAAAGGGTGAAAATGTGATTACATATTCTTATCCAAATGATGAAGGTACGGGAAAAGCTTTAAGAGCTTATGTTGAACTAACAGGTGAAGATGAATAGCGAATCAAAAACAACAACAACAACTATTTTAAAAGCAGCTTGGATAATAGCTGTGGTTACTGTTTTTAGTAAAGCATTAGGTTTTATAAGAGATATCATTGTAGCGAATTATTATGGTGCTTCAACTGTTTCTGATGCTTATTTTTATGCGTATCAAATTCCGGCACTTGCAGTAATTCTTTTAGGCGGAGTTGGTGGACCTTTCCATAGTTCTACTGTTGCAGTTTTTTCAAAGATTATTCCAAATTTCAATGTTAAAGCTCCTGAAAATGCAAAGAGATTGTTTAATACTTTTGTTACTGCAAGTTTTATCTTTTTCTTATTTTTATCAATTTTATTTTTCGTATTTTCACAACAAATAATGTCTATAATAATATCAGGCGATAACAATGTGGAATTGATACATTTAGCATCAAACCATTTAAAATTAATGGCTCCTACAATACTAATCGGCGGACTGGTAGGTATTATGTATGGAATTTTGGTAACTTACAATGAATTTTTAATACCAAACCTTTCTCCAATGATGGTTAGCTTTGTAATCATTGGTGCATTAATGGTAACAGGCGGTGATAAGACGGGTTATATACTAGCCGGCGCAACAATGGTAGGTGCTTGTTGTCAGTTGTTATTGCAATTACCAAAGGTTATCAAACTAGGTTTTAATTTTAAACCTAATTTTGAATTTTTTAATAATCCAAACTTTAAAACAATATTAGAATTATTATTTCCAGCGGTTTTGAGTTCAACAGTTGGTCAAATTCATATTTACGTAGATATGTTCTTTGCATCATCACTTGAAGAAGGTGCGTGGACTGCGATTGGGTTTGCAAACAGAATCTTTCAATTCCCAGTAGGAATTCTTGTTACAGCCTTTTTAGTTCCTTTATTTCCAGTATTTTCAAAACTCGTTGGTCAAAAAGATTGGGACGGCATAAGAACATATTTTAACAAAGGAGTTGGCGTTCTATTATTAGCATCAATTCCAGTTATTATTGGGATAATCTGTGTTGGTCAAGATGCAGTTGCTTTAATTTTTGAAAGAGGTGCATTTGATAGCAATGCAACTTTTATGGTAACAGAAGCCCTATGGTTCTTGTCTGTTTCAATTATTCCGTACGTATTTAGGGATTCTATTACAAGAGTTTTCTATTCGTTTAATGATTCTAAAACCCCATTTATCGTGGCGTTTAGTTCTATTGTGTTAAAAGCAGTTTTAAATATGCTACTAGTCAAAAGACTGGGTATTGCCGGTATCACTCTTTCAACTTCTCTTGTTACTCTTTTTAATGCTGTACTTTTAGGAATTTTAATTTCTAAACAAATTAAAATGGATTATAAAACATTATTTAAAAACTTTATGAAAATGGTTATTGCCGGCATTATAACACTTGTAGTTTGTCTTGCTATTGCTTTATTTATGGATACATTACAAATGCAAAAACAACTTTTAGAAATAACAAAAATTTGTACAATTGGTCTTGTTTGTATTATAATTTATGTTGGTCTAAATTTATTGTTTAGAAATGAATACGTATTAGAGTTAAAAAATAGATTAGTGAAGGCGAAAAAATGATTTTTGAAAAAGACAAAATTATAAAAATTTTAAATAATGACGGTATTATTGCATTTGTAACAGATACAGTTTGGGGCATTGGTTGTTTGCCTACAAGCGAACGTGGTTGCAAAAGAATTTATGAAATAAAAAAAAGAGACCAAAGAAAACCTCTTGTTTTAATGTCAAACTCAATTTATAACTTGGTAAAATATGTTGATTCTGTTCCTACAAAAGCTGATGAATATATTAACCAATATGTTCCAGGTGCTTTAACTCTTGTTTTGAAAAAAAGTGAAAGAGTTCCAAACTGGTTATCAACAAATATGGATACAATCGGTATCAGAGTTCCAAAAAACGCTACTTTTAAAGCACTTTGTGATTTTATTCCAGGTCGTGTACTTGCTACGACAAGTGCAAATATCTCTGGCGAAAGTCCTGCTTTAACATACGAAGATGTTGTAAGAGATTACAACCTAAAAGTTGATTATGTTGTAGAAGATTTTGGTAACAAAGCATCAGGTGTTGCATCAACTGTTGCAGGTGTTTTTGATGACGAAACAGTAATCTTCCGTCAAGGTAAAATTAAATTGTAAATAATTGTAAATCATAAAAAACATGGTAGCAAAAAAAATTTTTAGGGGTGTTATATACATGCATACAGAGAGTATGCGGTAGGTAAAGACTAAGTAGGTCAAAAATGGTAGATAATAGAGCAGCAGGTTTTTATGGAATAGGCGGCGCTTTTAATTTTAAGAGCGGTGATATTTCTGGTACGGCTGCATCTTTACAAGATGATAAACAAGGTCAAGGTAACGAATACTATCAACAACGTAAAGATAAAGATGAACAAAAAAAATCTCAAATGAATAATTCGCCTTACGTTGATAGAAGTGCTCAACTCAATGCCACATTGAGTTCTTTAGCTATGCTTAATGTCGCAAATGTTCTTAATTCTAAGATGAGGGCTCGTGATTTGAATAGAATTTACGATATTGAAGATGAAAATATTGAACCTTCTAAAGAAGCAGAATTGGTTTATAAAGTTTCAAATATTAAAAGAGATAAAAGAGAAAATTAAAGTTTTAAGAGAGATGAGATAAAACGAAAAGTCCAAGTTTACTTGGACTTTTCGCCTATTATAAATAATTTTATTAATCTAAAAAAAGACCGATATTTTAATATCGGTCTTTCTATCTTCGTTTATTTAATGTTTACGCTTCAACTTTTACTTTTAATTTAATGTGTTCTGGAACAAACTCTTGTTGTTCAGCCACTTGCGGTTGAGGTTGTTGTTCTTCTTTTTTGTGTCTGAATTTATTAACAATAGCTTTTCCTATTTTGTACAAAGCCGCCATTCCAACAACAATACCTAATGTTGCGCCTGCTTTGTTTAATGATGTTTTATCTTCTGTTTGTTTTTGTTCTGTTTTTTTATTTTCTATTGGGTTTGATACAGTTGAAGTTGCTTTAACTGTAGTTTCAACCTGTGGTTTTGATTCTGCCATTTTCTTTGTTTTTTTAGTTGATTTAACTTTTACATCTTCAACTTCTTTTTCTTTTAAAATATCTTTGAAACTATCAAGTTTTTCTAAAAGAGGTTTTAACTTGTTATCAAGTTCTGTTCTTTTAGCGTTTGCTTTGTAAGTATCACCACTGATTTTTGCAACTTCCATACCGGATTTTGCTCTAACAGCTTGCGCTAAGATTTCTGGCATGTTTAATGCGTAACTATTTTCATCTTGTAGACTTCTATAATAATCGTCTTCAAAATCGTTATCTACACGTAATTTCCAGTTATCTTTATTATCTTGACCACCTACGTTGTACGTTTTATTAATACCTAAAAAGTCTGAGAACATAATTTGTAAGTTTTTTGTACCTCTAAATAATTCTGTAAATTTAGAATCTACACGACTTTGTTTGCTATTAATAATTTCATTTTTATAATCATTTCTGCGTTGAGATGTTGCAGGATCAGGGTTTAAGTATCCTGACAAGTAATCAACATTCCACGCATCAGAATTTCTTACCCAATCTTTTTGAACCATTTCGCTTGCTGGTTCAAAGTCATGTGATACAACCAAACTCCAATTTTCTTTTCTTGGTGCGTGTTCTGCTCTACTCCAAAGAGTTTGTGTTATACCTGGAAGGTTTTCTTGATTATGATATACCCAATCAAATGCTGGTGTTGTTGAGCCTAAGTCTTCCCATACAGCTTCGTTTTTATCAACGCCAAATTCTTTGAATGTTGGTAATACAATCTTGCTTAAAACTTGTTTAAAGTTTCCGTCTGGGTCAATGTCATGCATATAAGAAACATTGTTTGCCCATAATTTATCACGTTGAACTGCACCGTTTGCTGATTTATGAACAGTGTTTTCCTTATAAATATAAGGGTCAACCAAACCTAGTGCGTGGTCAATTCTAACGTTGTCATAATTTTTTAGTGAATATGCGATTTTTTCTTTTAATAATTTACCGCTTTCACCTAAAGAACCGTCTTTGTTCAATAATTTTTTAGGGTCAAGTACTGGAATGCCCCAAGTTTGAGGTGAATTATCGACACCACCGAATGGACAACCTAATTTCCAACCGCTTAAAAATGCGTTTTGGTTAGCCCACACATCACTTTCGTTAAATCCTACCAGTAAATCACCTATATAATTAAATCCAATTTCTTTTCTGTGTTTTGTGTTATCTTTTAACTGTTTGTCAGCTAAGAATTGAGTAAATGTATTAAGTTCAATGTCTTCACCATGTTTCGCCATGATTTCTTTATAACGTCTTTGCGACTCTTTGTCGCCGTCTTTTAAACCTTGAGGTAAATTCTTATCTACTGAGTTCCAAATTTCAAAATTTTTGTCATTGTGCATCTTTTTCAGAACTTTAAATAAGCCGTCATTTTCAACCCAATTTTTATTTTCTTCTTTGAATGTTTGGTATTCTTTGTTTAATTTCAAAGCATCTTTGTCTTTTGCTTCAACTTTTGTTTTAAAGTTTCCATAAGCTTCTTTTAAGGCTACATCATAGTTGTTAAATGCTTTATTGAAATCTGTGTAATTGTAGTTTTTGTCTTTTGTTTCTTTGTTTTTTGTAGTTAAGCTATTATAAGTTTTTTCGCTTAAAATATTTGCATATTTTTTTGTTTTTAAAGGTTCTAAATCAATGAACAACTCATTTTTAGCAAATACTTTTGAAATATATGGCGAGTTATCTTTTTTGCCAATTGAACCTCCAGGTCCTAATTGAACAGAATTAAAACCATTCATTTTAATAAAATCTACAAATTTATCAGCGCCTTTAGAGTATGGAGAACCGATTGCTGTATCACGGTTATCTGACGGAAAACTAGAGCCGTGTACAATCATTGATAAATTTTTTACACCCAAATAATCCAGAGCATCGTGTATAGTCTTGGAATATTCTGGTTTTTCTTCTTCTTTTAATTTACGTCCAAAATTTACGTTATCATTACGTTTTGGAACTATTGGATTTGATATAGCATGTATTTTCATATCTGGTTAAACATTCGTGAAAAAAATTTTTGCTACTAAACCTCTGCAATTGACTCAAAATTGTAATAATTTGTTACTTCTTCTCTAGCTAGTACTGAGATGTTATTCATGTATTGTGAAAATATCATAAATATCATATGTCTAACTTCCATAGGAACAACTAAAAAGATTTCGTCCAAGTTCTCTTTTTCAGCAACTTTTTCTATTTTATTTACAATTGTTTCAATTTTAGAAGCTTCTAATCTCACGATGTTATCGTCGTTATCTTCTTGTTGGGCTCTGAACATATTTAACATTGTCTTGTCGCCGAACTCGATACCTCTTATTACATCGTCTTCTGATAAATATCTATTGCAGATAAGTCTTGCTAATGACAATCTGATTTTGTCTAACAAATCTTCTTTTGTTGGCTCATCTGAAAAATCATTGATTTTTTCAAATAAGTAAACAATGTCTTTTATTGAAACTCTTTCTCTAATCAAGCTTACAAGCAAGTATCTAAGTTCTGATATAGAGATAAAGTCTCCAATAATGTTTTCAACCAAGAAAGGATTTTTGTCGTTGACAAGTTCTACGTATT
This sequence comes from uncultured Candidatus Melainabacteria bacterium, assembly GCA_934700335.1. Lineage (GTDB taxonomy): Bacteria > Cyanobacteriota > Vampirovibrionia > Gastranaerophilales > Gastranaerophilaceae > UBA791. The sequence goes on along the minus strand of CAKUXM010000002.1, from coordinate 208,958 downwards.
TGTTAACTGTGTCATAGTCCAAAAGTTCGTCAACATACTTAATAGAAACATATTCTAATGCTCTACCAATGTATTCAGAAGGTGTTATTCCTTTTTGCCAAAAATCTTTTGTTTGTTCTGCTGGAATCCAAATAATCTTTTTACCAGTGATTGAATCAATACCTGTAAACATATTCTTTTTCTTTTTGATACTGATGTCATCTTGGAAGTACATTAAATAATTTGGATATACAAACGAATTGAATACACTTAAACCTCTGATGTTAATAGAAAATTCATAAGGTGTAAGTAATTCGTCGTCTTTGAACATGATTTTTGGAATTACGTAACCAAGTTCATCTGTTAGTTGTTGTCTTACTTTTACTGTTTCGCTCAGCAAATCATTGTTGTTTTCGGCATCAGGACTAACAAATTCAACAATTTCTTCGTTTAAATGAATAGCAAATTTTTCTGTTGTTATGTAATCAAACATTTCATCTGGTGAAATTGCTCTTACTAAACTATGTTGAAGGTTTTCAAGCTCTTTGTATCCCGCTGACATTTTGTCGTTAAGATTTTTTCTTTCACTTGAACCAACTGATGCGATTTCTAATTGGTTTTTGTATTTTTGAACTTTTTTCTTTTGTTCTTTAATTTTTGATTGAATATCTTTTGTAATTTCGTATGGAGTTAACTTTTGAGAAAGCATTTTCTCCATTTGGCTTTTGAAAGCTGAAATGTTCATTACTTCATCGTAAGCACTGCTTGCAGATACGCTAGAATCTTTAACGAAAATACAATTGAAATTAAAACCTTCGTCTGATTCTACTTCGTGCATTGAGTACAAATCCCAACCATCTGCTGCCATTTCGTTCAATAAATTTTCTAATGGTTCTGTTGTATCAGCTGGTACTGTCTTTATTATGTATTGAAGTTTAGTTTTTTTGAACATTGTTTTCTCCTTTTAAAGATGAATTATATTTTTCAGTATAAATTATATTTTACTATTTTACACCTTTTTTAAGTTTCGCAATAACTAAATCGCTAACATCAATTCCACCAACAAAAATTACTCTAGCATCAACGATTGCGTCAAGTTTTTGTTCTACAAGTACAGCTCTTGATGCAGCTTGAATTTTGTCATAAACAGCTTTTTCTTTTTCAGCTTTGAATTTTAAATATGCTTCTTTTTTAGCTTTGAATTCTTTTGCAACTTGTTCTTCAAAATTTTTCTTTTGAATTGGAGTTGTTAAAGTTTTAGATTTTTTTTCTTGTTGCAACAAGTATTCTTGTAATGCCAATTCTTTTTGGCTAATTTCTTGCATTGTTGTTTTTACTGCATCGTAACCGTTATATATTTTTTCTGTATCAAGATATCCAATACCTTCTGCAGAAGCAATTGAACCTGTCATTAGAATCGAAGTTAAGCCTAAGGCGATAAGAATGTTTTTTAAGTTTTTCATTGTATTATCCTTTCTTTAAAAATAATAATTTTATTAGTATGTTAAGTCTCCAACACCAAATGTGAAGTAACCATTTGAGTTTCCGTAAGCTCCTGGATTTGTAAGTGGGATACCATAATCAACGGATAATGGTCCAACTCCAGGAATATAAACCTTAATACCTACACCAGCTGTAATAGCTTGCATTGGTCTATCATAAATAATGTCTGAGATTGTTGGGTGGAAGATTTTACCTGCATCAACAAATATTGATAGTTTTACGTTATCAAAGAATGGAACCTTCTTAATTCTATCTAAGAAGAAGAATGGAGTGTTCAATTCTGCGCTACCCATAACAAAGGCATCACCAGTACCTACGCCACTCATTCTAAAACCTCTAACAGTGTAAGGTCCGCCTAAACGATATGCCATAACTTCTGGCATGTTACCGTGAATATTTCCACCTGCTCTAGCTGTAAGAGAGAATGAAGACTTACTTGCAACTGGCATGTATTGTTTAAACATACCTGTTAATTTTCCGTGAGTGTAGCTTGTGTTGTTTAATGCTAAGTTTTCTTCAAACTTGAAATTAGCTAAAGTACCACGTCTTGTATTTATCGTTGTATCTCTTGTGTCATAAGTTAAACCTGGTGCAAGAGTTAAGAATAAGCCACCTTCTAATTGTTCCGCTCTTTTTGAGATAGGTATGTTATGCAACTTGTATAAGGAGTTAATCTTACCTGCATCGCCTTCTGAAACATCAACATTTTCCAGACCTGCAGTAAATGTTGTAGATAAGTATCTGTTTGTTTTCCAAATGTGAGCAGCTGTACCTTGAATACCAAATCTTCTTTCAATTGCAAGTGGTACTTGATAACTACCAAAATCACGGTAGTAGATTTTACTCATTAATGACGTATCAGCATTGATGAAATAAGGTTCAAAGAAACTAAGTTCTGCTTGAATGTTTAAGTGATCCTCGATTGAAGCGTCGTTTAAGATTACACCAGAACCAAGCATGAAGTTAAGTCCAACTCTTTGGTTCATACCTCTAAAGTTGTTATCGCTGATACCTAAAGACCCAAAGATACCAGTACCACTATCTAAACCCCCACCAACAGAGATTTGAGCTGTTCTTTGTTCATCTACTGTGATTGTAACGTTGTACTTGTTAGCATCTTGTTCTGACGGTTCAATTTCTCTGTTTACATCTTTGAATGCTTGAGTAGCATATAATCTTACTAAGTCTGCCTTAATAAGATCTTCGTTGTAAACCATTCCAGGTTCAGTCAAAATGTTTCTTTCAATGATGTAACTTTTTGTCTTGTGGTTACCTGAAATCATGATTTTGTTGATTATGCCTTCAGAAATTTCAATGTTCAGTGTTCCGTCCGGATCATCAGTTAGAGAACTAATTCTAGCTAAGATGTAACCTTTTTCTGCATAATAGTTTTGAATGTTTTCGATAGCTTCGTTAATTTTTGCATAATTTTGAGGTTGTCCTTTTAGGGGTAATAAAAATTGCAGAATTTCGTCAGTCGGAATTACTGAGTTGCCGTCAATTAAAAAGTCTGTAACAGGAATGTTTTCTTCAAGAACGATTTTTAATGTGATAGTGTTGTCTGAGTTTTCAACAGGGATTGCTCTCATACGTTCTGTGAAAAAGCCTGTTTCGTAAATGTTTTTAAGATTTCTTTGAATAGCCTTTGTGTCGTATTCATCGCCAGCTTTTATGTCAATTAGGGTTTTAACGTATTCTGGCTTAATAACATTAGTTCCTTCAATTTCAATGTTTCTAATGAATTGAGCTTCTTTTTGTATTGTAACATTATCAGTTTGAGTAGGGGTGTTTTGAGTAGTATTACTTGATTTTGAGCCAATAGCGTTTGCTGGTTGGTTAACTGTGATAACCAACGCAAAAATTGCACATAATATTACTATCTTTTTATATAAATCAGCTAAGCTCAAACTTTATCCCTAATTTTTATACTCAAAACTAATGTATGAAAATATTATACTTCAAACATGGTATAAAAACCATTTAAAATGCAATTTTTACACTATTTAACATTTAAAAATTTAGTTTCTGAAAACTATGATATAATTGGGGCATGAGAAAATTTGCAATTTTAATTTCAAATTTAATTTTATTATTGCTAGCATTATCCATGATATTTCCTTTTATTGTCATGGTTTATCTTTCTTTTGTGCCAACCTCTCAAATTTTCTCTCATTCCTATGGTCTTAATTTGAGCCTCGATAATTATAGAAATGTTTTTAATGATATACCTGTTTTAACTTATTTTTTAAATTCTTTGATAGTTGCAGTGTTATCAACAATAGGTCAAGTTTTGATTGCAAGTTTAGCGGGATATGCTTTTGCAAGATTTGATTTTAAAGGTAAAAATGTCTTATTTTTTATAATTCTTTTGACAATGATGATTCCACCTCAAGTGAATATAATTCCTTTATTCTTTTTGATGAGAGAATTACATATGGTAAATACTTATTCAGCCTTAATTTTACCAGCCTTGTTTGGCGGTTTTGGAATATTTATGATGAGACAATTTTTCTTAGGTTTGCCGAAAGAATTGGAAGAGTCAGCCTTGCTTGACGGTTGTAACTTGTTTCAAACATTTTTTAAAATATGTTTACCTCTAGCATTACCTGCTGTTGTTACTTTGACTATTTTTACATTTGTCTTAAATTGGAACAGCTTTATGTGGCCATTGATTGTAACAAGTAGCGAAGGTATGAGAACTTTACCAGTTGGATTTGCAATATTCAAGGGTAGTTTTAGAGAAATTACTCTTTGGGGCGAACTTCTTGCATGTGCTGTAATTTGTATTATCCCTGTAATTGTGGTTTTTTTAGCGGGTAGAAAATATTTCATAAACGATTTAATTAAAGGTGCCGTTAAAGAATAAAATATTAGCCAGTTGGTTAATTACCCTCTCATGAAAAAGTGTCTACAATGTAATGTATGCAATTCACTCAATCAAAATCATCATTAGAGACGTATTTAGCTCTCGCTGTACACGATTTAAAGACCCCGATAAATGCCCAAATTTTAGCCGCAACGTGTATTCTTCAGTCCAAAAAGTTGCCTATTGAATTTCAAGAACTTATAAGTGATATATTAGGCTCTGCTAAATACCTAAAGGATATTGTTGATAATATTTTGACCAAATATCAAATGGATATTAATGAACAGAAGTTTAATATGAAAATTAATTCTGTCGATGACTTAGTAGAAGACGCAATTGAGGGTATTAAATATTTAATTGATGAGAAAAATATCGATTTAGTAGTTCAAAATAATTTAAAAAATCCTAATCAAAAATTTGATTATATTGAAATAAAACGTGTAGTTACAAATTTGCTTGCAAATGCTATTGATTTTACAAGAAAGAAAGTTATTTTAAAAATATCTGAAAATCAAAAATATGTTAGATTTTCAGTTGCTGATTTCGGTCGTGGAATAAAATTGGATAATCCCTACGATATTTTTAGCAAAGATTTAACCTTATCAAGAACTCAAAAACGCTTGGGTACAGGTTTAGGACTTTTTATTGCAAAACAAATTGTTTTAGCTCATAAAGGTAAAATTTCTGTTAAAACAAAATCTGATTTTGGAACAGTTATATCCTTTATATTACCGAAATAATTTGTAAAGGGTTGATATATTTTTTTAAAATAGTTTATAATGAATTGACTGGATTGAGAGTTTTTATGCATAAATTATTCAAAAATATATCACTGTTTATTTTGTCATTGCAAGAAAAGATTTTGTCGAGAAAACTTAAAGGTGCAATGGGCACAACTTTTGTTAATTCTACATCTAAGACTGTTTTATCAAAGGATTATACCGTAAATTTCAATACTGAAACTGAAAAAAATAAACAAAAACTAAAACAAGAAGTTACACATATTTTAAAAGAATTTGAAAACGATGTTGATAAAATTTTAGGTTATATTGAACTTGAAGGGACAAAGGTTTATAATCTTAAATTTGCTGACAAAATTCTAGGTTTTATCGGTGAAGAAAAAGGGTTTTTAACTCAAATTGACGGACTTAAAGCTCTATTTTTGAATTTAGTTTTGAATAAAAAAATATCAAACAAGTTTGAAGATTGTTTTGTCGTTGAAGACAAAAATGTTGAACCATATTCACTTATTCATCAATTCCACAAATGGTATGCAAAAAAATTAAACTTACCAGGATTTGATAAAAAAGCACAAAAAATATTTAAAAAATATTTGAAAAACGATAGAGATGTTTCAAAATTAAAAATGGAAGAAATTATGTCTTTGAAAGAGGCTATTGCTCGTGATACTGATGCGATTAACTTTGTTGTTGAATTGGCAAAAGGTTCAGAAGGTAGCAAACAAGCATTGAAAAAAATCAAAGACGGTGGTGCAAATATTTAGTTATGGATAAACCTTTAGAAAATATTGTTGATTTCTATACATCTTTTGAACAAGTAAAAGCGATTGCTTTTGCAGGTTCTAGTAGTGCGAAAACTTCTGATAAGGCTTCTGATATTGATTTGTATGTCTTTTTAAATAAAGATATTGCGGTTGAAGATAGAAGAAATTTTGTTGAAAAAATATCTTCAAAATTTGAAGTTGGTGGCGAATATTTTGGTAACGGTGATGAATATTTTGTCGATGAATTAGGTCAACAACTTGATGTTATGTATTGGCATACAAACTGGTTTGAAAATGTTATTGAAAATACGTGGATAAAAAATCATGTCCAAAATGGTTACACAACATGCTATTTGTACACTTTGAGTATTTTTGACATTGTTTACGATAAAGACAATTGGTTACAAGGTTTGAAGGATAAGATTAATACTCCATATCCCAAAAAATTGAAACAAAATATTATAAAAAGAAGCTTGATGCTGATGAAGGATAAACCTTTCGCATCTTATTATGAACAAATTGAAAAAGCTTTGAAAAGAAATGATGTCGTGAGCGTAAATCATAGACTTGCTGCGTTTATTGCAAGTTATTTTGACGTAATTTTTGCTGTTAATGAAAAACTTCATTGCGGAGAAAAAAGACTTATTAAATACGCAAAAGATAATTTGAAAATTTTGCCGAAAGATTTTGAAGAAAATCTTGAAAAAGTTTTGAAACAACCTAATGAAAAGACTTTAGATATTTTAAGTGAAATGGTTGAAAATTTAAGAGCAGTTCTTTAGTTTTGCCAATGAACTTTGAAGTTTTCAATATCTTCAAGAGTCTGTTTGTAATCACCTTTAAAACAAACAGTTCTATCGTCAATATAAAGATATGACGGTATTTTGATGTTTGTAACATCTTTAAAATATTTATCAATATTATTATCAATAAGCCATTTTGTGGCAAGGATTAGATTACGAGATGTAAAGAGGTATAACTCATATTTTTCACTGAGATTTTCAAGAAAATTTTTTGCACCTGCTCTTATTTCTGGAATAGAATTTTCGTCAAAAATATCTTTTCCATAATTGTTTAAAACTCCGTCTAAATCAATTAATATCTTTTTCTTTGACATAATAATACCTTTTGAATTGCTAGCCGTACTAGTTGTAGTTAATGCTAGTATAGCTAACAATCAAAAAATGAACAAGACATATTTAGAAAAATTTGCGAAGAATTTAAAAAAGATAAGAGCAGAAAAACATTTAACACAAGATGATATTGCAATGAATGGAGTTTCACGTTCAATGATAAGTTTATTGGAACTTGCAAGAACCGATGTTACTATCACAAAATTGAAAATTATAGCTGATAACCTTGGTGTAGAAATTAAAGATTTGTTTGATTTTGAGTAAAATATTGTAGAGTTAGTAAATCCGACCTACATTTTATTATCTATAATTTACACTGCAAGCAAGATAGACTGACAGTGCTAGTGTGTGTTGTATTTTATTTTCTTCTATAATATCCACAAACCTTTGTACCATCATCACGTGTGTAAGAATTTACCCAAATCAAATCACCTGTTTTAACCTTTTCATCTGCTTGTGCTTTTGACATGATGTTACCAAGTTTTAATTGCTGATTAATAAAATTTTCATTTCTTTCAAATTCGTCTTTTGACATTTTTGCGATTTCTTCTCTTGTGATAACTCGCTTTTTATCAATATCACGAGCATTGATATCATAAGAAACATTTGCTTTCAATAAATTTGAGCCTAATTCTTCTGGCTTTTTGTATTCAACTGCATCTTCAAGATTACCCATATCTTCAATAAAATGTTTTTTAATAGGATATTGCCCAGATTTATAACCAAGATTATCACTGCTAGTTAAATATTTTGATTTTTCTTTACTTCCAATGATGTAAGTTTTACCCAATTGATTTCTCAAATTAAGGTTAAATACTGTGTCATCAATATTTCCATAGTTTCTAATATTTGTTCCTTTAATATTATCTTTTTGCATTAAATCACCGGCACCATAAGCATTGAAAGTAACAGTTTCATTACCTGTTTCAGCACCCATAATTTGAGCTAATGCGCCTCCTAAAGAGTGCCCTGTAAAAACTATCTTTTTATTAGGAAAAATTGATTTAACTTGAAGATAAAAATTGTGTGCATCTACGTACTGACTTGGTAAAAATTTGGTTCCCATTCGTATATCATTCTCAATATCACCTTTATCTTTTTCCGTTCCTCGAAAAGATATAACTACCATCTCATCTTTATAAAAAGTTTCTCCATGAAAGCCCTTGTTTGAATTATATTCAGAAACTTTTATCCAATTTTTTGGTTTGTGTTTTTTATTTCCTTTGTAGACACACATTGATAAATCTTTCATTTCGTTGTCAAATTTTAAATTACTATTCATGAATTTTATTGTTCTCCTTTCTTGTTTTGTGTAATATACTTTTATGTTTTTAGATAAATTTCAAAACGCAACATTTAGAAGTAAATATAGCTTTAACATAGTAGCTATATTTAGTTTAATTGTTCTCTTTATTTTGCCTTATGCCTATTTTAGTTGTTGTAAAGGTTCAGCGTGTGTAGGTTTTGCTATTATACTTAATCTATCTTTATTGCTAGGTATCTTTTATATTGCTTCTTTTGTAGCTCTAATAATTTACATTTTTGAGGAAATACATAACATAAGAATAAAAAGTGAAAAATTTTTAAACTCAAAATTTATATTTTGGTTTCAAATTCTGGGTTTTGCTTCATTTTTAATTTTAATCCTTTTACATTTATACTTTGTTATAATGCTTTTCATTTAGCAATTTATTTTGTACTCCTTTCTTGTTTAAGACTTTTTTATTATGACGAATTTTGAAAATTTTTAAAGTCCGTATTTGTACGTAAGTATTTTTACGGACTTGACAGCTAAAATTAGCTCTAGGTCATAGTTACAAGAGCAAAAATTTATTTATGAGTTAAATGTAAAAATAATTCGGGAATAATTTACAAAAAATATTTGTTACGGTGTAACCGTGTGCCAAAAACTTTGCAATAAAAAAGGACTTCAAAAAGAAGTCCTTTTTTTAATGGTCGGGATGATAGGCTTACCGTAGGCGAGGAACGAGCCGTACGGGAGCGAATGCAAAGTTCAAATATTCTGTGAGCAAAGCGAATAAAGAATATTTAGAATTTTGCCACGGGTACCGTGTGCCAAAAACTTTGCAATAAAAAAGGACTTCTAAAAGAAGTCCTTTTTTTAATGGTCGGGATGACACGGTTCGAACGTGCGACCCCCTCGTCCCAAGCAAGGTGCGCTACCAGCTGCGCTACATCCCGAAGGTCATGAATAGTTTATATTAAATATATTCTTTCGTCAAGTGTTTTCTTTTTTTTATAAAATCTAGTCCAAATGTACTTAGTTTTTATCATTTTAATATGATATTATGGTCAAATAATATGAAGAAGTGTTTATCAATTTTACTATTTATTTTGGGAATGTGTTCTAATTCTCCTGTCATGGCAGAAAAGTTAGAACCTGTTGCGCTGGATACGAGTTTTCGTGAAAATGTCTTAGCTCTTGTTGAACAATCTGAAGGGAAAAAAGATAGTAGAGGGTTTCTTCCTGATTTTAGAATTGATGATGACACTTTGAAAGAAGAAGTCGACGATGCTCATTATCCTGAATTTTTACCTGATTATAGAATTGATGACCCTGATCACAAAGAAGAGGTTTATTTAGAAGAAGATATAGAAAAAAGTGAAACCTTGCCACAAAAAGTTGAAAATGCTTTTAAAGAGTATCCAAATGTTAAATTGAGTGTAAGTAAAAAACATCCAATATTGCCTTTTGACCCAACTTTATTTGGTGAACGTTTATACCATGAGTTTGAAACAGGACTAATCGAAGATGTGTTAGTGTATGGTGCATATCGTGGTGATTTTAAATTTAATTTTATGGATGCAGAACATTATCATACGAATGACACTACATTTATGGGTGAAGCCGGCATTGTCGGTAAAGTTCGTGACTTGCCGATTGATTACAGATTTTCTTTTAACTTTGTTCCAGTAAAAGATGTTCCTTATTGGAATGCGATGATTTTAGATAACTTCATTACTATCAAGGCGGGAAAGAATAACAAAATAAGAATAGGACACACCCGAACAGCAAATGGTTATGAGGGTGGTATGTCAGGGTATTTGCAACCATTTATTAACAAAGCTCAAATTTCAAGAACTTTTTCAAACGCAAGAGCAATAGGTGCTAAAGTTATTGGTTCATATTCATTGGTAGATTATGATATTGGTGTATTTTCATCGGATAGATTTTTCCATGATTTTTTTCCAGGTGCTGAATTTGTTGGTAATATAAATTTTAAACCGTTGTCAAAAACAAATGGAAAATATGGAAAATTGATTGTTGGAACAAGTTTTAATGTAGGAAATCGTGATAATTATTACAAAAATATTGGATTTAATGCGACATATAAATATAAAAAATTCAAATGGAATTTTGAATATATGCTTGCCGATGGCTACAATGGGAGAAGTTTACATTCTTCGAATTTAAAAGCAGATGGTTTTTATACTACATTATATTATAGATTGTCTAATAAAATTGAACTCTTGGCACGATATGACCAATTTACTCCAAATAAGGATATTTCATGTAAACCATTAAAAGAATATACTGCTGGTATAAATTATAGACTTAAGGGTGATGCTTTAAAATTAATGATAAACTATGTTTATTACGATAATCATGCTCATCAAACAGGAAGTAAACTTTTAGTTGGTACACAATTTATTTTCTAATAAAAAAAGAAGTGATTTTAAAACCACTTCTTTTTTATTGCTATGTTTTTATGATTATTAAATATTTAATAATTCTTTTACTTCTCTACGTTTAACTTTTCTTGTAGTTGTTTTAGGGAGTTCTTGTTTAGAAACAACTATATTTACAGGTCTTTTGTAAGGAGCAAGATGAGAAGATAATTGTTTAACTTCGTCTCTGATAAGTTTATTTAATTCTTCATCAGATTTGTCCTTAGCAAAGTTATCTTTAGGAACAACTACTGCAACGATTTCTTCTGTACCGCTCTTTGTACCGCCAACACGTGAAGAACCCATTACGCAAACTTCTGCAAAGTTGTTACTTGCTTCAAGAACAGCTTCAACTTCTTCTGGGAATACTTTTTTACCACCAGAAAGAACAATCATGTTCTTAATTCTACCAGTGATATGGATATGACCGTCTTTGTCTAAATGTCCAATATCACCTGTATGTAACCAACCGTCTGAATCGATAGTTTCTGCAGTAAGTTCAGGTTGATTGTGATAACCTTTCATTACAGAAGGACCTTTTAGTTGAATTTCGCCAGTTTCTGGGTCAATTCTACATTCAAACCCTGGTAATGGTTTACCAACCGATGTGTAATCTTTACGCTTGTCATAGTTTACAGATACAACAGGACTTGTTTCTGATAAGCCATAACCTGCATAAACTTTGATACCAATTGTTTCAAAGAAATTTGCAACGTGTTTATCTATTGGTGCACCACCAGAGATACAACCTCTGAATTGTCCGCCAAAGTTGTCATGTATTTTCTTGAAAATCATTTTCTTAATTCTAAATGACGGAATAAATCTGGCAATATTATACATGATAGGGAAAACTTTTCTTGCAACAGGATTATTATGAATTTCGTTTTCGATACCGGCTTTCAATAATTTTAAGAAAGCAGGAACAACAACCATGAATTGAACTTGTTTTTCTCTCATAATCATTAAAATGTCTTTTGGTTTTAACGATTGAGTATAATATACTGATGTACCTAAAAGTAGGAATGTTGAAAATCCTACTGTTAATTCAAATAAGTGGTTCATCGGTAAGATTGACAAAATCTTTGTGTTTTCTCCATCTGGAATGAATTCAGGAACAACAGTGCTTAAAGCGTTCAATTGAGCAAGCATGTTTCTGAAAGAGATTTCAACTCCTTTAGGATTTCCAGTTGTACCTGATGTATAAATAATGAATGCAGTTGATTTAGAACTTCTATGACGCCATTTACAATTAGGAGTTGAGTTTATGGTGTATAAACTTGGAAGAGTCATGTTATAGCTTGGCTCGTCCATAACGATTACGTATTCAATTGAAGGTACTTCTTTTTGAATTTCTAAAGCTTTTTCAATATAAGTTTGAGAAACTAAAAGAACTCTAGGTTGGCAATCTGTTAAGATTGAGATGAGTTCATATTTAGTTAATTTAATATCAAGAGGAACAGTAGTTGCACCAGAAAGAATAGATGCAAAAACGCATGCTCCATATTCTGGTTTAGATTCAGAAAGAATGGCAACTCTGTCATTTTTTTGTATTTGAAGGTCGTTAATTAGATAACTACCTAACTTTCTTGATAAAAGTCCTAAACCTTTGTATGTAAATTCTTTCCAGCCAAGAGCTGTTTTGATACCTAAGGCAACTCTGTCTTGGTAATCATCTGTTTTGTCTTCTAATAATAGTAAGACGTTATTTGATCTATATTTCATTTTTTATCCTTTTCACTATAAAGACAACTATCCGTAATTAAAGCATAGCCTAAATAGAATTAAAGTCAAGAATACATAGTTTTTGTAACAATGTGTTCTTGAACTTTAAAAAGTTAAAATAACTTTGTTGCGATTTTTTATGTTACTCTGAACTTGTTTGACTGCTTTTTCCGAAATCTCTGATTTCGTGAAAAATGTCTGGTTTCTCCACAGGGTCTGACCAGTTTTGAATTATTAAATAAATCTTATTTTCCACATTTCTTTGACCGCAAAGAAGCGGATTGTGAGCATAGTGCGAAGACTTTACTGTTTTAAGCAAACAAAGTTTGCAAAACAGTAAATCGTAGGCACGTTTAATGCGAACAACCAAGCAACGTGGAGCAAAGAAACTCTCAAAGCCGATTTACATTCATAAGATTGACTAAATTTCAATTAAAGAACTTGTAACTCACTTCGTTCAAACAGACAAGTTCTTGACAATATTTCAATAAGTCAATCTAATTCATTCCAATAGGCTTTGATTAATTTTTATTTGCCATACCTTTTGTGTCATTCTGAGCTTGACTCAGAATCTGACCAACAAACGCATTTGTCCATTTGTCAACCTCAGATTCCATATCATCTTGCTCGTTCGCATTAAACGGGTCTTCGATTGAAAATTTTTCAAAATTTTATTTTTCAAAATTTTCAAGTCTTCGCCCTCTGCTCACTCGCGCTTGGATTGCTTCACTTCGTTGTCTTGGATTATTCGGGTTGTCGCGGGAGTAACGTCCCGCTCTACCTTACGGACTTGGTTCGCCTCCGCTCACACATCGCCCTATTGAAAATTCGCTCGCAATGACAATTTTCTACTCACAACTCACTATTCACTAATACCCACTCACCAATTTCCTACATATAGATGAAATGAATAAAAAATAGCTAAACTATGTAGAGGATATTTACGATATTTGTATGTAAATTTATGTAAACATGACGTAATATTAGATTACATGTAGAAGTCGACATGTTGACTTTGCATAAAAAAGAATTAAAAGAAAAATAAGATAGTTGAACAGAAAGGATAAAAGCAATGGGATTAGCTTCATCACAAGCGAGATTGCTAGGAATAGGCTCAAAGAAAACTAATACCGAATGGCAAGGTCAGCAAATTAACCAAGCTAGAACTGCATTATCTAATGAAGCTTCAAGACTATGGCAGGAATATTATCAAATGAAGGTGCCAACTGCGCCTGATATTACTAATTATTCAACAGACCAATACTCCTTTAATGACGGCTACAACGATTATGAAATCGTTGATATTGATAAATCAAATTCAAACGGAAAATATAATTCAAAAGTTACTTATAAATATTATCAAGATACTGCTATTGGTAAGAATTATGAAAATCAAGACCCACAAGTTCAAAGAACTGGTGCGACTGATGAAAAAACAGGTACAACAATTCAAAAATTACCGAGTGGAGCATATCTTGTAACAATTAACGGTGAAAAACAAATCGTTCAAAGTTTAGATGACTTAGATGATGATACAAAACAAGCATTGACAGATGCTGGTATTATCAAGGCAAAAACTGATGAGCAAGGTAATACAACATATGTAGATGGTTCTTTGCCTCAAGCTGGTTTTATGGTTGGTGCGACAAAGACACAAGAAGCTGATAGAACTGATGTAGAGGTTGAAGCTGCATTAAAAAGAATTGCAGAGCAATTCCCTGATAGTAATATCGCAAAAGCTATTAATGACGGCGAAACTATTTACACATATTCTAAGAATGGAACTATTCAATATTCATGTATAGAAGATTTGGAAGCTTCTGTTAATTCATCAAAAGATACAGAAAATCAATTAGCACTACAACAATATTCAACAAAATTTGTACAAGAAGAAATTTTGAAAACTTGTGATGCAATAGTTGATTCAAATTCTACAGGCAGATATCGTTCAATATCATTGGCAGATTTCAGCAACTCAGAATTTTCATTACATGCTGAATCTACAACAGATAATACTGCATATAATGCCGCAATGATTCAGTACAATCAAGAAAAACAAGCCTATGATGATAGGGTAAATCAAATTGAAAACAGTAGACAAAAAATTCAAGAACAAGATAGACATCTAGAGTTAAGGTTAAAAACATTGGATACAGAAAGAACTTCACTCCAAAATGAAATTGAAACAATCAAAAAGATTATGGAAAAGAAAGTTGACGAAGTGTTCAAGACATATCAATAGGATAGTAGAAAAAATAATTAAATAAGCACGCAGAAAGAAAAGAGAGAAAAGAGAAAGGACAGATATTATGGGAATGGCAGCTTCACAGGCAAGATATTTAGGACTTGCAGCAAGAAAGACAAACTGTGAATATCAAGGTCAACAAATTAACCAAGCAAGAACAGCATTAGCAAACCAAAGTGCAGAGCTTTGGAACCAAATGTTGGGCTTGTCAGTACCTACTGTTCCAGACCAAACAAATTATACAAGAACTCAATACTCTTTCACTGACGGGCAAAACTCTTATGAAATTTTTGATATGGTTCCTTCTGATGAAGAAGACGGTTACAATTATACAGTAAAATACCGTTACTACGAAGACACAGTAAATGGTATTGAGGTTGCAAATACAAACCCTCAAGTGCATGCAGATGTTAATTATTATATTTCAGATGATTTACCTAGAACATCGACTGAACCAGGTACTGGTACCGTTACAAAGTATTCTAATGCGCGTATAACAAAAGCTGCGGATGGTAAATACACTTTAGAGTATTTAAAAGATGGTTCAGCTCCGGAAGAATGGAGTTCTTTGGGTGGAACGGCTGTTGATAGTATTGATTTTACAACAGTCTCTCAAAAAGATGAGGAATGGGAAGCTCTTTGTAAAAAAGGTGTTGTTCCAAAAGGTCAAACTTCAGTTGGTAAATATACTATCAATGGTAAAACTTATTATACAAGTGCAACGTCAGAAGCAGCATTATTGGCAAATTCTTTCAGCAATTTGTATCGTAATCCGGGTACAACAGCAAGTAATTATTATGTAGGTAACTCAAAAGCAACAGCGTTAAAAGTTGCAGATGTTCAAAAAGATCCAAACTTGGCAGCTGCATTATTGAAAATTGCACAAGATAATCCAGGTACAACAATGGCTGCTGCAATTGAGGCTGCATATAATGGTACAGTTTCGCAATATCCAAATGATACAACTTGGAATGATGCAATAGGTCAAATTTATACTTACACTAAAAATGGTACTGTGTATTATGCAACAAAAACAGAAATAGAAGCTTCAAGAAAATCATTTGCAGAAAATAACTTTACCGAAGTAAGTGCTATCGATAAGCAAGATCCATTAAAGCAATATTACACAATGCAACAAAAAGAAGAAAAAGTTATGACTTCAAGAGCATTAATGGACGATGCTTCTGGTACTGGTCGTTTTAAATCTGTTAAATTAAAAAATTACAGCACAGCTTTTAATTTACAAACAGAAACAGCTACAAATGAAGAAGCATACAATCAAGCAATGAATCAGTACTATTATGATACACAAGTGTATAACAAGAAAAATGCTGATATCAATGCGAAAACATCAATCATTCAACAACAAGATAGAACTCTTGAATTGAGATTGAAACAATTAGATACAGAACATAACGCTCTTCAAACAGAAATGGAAGCCGTTAAGAAAGTTATTACTAAAAACGTTGAAGATACATTCAAGACATTTAATGGTTAGTAATATAGTATCTAAAATTTACAAGATAATATTAAAAGTGAAAATCATGCTAGACAGGTTGTTTAGCATGAATTCACCGGAAAGAAAGGAAACACAAAAAGCGAATAAGCAAAATATTGAATTAGTCAAAAAGTCCAAATTGAGTAAAACTCTAATTAGAATTGCTAATGTAAATTTAAGAACTTTATGTACTTAATTTTATATTTTGCTTTATTCGCAGACAGATATAAATAGTAATACATTATAAAAAGGAGAAAAAAGTCATGGGAATGGCAGCTTCACAAGCGAGATATTTAGGTCTTGCTGCAAGAAAAACAAATTGCGAATATCAAGGACAACAGATTAACCAAGCAAGAACAGCTTTGGGTAATCAGAGTGCAGAATTATGGAATCAGATGTTAGGTCTATCTGTTCCAACTGTTCCAAATCAAGAAGATTATGTATCTACACAATATTCTTTCTCAGATGGTCAAAATAATTTTGAAATCACAGACATGGTACCAACTGATGAAGAAGAAGGATACAACTACGCTGTTAAGTACAGATATTTTGAAAAAGAAATTAAAGGTATCGAAAATACAAACACTAACCCACAAGTTAAAGTTGATGTTAAAAAACTTACAGGTCAAACAATTAAGGCTGAAGCAGGTGGTGCATTCTCATACAACGGAAATGTTTTCTCAGAAATCACAGATGCTAAAGAGTTAGATAAAGCAAGAAGTCAATTGAAATTGGCGGGTGCTACAGTTGCAGATGATGCAAAAATCTGGAAAACAGCAAACGGTGATTACTATATAGGTAATATTGCAGCTTCAACAGATGCTACAATTTATAATGGTAATTTATCAGGTTACAAATTAGGTAATACTTCTGCAAGCGTTGCTGATAAAACTGACCCTAATACAGATGCAACATTGAAGAAAATTGCAGAGGATAACCCAAACACTAAGATTGCGGAAGCTATCAATGCAGGCAAAGATGTTTATACATTTGTTAAAAATGGCACAACTTATTATTGTACAGAAGAAGAATTGCAAGATTGTATTAAATCTACACAAAACAATTCTGGCGAAATAAGTCAACTTGATAAACAAGACCCATTAAAACAATATTATACATCACAAGTTGATTCAGAAGTAGTACGTTCAAGCTATGCGTTAATGGATGATGCTTCTGGTACTGGTAGATTTTCTTCAATTAAATTGAAAGATTATAATACATCATTCAATTTGAATACTGAAACAAAAACAAATGAAGAAGCTTATAACCAAGCGATGAATCAGTATTATTATGAAACTCAACAATACGAAAAAACAAATGCTGATATCAACGCAAAAACATCAATTATTCAACAACAAGATAGAACTCTTGAATTGAGATTGAAACAGCTTGATACAGAACATAACGCATTGCAAACAGAAATGGAAGCCGTTAAGAAAGTAATGGATAAGAACGTAGAAGATACATTCAAGACATTCAACGGTTAGTAAATAGACGAAACATAAAAAAGCAAAAAAGGAGCCGGTGCACAAGTTTGCACCGGCTCCTTTTGTAGTGAATAGTGAATAGGCGTTCTTTTAGTTGATTTTTCATTTATACAAAAAGCAGGGTGGGAATTTAATATAGGTAAAGAATTAAAAATAAAAATTATGAGATTTTTTCACCAGCAAACACGGTGGGAAAGAAAATTGTTTAACTTTTTTATAAAATGTTTTATTCAGATTTCCACCCTACTGCCTCATCTGTCCCTATAGGACATCTTCTCCCATTACATTGTGAGAAGGGAATTAGTTATTTATTTCCCCTCGCCACAAAAAGGAGAAACAAATTTCTACTCACTACTCACTAACACCTACTCACTATTCCAAATTTCTGGCATGTTAAATCATGTTAAAAATATCGTAAAAATCCTTAAAATATCATACATTTGGTTGACAAAAAAAATAAAAAAATTAAATATAATGTGTAATATATAATCATGTTATTTACCAAAGTAGTAGCATGACAAGAACGTACGTAAACACAAAAAGGAAGAAACTAGAGAAATGTCTTACAAGAATGATAGCTTGTTAGTAATAGCAAACCGATTTGGATCAGCATCAGGTGATGCAAAATGTCAGTTGTATGAAACATACGACCGCCTAAGAGACTTGACCGTTTCTGGTTCAGTTGGTGCGGGTACTGGCTTTGAACAAGCTGGTGGCTTTTTATACCAATTAGCAAGTTTATTTGCACCGTCAGCGTTTATGACAACAATGGGCGGTACAAGTTCAATGAACATTCCGGGTACATCATATTGGACACCTTCTTCAAGTGGTTCAACATCTTCTTTTGGTGTTTCAAACTTGTATAATTATTCAGGATTTCCAAGTGGTGCTGCACCTGTAAGCTGGGGCTTAGGTTCTGGTAAAGCGACTGGTGGTGCTGCTGGCGTATCTGGTATAGGTTCATTGATTTCTGGAATAGGTTCAATGGCAAATTCTGGCACTGCAACAGGTGGTGCAAGTAGTGTTGGCGGTATTGCTGATATCGCAAGCTCTGTTGCATACGGTGTTGGTAAAGCAAATGGATACGGTTTAGGTTTCCAAAATGTTGTCATGCCTTTAGCCGGATTAGTTTCTGGTTGGGGTGGTATTTTGACTGCTGCTGCACCTTATTTAGGCGAATATGGTTTACCTGCCGTTGTAATGGGTAACTTAATGCAAGGTACTTCTTCTGCTGCATTATCTGCATATCAAAGTGTTTCAAGTAATATCTTGGCAAATGCTGATACTATCCTTTCAAATAAGGTTAGAAACATTGAAACAGTTTGTAAAATGCTTGATACACAAGGTGAAATTGTAAGAAAAATGCTTAAAGAATCTATCGATTCTGATTCTAAGGCTATTCAAAACTTATAGTTGGTGAAATGATACTACGAACTTTAATAAGAGTTATATTAAATAACATTTTTGTAAACAACGTTATAGTAAAAACTTTAGCGAATTGTGTAAAGTTTTATTACAAT
The DNA here is from genome assembly GCA_934700335.1 of uncultured Candidatus Melainabacteria bacterium. Lineage (GTDB taxonomy): Bacteria > Cyanobacteriota > Vampirovibrionia > Gastranaerophilales > Gastranaerophilaceae > UBA791. The sequence goes on along the minus strand of CAKUXM010000002.1, from coordinate 189,811 downwards.
TTGTATAAATTTATCCCTCAAGACCTAAAGTTTAAAAAATCTATGCCGATAAAACATACGGAGACGAAAAGAGATGTATTCTTTTTGAGTGTAACCGGAGATAAAGTAGACTGCACATGATTAAGACATGTTAACTGAGGTTAAAAAACAAGCAATTATTAAGTTTGACATGTTTTTAATATAGTAGAAGGTCTGCTAAAGTGAAAAGGAATAAGCAATGCTTGAAGCTTTACAAACTGACCTTAGAAGATTCAAAAACTTTTTAGGATATGCTAAAAACTTTATAAGCAAAACAAACTTCGTACAAGCAATCTTCGGAGACTTGATACAAGCTTTAAAGGAAGCATTGACTGTAAAGAAGAAATTGAAGATGGCTCAATATAGATTGAATTATCACCGTCATCAGTTGAACAGAATGGAATCATTGATTGCAGAAAACAATCAACACGCATTCTTAAAAGGTAAGAATCTTAACGAAACTAGATAAGGAAAACGAAAATGGGTTTACTAACAGCAAATATGAGAATGTGCTATTTGAACGCACAAAAGTTGGATTTAGAATATAAAATCCAATTGGTTTCAAAAGCAAAAATGGATTTGACTTCGCAAACTTCTGAATTAGTTTCAGCAGGTACTGATTTAGATCCAAATAGTCCTGTTGTAAAACAAATGGAAGCACGTAGAGAAAAGTTACAGATGTTGGAAAAGAAATTGGATCAACAAATGTTGGCTTATCAATCAAAACTAGCGTTGGTTGAAACAGAATTTAAGTCAGCACAAAAAATGTTCCAAAGCAATGTAGGTTCTGTATCTTACTAATAAATTTAAACAAAAAGAGGGCGAAGCCAATGGCTTCGCCCTCTTTTTGTTTTATGAAATGGTGGGAAAGAAAATTATTTAACTTTTATACAAAATGTTCTATTCATATTCCCACCCTACTCACTATTGCAAATGTGGCGAGGGGAAGTTCCTATTCTCTACTCACTATTCACAACTCACTATCTATCAATTCTAAATCCATAACCTGTTGAAACGGTTCTACCGATTGATTGGATTTTGCCTGAAATGCAGTCTCTGCAATGGGCAGGAGTATCGCCAACACAAATTTTTCCTGGATAAATTTCGTATTTTCTTCTGTAATCGCCTTCTGTAACATTTGGCATAACGACATTTGCGCCTGATTGAAGCGCAATTAATCTGCCATTAGGATTAAGAGTTTCCATTGCAGTTGTTGCAGGAATATTTATTGTAGGGAGAAGTATTCTTGTTAGAGCCATGACTTTTAGAGCCATTTCAATAGTGCCGCCGGTTGCATCTTTAAGAGGTGTATTTTGATTTGGAATGAATGGGCCAATGCCAATCATGTCTGCATCAATTTCTTTGAAGAAAAGAATGTCATTTGCCAATGACTCAATTGATTGTTCAGGCAATCCTACAAGACAACCAGTACCAACTTCGTAACCCAATGTTTTTAAATCTTTTAAGCATCTAATACGGTTTTCAAAACTCATATTTGGGTGCAATTTTTTGTATAATTCTTTGTTTGTAGTTTCAATTCTAATTAAATATCTATCAGCACCAGCCTCTTTGAAAGCTTTATATTCTTCAAATGAGCGTTCACCTATGCTTAGAGTTATAGCAAGGTCAAGTTTTTTTATGTCTTGTAAAAGTTTAACAAGTCTTTCTATGGAATAGTAAGAATCTTCTCCGGATTGTAGGACAACAGTTTTGTAACCGTAGTCTTTAGCCTTTTTGGCAAAATCGTAGGATTCTTCGATAGTTAATCTGTATCTTTCAAGCTCTGGATTATCTTTTCTAAGTCCGCAATATTTGCAATTACATTTGCAGATGTTTGAAAATTCAATTAAACCTCTAAGATGAACCTCATTTCCAACATGTTCTTTTCTAACTTCATCGGCTATTTTGAAAAGAAAGTCATTAATGCTTTCATCGGAAAGTATCTGTACCAGTTCTTCTTTTGAAAGAATATGCGTAGTTTTTGCGTTTTCTAATAATTTTTCCATAATTTAACCTACACCATGTTACCATAAAATTTAAAATTACTTTACAATCAATCTTTACTTGGTATAATTTAACTAGTAGTACTAATAGGTGAGAGATATGAAGACACAAGTAGAAAAACAAGAAAAAAACATCGTAAAATTAAACATAGAAGTTCCAGCACAAGAAGCAGTAGATGCTTATAACAGAGCTGTACAAAGAATTTCACAACACATCAACATTCCAGGTTTCAGAAGAGGTAAAGCTCCAAGACCTATCGTTGAACAAAACGTTGGTAAAGAAAGAATTAAATACGAAGCATTAGAATCAATGCTTCCAAGAGTTTTCCAGGAAGTTATTAAGGAAAATAATTATGACATCGTAACTCAACCAAGTGTTGATTCTTACGAATTCAATATTGGCGAAGATTTAAAAATCAAAGCTACAATTGAATTAAGACCTGAAGTTAAATTAGGCGAATACAAAGGTATGACAGTAAAAGTTGAATCAGAAAAAATCCCTGAAGATGCTTTTGATAAAGCAATGGATAACATTAAACAACGTGCTGTTACATCTGAAATTGTTGTAGATAGACCATCAGAAGCTACTGACTTAGTAACATTCGATTTTGTCGGTTATGTAAACGGTGAACAAATTAAAAACGGTTCCGGTAAAAATTACACATTAGATATTGCTAATTCAAGCTTTATACCTGGTTTTGCTGAACAATTAGTTGGTCATAATGCAGGAGAAGAATTTGATATCGAAGTTAAATTTCCAGAAAATTACCATGAAGAAAAATTAGCTGGTGCTCCTGCTACATTTAAAATTAAACTTCACGAAATCAGACAAAAAGTTGTTCCAGAATTGAACGATGAATTTGCAAAAAAAGTTGGTCCATTTGAGACAATGTCTGATTTAGAAGCTGATATTCAAAAATATCTTGAAAAAGCAAGAGACGATCAAAATAAATCAAAAGCTGACGAAGCTATTTTTGACAAAGTTATTGAAAACACTGAGTTAGAAATTCCAGAAACAATGATTGAAAGAGAATGCAATCACTTGTTAGACGAATACAAACAAAAATTAGCAATGCAAGGTTTTACTTATGAACAAGCTCTTCAACAATATGGTGAAGAAGGTATCATGAGCCAATTAAAAGAAGATGCTGAAAAAAGAATTAAAAACTCTTTAATCATCGATAAAATTGCATCAGAAGAAAAATTAACTGTTGAAGCTAATGATATGGAAGCAAAATTAGAAAAAATGCAAAACGCTTACCAAATGGATAAAACATCATTGATGAAACAATTATCTCAAAATCCAGGCTTCTTAAGTTCATTATCTCAACAAGTTATCAACGAAAAAGTTGCTAATTTCTTGGCAGAAAATAACACAGTAGAATATGTAGACTAATTAAATATAATATTATATAGAAAGGAAATAAAAATGAGTTTTGTACCAGTAGTAATAGAACAATCAAGCAGAGGTGAACGCTCTTTTGATATCTTCTCAAGATTATTAAGAGAAAGAATCATCTTCTTAGGAACTCCAATTGATGATATGGTAGCAAACTTAATCGTTGCTCAATTATTGTTATTAGATTCTGAAAACCCAGAAAAAGATATCATGTTATACATCAACTCTCCAGGGGGATCTGTTACAGCTGGTTTCGCAATTTACGATACAATGCAACACATAAGAGCTGACGTTTCAACAATTTGTTTAGGTCAAGCTGCTTCAATGGGTGCCTTCTTACTTTCAAGCGGTACAAAAGGTAAGAGATTAGCTTTACCACATTCAAGAGTTTTAATTCACCAACCTTTAGGTGGCGCTCAAGGTCAAGCTACTGATATCGAAATTCAAGCTGCTGAAATTATCAGAATTAAAAAATCATTAAATGAAATTTTAGCATCTAACACAGGACAATCATTAAAGAAAATCGAAAAAGATACAGACCGTGATTACATCATGACTCCTCAAGAAGCTCTTGAATACGGTATGATTGATAAAGTTGTATCTAGAGATGCAGTTTAATTTATAGGTAGATTTTAGGAGAATTTTCAGCATGCCTAAACATGATGACAGCAGATTAAAATGTTCATTTTGTGGTAAAACTCAAGACCAGGTAAAAAAACTTATTGCAGGTCCTGAAGTTTATATTTGTGATGAATGCGTAGAGCTTTGTAACGAAATTTTAGACGAAGAAATTTTTGAAGGCAAAGAAAAAGAAAAAGCTGATGAAGCTAAAAAAGCTGACGGCGAATTTAAAGACATTCCAAAACCACACGAAATTAAAGCTTACTTAGATGAGCATATTGTTGGTCAAGACGATGCTAAAAAAGTTTTATCTGTTGCAGTTTACAACCACTACAAGAGATTGAAACATAATAAAGAAGTTGGTAAAACAGACGTTGAAATTCAAAAATCAAACGTTCTACTAGTTGGACCAACTGGTAGTGGTAAAACATTGTTAGCACAAACATTGGCAAAACTTTTAGATGTACCATTTGCAGTTGCAGATGCTACAACATTAACAGAAGCTGGTTATGTAGGTGATGACGTTGAAAACATTTTGTTAAGATTATATCAAGCTGCTGATTACGATGCGCAAAAAGCAGAAAAAGGTATTATTTATATTGACGAAATAGATAAGATTGCAAGAAAATCAGAAAATACTTCAATCACAAGAGATGTATCTGGTGAAGGCGTACAACAAGCGTTATTAAAAATGATTGAAGGTACAGTTGCTAATGTTCCACCACAAGGCGGAAGAAAACACCCTCATCAAGAATTTATCCAAATTGATACAAGCAACATCTTGTTTATTGTTGGTGGTGCGTTTGTAGGTTTGGATAAGATTGTTGAAAGAAGAGCTGAAGAAGGCACTTCTGTTGGTTTTGGTGCTAAGATTATGACTAAAGCTGATAAAGAAGCAGCTGCATCTAAAATGTTGAAGAAATTACAACCAGAAGACTTGCTAAAATTCGGTTTAATTCCAGAATTTATTGGTCGTGTTCCAGTTTATGCAGTACTTGACCAATTAGATGAAAAAACTTTGAAAATGATTTTAACAGAACCAAAGAATGCTATTTTGAAACAATATCAATGTCTATTAAAAATGGACGGTGTTGATTTAGAATATGATGATGATGCAATTGAATTGATTGCACAAGAAGCTATCAAACGTAAAACAGGAGCTAGAGCATTGCGTTCAATCGTTGAAGAACTTATGTTAGACGTTATGTATGATGTTCCAACGAAAGGTGATGTTAAAAAGTTCACTATAACAAGAGAAATGGTTGAAAACAGAAATAAGGCTGAATTGATTAAACTTCCTAAAAAAAGTGCGAAGGCTAAAGAAGAAATTGCATAATGGGTGATAAGTTGATTAATAAACTTATAGGCTTTATATTTATTGCACTGTTTTTTGTACAATTTTACGCAATTACAAGTTCAAAAGAATTTGTGTGTTCAAAGGCTGAAAACTCTTGCCAGTTGCGAAAATTGTTTTATCAAAATCAAGTTTTTAAAACTTACGATCTGGATAATATTGATAATGCAGGTTGGTATTGGAAGAAGACTAAAAGATTTCCTGTTCAACAAGTTTATGTTATTCAAAAATTTGTTGATGGCGAAAAGACCGTTAAAACAGAACTTTTGAATACTGATTTTGCAACGAATAAAACCAGTGAATTTAATGAATATTTAAAGAATGACGTAGATACTTTTAGTATAAAAGAAGTTCACTTTTTACTAATTATAGCAACGCTTTTGACTGCATTCTTTTTAATACCTTTTGGCGTTGTATTGATGAAACGTGGGGAATAGAGAAGTTGATGGCATACCTTTTGTGTCATGCTGAACTTGACAAAGCGAACAGTTGAGCTAGAGCGAAACTTGTGAGCCTGTCTCCGTAGTTGACTTTAAGCCGTTAGGCATATTATCCAATTTAATGCCTTACGGATAAAAGGAAACGTAGTGTGATTCAGCATCTGATTAACGATTGCTTTTATCCATTCCCAAACCTCAGATTCCGGATTGTAGTCCGGAATGACAGAGTATTCTATTCACCACTCACTACTCGCTACTCACAATTCACCAATTGTTAATCATTTGATATTTACCAGAATTTATGAGAAAATAGCCGTATGGGAAAAACACTGATATTAATTGACGGACACGCTTTAGCTTTTAGACAATACTATGCTCTAGAGCGTACAAATATGCAAACATCAGACAATGTTCAAACGTGGGCTGTTTATGGTTTTTTTAAAGCTATTTTTGATTTATTGGAAAATAAAAATATCAACCCAGATTCTTTAGTTGTAACTTTTGATGTTAGTCGTCATACATTTAGAACAGATATGTATGAGGAATATAAGGGTCAAAGAGAGGCTATGCCTGATTCTTTACATCAGCAACTTGGTTATATTTGCGAAGGACTAAATGCTTTTAATATTCCTATTTATACAAAAGAAGGTTTTGAAGCGGACGACTTGATTGGTACAATCAGTAAAATGGCTTCTGAAAAAGGTGATAAAACTTATATTCTTACAGGCGACCAAGACTCTTTTCAATTGATAGATAAAGAAGGCTTGACTCAAGTTTTAATTCCTTATGGCGGAAAATTAATCCAATATAATTGGGATAAAGTTTTTGAAAAATGGGGAGTTTATCCTAATCAAGTTATAGATTATAAAGCGCTTAGGGGGGACGTTTCAGACAATATTCCAGGTGTTAAAGGTATTGGAGAAAAAACTGCGCAAAAACTTTTAGCGCAATATCAAACATTAGAAAATATTTTAGCAGATTGCGAAAATCTTACTCCGCCTTCAGTTAAAACAAAACTTTGTGATGGTAAGGATATGGCTTTGTTAAGCCAAAAACTTGCTACTATTATCCGTGATGTTGATATTGATTTTGATTTTGAAAGTGCAAAGATTGAACTTCCAGATATAGAAAATGCACTTAACTTTTTAAGAAAATATCAATTAAATTCATTTGTAAGAAATATTGATAAAATTATGAGAGCATTTAATAAAGGAGAAACAGTTTCTACTGCTCAACAAAAACCAAAAGAAGAACCTCAACAGGCTCAACAATCTTTGTTTGATACTCCTAAATCAACTCAAAATGTTGACGGCTCAATGCAATTAGGCTTATTTGCTGATGTTGCAAAAGATATTATTAACGATAAAAATTTATCCTATGAAAAAGAAATTTTATCTAATGACATTTCTTCTCTTATTTCAAAAATAAAAGAGGAAAAAGTTTTTGCACTAGATATTGTTGCAAACTTTAAAAATGCTGTAAATAGTGAAATTATAGCTTTAACTTTTGCATTAAAGGATAAAGTTTATTACGTTCCTGCAACTGAAAAAGTTTTAGCTGATTTAAAAGAAATTTTTGAAGATGAAAATATCAAAAAAATAACTTATGACGGTAAAGATGATATTAATATTTTAAAAAATGCCGGAATTAACTTAAAAGGTATTAAATGTGATGTAACTTTAGCAAGTTATATCAAAAACCCTGCAAATAAGCATGAACTTGATATTCAGACTTTAAACTTTTTAGGTTATATTATGGAAAAGATGCCAGATAGTATTAAGGTTAAAAAAGATGTTTACGATTACAAAAGAGCAATGGAAGATGAGTTATTCAGATTTTCTTCTGATAGAGCGTTTGTAACAGCGGAACTTTCTAAATATTGGAAGGAAAATTTAGATGAAAAAGAACAAAAATTATTAAGTAATTTTGAAATTCCTCTTCTTTACGTCCTTGCCGATATGGAATTTACTGGGGTTTCTTTGGATAAAGAATATCTTCAAGAACTTTCAAAAGAAATGGAATCAGAGATTAAAAATTACGAAGAAAAGATTTATCAAATTGCGGGTGAAACTTTTAATATCAATTCGCCAAAACAAGTTAGCGAAATTTTATTTGAAAAGCTTGAACTAAAAGGAACAGGTAAAAAGAAAAAGAAATCAACTGGTGCCGAAGTTTTAGAAGAATTAGCTGAAGAACATGAAATTTGCAAATATATTTTAGAAGTTAGAAAATATGCAAAATTAAAAAATACTTATACAGATTCTTTGCCAGAATTGATTGATAAAGATGAAAGAGTTCATACGACTTATAATCAAACAGTTACAACAACTGGACGTCTTTCTTCTTCTAATCCAAATTTGCAAAATATTCCGACAAGAACAAAGGAAGGTAACAAATTAAGAGCATGTATAATTCCTAGAGATAAGGAAAATAATTTAATTTTGTCTGCCGATTATTCCCAAATTGAGTTGAGATTATTGGCGCATGTTTCAAAAGATGAAAATTTAATTGATGCTTTTAGAACAAACCATGATGTTCATACAATTACAGCATCAAAAGTTTTTGGAGTTCCTGTGGAAGAAGTTACAAAAGAAATGCGTTACAAATCTAAGGCTGTAAACTTTGGTATTATTTATGGTCAAACTAAATACGGTCTTGCAAAAGCTTTGGGTATTTCTGCAAATGAAGCTCAAGATTTTATCGATAGATATTTTATGACATATCCAAGAGTACATAATTATATGGAAAACACAGTTGCATTTGCACTTTCTCATGGTTATGTAGAAACAATTTTTGGCAGAAAAAGATACGTTCAAAACGAACTTTCTAGTCCAAACCATATGATAAGAGAGTTTGGTAAACGAGCAGCAATTAATCAACCTTTGCAAGGTACTGCGGCGGATTTGATTAAGCTTGCGATGATTGAAACTTATAAAGAGTTGAACAATCATAACTTAAAATCAAAAATGGTTATGCAAGTACACGATGAACTTGTAATTGAAGTTCAAAAAGAAGAACAAGATGAAGTAAAAGAAATTGTAGTAAAAGCAATGGAATTAAATCAGCCTCTTGCAATTCCTTTGAAAGTTGATGTAAACTTAGGTAGAACATGGCAAGAACAGTAAAAATATTAAGTATATTATTAATATTTTGTTTAATGGTATCTGTTGGATATGCAGCAGAGGTTATTAAGGCTGAACCAATTTTCAGTTCTGCACCTGTTATTAAACCTCACATTGTTGAACCACCATCTAAACCTGTTCAAACATTGACTCCGTCTGTTAATTATGTTCCAAAAGTAAATCAATCAACAAATGTTCCAGTTGTGAAAAATGCGACTTTAAATATATCAGCGCCAAAAACAACCCAGACTTTAAATTATACGACTACAACAGCGAGTCCTACTCCTGTAACTACTCAACAGGTTTCTCAAACAACTCCACAAATGATTTCGTTTCAGAATTGTACAAAAATTTTCCCAACTGATACAGAAAAGTTGTTTTATTTAGCAGTTGCATCTATTAATGCAAACAGATTTACTATTGATGAATTACAGTCAAAAAGCGGTTATATTTTATTTTCAGTTGTTAAAAAGCAATTTTTGTTAAGTGTTGCAACTGTTGATAAAAAAAATGCTATAATTAAGATTACTCCGGCAAATAACAATTACTTCTTTCCAGCAGGAATTGTTAATAACATATTTAAGTACATTGATTTAAACTTAGATACAGAAATTACTAAAATTTAAGAAAAAGTGATATAATACCAATTATGTTTGAAGATATCGATCAAGAAAGATTAGACAATATAAAATCAAAAGCAAAACGTATTATTGATAATACTTGTCTTTATCAATACAAAGGTACGGTATCAAAATTATTGGGTTTGACGGTTGAGGTTAAACTTCCTGGCTTGAAGATTGGCGATTTGTGCTATATTGAAACAAATACAGGCGAAAAGAAACCCGCAGAAGTTGCAGCATTTAAAGGAGAAGTTGCGCAATTACTTTTACTTTTAGATGGTAACGGGATAGGGCAAGGTTGTTTGGTATCATCAACTGGTCAGCCAATTACAATTCCAGTTGGCGAATTCTTGTTGGGTAGATTGATTGACCCTATGGGAAATCCAATGGACGGACACCCATTGGAGCTTGAAAATGCTCAATGGCGAAGTATCGAGGGTCCACCTCCAAGTCCTTTTGAAAGACCTATCATTACTGAAATGTTTTCTACAGGGGTTAGAGCGATAGATAGTTGTTTGACATTCGGTTGCGGACAACGTATGGGTCTGTTTGCCGGTTCTGGGGTTGGTAAATCAACACTTTTGGGTATGATTGCCAGAAATTCTGATGCTGACGTAAACGTAGTTGCACTGATTGGTGAACGTGGTCGTGAGGTTAAAGAATTTATTGAAGATGCTTTGGGCGAAGAAGGTATGAAAAAATCTGTTCTTGTTTGTGCAACAGGTGATCAACCTCCTTTGATTCGTCAAAAATGTTTATTGGCAGCAACGGCGGTTTGTGAATATTTCAGAGATCAAGGTAAAAAAGTTTTCTTAATGACCGATACAATTACACGTTGTGCGATGGCAGGTCGTGAAGTTGGTTTATCATTGGGTGAACCTCCTACAATGAAAGGTTATCCACCTTCAATCTTTTCTTGGTTACAAAAAGTTCTTGAAAGAGCCGGTAACAGTCCAAAAGGTTCTATTACAGCCTTTTATACAGTACTTATGGAGGGTGATGATATCAATGACCCTATCGTAGATACGGTGCGTGGTATTACGGACGGGCACATTTTCTTATCAAGAAAAGTAGCCGAAGCCAACCACTACCCAGCGATTGACGTACTTGGTAGTATTTCCCGTTTGATGAGTGCGATTGCAACACCTGAACACAAGGCTGCTGCTGGTAAAATGCGTAAATTATTGGCATTATATAGAGAAAACAAGGATTTGATTGATGTTGGTATGTATCAACAAGGTTCTAACCCTACTCTTGATATTGCTATTCAAATGATGCCTCAAATTAACGGTTTCTTGCAACAAAGAACAACTGATATTGTAAGTATGGATACAACGATAAGTACATTAATTGATATGATGTCAAATGTAGATGTTTAAGGTATAATGAATTTATGAAGAAGATTATTTTAACAATTGCTTTTATATTATTTTTAGCTCCAATAGCTATGGCTAAATCAGTTGCGCCAGAGCAACAATCTCAAACTGTTGCTATAAAAGAAGTTAAAGCAGTTTTGAATGAATATGTAAAATATGAAAATGCTCAAGACCTTGACGGTATTAAAAATTTGCATTCTGACGATTATATCACAATTGATGCAATGCCTAAAAAGGTGTATTTAGACATTATCAAAAAAACTTGGACGAAATATTCTGACGTTAAACACCAAATGAACATAAAAAATGTTCAAATAAACGGCAATTATGCAATTGCAGAGGTTGAAGAAATTCTTACTGGTATAACTACTGAACAAATTGATGATAAGTCTGTAACAGGTGATTTAAAAAGTATTTCAAATGTTGTTTATTATTTAGAACACACAAGAGGTTCTTGGAAATTCGCCTCTGACTACGTTGTAGATGAACAAACTGTTTTAGCGTTTGAAAAAGCTAAAGACTTGGATATCAAATTCTATGCACCAAACAGAATTTTAGCTAACAAAGATTATGTTGTAACTTTTAACGTTAAAGGTGTTCCTAGAGATTCTTTCGTTATCGCTACAATTGGTCAAGAAAAAATTATTTATCCTCACAAAAATGCAGAAGAGGTTTACAGAAAAGTTCCTCAAGACGGCATTTTAGAAAGAGTTTTTAAATCAAATAAAGACAATTTAAACGAATACGTTGTTGCAACTTATTGCATTACAAAACCTGTTCTTACAAAGGATAAGCAAGTAGAAACACTTTTAACAGGCGTTGGTTATATTATTAACAGAGTTAATGTTGTTCCAGAAAACAAATTTATTACGGTAAAAGATAATGGCGAAAAAGAAAAGAAAAACTAGAACATCTAAAAAAACTCAAGAACAACCAATCGTTAGTAAAATGGTATATTTGATTGTAACATTGGTGTTTTTTATTGTTGCAAATATGTACTGCACAGACTTATTACTTGATGAAATGGATTTAGGCTTAACTGTTTCTAATCCTGTTTTTGCGCTTAGATATGTTCAAAATACTGGTGCTGCTTTTAGCTTGTTAGAGGAATATCCTTACGCAGTTACAATCCTTTCTGTAATTGCTTTATTGGTGGTTCTCGTTTATACCGTAAACAATTTATCAACACTTTCTATGAAGGGTGTTTTCTGGTCATCTTTATTGATGTCTGGCATATTTTGTAATTTATACGAACGTATATTTTTAGGTTATGTAAGAGATTTTATTTATTTGAATTTCGTTGAATTTCCAATTTTTAACTTCTCTGATATGGCTATAAATATTAGCGTTGTTGCTATAATAATTTTGTTATTACACAAAAATATTTTGAAGAATATCTAAAATGGAATATATAATAGACGAAAACGAAGAGCATAAAAGACTTGATAAATTTGTATCTGAAATGTTTGCAGATATTTCAAGGGAAACCGTTCAAGATGCTATAAAAAAAGGTCTTGTACTTGTTAATGACAAGGCTAAAAAGCCTTCTTATTTTTTAAAAGAAAAAGATAAAGTAGCGTTTGATAAATCAGTTTTTGAGGTTAAACCACTTGAGGCTGAGGATATAAAATTAGATATTGTTTATGAAGATGAAAATATGCTTGTTGTGAACAAGCCTTCTGGCATGTTGACTCACCCAGCAGGTAAAGAAAATTCGGGGACACTTGTTAATGCTCTTTTAAATTATTGTCCTGAAACTTTGTCTGATATTGGCGGAGAGTTTAGAAGAGGCATTGTACATCGCTTGGATAGAAACACTTCTGGGCTTTTAATGGTTGCAAAAAATAATAAAACACATGAGTTTTTGCAAAAACAAATCAAAGAAAAAACCGCTATTAGAAAATATTATGCAGTAGTAAAAGGGGTTATTGACGAAGATAATGGCGTAATTAATAAACCAATCGGAAGATGTCTTAAAAATCCTCAAAGAATGGATATTGTTGAAGGTGGAAGAGACAGTTTAACTTATTACAAGGTTTTAGAAAGATTTAAAGAAAATACGTTTGTAGAATTAGAATTAAAAACTGGTCGTACTCATCAAATCAGAGTTCACATGGCGTCAATAGGACACCCTGTTTTAAATGACACTTTGTATGGTGCTGGAACTTCTAAAATTCATACGCAAGAACAAGTTTTAATGGCGTATAGTTTAACCTTTACAAAGCCTTTTTCTAATGAGATAATAAACGTACAAATTGACAAAGACGAAAAGTTAGAGAAGGTACTTAGATATTTAAGGAGTAGAAATTGAAAATTTTATTTAAAATAATGACAATATTATTGGTTGCTGTAATTGCATACCTATCTTATAGATTACAAAACAAATGGATTGCTGTAGCAGGTGTGATTGGTGTAGTTGCAGGTATTTTGTATATGCAATCTTTTGTTATGATTTTGAACGACAAACTAAAAAGCTACAAAAGACAAGTAGAAAAAATCGATATTTCTGATACAGAAAATTCATCAAAAGTAGAAGTTTTAGAACAAAAAATTGTTGTTTTAGAAAAAGCCCTAAAAAGCGCTTTAGAAAACAATAATAACTAAATTTCTTGACTGGGTATTGTGTTTAATGTATCCTAGACAAAGTTAGATTAGGGAAATAAAAAAGATTTGAGGAAATAATAATGGATTTCGTAACATTAATGATAAAATTGTTAAAATCACTATCAGTAGTTGGTGGTTTTGGTGTAGGTATTATCTTATTAACAGTTGTAATAAGAGTTTTGATGTGGCCTTTGGGTGTTTCACAACAACGCTCTATGCGTATTATGCAAACCCTTCAACCAAAAATGAAGGCTATTCAAGATAGATACAAAAATGACCCACAATTAATGCAAAAGAAAATGATGGATTTCTATAAGGAACACAAATTCAATCCAATGGCTGGTTGTTTTCCACTTCTTATCCAAATGCCAATTTTCATTTTGTTATACACATCATTAATGAGCCCACAATTCATTTCAATGGCTGGTGATACATCATTCTTGTTTATCAACAGACTTGATTCAACATTAAAAACAAGCGCAGGTATTTCAAACGACGGTACTATGGGCGCTGCAAAATATGATACTTTCATGTTGAACAAAACTGCTAAGGTTTATTTCAATGACGGCACCGAAATGGACGGTGTGAAAATTGAAAAACCTAATAAAGCTTTGAGTATTCAAGGTGATTTAATTCCTGGAGAAAACATTGATTTCAAAATCAGCTTAGACAGTTTAGATTTGAAATTCTCTCAACTTGACAAAATTCAAAAAGCAGAAGTTAAAGTTACAAATATGCAAACTAAAGAATCAGAAGATGCTACATTTGAAAGAAAAGACGGTATCTTGATTAACTCAATGCCTTCTATTCCTGTTAAAAATAGTTTGCACTATGACGTATTATTGTTAATTGTATTGTTTGGTTTAACAATGGTATTCAGCCAAAAAGTTATGATGGCAACAAACAAAAACCAAAAAATGGATCCTGCTCAACAAGCAATGCAAAAATCAATGAATACTTTCATGCCAATTATGTTGACTGCAACATTTATCTTTATCCCAATTCCTGCAGGGGTATTGTTATACTTAGTTGTTTCAAACGTATTCCAAGTTGTTCAAACAGTTGTTATTAACAAACAAATGGACAAAGAAGAAGAAGAAAAGAAACAAAAAATCGACGATGATATTGTTGCAAGAGCTAAAAAAATTGAACCGAAAGAGTAATTATAGTGTTAGTTTCAGAATTTGATTATGATTTACCAGAAGAATTGATTGCTCAAACACCAAGTGAAAAACGTGAAAATTCACGAATGATGGTGCTAAACAGAGAAGAACACAAATTTTATCATAAACATTTTTATGACATTGTTGATTACTTAGATGATAATTGTATTTTGGTTTTAAATAATACAAAAGTTATTCCTGCAAGACTATATGGACACAAAGATACAGGGGCTTTTATTGAAATCTTTTTATTAAAACAAAAAGAAGAAAAGATTTGGGAAGCACTTGTAAAACCTTCTAAACGTATTAAAGAAGGAATGGTTATAAAGATTGCCGATTGTCTTTCTGCTAAAGCTCTTGAAAATTTAGGAGATGGCAAATGGCTTATTGAACTTATTTATGACGGAATACTTTATGAAATTTTGGATAAGGTTGGAAACATTCCACTTCCTCCTTATATTGAACGTAAGATGACTGATGATGAACGCAAATCATTGGATTACGACAGATACCAAACAGTTTATGCAAAAAATGAAGGTTCTGTCGCTGCACCTACTGCGGGCTTGCATTTTACAAAAGAAATTTTAGAAAAACTTAAAAATAAAGGGGTTGAAATTGCGTATGTTAATTTGACTGTTGGTCTAGGTACGTTTAGACCTGTTAAGTGTGAAAATATTTTAGACCATAAAATGGATTCAGAAGAATTTGAAATTTCACAAGAAACAGCTGATATGATTAACAATGCAAAAGCCAAAGGTAAAAAACTTGTTGCGGTCGGCACAACTTCTGTCCGTACTCTTGAAACTGCGTATCAACAATTTGGAGAAATTAAAGCTTGCAAATCTGCTTCTCAATTGTTTATTTATCCACCTTATGAGTTTAAGGTTGTAGATAATTTGATTACAAATTTCCACTTACCTAAATCAACATTATTAATGTTAATTAGCGCTCTTGCCGGTAAAGATTTTGTATTTGAAGCGTATAAATCCGCTATCGAAGAAAAATATCGTTTTTATTCATACGGCGATTGTATGTATATTTGCTAATTCTTTTCATAGAGCTTGACTCTTAAAATTGCACACATTAACCAAAAGATTAGCTGTACTTGTGGTCTAAAGAATACTGTGTCAACGAGTCCATGAATCATTACTCCAATAATGCTTAATACAGCCATTGATACAAGAATTACGTCATACATATTTTCTGAGTTTTTAATTAATTTGATACCTTTAGTTAACATAATTCCTAAGAAGGCTAAGAATGCAATGAGTGCAAAAATGCCACTTTCTACAGCTGTTTCTAGGTAAATGTTATAACAACTTAGTGCATCAAAACCTGTCTTCATATACAAACCATAGATTTCTCTAAAATTTTGATTTCCGCAACCAATACCTAATAACCAATTATCACTAAACATTTTTAGTGATGATTGATAAACATTAAATCTGAATGAGTTTGAGCTATCTTGTCTCATAATAAAGATTGATAAAAATCTTAAACGTACAGATTTAATAGCAATGATTGCTAATGCTGATAATGCGCAAAGTGCACCAGTTACTGATATGTAAATCTTTTTGTAATTTTGCCATAAGAATTTAGCAGAAATAACTGCAACGCCAGCAAGAATAGCCATTAGTGCGAGGTATGAACCTCTACAACCTGTGCAAATTACTGCCCAGCTTGAAATGGCGGATAATATAAGTGTTGTAATTCCTAATTTAAAATGCTTTTGAGTAAAGAAATATACGCAAATAGCATATATAACTGGAATACAAACGATTAAATAACCTGCAAGAAGGTTTGGATTATAAGGTTGTAATGTTCCATAAACCCTTGTCATTACTTCTTCTGGCATTAAGTAACTTGTATCCTGCCAAGTTAGGTTCGTATCAGTTGGTATTGAGTTTTGAAATACTGCGTAGATTGATTCAAAACTCAACATTGAACCAACTGTTAATAATATTTTGTTTAATTTGTTTGAATTTTTTTTTAGATATTGAACAAGTGATAAGTAAAAACCTAAGTATGTAAGAGTTTTTAAAAAACCTTTCAAGCTTAAGTGAAACAATGTTGAACCGGCTAAACTTATTACTACAAATAAAAAGTATACAAGTAAAGTTATATCAAGAGGTGTTGTTTCAATATTTTCGCCTTTTTTAACGAAGATTTTTACTACTGTTAAAAAAATTACAATAAGAGCCAAAAAGCCAATTGTATCTGTTGAACAAAACAATGTTGAAATTAGTGAAAATAGGATAAAAAATAGGATAATATTATCCAACTGCTTTAAAATAAAGCTGTTTTCACATAAATATGCACATTTTTCTTGAGTAATAGAAAATATTTTTCTAAACATTTACTTACTTGTCTGCCCCTTATTTGACCTTTTATTGTTCAATTCTAAGTTATACTGTCAGGTGTTTTCTTAACGTTATCTTTTGTTTCGTTTTGAGAATTTTCGTTAATAATTTGAACATCAGAGATAACACCGTTAAATCTGTAATTTTTACCTTCGATTGTTACAGGAATACCGATTTTTATTTTGTTACCACCAACAACAGCACCGTCTTTAGTGATTTTTGCAGTATCTGCAACTGTAACTAACACGTCGAATGAAGCTGCTTGTGATACATCAGGTAACACTGTGAATTGTTCTTTACCTCTAGCGTTTGGTAAAATTACTTTTTTTGTATCTGCTACAACGTCGATAATATCTAAATCGCTGTATGGTACGTTTCTAATAGTTAAGAAAGTTTTTTCACCTTTCTTCATTGGTAATTCTTGGCTAGTGATTGTAACGCCTCTTAAGAAGACTTGGAAGCCAATTTTAGAAGTTGCTTCAATTTGTTTGCCAGCAGTTTGTCTAACGTGAGTGAAAGTCAAAAAGCCAACAACCAGTGCAATTAGAACACCAGCTAAAATAATCCAATCTACGGGTTTTATTTCTTTTAATTTTGCTATCATATTTCGCTCCTTTTTAATTTTTTACTTAATACAGAGTTCTTTTTCTTTCTTTTCCACCATTTCCAATAGCTCGTCAATGGTAGTTGTTGCACAACCAAATTGTTTGATTACGATACTAGCTGCAATGTTACCAATTACAGCCGCATAAACTGGTTCAGCACCGATACTTAAAGCCATTGTATAAATAGCTGTTACAGTATCTCCAGCACCTGTTACATCAAATACGTGAGATTTGTTGAATACAGGAATTTCTGTAACTTTATAATCTGGTTCGATAACCATCATTCCTCTATCACCACATGTAATTAGGATTGATTTTGGTTTTATCATATTGTGTAAGATTGTACCAGCTTTTTCAAAATCTTCTTTCGTGTTTAAGCTAAAACCTAAGAATTTTTGTGTGTCTGGTAAATTTGGTGTAAGTGATGTTACGTTTTTGTATTTATCAAAATTCTTTTGGATATCAGCAACAATCACTTTATTGTGTTTATTTGCAAGTTCAATCGCTCTATCAATAACTTTTTGAGTTAATACACCGATATGGTAATCTGAAAGAATTATTGCATCGTGCAATGGAATAGCTTTTTCCATTTGTGCAATAACTTTGGCTTCTGTTTCTTTAGAAATTGGAGTTGATGTTTGTCTATCAATTCTAACAATTTGTTGAGTAACAGATTGTGAGCATGAACCAGAAATACGAGTTTTTGTAGTAGTTTTTCTAGTTGCATCATAAACTAAATATTCAGTATTAATATCAGCATTTTTGAAAGCTTCCTTAAGTTGGTCTGCTTGATAGTCTTCTCCTAAAACACCAATAACAGAAACTTTGCCAGAATTAATTGCAGATGCGTTGTGTGCTGCGTTTGAGGCTGCACCTAAAATCTCTCTTGTTTCTGTGTGTAAAAGAATTAGAACTGGAGCTTCTCTAGAAATTCTTTCTGTGTTCCCATAAACCATTTCGTCCATAGCTAAATCGCCAATTATTAAAACTTTAGTATTTTTTAAATCCTTTATATAACCGATTAACTTGTCTTTATTGATGTTCATAGTTGATTAATCCTTTAATATAATATATAATTATTTTAGCATAAATAAAAATTTTGAGGCAAAATTGGAAGAAAATAACTTAGAACAAGATGAAAATATTTTAGACGAAAATCAGCCAAAACCTGTTACTAGTGATGATGAAGACGAAGATGAAGACGATATTGAGTTTGATGACAATATCGACATTGAAGCTCTAACTCAACAATTACAACAACATGTTGATATTGGTGATGTTTCAAATCTTTCTAACGAAGATTTTAATAATAGTACAGATATTCAAGTTGCGCCTCCAACTGAGGCTGATTTGCAAGTCGTAAGTTCATCTCCTTCTGAAATTCAGCCAGCTCAAAATAAAAAAGCTTCTGTTTTTGACGAATTTCCAAAAAGTGAATGCAAAAAGTATGTAATTTATATTACTCCAAACAATATTGATTATGTTGACAGTTTATCAATTGATGATAGAACAGAATTAATAAATAATGTACTTTGCGAAAGTCATAATTCAGATATAAAAAATAAGCAATTAAAAGAACGTCAAAAATATTTAAAACATTTGATTGTTGTTTGTATTACTGTAATTATCTCCTTCCCAATCTTATTTTTTGCTGTAAATAAGTCTCTACAAGCTTCTATCAGCAATTATCAGCAATCTCAACAAAACTTTCAGAAACTTTATAAAGAAAAAGGTAAGATTACAACTTACCAAAAAATGGATTTACAAGACTAAAAATTTTATTTTAATTGTTGTATTTTTTTTTTTAGAATAGTAGAATATTTTTAGAACGTATTAATGCTTTGAGCATACGTTTGAGTACTATCTTACTAAGACTAAATGGAGAATATTTTAATGATTAAATTAAATTACCTTAATGTTGACAAAAATGTTATTGGCAAAGAACACGGTTTAGAAGTTGAAAAAGAATTCGCAAAACACAAAGACAAAATTGCTCAAATTATTACAGATTTAAACAAAAGAAAAGACAAACCAGGACAATGGCTTCAATGGATGAACTTAGGTTACAATGAAGAAACTGTTTGGTATGTTAAAGAATTTGCTGCAATGGTAAGAGGTAGATTTGATAACGTTTTAGTTTTAGGTATTGGTGGTTCTGCTTTAGGTGGTATAGCTGTTTCAGAAGCTTTACTTAAACCATACTGGAACTTATTAACTCCAGAACAAAGAGACAATTATCCAAGATTATTCTTCTTAGATAACATTGATCCAGATCAAATCACTGGTTTATTAAATACAATCGATTTAAAAAGAACTTTAGTTAACGTAATTACAAAATCAGGTTCTACAGCAGAAACAATGTCTCAATATATGATTGTTAAAGACATTATGGAAAAAGAACTTGGTGGTGAATACAGAAAAAATATCGTAGCAACAACTGATAAAAAAGTTGGTGTTTTAAGACAATTAGCTGACCAAGAAGGTTATAAAACATTCGTAGTTCCAGATGATGTAGGTGGCAGATTCTCAGTATTTTCAGCTGTAGGTCTTTTACCTTTAGCATTAGTTGGTATTGATATTGATGAAATCATGAATGGTATTAAAGATATGGATTTAGCATTGAAAAATACTAACATTGCTGAAAATATCGCAGCTCAAAACGCTTTAATTCACTACTTAATGGATACTAAGAGAAACAAGAGATTATCAGTTATGATGCCATATTCAAGCAGATTGAAATATGTTTCTGATTGGTATGTTCAATTATGGGCAGAATCATTAGGTAAACAAGTTGATAACAAAGGTAAAGAAGTTCATGTTGGTCCTACTCCAATCAAAGCTTTAGGTGCGACAGACCAACACTCTCAAATTCAGCTTTACAATGAAGGTCCAAACGATAAAGTTATTTCATTCATCAGAGTTGAAGAATTTGATAACGAATTAGAAATTCCAAAAATCTTTGATTATACAGGAATTGGTTACTTGGGCGGTAAAACTATTAACCAATTAATTAATGCTGAAGCTGATTCTACAAGAGTTGCTTTATCAGATTACAAACGTCCAACAATAACAATTTCAATTCCAAAAGTTGATGCTTATAACGTAGCTCAATTGTTATATATGTTAGAAGTTCAAACTGCAATTGCCGGTGAATTATACAATATTAATACATTCAACCAACCTGGTGTTGAACAAGCTAAAAATTATACATACGCTTTAATGGGTAGAGCAGGCTATGAAGAATCTGCAAAAACTCTAAACGAAAAAATGGCTACTGTATAGTTTATAGCAGTTAAATTTAAAAATACAAAATGCCACATTTATCTTTTCAAAATGTGGCATTTTTATCGGAAACATTTTTTATATTAATACGTCAAAATAAATGAAAAGGTAATCAGATGAGCGAAATTTTAGAATTTGATACAGTAATATTAGGTGGTGGACCTGCAGGATTGGCAGCAGGTATTTATGCTGCAAGAGCGACTGGTAATATTGCTATTGTTGATGTAAGTATGTTTGGTGGTCAACCTTCAAACTACTTAGAACTTGAAAATTATCCTGCTTTTCCTATTATTGGCGGTTATGACTTAATGGAAAAAATGGAAGAGCATGCTGATAAGTTTGGCGTAAATAAATTTCCTATGGAAGAAATTCAAAAAATTGATTTAATTTCTAATCCAAAAGTTATTGAAACATTAACTCATACCTTTAAGGCAAAATCAGTTATCATTGCAACCGGTGCACAACCTAAAAAGCTTGGTGTAAAAGGCGAAAAAGAGTTTTTAGGACGAGGAGTTAGCTATTGTGCTATTTGCGACGGTGCATTTTACAGAGAAAAAACTGTAGCAGTTGTTGGTGGCGGAAATGCGGCTTTAGAAGAAGCTATGTATTTAACTAAATTTGCAGATAAAGTTTATGTAATTCATCGTAGAAACGAATTTAGAGCGGATAAAATTGTTCAAAATTTAGCTTTCAAAAACGAAAAATTAGAATTTGTTTACGACACAGTTGTAAATGAAATTAAGGGTGAAGATACTGTGAAATCACTTGTTATTGAAAATGTAAAAACTCATGAGGTTTCAACATTAGATGTGGACGGTATTTTCCCATATATTGGATTTTTACCAAATACAGATTTAGTCAATGGACAAGTTGAACAAGATTCAAACGGTTTCATTGTTACAGATGAAACAATGAAAACTTCTGTAGACGGAGTATTTGCTGCAGGTGATGTTAGAACAACTCCATTAAGACAAGTTATCACTGCAACATCAGACGGTGCTGTGGCTGCCGTTTATGCTGGTAGATATGTTGAATCTCTTGCTAATGCGCCTGTTGCATAAAATATAATTAGTACAATCTTATGTAATTCCAGTAACTTCTCAAAACTTTTTTGAGATAATTTTGTGTTTCTGGATATGGAACTTGTTCTAAAAAGTCATTATCGCATTCGTAGTTCAAATAACCTTTCCACTTGTTAACGGCATTAAATCCACCATTGTACGCAAGAATTACGAAGAAGTCATTGTGGTTAAGCATATTTTTTAAATATGTGTAGTATAAATTACCAATTCTTAAATTATCATTTGGATTGTCTAAATCAAAATAACCAATACCATTTCTGTTAGCAATATCATTAGCCGTTTCTGGCATAAGTTGCATTAACCCTTTTGCACCTACAGAGCTTCTTGCAGATGGGTTAAAGTAACTTTCTTCTCTAACAAGTGAAAGTATTATTACAGGGTTATTTTGTCCTGCATATTTTTTGATTTCTTTGTAGAAATGGATTGGATAAACTAGTCTCCAACGTAAATCTTTTACAGGAGGTTTTTCTTTTAATTCTGCCATTGCATCTCTTGCAAGTACTGCAGATTTTGAATAATCGCCTTTTTGGTATTCAAGCCAACTTTGGATAAATTTATCTTTTTCACAGATGTCTTGTAGTAATGAATAATCCTCTAACATCGCTAGTTTTACTATCATGTCGTTTTTAGCGTTCATTTTATAAGGAAACATTACTTTCTTTTCTGTTAAATCGTTTTTGATTATTCCTTGTCCAATATGTTTTGATTTTAAGTAAGCTTGGAAGGCGTAATAATCGTCCGGATATTCTTTTATAATTTTATTGTAATAATCTTGCGCAACGTTATAGTATTTAAGCTTTTCATTGATTTTTGCAAGCCAGAACATTACGGCTGGAGTTGAATTTGTGTTCGGATAATTTTTTAAATGCTCTTCTCCCAAAGTTTTTGCATACAAATTATTACCTTTTTTTATTGCATCATAAAAAATGTTGTATAGGGATTCTGCTGCAAATTGTCCTTCTGGGTATTTGCTATAAATCTTTTTATAACAATCAACTTGCTTTGATGATTCTGTGTTTTTACAGCTCAAATACATTATATAATCGTACCCGTTGGCATTAAGATTTAGTGTTGATAATGTATCTACTGCAACTTTTTTGTTGCTAGAAGAAGCTATATACAAATCAATTGCTCTATAGACATCTTTTACTTCTACATTGTATGAATATTCCCTAATACCTTTTTCTGTTAAGGCTTTTACTTTTGAGTAATTATGTAAATCAAAGTCGTTCTTTGCAACATCTACCCAAGTTCTAGGAATATTAGTTTTGTCAAAATATGTTGATGCAGTTTTGTTATCAAAAAGTGCCATATAAGATTTGCCAATCAAATAAGCATCATCTTTAGATATTTTTTTCTTTTGAATTTCTTCAATCCTATTTATACAATTTTGTGCATAACGACCACCTGAAGCATTATCAAGATATTGTCTGAAGTGGCTTAAAGCTTTTTCTTCTGCAAAAATTTTACGTGTATGATTTTTTAAATCTTTTGATTTTCTGTATTCAATCATTCCCAAATAATATTCACTTGCTACAGCGTATTCTGTATCAGAATATTTATTTGTAATATCTTTAAACCCTTTTTTTGCTTTATTATATTTGCCTATTTCATAAGCTAATCGTGCAGAATTATATTTTGCTTTACTTGTTAGTTGAAAATTAGGATATCTTTTAGTTAAGAATGAGTATTGTAAAATTGCTCGTTGAAAATGACCTGATTCTTCTAAGCATCTTGCTTGTCTGTACATTGCAGCCGGTTTTAGAGAAGATAGTGCTGAAACTTTCCCAAATTCTCTATAAGATTTTTCATACTTATTATCTTTATAATCGGCAAGAGCAGAACTATAAATATTCATACTTTTTTTCAAAGCCAATCTTGAATTGAAGGTTGTTATGGCTATCAACCCGATTATAGATAATATTAGAATTATTATTAATGTTGTTTTTTGACTTAAATTCATACTTCTTCTACTATTACTCTTGTTCTTTACAATTTCTTGTAATGTTTTTTGTACCCAATTTTTTATAATAGATTTATGGTTAAAAAGTTTGTGTCTAATCCGATTATAAAACCTAAAAAGAAGGTGGTTATAAAATTCTATATTATTTCTTCTGCTGTGAAGGTTTTAAAATCGTAAATTATAAATCTTCAACATTGTCGACTGTTGGCATTTTTCTGAATTCTGGATAGTCTTTTTCTTCTTGCATTCTCAATGAAGAATCTTCCAAGTTTATAACTTGGCATTGTTCAAGCTTTGAAGGCTCTTCTTTTGCTTGTTTGAAATACACGTCGTATTTAACAGATTCGTCTTCTTTTTCTAACTCAGCAAGTCCGTATTTATCCTTTTTACCAAAATTATCAGGATTTTTGATTTCTAATTTATCATAGTAAACTTCTGTGCTCTTAGCGTCCATATTCATATTAAGACCGATATAAGAACCTTGACGAACAGCGTCCCAACCAAGAGCTAAGTTGAAATCATCTGGACCTAAGTTGATGATAAATTTACTTTCTTGTAAAATTCTTTTGTCAGGAGCATCGTCAGAAAGGTTAGCAGAACCATACCATGATAATTTTACTAATCTGTGAACCTTGATTGCTTCTCTTAAATATACGTTAAATTTACCGTATCTGTACGCATCAAATAATGGAATAGGAGTCTCATCTTTGTAAGCTGAAGCGAAGAAACCAACGTCTTGAGACCAGTATTTCATTTGAGTTCTCAACATTGGACCAATTCTTCCGATGAATTGCGTATCACCTGTTCCGTATACGGCTGCTGAACCTTGTGCATACAAATATAAATCTGCGAAGAATAAATTTTCTGGATTTTCATAATGGTGCAATGTTTGGTATGCATTCAACATATATCTAAAACGCATTGTTCCAATATTATTGCTTAAAAGTTGGTTATGGTTTTTATCAAAGAAACTCTTATTGAAATTATCGTAAGTCTCTTTATCTCCGTCATCTTGAATGTAACCTGCTGATAACATTTGTTCAAAGTGTAGATGTCTGTCTTTACCCATGAAATTATTGATATTATTTCTTTTTTCATAGTTCAAGTCAGCCATATATTTAGACCAACCCTGACCTAGCCAACCGTTATTTATATATGCGTGAGAACCGTAATTCAAGTATAAATTTTTATCTAATTCTTGGCGACCTTTAACAAACCAAAAATCGTTTGCAGAACCGTATGCGGCTTCAGTTGTGTTTGTAGAACTTCTAAATCTACTATATACGCCTAAACCCAATTTGCTAGAATAGTTTAACATTGGTGCAACTTTTAAGATTGAACCTTTTGGCATTTCAATTACCCAACCAGGTCCGATGTACATACCTAATTTAGGTTTTGAACCAAGTTCTGGGAAGTTACCGTCAGCGTAGTCTTGACCTTTGTTTTGATACATTGTCATTGATGGAAGTTTTAAAATTCTTTTACCGTTTTTATAAACTTCAATCTTTTTCATTGTTACTTT
This sequence comes from uncultured Candidatus Melainabacteria bacterium, assembly GCA_934700335.1. GTDB lineage: Bacteria > Cyanobacteriota > Vampirovibrionia > Gastranaerophilales > Gastranaerophilaceae > UBA791. Next base: position 164,277 of record CAKUXM010000002.1, on the reverse strand, counting down.
ATCTAAATTTTCTTTAGAATCTAAAATGATATGATTTGATTTAATTACAAATTTGCTGTTGTGAAATAAATCTTCATATGTGTATTTGTCTTCGTCTCTCCATCGAGTGTTAAAATCATAGTCAACACCAGAACGAAGTTTAATATTATATGGTTTTGCAACTGTTAAATGACCGTTTTCTTGAATTGTTCTATCACCAAGCATAATGCCACGTTCAGCAACAGTTTCTATTGCATAACCAGAAGATTTCATATTATCAAGAAAACCGATTTCTTCGTTTAAATCAATTTGCATGTAATCGCCGGTAACTTCGTCTTCGCCCTTATAAAGAACTACATTACCTTTCATTTTTACAAGGTTTTCTTTTTGGCTATAAACCATTTCGTCTGCTACTGCGTGAACATGTTTATCTGGGAAAATTAATTTCGCGCCACCTCTAGCTTGAATTTCTTTTTTATCTGTTAAGAATTCCATTTCTTTACATTCAAGAAGAAGCTTATTTTGTTCCATCTCTTCTAGTTCAACTTCATTAACTTCTTCGCCTAAAGTTGTACCATTTTTCTTAGCTTCTTTTTTTGCTTTTCTATCAATAAAAGCTTTTTTAGCCTTCAATCTTAACAATTGAATAGGTTTTATAGAATTACCCCTTGAATGATAAAAACCTGTATCAAATTCTTCTGTCATTCTCTTTTCATATCTGGCTTCTTCTAGCTTTTGTTCTCTTTCTGCATCTAATTCAGCTTCAGTTTTTGCAGGGATAAAATATTGCTGATTTAGTTGCTTGTTCATTTTATCAAAAGAGGGTGGAGCTGCCATGAACGAATCTGTTGTTTCTTGTATGGCAGAAGCAACTTGAGAATTTAAAAATATTAATGCTAATAGTAATATTATCTTTTTCATTTTGTATTTATATTCCTTAGATGTAATTTAATGGGTTTCTAGGCTTACCATTTACACGAACCTCAAAGTGTACGTGAGGACCTGTAGAGTAACCTGTTGTACCTTCAAGACCAATTACTTGACCTTTAGTTACATAAGCACCATTGCTAACTTTAATTTGATCCATGTGAGCGTAAAGAGTAGTAGTTGGAGAACCATTGATATTACCGTGATCAATGATTACAACCTTACCGTATCCGCCGTACCAACCTGTGTAAATAACTTTACCAGAGTTAGATGCGTGAATGCTACCTCTATATGGACCCCCAATATCAACACCAGAGTGGAAAGTTCTACTGTTAAAGATTGGGTGAGTTCTGTAACCGAATGGAGATGTAATTCTACCAGAAATCGGTTTGATAAATCCTGATACAACCTTAATAGGTTGATTTTTTTCTTTTGCAGTACTTCTACTAATCATTGTACCAATACTTTCAGACTGTCTAGCTAATTCTTTTTCAGCCTTTTCGTAAGCAACCCTATCAGTTCTTAATTTGTTAATCATGTTTTCGTTTCTAGAAATAGAACGTTGAATGTATGCTTGTTGTTGGTTGATTTGTCTAATAGAACTTGCTAAGATTTTTCTTTTTTCTTCGATATTGTATTTCAAATATGCGATTTCTTTAGCTTTGGCTCTTGCTTGAACCATATTTTGGTAATCGTGTTTTAAAATAATGTTTGAATAATAAATTCTATCCAAGAAATCATTGAAGTTATTAGCTTCAAGAAGAAGAACCACGACACCTTTTCTTTGAGTTTTGTAGATTTGTCGAATACGATTTTTTAATTGATAATCAAGAGAGTTATATTCTCTTAAAGCATTTGATAGTTGGATTTCTAGGGCATCAAGTTCACCTTTTGTAGAAGAGTATTTTTGTTGTGAATAATTCAAATCAGCCTTTGTTGTTTCAAGTTTTTGCTGGTTTTTATAAAGTTTATTCGACTCAACTCTTTCTAAAACTTTTAATCTATTAATCTTTCTTCTAGCTTCTTCTTTAGATTTTACTTTAGGTTTTGCAACAGCAATTGACGCTGTTAGTGAAAACACTACAACGAATACGAAAATATTCTTAAATATGTTATATAAATTAAGCTTTTTCACGTTTTCCCTATTGTAAAATTAGAGGGAGTAAAAGAAGCCCTACAGTCCAACTTACAAAGGTTACTGCAATAATTCCGATGATTATTTTTTGGTGTCTTCTAAAAAATTCCATTTTATCCCCCTATTTAGTAATATTTTATTATCAATATGATTTATTTACAATTATTTTGATACGATTTGCAAAAAAAGTTAAAATCGTTTAATATAACTTTATGAAATATCAATTTTTGAACTTTTTTTTAGAGAAAAAAGACTTACTTAAACAAAATTCTGAAACAATAGATCCCTTTTTGCTTGAGAATAACAAAGAAAACCTAGAAAATATTTATGATTTCTATGGTAGTGAAACGCCAATTCTTTTTGTCAATGGTTTTATGGGTACTGGCAAAAAGGCGGTTGTAAATTATTCTCTTAATTTCTTATCAAAAGAGTCTATTGTTCTTTGGTATAATTGTTTTGAAACAACTATTTTAGACGATATTTTATTATGCTTTTTTAATGAATTCAAAAAATTGCAAACTCAAGGTATAATTTCTGGCTTAAAAATTAAAACAGAAAACTTTACTGCAAAGATTAATGCGTATTTTACGTCTATTGAAAAACCTTTTGTAATTGTATTAAATTCCTATGATTCAATTCAAAAAGAAAATTTACAAGAAATTGTTGATTTTATCAATCACATAATTGGTTTTGAAAAGGTTAAAGTTGTTATTGTTTCAAGAACTCTTGATAGAAAGTCTTTCCCAGATGAAGATAAATATGAAAGAATGAATTTATCTGCTTTAGACAAAGGTTTATTTGAAAAGTTCTTAAAACAAAGAAAAATTTCTTTTAATTCATCTCAAATAGATGATTTGTATAAACACACAAGAGGTTATTATTTTTATACCTGTTTAACAGCAAGTATTTTAAAATATAAAAATCTTGAAATAAAAGATTTTATGGAAAACTTTAAGCTAAGTTTTTTAAGTTATAACAAGTATTTAGAAAAAGAAATTTTAGACATTATTCCGGCAATTTCTGTACAATTTTTCTGGTTCTTGTGTTTAATGAGACATGGTGTAACAACTCAAATTCTAAAACAATTACATTACTACAATGAAGAAAATATTCAATTCTTGACAGATAATCAATTGATTATTCAAAACAATGGTTTGATTTTTGTTCATGATTATTTCAGAGAACAAATGGATATTTCAATTCCAGAAAATGTTGCACAAAAATTACACAAATTTATTATTGATTTCTACGAAGGTCAATTACCGCTAAAACCTTTAGAAAGAGGTGTATTGCTTTCTCGTCAAACAATTAGAAACGAGATTGAATATCATACCTTATTCTTGCCTAAAAAAGTTGGTGAAATAAATACAAACGCATATAAGGCAATGGCTAAAGGTTTAGAATTTGATTTAAGTCGTATCAAACAAGGTAAAGATAATCAACAGCAACAACAAATTGATATTAAGGAAAATCAACAAAATTCTCAACAGGTTTATCCGAGACAGCAAGAAAAAAGACCTGATTACATTTCTACTGTTAGTCCGAATGTTTCAAATGTTGATATTAATTTGAATGATTTGCCGTTTAAACTTACTGAAGATGAATTGAAGATGTTGAATAATACATCTCAAAGTAAAAATGTTTCTGAAAGAATGCAATCTTCAATCAATTTTGATATAAGAAGAGACGGGGAAGAAACTCCGCAAGTTCAAGAAGAACCTCAAGTTCAATCAAGAGAAAATCTTTCTTATTATTTGAATATGGCAAATGAAGAAGCTTCTCAATACAATTTCAAACTTGCTTGTGAATTGTATAAAAAAGCTTTGACGTTTACAAATGACGAAAATTATCACAATGAATTACCATTGATTTATACAAAGATAGCTCATGCTTATCATAAATTAAACGAAATTGATAATTCATTGCATTACTACAACTTGGCTAAAGATTTTTACAGTCAAGCTGGTGAAGTTGTAAAAGAAAATTATATCAAATTGAACATTGCAAATGTTTACTATGAAACGTACAAATTTGATTTAGCGAAAAATATCTTGCTAGAAATTATTTCAGTAAACGAAAACCCTCATATTTTGACAACAAAAGCATATATTGCTTTGGCAAACATAGAAGATGGTTTATCAAATGCAAATACTGCTTTTGAATATTATAAGAAAGCTTTAGATTTATCTAATACGACAATGGACGTTGAAACATTGTCTGAATTGTACTTTAAATATGCGTTATGTTCTGATGATAAAAACGATATATCAACCGCAATTGAGTATTATGAAAAATGTATTAACATCAATAAAGATCCAAAAGTTAATAAATTCTTGTCTTCTGCGTATTCAAATATTGCGACTTTGTATTTAGAAAAACGTGATAATGCTATTGCGGTCAAGAACTTCCTGCAAGCATATCAAATTGACGAAGCTAATAATAATTATGACGGAATTTATTTCTCAGCTACAAAATTGGCTCAAATTATGCAAAGAAAATTGCCTGATAAAGCTATCTTCTACTTTAAAAAAGCAAAACAGTGTGCTGAAAAATTAAATGATATTTTTTATATGGCATCTTCGCTTTTGGCATTGGGTGATTTTTATTATGGTCAAAAACAAGATGAGCTTGCCTTAGATGAATATTTTACGGCATTAGATTTAGTTAAAAATGATTTTTCAAAAGACAATATTGCAAAAATCGAAATGAGAATTAATGATATTAAATTTAGAATAGGTGCGGAGAAATTCGCAGTAATACAAAATGAATACAGAATTAGAAAAGCTAGAGAAGTTCAAGAAGAACAGCAATCTAAAGAAATTTAGCGAAGTTTTTCTTGAAAAAAATAAAGTCATAAATTTGATAAGCAAAAATGATGAAAAAGTTTTGTTTGAAAAACACATTTTTGATAGTTTGAGTATTGAAAAATTTTTTGAAAAATATAACGTTAAATATGCAGGCATGAATATGCTTGATATTGGTACTGGTGGAGGTTTTCCTTCTGTACCTATTGCGATTTTGTATCCAGAGATTAATGTCGTTGGGCTTGATAGTATTGCAAAGAAAATTCGTGCAATTGAAGATTTTAAAAATGATTTAAAACTTGATAATTTAACTTTAATTAACGATAGAGCAGAAAATTTAAAAACAAAGTATGATATAGTTGTGAGCCGTGCTGTTTCAAGATTGGACAAGGTTGTTGAATATGCTATGCCTTTATTGAAAGACGGTGGTTATTTTGTTTGTTATAAATCAAAACAAGTTTTTGACGAAATAAGAGAGGCAAAAGAAGCTATATTTAAGAAAAAAGCCGAATTATTAGAGGTTATTGAATACAAATTGCCTTTAGAAGAAAATTTTGAAAGATTTTTAGTTGTAATAAAGAAAAAGTCTTCATAAAGAAGACTTTTTTTAAGATAAAGTGGGTATTTGGATTAGGTTAGGGTAATAAACTTATTATTTTCCGATATCAGTAGCTTTAAGAGCCATTGCTTTAGAAATGTTTAAAACTGCAAGGTTAGCTTCGTAAGCTCTTTGAGCAAGCATTGCATCAGCTATGTCAACCATTGGATTTACGTTTGAAGCTCTGATATAACCGTTTTCATCAGCATCAGGGTGTCCAGGTTTGTAAATTTTTTCACCTAAAGTAGGATCTTCCATAATACCAGTGAAGCTAACTCCACCTTGAAGAGTTCCGTTTGCTGACATAAAGCTGTCATTCATTGAACTCAAAATACCTGCGAAAGAAACACCGCCTTCATTGGCATTTAACATAGGGATTTTTCTAACATAGTTTGGTGTGTCAACGTTTGCTACGTTCTTTGCGTGAATGTCTAATCTTCTACCGTGTGCTTTTAATGCGTTTGCACCAATGTACATTGAATCCATAATACCCATAATTTTATTTCCTCTCTTATCTTATTTTGCTTGCTATTTATTATTTACCAACGTTAATTACGGTTTTCATTTGTGTAATTATATTTGACATTCTTCTTGTTGCTACAGTGTATAGAAGTGAGTTGTTTTGCATTTTAACTAATTCTTCTGCTGGATTTACCGCTTCGTAAGAAGATGTTGTTGCAACCATTGAGCCGTCAAGTTTTTGTGCTAATTTTGTTTCTAGGTTATTTGCAGGTCCACCAACTAGTTGTGAGAAATCAATATCTTTTTTGATATAACCCGGTGTATCCATATTGGCTACGTTTTCACCAATTACTTTTTGTCTTTGAGATATTAAATTTAAAATGTTTGATGTTTGACTTAAACTGTTTGATACGCTAAAATTCATTTTTATTACCTCTATGATTCTCTAATGTTGATACCTTTGTTGTACATATCGTATGCTACTTTCATTAATTGCATATGTGCTAACATTGAAGCGTTTAATCTTAACATTGTGTTAACTTCGCCATATAGGTCAACGTTTGCTGTTTCTACATTGTTTTGGTGAATGAAATCGTGATTTCTAATTAATTTTGGTTCACCTGAGTCTTCTGTTTGAACTAATTTGTTATGACCTTTTTCTGCTAAGCCTTCTGGTGATGCAAATTGAACTAGTGGAATATTTCCGATTTTTCTTGGTAGAGATTGTTTAGAATCTTGAACCATAACGTCGCCGTTTCTTTTGATTTGAAAATCGTGAACGTTAGAAGGAATTTGAATACCACTACCAACTAACCAATCATCACTTGTTACTAAGTAACCGTCTTTACCAAGTTTGAAAGAACCGTCTCTTGTATAAGCTACTTGACCGTCTTCTGAAACAACTGGAATGTAACCTGCTCCTTTAATAGCTACGTCATAAGGATTGTTTGTAATTCTTAATGCACCTTGTGAACAATCTGTTCTTTTTGTACCTGTTACAGAACCGTCTTCTGTTAAGAATTGTTCAAAACGAACGTTTTTGTAACCTGTTGTTCCGAAGTTTGCGAAGTTTTGACCTACGTTACCCAATCTTTCAAATTGAATGTTTGAGTTGTTGATACCTCTTCTAATTACTGCTTGTAAGTTGTACATATTTTTTTACCTTATCCTAACTATTGTGCGCTACTTAATTGACTGATTGTTTTTTGAAGAACTGAGTTTTCTATCATTAGAATTTGTCTGTTTGCATCGTATGCTTTAAGTGTTGGCATTAAGTTTAAAAACTCATTTTGAATTGCAACGTTTGAATATTCTAAGAAACCTTGAGCAACTTCTGGGTTAACCACGCCGACTCCGTTTGAATCAACTATACCAAGTGTTGCAACTTTGTCTAATCTTTTTGTATTTTTGTTGAAAACACTAACTTGACCTTTTGTGTTAACAACAACATCTTTAATTCTATCTGGCACGAATGGTAATCTGATTGGTGCACCTGAGTTTGATAAAACTGGTTGGTCTTCAAGAGTTAATAAGTTGCCTTGTTTATCTAATTTGAAACGACCGTCTCTTGTTAATCTGATACCGTCTCTACCTTGAACTTGAAAATAGCCTTTGTTGTTAAGAGCCAAGTCTAAAGGGTTATCAGAAGTTGAAATTCTTCCGATTGTAGTATCTGTAGCTTCAGATAAACCGTTTACACCAAGATATTCAGTGAAAGAAGAAACAACAGGTTCTTTTCTTTGATAACCAACTTTATCAAAACCTGTAACGTTTTCATTTGTGATACCAACGATTGCTTGTTGTAATTGCATTGCTTTTAATGCAATTTTAATACCGTTGTCTGTGTATCTAACACCACCTCTGATTAACATTTTTTATAACCTCATAATTTATTTATATTTTTAACTACGGCAAATTTAGAAAAAACTTTGTAAATGTAATGTAAAAATCCTCTATTTGTACTACCTCTAACATGTTAATAAGGATAAATTGTAAAAAGTCAAAAAATATTACTTGACATAAAATAATTTTATAAATACAATAGATGTATGCCGGCATAGCTCAACGGTAGAGCAACGGTTTTGTAAACCGTAGGTTGTAGGTTCGATTCCTATTGCCGGCTATTTTCTTACTCATAAAAGAGTGAGAGGGCATCAGAGAATGGGTAGGTGCCCGAGTGGCTAAAGGGAGCAGACTGTAAATCTGCCGACGCGAGTCTACGGTGGTTCGAATCCACCCCTGCCCACCATTAATCCTCAAGATTTCTCTTGAGGATTTTTTATTGCAGGGGTATCTTTGTGTTTGTGTTATTATGAGTACTTTGATTATTACAGTTGGTGCGATTATTTTGGGTTTAAATTTACTCCGTTTGTATCATCTATTTATTTACAATTTGGTATAAAATTACAACATGATTATGAAGAGAGTATCAAAAAAGAGTGGTTATATTCATATAATCATTATTTCGCATAACCGCAAACCTATATTTGTGGATAATATTGAAATGCTTAGAGAGTCTTTTAAATACACCGCTGGATATTATGATTTTGAAATAAGTGCAATTTGTATTTTGCCAACTCACATTCATTTGATTTTGGATTTAAAAGATGTAAAAGATTGTTCAAAAATTATTACATGTATTAAACATAATTTTTATAAAGATTATTTTGAACTTTTGAAAACCCAAGATGAAGAATATCTTAACAAGCATGAAATAGATGTTTTCCAAAAAAGACATTATGAGTACAATATAAAAGGTGAAGATGAATTAAATAATCACATAAAATATATTCATTACAACCCTGTTAAACATGAATTAGTGAAAAATGTAAAAGATTGGACGTATTCATCATTCCATAAATTTGTAAATGAGGGGAAATATCCTGAAGATTGGGGCAAAGACTCTGATATTGATTCAATAAAAGATTTATCGTTTGAATAAAAAAGAACTTCCGAATTGGAAGTCCTTTTTTTATTATCTAATATTTTCTGCACTTGAATGTGAAACTGGTCTTGTTGAACGGTCTTCTTTTGGCTTGCCAGATTCATATAAACTTTTAATTTTAGTAGTTGTTTTGTATAAAGTACTTTCCTTGTCAGAGTGCATTGTACTGCTTGAACCAAAGATACTTCCATCTCTATCTGTATTTCTTTTGTGAGCAGCATCAAAACTACCGACAGTTGCTAATGCATCAAGCGCAATTGTTACTCCATCACCTCTGCCAGTTGCAATATCGTTTGAAATACCTGCAACACCAGATAAACCGTTGAATACATCGCTTACTTTACTATTAACAATACCCGTTGCATTTGATAGTGCTGATAATCCGTCTGAAAGTGCTGCGCCTGCATCACCTTTCATTAAATCTTTGGTTGTTTTTGCACCATCTTTTATTGTATCTCCAACTGAAACGGCAGTACTCAATACATTTTTATGTTGGCTTGCAAAGTTTGAAATTGCTTGAATTTTAGAATTACTTTGCATTGGTAGAGCTCCAACACCTTTTATCATTGAGGCAGAAGAAGTAATAGTTTTACCAACAGCAGAGATAACACCAGTTACATCGCCTTTTGCAACATTAATAGCAACGTCAGAAGCATTTGCAGCGGTACTTAAAACTTTAGAAGTAGTAGTTATTGTGCTACCAGTAGTTTTTAAGACTGTACCAACTTGAGTAACAGTTGCACCAACGCCAGTAACAGTACCACCTGTAGCTGTAGTTGTTACGCCACCTGCTGTAGTTGTACCACCAGCAGCTTCAACTGGTACACCTGCACCGAATACTGGAATTAGAGGAATACCAATTGCTGTTAATGTTGCGCCAATACCTGTTAAGATACCGCCTGCTGAGGTTGTTCCGATACCTGCAGCTGTAGTTGTTGCGCCTGCTGCTTGAACGCCGACTCCAGCAGCGTTAAGGACTGTACCTGTAACGTCGAGTGCTTGAGCTACAGTTGCAACTTGTTTTGTTACACTTGAAAATTGTGTTAACAAGCTATCATCAGCTTGAGCTTGTTGTTGCTCACTTTGTGCCTGCATTTGTTCAGCCTGAATTTCTTGTTGCGCCGTAGCAGAAGAAAGCTTCATATCCTCTGCAACTGCACTAGATTGAGCAAGTTCTGACTGAATCTTTATTTCGTTGTTTTGAATTTGTTGAATTTTATCATTTACTGCTGGTTCAATGTCATTTCTTTGATTATTACCTTTTGATTCAATATCTTGAATTTCTGCACCTGTTTTCAAAGACAAAGCACTATGCATACCAGAACCTGTACCGTCATTACCTTGTAATGAATCAAGTTCAGAGGCAGCAGATTGACTTTGTGCAATAAGATTTTGAACATTAGATTGTGAGTTATCTAATTTAGCAGAACATTGTTGAGCTTTAGAATTTGCTTTGGCACTTGATTGTTCAGCTTTTGCTTGAGAATTTTGGGCATTTTTTTGTTTAGTTTTAGCTCTTGTGCTAACCCCTTGAGCACCTGCTTGTGCTGATTTCATGTCCATGCCATTAGCTTGTTGTTGTTGCTGTTCGGCACCGGTTTTTTTAGTTTCAGCTTCTCCTTTCTTGCCTTCAGCATCTTTAACGTTTGTTCTGGCTTTATCAAGTTTTCCATTTGTTTCAGATATTTTTGATTTAGCTTGTTTTCCAGACTTTTCGGCTTTGTTAAGTTGAGACATGATTGTTTTCTTTTTATCATCTCCGCTAAAAATTGAAATAGCACTTAACGCTAAGCCTGATGCACCTGAAGATACTTTGCTTTTAGCTTCGCTTAAATCAATATCACCTATGTTTCCTATTGATGGAATATTTGCGCCCATTTTTTTGCTCACCCTTTTTTAAAATCTAGAGACATTTTACATAATCATATACGGCATAAATTTTTCAAACTTTAGAAATTTTTGACAAATGTTAAGAAATTTTAACATAAATTTTCAAGCTATTACATGGTTTCGGCATGATTTATTTATTTTACGATTCAAACAAGTTGTTAATTTTGTTTGTAATATCTTGAGGATCAATTTCGTTAGTAACTTTGTTGATGTCTTGTGCTATTTGATATAATTTAGCTGCTTCAATTTTGTCTCCAACAACTGTGATTGCACGAGCCAGATTAAAATGCGCAAGTGCATAATTTGGATTGCATTCGATAGATTTTTTGAATAAATCGATTGCTTGTTGAACACGACCTAAGTCATCAAGGTAAATGACACCTAGGTTGTTGTAAGCTATGTCATAATTAGGGTCATTTTCGATTGCTAAATTATATTCTTTAATAGCTTCGTCTGTATCACCTTTGCCCCAATGCAAGAAGCCTAAGTTACAGTGAATTTTTGCATTTGTCGGGTCAAGGTCTAATGCGCTTCTATATACGGTTAAAGCGTTTTCGTAATCTTCTTTATCATAGAAGGCTGAACCCAAATTTACATAAATGTCTATATCTTCTGGAGTTAAAAGATACGCACTTTGATATGCGCTAATTGCTGCATCTAAATCTTTTTTGTTTTCTTGGTATACAAAACCAAGAGTTTGAGTAATTACAGAAGTCCAAACTCTGTTAGGGTTAAGGGTGATTGCGGCTTGATAATGAGAAATAGCCTCTTTAATTTCACCTTTAACATAATACAAATTTGCCAAATTTGAGTGGAATTCTGGCATTGTTGGAAGAATAGTGATTAATTTGTGATAAGCTTCAATTGCGCTATCATAATCACCTTGTTCTTCGTATGCTTGACATAAATGGCGATAAGCAGGAATGTTTAAACTATCAATCCAAATTGCCATTTTGTATTCAGTAATTGCGTTATCGTATTGTCCTATTGTTCTGTATATATCACCTAAAAGACAATATAATGGTGTGAACCCCGGAGCTTTTTCGATTGCATCAATGTAGAAATCTACTGCGTTTTCAAGTCCTTTAGTTTGAACAATGTAATAACCTTTTACTAAGATTGGTAAGAATTTAAGATATGAAATAGATTTCATTAAACTCTTGATAGCAAAATTATCAAAAGGTAGTGTTAAAAATGCTAAAAGACTTTCCCATTTAGAAGCCCACCATTTAGCAGGGTTTCTGTGAGAAGATAATTTGTAAATATTGTGTAACAAGTTGTGAGCAGATGAACTTGTCCATGGTGCAACTTTGACAGCTTTTTTAGCGTTAAATACTGCTTCTAAAAATCTAGCTTTTTTAGTATAAGTTTCTGCTAAAAGATAATATGCTTTTCCTAATTTAGCATCTTTAGAGATAGCGGTATTTAGGTAATTGATTGCTTTATCCAGGTCGCCTTTAAAGAATTGAGCTTGTCCTATTTTGAAATAGATTTCAGCAGAATCTATATAAGTTTCAAGTGCCCTTTGATATTCAGTAATAGCTTCATCTATGTATTGATAAGTATTTGAGATATCCAAATGCCATTCAAGATATAAATCCCCAAGCTTAATATGCAAGTCTGCATTTGTTGGTTCTTCTTGCAACTTTAATTGACAATGTTCAATTTCTTTTTGAACTTTGCTTTTTTTACTTTTGCCATTAAATTGTCTATCTAATTTTTCTATATCTTTTGGTTCCATAAATTAGTACTAATCTTGTTTTCTGTTTAATATACCTTCAATTCTAAAGCAAACCTTGATAATTCTATCTTTGTCTTCTTCCTTGATTTTTGTGAATTTTACTCCATATTGCAAAGGTGGAAGGTTTGTTTTTGGAACAAGAACACCTTGCGCAATTATTATATCATCAAATAAGTTAATTTTAAAAGTAATTGTTTTATCAAAAGGTAATTTTTGTTTTGATTCAATTTTAAGACCGCCACCGCCGATGTCGATAGTTTCAGCTTCAACGATAAATTTTTCGAATTCACAATTGATTTGAGTTGAGAATTTAACCATTCTGTCATTAGAATTTTCATTTGCATTAACGAGTTTATCGTATTCGCAATCAACGATTGTTTCCATAGGAACACGAGTGTAAAATCTTCGTTGCATAATTTTTGCAGCTTCTTCGTTGTATTCAAGAGTGAAATTGTCATTTTCTGGAGAAGTTAATACTAATGCTGTGTATAGCAATACACCACTTCTTGTGAAAACTTTTGTCTTTAATTCTTCGCCTTCTTGTAATAAGTCCAAATGATTTTCCCAATCTTGAGGTTGCGTAAGGGTAATTCTATCCGGATATACTTGTTTAATATAGCAAGAGATAGCCTTTTCTCCTGCAGGTGTATCAAACAAAATATTTAATTGTTGGTTTGGTTGTAAATTACTCATGAGTTTATTTTAAATAATATGCGTAAAAAAAGCAACTTTTTATTGTATAATTTACGTATGGATATAAATAATATTAAAGATAGAATTAATAAAAATAAGGAGTGTCTTTGACCTCGAAAAATTAAAGAAGGATTTATCGGAGATTGAGGCAAAACTTCAAAGCCCAGAATGTTGGTCAAATCAAGCTTTGGCAAATGAGTTAGGGCAGAATTCTAAAGAGATAAAAGAGACTTTGGATAATTTTTCAAGATGGGAAAATATTGTTTCTGATTTTGAAGTGGCGAAAGAATTAGAAGACGAAGAATTAATTAAAGAAGCCGAAGGAAACTTAGTCCAAGTTGAAAAAGAATTGGATAGTTTTGAGATAAAGAGAATGCTGAGCGGTGAATACGACGAGGCTAATGCAATTTTGACAGTTAATGCCGGAGCTGGCGGAACTGATGCACAAGATTGGGCAAGCATGTTATTGAGAATGTATTCTCGCTGGGGTGAAATTAAAGGTTATAAAGTAGAATTGATGGATAAATCAGATGGCGAAGAAGCTGGGATTAAGTCTGCTACGATAAAATTAACTGGTAAATATGCTTATGGCTATGCAAAGGCTGAAAAAGGCGTTCATAGACTTGTTAGACTTTCACCTTTTAATTCAAGTAATAAAAGACAAACAAGTTTTGCATCTTTAGAAGTTTGTCCGATTATTCCTGATTTTGAAAAGAAAATTATTATTCCTCCGGAAGATATTGAGGTTGATACAATGCGTTCTGGCGGTGCAGGCGGACAAAATGTTAATAAGGTTGAGACAGCGGTTAGGGTTGTGCATAAACCTACTGGGATTGTTGTAAGATGTCAACAAGAACGTTCTCAACTTCAAAACAAAGAAAACGCTATGCAAATCCTTGCATCAAAACTTTTGGAGATTAAACAACAAGAGCATGAAAAGAAATTGGCAGAATTGAAGGGCGAAAATTTTGATATAAACTTTGGTTCACAAATCCGCTCTTATGTATTTCACCCGTACAAAATGGTAAAAGACCATAGAACTGGCTTTGAAACAAGTGATGTTGAAGGTGTTATGAATGGTGAAATTGACGGGTTTATTGAAGCTTATTTAAAATCAAAATAAATTTTGTTAAGCTTTGTAAACTTGGGCTAAAATCACGAAAACGCATATATAACCTTGAACATGAGAATTTGACTGAATTTGACATGCTTTTGTACGTTAAAGATTTAGATTTCTGAGCCGATAAATATGTTACATAGGAGTATTGTTTTTATAGAAAGGAATAAATATGGGTACTAATAGCATTCAAGCAAAAGTTGCAGACGGTTGGAAATTATTAGAAACTAGAAAAAAACAACTTAAATCGGCACAAGAACAAACTAAAGCTGTTCAAGCTGAATATTCAAAAATACAAAAAGAGCAAGGTAGAGCAGAACAATTAGATGCTAAACTTGCTCAAAAAGTTATGATTTTATCTAATTTTAATGTTAAGGCAAAACCAAAAGAACCTAAAAAGGTTGAAGATCCAGGAAGTGCACCAAATATTCCTGCTGAGGCTAGTGAAAAAGAAAAAGGTATTATCAATAATGAATTTGAGCAAAAGAAAGCAGATTTTAAACAATATCAAGAAGATGTTAAACAATACGAAAAAGATTTAAAAGAATTCAAAAAATATGAAGCTTTGAAAGCTGAGATTGAAAAAGAATCTCCTGAAATTAAAGGTCAACTTGATACTTTAATGAAAGCTGCTCAAGCAAAAGAAGACGAATTGAAGAAAGCTCAAGGTGATGAAGCAGGACTTCAAAGAGAAGTTGATTTCTCTTGGGATAATTATCAAGAATTACAAAAAGAATTAGAAAATGCAAAATTTGATGTAACACTAAATAAACAAGGTGATAATCTTACTTCTGTTGCTAAGGAAAACATCAATAAAACAAGTATAGACGGTAAACAAGCTGATGTTAAAGCTGTTTATGATGGAATTGTTGCAGGCGACAATGAAAATAAAGCTGAAAGCAATAAAAAACACTACACAACAATGAAAGTAGGAGACAAACATACATATACGAAAGCCCAAATTGCTAAAATGGGTGCTGATGTTAACTTAGCTGATGATTTTGGTGAAGATTTTGGTAAAGAAATGAACAGTTTGTTAGATGAGGCTGTTAAAGAAAAACCAGACCAAAAACCAGAAGGAACAGAAGTTGACTCTGGTGAAAAACCAGCAAAGCCAGACCAAAAACCAGTTAAATCAAAGGACAAAATTATTTTCCCAAGAGGTATCCAATGGCAAGGTACTGAAGGTAATAAATTGTCTGACTTTGGTCTAACTGACAATGGCGATGGAACTTACAAAGCTTCAACAGGTAAAACTTATACAGCTGCTGAAGTAAATAAGTACTTCAGAGAAATTGAAGATTCTTCTGGAAACAACTACAGCAAATACTTAGACAAAGCTGAAAAATTAGACATTAAATATGAAGGTCTTTCACCTAAAGAGTTGAAAGAAGCTGTAAAAGCTGCTGAAAAAGGTTCGAAAGCTGAAGAAAAACGTTTGAAAGCACTTGTTAAATATGCTGATGAAATTAATGAATACGGTATTAACATAGATGGCAGATCTGCTAACGATATTAAGGCTCTTGTAAAAGATGCAAAAGCTAAAGCTAAAGAAACTAAAAATACATCAACAAAAGTTGAAGTTCAAAAAGCAAAAACTGCACCTAAAAAAGACCAACCAGCAGTAAAAGCAGAGGCAGAAACAAAAACAGATGCTAAAACAAGATTAAAAGCTATAAAAGAACAACAGTTAGCAAACTTATCTGAAAATGAAAGAAAAAAATATGATGAAATAATGGCTGATACAGATTTCTTTACTGGTGGTCCAACGTGGGCTGATAGTTATTTGAAAAAAATCTCTGCATACAGTGAAGGAGACAAATTTAGAGCTCAAACAAAAGAGGGCATTAATGGTCAATGCACAGTAAGACTTACAAAAGCTGGTGATAAAGTTATAGAATACAATGGTTCATTCTACGAAATTGGCAAAAACGGTTTTCCAGATAAATCTAAGACTGTTAAAAAAGAAGACATTAAGCCTTTCTCATAAATATTAATTAATGTAAATTATTCTTGATATTTTAGCAATAATTAGGATTGAGGATACTATAAATAGTATGCTCAATCCTATTAATATGTATAGACCAAGTTTTGAACTAACAAAACCTCTTGCATACCAATCAAATCCTATTAAAATGAATGGTCTGCAAGCTGATACTTTTGTACGTTCTGCTTCAAATATTTCTTTTACTTCGGTCGATGATACAAAAGACGGCAGAGCAATTAGAGAGTTAGGCGGGGTTCCTTGTCCTTACACAGGTGTTCCTATGATTAATGGTAAGGAAATCTCTCATCTTAACAAGGAAAATTTATCAGGTAAAAGTTCTCAAGCAATAGCATTATTAAAACCTTTTGAGGACAGAATGCAACCTGTTAATAGAGAAGTTTTTGGCATATTAGAAAAATTGAGCAAAAAATATCCAGACAAAACACTTAGACAAAATTTGAATTTGGTTAGAGGCGAACATCTAGAAAAAATTAAAAATATCGAGTTTGATGTTCTTGATAAAATGTGTGGTGTAAAAATCAATGACGAAAAAGATTCTGAAAAAGTTATTAATCTTTTAATTGAATCAAAAGACATTATCGATAAACAAAACGAAAATTACATCTTCCGTAGAAGAAGATTTATGGAAAAATTGGGCAATATTACTAAGGATATGAAAGAGCAAGACAAAGCGGAAGAATTAAAGAATATTGCTGAGAATTTGCCAAGAGCACATGATACAGTAAGTTCATTTATCGTTAAATTTACTCAAAAAGACCCTAGAACAAGAATAGAAAAAACATCTTGGCAATTAGGTTTGGCATTGGTAGAGTCATCAGTTGGTTCAATTGAGCATGTAAAATGCAGACATCCAAAAGATGGTTCTAAAGCTGGTGCAAACGATATTTCAAACTATATCTACGCTTCTCGTGGAGCAAATTCTTTACGTAGAAACACTCCATTTACTGACTGGATTAAAATTCACCCAGAAGTTAAAGAAAACATGCAAAAATACATGGACGGCGTTATTGATAAAATCAATAATAAAAAGGCTATGAAAGATTTTAAAGCGTATCCTGTAGTTATTGCTAAAACAATTGAAAACGAATCTAATGGCGAAATAAAATTAGATACTTCTAAATTAAAAATTTCTAAAAAAGAAGCAAATAATGCGTTGATTAAATATGGTTTAAAAACAAGAAAACAAGTAAAAGCAGAAACTCAACAAGAACGTACTTCTGGTCGTAAACACTTATCACTTGTAGCGTAATTAGTGAGTAGTGAATTGTGAGTAGTGATTAGGCTTATTTCCCTCGCCACATTTTTACTTGTGCAAAAATAAGGGAGAGGAGATTTTTTGCACGAATTTATGAGTGCATAAAAATCGGTGAGGGTTGTTGTTTTTTTTATTCGTAGGTTAGGTTTCTATCCCAACAAAACAGAGGGCGAAGCCGTAGGCTTCGCCCTCTGTTTTATAAATTGTTATAAATTATACAACACCTTGAGCTTTCATTGCTTCTGAAAGCTTGGCAAAGGCTGCAATATTTGCACCAGCAACGTAGTTATTGCCGTAGCCATATTCTTCTGCTGCTTCTTTACATGATTTGAAGATGTTTGTCATAATTCTATCTAATTTTTTATCAACTTCTTCGAATGTGTAATAATATCTCATTGAGTTTTGGCTCATTTCGATTGCTGAAGTTGCAACACCTCCAGCATTAGCTGCTTTTGCAGGTCCTACAAGAATACCTTTTTCTAAGAAATATTCTGTAGCTTCTTTTGTACAAGGCATGTTAGCACCTTCACCAACTGCGATAACACCATTTTCTACAAGTTTTTTAGCAGAAGTTAGTGTTACTTCGTTTTGAGTTGCACAAGGAAGAGCGATGTCTGTTTTGATTGTCCAGATTGGTGAATTTTCATCTGTTCTTTCTATATATTTTGCATTTGAGTGTTTTTCTAAATAATCTTTAATTCTTCCACGTTTAACTTCTTTGATTTCTTTTACTAAATTTAAGTCAATACCGTTTTCGTCGTAGATACAACCATTTGAATCGCTCATTGCAACAACTTTACCGCCAAGTTCTGTAACTTTTTGGCATGCATAAATTGCAACGTTACCTGAGCCAGAGATTGTAACAGTTTTACCATTGAAAGACTGATTGTTGTTAGCTTTCAACATTTCACGCATAAAATATGAAAGTCCAAAACCTGTTGCTTCTGTTCTTGCTAAAGAACCGCCATAAGAAAGTCCTTTACCTGTAAGAACTCCTCCTTCATAAGCATTTCTGATACGTTTGAATTGACCGAACATGTAACCGATTTCTCTAGCACCTGTTCCGATATCACCAGCAGGGACGTCAACATCTTGACCAATATGTCTTTGCAATTCTGTCATAAAAGCTTGGCAGAAAGCCATAATTTCTCTATCTGATTTACCTTTAGGGTCAAAGTCTGAACCTCCTTTGCCACCGCCGATTGGTAAACCTGTTAAAGCGTTTTTAAAAATTTGTTCAAAACCTAAGAATTTCATAATACTTTGGTTAACTGTAGGGTGAAGTCTTAAACCGCCTTTGTATGGACCAATTAGTGAGCTGTATTGAACACGGAAAGCTCTGTTAACTTGAACTTGACCTTTGTCGTCAATCCAAGAAACACGGAATGTTATGATTCTTTCAGGTTCAACCATTCTTTCTAAAATACCTAATTGTTCGTATTCTGTGTGTTTTTCAACAACTGGTTCGATTGATGTAAGAACTTCTTCTACTGCTTGTAAGTATTCAGGTTCATTAGGATTTTTCTTTTTAGTTTGTTCTAAAACTCTTTCTACGTATTTATTCATTTGTTCCTCCGATACATAAATAGTAAATAATAAATTACTATTTTGGTTATAACATATTTTGAAATTCTGCGCCAAAACTTCACAAAAATTTTAAAAAATATGAGCGAAACATAGAGCGTTAACTTTTGTAAAGTGTCTTTTTGACACTATTAGCTAATTTTGGGAAAAGTCTCAATTTTATTGAAACAAAAAGATTGACTTAAAAGTAATTAGATTGTATTATATAAATGTGGATTTTAAAAGTGTTAATTAAACACTAATACATTTACTCTCATATAAACTCCTAAACACATAACACTAAATAAAAAATTAGGACATATAAAAGAAGTAGCCTCTCGAAAGAGAGTTTTTTTTTGCCTATTTGTGCGTAACTCACGTATTATTTATAAATTTTCTTAAAGATAAAGAATATTATTTATATATTTAGTATAATTTTTCTATGGAAGTCTATTCACAATTCGTAGAAAAAAAATTTTTATCTTTGGCTTTGGGTTATTTTGACGGCGTTCATTTAGCTCATCAGAAAGTTATTTCTTCTGCTGTGAACTTTGCACGTGAAAACGGTTTGAAATCAGCTGTAATCACTTTTAAAGAGGCTCCAATTTCTTATTTAAAAAATATTGAAACAAAAAATATTTGTTCATTATCAGATAGATTAAAATATATTGAAAACTTAAGTGTTGATTACGTTTATGTGATTGATTTTCCGACAATTGCCAATTTCTCCGCTGAAGAATATTTAAGAAATTATCTTGTGAAAAATTTTTTACCAAAGGCTATTGTAACTGGGTTTAACCATACCTTTGGCGCTAAAAAATCTGGTAATGAAAAATTATTGTATGATTTACAAAAAGATTTTGGGTATAAATATATTGAAATCCAGCCAGAAAAAATAGACGGCGAAATTATAAGTTCTACTGCTATTAGAAATCATATTTTAAATGGTGAAATTCAAAAGGCTAACAAAATGTTAGGTAAAAATTTCTGTATTGAAAATGAAGTTATAAATGGTCAACATTTAGGTAGAACTATTGGTTTTAAAACAGCTAATATTATTTATCCTAAAAACATTATTGATATAAAAAACGGTGTTTACGGTGCAAATGTTGTTGTTAAAAATAATCGTTATCGTGGAATTTTAAACTTGGGCGTTAAACCTACTGTTTCAAATGAAAATAAAAGAGTTTTAGAGGTAAATATTTTTGATTTTGACGAAGATATTTACGGCGAAAATATAAAAATTGAATTTGAAGAAATGATTAGAGAGGAAAAGAAATTTTCATCTATTGATGAATTAAAACTTCAAATTGCAAAAGATGTAGATTATTGGAGAAATAAATAATGCTAAAAGTAGTTATAATTGGACATGCAGAGATGTTAGCAAATTTAATCGCAGGTGCACTTGATGCAAAATGTGATATCGTAGGAGTTTTGCGTTACGAAACTGTTAAATGTAATTGGTTTGTGAATAAAGTTCGTGATTTTATTTTGCCAACAGTGGATTATAGCTATATTAAAAGTTATCAGCTAAATGATATTAATGTAAAAAGTGTCAATAGTGAAAAGTTTAAAAAAGAAATTTTGAAACTTAACCCTGATGTAATCATTGTGGGGACTTGGTGTGAAAGACTTAAAAAAGAGATTATTAATCTTCCAAAAATAGCTTTCATCAATGCACACCCTTCATTGTTACCTAAATACAGAGGTCCAAATCCTTATTTAGAAGTTATCAGACATCAAGAATTAAAATCTGGTATAACTTTCCATTTAATGGACAAAAACTACGATACTGGTGCTATTCTTCTTCAACGTGAGGTTGAGGTCGGTAAGTTTGATACTTCAAAAGAATTAAAGGAAAAGATTATCAGAAAAACTCGTGAATCAGTTTGTGAGTTATTGGGTAATCTTGAAGAAGATTTTATTATTCCGCTTGTGCAAAACGAAGAAAAAGCGACTTATTATCCAAACATCAAAAAAGATGAAGTCATGATTGATTTCGAAAAACCAGCAGAGGAAATTTGTGCTCAAGTGAGAGCTTTTTACCCTTGGTATAATTGCTTTTTTGAATATAAAAACCAATTTTTTATTCCAGATGCTTATAAAACAAGAGTTATAGTTCCGGAAGACGACAAATATAAAGATGTTCCAGTCGGTACAGTTCTCTATAAATGCTCTAAAAGCCGTGAAATACAGGTTTTAGCAGGTGATAGAAAAATTGTTCAATTTTGCCATGTAAGACTTTATGGCAAGCTTAAAAGATTTTTCACAAGACCTTATATCAAATTTTTTGTAAAATCTAATTAGATTTTTTAGGTTTAGAAGATTTCTTTTTAGAAGATTTGTTATTCTTTTTAGCAAACTGTTCTGGGGCATGGGAGAAGCTTGTTTGAACTCTTTTAACAGAGTAAACATCTGGCAATGCTTGAATACAAGCGATAACTTTTCTCAATGTGTTGATGTTATCAAGCTCGATACCTAATTCAATGATACCAACGTTATTTTGTTTAGATTTAACGTTAGCATAATTGATGTTCGTATTGTTATCGGAAACGGCTGAAATAATGTCTTTTAACATACCAAGTTTATCGCCAGTTTCAATTCTAATTGTAGTGCTGTAAGTTTTGTGTAAATTTTGACCAGACCATTGAACATCTAATAATCTTTCTGGTTCAACATTTTCAAGTGTTTTGCAATCTAATCTGTGAACAGTAACGCCTTTTGAGCGTGTTACAACCCCAACGATAGGTTCTCCAGGAATTGGAGAACAACATCTTGCAAAAGAATACAACATTCCTTCTAATCCTACAACGTCTTTTGTTTTAGTTTTTTTAAGTTTTTGAGGTTGTGTTGATTGTTCTAGAATTTTTTCTTCTTCGTCTTTTTCTTGTGGTTTTGGAATTTTATTTAAAATTTTGTTTACAGTAGTTTCGCCATAACCAAGTGCAGCAAATAAGTCGTCTGCAGTTTGATAGTTCATAATATGTGCAACTTTTTCAAATTCACCATTTTTAACAAGTTCGTCAAAGGTTGCTTTAGTAAGTTCGTGTTCAAGAGTGTTTTTACCAAGTTCAACGTGGTCTTCACGTTTGTTTTTCTTGAACCATTGTCTAATTTTTGAAGAAGCTGCTTTTGTAACGACAAAGTTTAACCAGTCTAAACGAGGAGCGGCTTGTTTTGAAGTTAAAATTTCGCAGATATCACCGTTTTTAAGTTTTGAATCAAGTTGAACTATTCTACCATTGACTAGTGCTCCGACTGTTCTGTGTCCGACGTCAGAGTGAATACGGTATGCAAAATCAACAGGAGTAGCTTTTACTGGTAAATCAAATACATCACCATTCGGGGTGAATACGAAAACTTGGTCTGAGAAGATATCAAATTTTACCTGATTTACATAATCTTCTGCATCTCTAGCGTTTTTGTCGTACTCAACCATTTTTCTCATCCAAGAGAATTGCATATCAGTTGTGTTGTTAGCTTTTTGAGACCCTTTTTCTTTGTATCTCCAGTGAGCAGCAACCCCATATTCTGCGATTTCATGCATTTTCCAAGTTCTGATTTGAACTTCAAGAGGTTTTGAACGAGGTCCAATAACTGAGGTGTGCAATGATTGGTATAAGTTACCTTTTGGCATTGCTATATAGTCTTTAAATCTTCCGGGTATAGGTTTAAATTGTGAATGGATTAAACCTAAAACTTCATAACATTCTTTTTCTGTATCTACGATTACACGTACTGCGGTGATGTCGTACAAATCGTGAAATGCGATATTTAAACGTTTCATCTTGCTGTAGATACTGTAATAATGTTTTGCACGACCTGTGATTTGAGCTTTTATTCCGCTTTTTTCAACATCGGCAGAAATTTTATCAATTAAAAGTTGTACTGTATCTTCTCTTTCTGCTTTTGTTTGAGATACAAGGTGTGCAATTTCGTAATATTTGTCTGGTTCCAAATATCGTAGTGATAAATCTTCAAGCTCTGCTTTTAATTTACCAATCCCTAAGCGGTTTGCAAGGGGAGCAAAGATATCTAGCGTTTCTTGAGCAATTCTTTTTTGCTTTTGCGGAGCCATAAAGTTAAGAGTTCTCATATTATGCAGTCTATCTGCAAGTTTTAGGAAGATAACTCTTATGTCTTTTGCCATTGCAATAAACATTCTTCTAAAGTTTTCTGCTTGACGTTCTTCTTTAGATTTAAATTGATATTTGCTTAATTTCGTAACACCTTGAACAAGACTCAACACGTCTTCACCGAACATTTCTTTAACTTGTTCAGGAGTTGTGTCAGTGTCTTCAATAACATCGTGAAGAAGAGCAGCGATAAGCGTGTGCGTATCGGCTTTTAAACCCAAAAGAATTTTTAGAACTTCCACTGGGTGAATGATATATGGTTCACCAGAAACTCTAAATTGTCCACCGTGAACTTTCTTTGCAAATTCAAAGGCTTCTTCGATTTTTGCAATATCTTCTTCTGAACGGTGTTGTTCAATTAATGTTTCTTTTACAGGTTTAAATAAATCTTCATCTGTCATGGTATAATTATTTTACTCGTATTAATCAATTTTTACAAGAGGTTTACATTAATTTTGGAATTAAAAGTTAAGTTAAAAATATCTCCAAACGCATCAAAAAATGAGATTATAAAAACAGAAACAGAGGTTAAGATAAAACTTACTGCGCAACCGATTGAGGGCAAAGCTAATAAATGTTTGGTAGAATTTTTGTCAAAACAGTTTAGAATTGCAAAATCTAATATTGAGATTTTAAAGGGTGAAACAGGTAGAGAAAAGACTCTTTTATTTAAAAATATTGATGAAGAAAAATGCGAGTTAATAAAATCACTAATTTGTTTGTAGTATTGTTAAGCAATTTTTAATTGAAATACTAAAGTTTTTTCAAAACTTGCCGTAAGTAAACATGAACAAAAATATACATTTACTTAATTAAAGGCGGTTTTATGGTTGAACACAAGCGTTGGTATGACAACGACCCCACAGTTAGTTTAATGGTTAGTATGCTTGAAAAGGTTGAAGAAAAAATCCAACTAGATTGCGCAAAATTAATTATTAAGAAGGCGAAAGGTTACGGAATTAGGATTTCTGATGATGATTTAGAAGAAACTGTTAAAAACTTTTTTAGACGTTGGTATGACAAAAATAGAGTTCTACAAGAAGCATTTGAGTATTTGAAACGTGCACCTTTTGATTTTCAAAAAGGCATTGCATTTAGCGTAATTGAAAGATTACAAGAACTTGAAGAAAAATCTAAACCTGTAAGACTGGAAATAAATTCTGATTTCGCTTAAAATAAACATGTAAATTTAAGCAAGGAATCTTATGGAACATCAAAAACGTTGGTATGATATTGATCCTACGGTTAGTCTGGCGGTTAATTTAATTAAAAATTCGACCGAAGATGTTCAATTGAAATGCGCAGATTATATTATTACGAAGGCAAAGGCTTTTGGAGTAAGAAACGAAGAAAACGTTTTGGCGGAAGCTTTTACATACATTCTCAGACGTTGGTACGACAAAGAACAACGTATAGCTGAAGCTTTCCAATACTTACGTTCTGCACCATTAGATTTTCAACGTGAAATTGCCCTTGAAATAGTTAACTTCCTTCAATATTCTGGTTAATTATTTTTATTTTTATTGTTATTGTTATAAAGGTTCACCAAGCTTAGTGCAAACATGATTAACACTAATGCACATATGTATACTAGATAGTGTTTAATAGAACCTACAGAATATGAAGCGATAGCACCACCAACGATTGCAACTGATGTTAGGATTGCGACTGTGTTCTTTTGTGAAAAACCTGCTTTCAATAATTTATGGTGAATATGTTCTGCATCAGCCACGAAAGGTGATTTACCTTTCATAATTCTTCGTAAGCTTGAGAAAGTTATGTCCATGATTGGAACTACTAAGATTACGAACGGTAATAAGATTGCCAAAGTCGCTGTTTTCATAACCCCTGCGATTGATAATGTTGCAAGTAAAAATCCTGCAAATAATGCACCTCCATCACCCATAAAGATTTTTGCAGGGTTATAGTTGTAAGTTAAGAATGCTAATGTTGAACCTGCTAGAATAAATGCAATAAGTGCGCTGATTGGGTTCGCAGGAATTGTTGATACTGCAATGATACCAAGAGTGATAGAGTTAACGGAAATCACTGAACCTGCGAGACCATCTACACCGTCAATGAAGTTTATGGCATTACTGATACCTACAATCCAAAGGATTGTGATTGGATAAGATAATAATCCTAATTCAAAAACACCACCAAATGGATTGAAGATTACATCAATTTTTACACCTAATAAATATACTAATGTTGCTATTGCGATTTGAATGAATAATTTGAATTTTGCGTTTAAGTTGTAAACGTCATCAACAAGCCCTAATAAAAACATTAGAGAACCACCAAGAAGAATCCCTGATAGTAAACTTCCGTATGGGTAATAACTCAAGAACACTAATAATAGGAAGGTAAGCATTGTGCTAGACCAAATTGCTACACCACCAAGTCTTGAGATTGGCACTTTGTGTATTTTTCTTTCGTTTGGAACGTCAACCAAACCTTCTTTTTTTGAAAAAGCGATAACTGACGGAACGATGAATACACCTAATATGTATGATATAACTGCACCAATAATTTGTGCTTGTGATAACTTAATTAAAATAATTATTCTCCTTATATAAAGTCTAGTATAATGGATATTTAGCTAACAATTTTAAAGAACGTTCTTTTAAATTATTTAATCCTACTTCATTATCTGACGAATATATTGCAGATGCAATAATTTTTGCAACTTCTCTCATGTCGTCTTCTTTGAAGCCTCTAGTTGTAACTGCTGGAGTACCTAATCTGATGCCACTTGTTACAAATGGACTTTGAGGGTCGTTTGGAACAGTGTTTTTGTTGGCTGTTATGCCTACTTTTTCAAGTACATTTGTCATGTCTTTACCCGTTTTGTTTAATTTTCTCAAATCAAGAGTCATTAAGTGGTTTTCTGTTTCTCCTCCAACGATATCCATGCCTTCTTCCATTAATGTATCTGCAAGAACTTTTGCGTTTTTAACAATTTGTTCTGCATAAGTTTTAAATTCTGGTTTTGAAGCTTCAAGTAGAGCAACTGCTTTACCTGCAATAATGTGTTCTAAAGGTCCACCTTGAATTCCAGGAAAAACAGCTTTATCGATTGCTAAAGCTAAATCTTCATCGCACATGATAATACCGCCACGAGGACCTCTTAGAGTTTTGTGAGTTGTAGTTGTAACGATTTGAGCGTAACCGGCTGGAGATGGGTGAATACCTGCCGCTACTAGCCCTGCAATATGCGCTATGTCTGCCATTAAATATGCGCCAACTTCGTCTGCAATTTCTCTGAATTTTTTGAAATCAATAATTTTAGAATAGTTAGATGCACCACAAATGATTAATTTTGGTTTGTATTCGTGAGCTTTTTTTCTTACGTCTTCGTAATCAATATTACCATTTTCGTCTACGCCATAACTTTTTGCATTAAAATATGTTCCAGAAAAGTTTACAGGGCAACCGTGAGACAGATGTCCCCCATTTGATAAATCCATACCAAGAATTGTGTCTCCGTGTTTTAGTAATGCAAAGAATACGGCCATGTTTGCTTGAGCACCTGAATGAGGTTGAACATTTGCGTGAGCCATGTTGAATAATTTACAAGCTCTTTGTTGAGCAAGTTCTTCAATTTTATCAACAACTTCGCAACCATTATAATATCTTTTGTGAGGCTTACCCTCTGCGTATTTGTTAGTTAAAACAGAACCACAAGCTGCCATAACGGCTTGTGAAGTAATGTTTTCACTAGCTATAAGTTCAATTGTGTCTTCTTGTCTTTTTAGTTCTTCTTTAATATATTCTTCGACTTCTGGGTCTACTGCTTTTATAATATCTAATTCCATATCCCAAATCTCCTACCTTAAATTAATTTATTTAATTATAAAATATTTTTTTTTGACTTGGCAAATTCATGAAGTTTTATTTTGACTTTTTATTTGGGTTTATTAAGAAATGTAACGTCAAAATGCGATGTTTACAATCTGTTACAATTAAATTTTAAGGTCTGAAACCCAGTAAAATCAACGAATAAATCATGTAAAACGCAATCATGGCATGGTTTTGAGCGATTTTAGTATTAAAGGTTTCCTTTAAGTGTGCCGATAAGTAGAAAGGAAAGGAAAAATGTAATGGGTTTAGCAGCAAATCAAGCAAGACTTTTAACTCTACAATCAAGAATGCATGATCTTGAGTTAACTTCTATGCGTTGTACAAATGAAAAAATTCTTTTAACTGCTATGTCTAATAACATCGCTATTAAATATAATAATATGTTAAACGATGCTAATAACATTGGTCCTGACTATATTACAACTACAAATACAACAAACGGTTCAAGAACTTATAATAAAGCTGGTACTGCAGGTACAGCTGGTGGTTGGGAATTCAACATTTCTTTAGATTATAACAACTTGAGAAGTGCTGGTTATGAAATAAAAGAAAAAAATGTAACAGCAAATACAGATTCAACTGGCTCAACTGAAAAAGTTTGGAAATGGTATACAACTGGTGGTGATGCTTGGCAAATGCCTCAAACAGTTGAAGAATTAATCAACTTATTGGGTAACAAAGGTGTAATTGACCCTAACGCTGGTGCTTCAGGTTGGAACAAAGATGGTACAAGAAGTACTACTGAAACAACTTACCAAGCTTTAGTAGGCTTCCAACCAGAAGGTGCACAAGAATGCGAATATCTTAAATACTATAGTGCTAGCAAATTAGCAAAAACATTTGCTACATCTTCAACAGCTGATACTTCTAGCTATAACGCTAGAGTTGCTTTCAGCCAAAAGAAATTAGAAGAAATCCTTGGATCTATGGGTAAAGCTGATGCTACTCCAGATGCTTCTAAAGTTGGTGATCCTGCTTATGGTTACTATGAAGAAGTTCCTTCTTCATCTTTATCACCATCAACATCAAATCCATCAGACTCAACAAAGGCGTCTTCTTTATTAGATAGATGTAAAACTGATGCTGGTTTATTAAAAGAATCAATTATCAATGGTTCAATCATTCTTTCAAAAGATGGTCAACAACTTTCATTAAGTGATGTTGCTACTTACAATGCTGGCTCTCAAGCTACTGAAGGTACAACTGATACAGAAACTTGGACTGAAACTTCAACAATTCAAACAATTGACTACTCAAGAAGAGATGCTGCAAGACAAGCTGCCAAAAATTACTATGATGCTGAAACTGGTAAAATGACAATCAAAGAAAAAGGTCTTGATTTAAGACAAAAACAAGCTGAAACTGAATATTCAGCAGCTTGTACAGAATATGAATCAATGAAATCATTAATTTCAGAAAATGCTGAAAGAGGTTTCTCATTATTCGGTTAATACAAAAATTCACTAAGTGTCTAATTAAAAAATAAAAATATTCTTCGTATAAATCTTTATATGAAGAATATTTTTTTGCTATCATTTTTATTTTTCTTTTTGTTGTCAGGTAATATAGGATTTTGCGATTACTCCTTCTCAACTACAGAATATATCCCTAATCCTACGTATTACCAGACTTATCCAAAAATGTATAAACCTAAAGGAATGTATTCTCAAAGAGCATTTAACAACTTAGAAAGAAAAATGTTATACAATAACTTTTCATCTGAAACTCCTTCTCAACGTCTAAATAGAATGGAAGAGGCAACTTTTGGTGCTATTCAGTCTGGTGATGAATATTCTCGATACAGAGCGCTAAAACGTGCAATGAGAGAAAATAATCAACAATATTATTCACCACATCATAATAGTTTAAGAAAACGTTTTTATAATAATTTTAGAGGAATGCCTACGGGCTTTACTCCTCCTGTTCAATCTCCAAATTATTATTATGCTCCAGATTATTCAAATTATAATCTTCAAAGTGGAATGAAGGTTAAAATACTTGATTATTAGGGATAAATTTTTCATATGCTAGTTGAATGACTACTTGCCACATGGCTAATAGTAAAATTTTAAAAACATACTAGTCAAATGGCTAGTATTCAATACCTTCTCTTGCCATAATACCTGCATTGTAGTAGTGTTTTACGGCTTGAATGTTTGATACTAAATCGGCAACTTCGATAATGCTTTTGTGAGCGTTTCTTCCTGTCATTACGATTTCAACGTTTTCCGGTTTATTCTTAATAGTTTCTAAAACGTCTTTTTCGTCAATAATGTTCAAATCTACTGCAATATTGATTTCATCAAGTACAACAAGGTCTGTTTCACCACTATTAATAACTTTCTTAGCGTTTTCCCAACCTTGTTTCATTATTCTTCTATCTTCTTCTGTTTCGTTTGATGTGTAAACAATTCTATCAAGCCCTGCTTGGTTTATCGTTAAATTCTTTCTAATATCTGGTTGAAGTTTGTTAAAAGCTTTGATTTCACCATAATTATCTCCACCTTTAGTAAACATAGTTATATTAACCTTTTTACCTTGTCCTAATGCTCTTAATGAAAGACCCATTGCAGCTGTTGTCTTGCCTTTTCCATCGCCTGTATAAACTTGTACATAGCCTTTCTTTTGCTTATTAGGGGTGCCCTTAAAAGTTACATTTGCTGTATAAGGAAGATTTTGAATACCTAAATATGCCAAGTGTGATAACGCATCTCTTTTGATTGGAGAAGTTACGTTCGGAGTTTGTCCAAATGCAGGTGCTACAGATTGTTTCGTGGTAATATTTTTGCTAGCAATACTAGCCATTTGACTAGTATAAAATTGTGGGGCAACATTATTAATTTTCATATATTCCTACTTTCTTATATTAATTTTAAAAAGACTATTATATTATTTATATACTGTTATTTTGTAACTGGAGACAATGAATCAACTTTTAACAAGTAGAAAACTTGTTTTCTTTGGTCTTCTGTTAAATTTCCGGGGTGTTCTTCATTAATTGGTAAATCTTTTGGTTCAATATTCAAATATTTACACATACCGTCAAGGTTTTCCATAAATGTATTTAATTCTTCTTCTGGCATTGCGTCTTTTAATTCTTCTCTCATTAATGCCATTGCATCTTCGTTAGTGTAGTCTTCTTTTTTCTTTGTTTCTTCTGGTTTTTGTACTGATTTTACAAACATATCCTTTGCAGGACCTTGTAATTTCATATTTGGCTTAATGAATAGTGGGTTTGTTACTCTTTGTTGAGCTTGAACTTTTGTTCCTTGCTGTTGAGGTAATGCTTTAAAAGCCATTTGTAAAATTTTCATATATTTCTCCTTTTGTCTGATAGTCAATTTATATTTTTCAACTGAGCGAGGTAATTTGTACTAATCTAATGCTGGTAATTTTCATCAGAGTACATTTCCGTCTATATAATCAGAAAAGGGTAATTAATATTTATATACTTCATATTCCCTGTTTCCTGTCTCGAGGTTGAAAATAAATTAAGCATTCCGACTCTTACGGCTGCGGACCAGTGTGGGATTTTCACCCTGCTTTCCTTAATTTATTGATTTAATTTTAAAACAAATAAAAAC
Organism: uncultured Candidatus Melainabacteria bacterium; assembly: GCA_934700335.1. Lineage (GTDB taxonomy): Bacteria > Cyanobacteriota > Vampirovibrionia > Gastranaerophilales > Gastranaerophilaceae > UBA791. The sequence goes on along the minus strand of CAKUXM010000002.1, from coordinate 133,577 downwards.
CTTATAAAACTATGTATTAACATGTTTTAACATGTTTTTATTGTTTTTCTAACATATTATTTATATATGCTATTGATTTTGGAAAATGTTGTTGCAAGTATTGTACACGAACGGCTAAAGACTCTTCTGTTGTGTAAGAATCTTTTAGTGCGTTTGTTTCTGCAACTAATTCTTGTAGACCACCCCATTTTCCAGAGTAGTGTTCTTTTTGGTCTATAAAGTAATCAAGGTGCTCTCTTTGAGCATTTGGATATGCTTTATTAAAATTATCTTTTTCTTCTGTATAAATTCTTTTTAAATCGTCATCTCTTGAAATTGTTGTGAAATCAGGCAAGAACAAGCTTGAATTTTTATAATCTACTGCATGACCTATTTCGTGCAATGCAGAAAATACTTCGTTTATAGTATTAACGGTTTTTGACAAAGGTTGCATATTGCATTCTTTTGTATTGTTTGTGCCATTTAAAATCTTTACGGTTTTTGATAACACTTTTAATTGCTCAGCTGGTAATTTTTGCAACAACTCAGCCATTTCCTTTTTTTCGCCTGTTAATTTTAAACCTTTTGAGAAGAAGCCTTTTTTAATTGGTATAATTGTTGCTTCTTTTCCTCTTTCTTGGATTGTTATTTGTTTTGGTTCAAAAGTCATTTCATAAACTTTATCACCATTAGACGAGATAACTTTATTATCAGAAACTCTTTCCATAGTTTTGTTTAAGTTCATTAAAACTTTACCGTCCTTATCGGTAATTTTGTATTCTAAAAGTTTATTGCCCTTGTTATCTTGTTCAAGTTTGTATTGTGTTCTTGTTCCGTCAAGTGATGTCATATCTTTGTGAACACATTCCATTCCGTCAAACTTTTTGAATATCTTTGTTTGCGAAATTATTTTTTCTGTTCCGTCCGGGTAAACATATTTTTGGTCAAAAGCCCCTGTTATGTTAGAATGAGTCATCATTTCTTTTCTAACAATATTATTGTTTTTATCTCTTACAATCCTAACTTCGTCAGTTACAACTTTTTTGCCATTATTGTCAAATTGTTTTCTTACTTTTGTAGTTGTATTGTTTCTGTAATCAATATTTTTAGTGATAATATTTGTTCTGCCATTTTTAAAATAATAGCTTACATCTTCTTTCCCAATTTTATTTATATTGTTATCGTAAAATTCAGAATGACTTTCAGACATTCCGAATGTAGCTTTTAAGCAATATTCATTGTTTGATGAATATTTATCGGCTTCAAATGTTAAATCAATAATTTCATTGCCGTATTGTTTTTTTAATCTTTCTTTTGCTTCATCAACTTTTGCCTTATTTTCAGGTCTGAGGATTGAATATGACAAATCAAATATGCCTTTTACACTAGTATTTGTAGGCATCATTCTTTTTGGGTCTGTAACAGTATTGTTTTTTTGGAAAGTATCTTTAGCCAAGCCATCTATCATTTTAGGTTGAGGTAAAACCTTGTTTAATGGCTTAGATACTGTTTTTGAGACTGTATTTACAGGTTTAATTAACATTTTAATACACTACCTTATGCCTTAGTTAAGGTGGGTAAAGCATGATTATTGCTTGATTAAAGTATGATTTTTACAAACTTTAATATATTAATCCATTTTTGAAACGTAATCGATTTCTGTAATGCCGTCTTCAATCAAATATGGCATTTCTTCATGTACATCTACGTTTTGTGCAATCTTTTCAACTGGTAGTTTTAAATAAGTTGTTATTGATTCTGCAAAAACTGTTCCGTCTTTATCAATAATTTTTGATTTAGTTTTAAACATTCTTGATTTGTCGTCAATTACGTAACCTTGAGCTAGCAAGTCGACATTATAAGGCACAGGTTTTCTATATTTTAATTCCATTGATGTTGTAACGCCCAATGTGTAATCACCGCTTACCCAATAAGCTCTACATGCAAGTTCGTCTAGCATTGTTGCAATCAATCCGCCGTGAACTCTTTGTGGAAAGCTTTGGTGTACATCTTTGTATCTTACTGGTGCAATTACGCTTCCGTCTTCCATATTGTAAAATTGTGATTTAAAGCCTTGTGGGTTATCCATTCCGCATATAAAGCACATTCTTGAATTTTTTTGTTTGCTTAAAACTTTCATTTTTCTCCTCTTTATTATTTTAATTCAAATACTAAAAATTGTTAAAACTTTTTTTTGAAGTTAGTAAATTTTTTAGCTTTAGATGTTTTTACATGGTCAAGGTGGGATAACTATGTCTGAAATTAATAACGAAGAAATTAAATTTAACATCAAGAACAGAAAATTTTCTATTAAAAAAGCTGATTTTAAAGAAAATAAAAAAGAACAATTCTTGTTTGATTATTTGACGAATAATTCTAGTAATAAAACAACAAAATCTGATGATAAAATTGTCTCAATAAACATGTTAGATAAGGAGGAAGGTTCTCAAGGTACTATTACTCAAAGCGATATTAATATCTTTTTAGAAGATGAAAAAGTTAAAAAGAAAAATATTACGCAACAAGATTTAGTTAAATTTATTGATAAAATGTTTAAATTAAATCCAACACAGCTTGAAAAAGTTCAAAATAACATTGCTTCAAAATATAAAAATGAAGAAGGTGAATCTATTATGACACCTGAACTGAAGGAAGTCTTTGGATTTGAATATAGTGATGTATCTAAAAAAATTGCAGATGAAGACGGTAAAGTCAAAAAAGGTATGGAAATATTTGACTTAAACGACGATGGTAAAATTGATGAGGTAGAAAAAACTTATCAAGAAAAAGCCGGAGTTAGCAAATTTTCAAAAATAGACGATTTTGAAAAATATTTAAAAAATTTAGACAAAGACTCTTCAAAAGGAGATAATCCTTCTGGTGTTATCAATAAAGAAGGTAAGCACACTGTTTATGAAAAAGAAAAAATAGAAATAACAAAACAAAAGTTAGAAGAATTAGAAAAATTAGATATAAAAGATGAAAATAATAATAGCGTTATAACAGATGATGTGAAAAATCTGTTTAAAGTTGATGCCAAAGCTGAGTTTAAAGATATTACTGACAAAAATGGCAATGTGAAAAAAGGTTTTGAAGTATTTGATTTGAACGGTGATGGTAAAATTGATAATCAAGAAAAAGGATATTTCTCATCTGCCGGACATTCTTCTCAAACTCATAATGAAAATATTGATTTGTCTGAATTTTTAAAAGCAATAGAGGAGCTTGATAAAGTTGGATATGTAGAAGCTGCAGGAAATAATGTTAAAAATAATATAATAACTACTCAAGATAAAAAAGCGGCGCATAAATTGCTAGAAAGTGGTGTTTATATGTTGGACAACATGAAACATTTACCAACTGAACTACAACAAGATTTTGCAGATATCTTGAAAGATCAATGTTTGTACGATAACAAGAGAAAATATGCAGTAGGAACGCATACTGGAAATATAATTACTGTTGACGATGCTATTTCAAAGCCAGAAATTGCTTCTGTTATGGCACATGAGTTAACACATGCACTTCTTGATAATAAAATGTCTCCATTACAACAAGAAGTTGTTACTTTCTTTATGGAATATAAATTGTATTCAGAAGCAAAAAAGAATGATGCAGATTACTTTAACCAGATAGATGCACCATCAAAAAATGGTTTTAAAACTATAGTCATTGATAAGAATTATATGAATTTTATTGATAATATGAAAAAAGAGCACCCTGAAATGTCTGAAAAAGATATTGCTGTTGAAGCCTTTTTGAAATATAAATTTAAAGATTATAATGGATATTATCAGGAAAAAGTTTCTGAAGATTATATGAGAAACTTAGATTATTCTGCAGCTGAAAAATTCTTTAAGAGTGTCTAATTTGATTTGAATTTATAGCAATTTTCAGAATGTCCGTTGATTATTCCAATTGCTTGCAAATAGGAATAAATAATTGTTGTGCCTATAAAATTCATACCTCTCTTTTTTAGGTCTTTTGAAATTTTATCTGAAAGTGGGGAAAATGTTCTTTTGTAAAAACTTTCAATAACAATTTCTCCATTTGTAAATCCCCAAATATATTTATCGAATGAGCCAAATTCTTTTTGTATTTCTTTGAAGATTTTACTGTTATTTATGCTTGCATTAATTTTTAATTTGTTTCTGATAATACCTGTATTTTGAAGAAGTTCGTTGATTTTTGTTTCATCATAATTTGAAACTTTATCAATATCAAAATTATCAAAAGCTTTTCTAAAATTTTCACGTTTGTTTAAAACGCATTCCCACGAAAGACCTGCCTGAAAGCTTTCAAGAATTAATAATTCGTACAAAGCTTTGTCTTTATGCGTTGGAACGCCCCATTCCTCATCGTGGTATTTTACATACAATGGGTTTTTCATATTAACCCAAGAACATCTATTCATTTTTAAATCCTACTTTTTATTTTATATTATCACAATAGTTAATAATTATTGCGTTGGCTAATGGAAATTGCTATAATCTTTCTGTAAATTATTCTTTGAGGAGAGATATCATGAAACAAGCTTTTTATTACATGTTTAAAGATACAAACGTTATTAAGAAAACATATATTTTCTTTTTGTTCATCTTGGCATCGACTTTAGTATCTAATTTTGCAAACGTATTTCAAGAATTTATGCCAGTTTTAAATTCTCATTGGCAAGATTCAATGCATGACCCTATCTGGAATTGGGTGTATATATTATTAGCTTTTGTTTCTTTGGTTTTAATGTTTATTCCAAACGGTTATATTTTATCGTTAGTTAAATCTCTTTCTAATCAAGAAAATGAATTCACTTTGCCAGAAATGAGTTTAAAAGGTAGTTTTACAAAAGGTTTGAAAGTAGCAGTTGCATTTGGTTTTATCTATGTACTTTTTGTACTTGTTGCTTCTTTATTCTTAACTGCAAGCATAATTGTTGCATTAGCATTTTCTAGCCAAATTATGTTCTATGTTACAATTGCATTGATTGCATTAGTAGTATTTGTATTTTTATTCTATTTCCCAATATTCAATTTTATGTTTGCATACAAATCTAATTTACTAACTTATTTTAGATATATGATGGCAACAAAAATCTTTATGTTGGATAAAAAACAATACTTAAAAGGCGTTGCATTGTTTATGTGCTTGTTCTTTGTGGCTATCATGTTAGTAGGATTTTTATCAAGTACAGTTGTTTTAAAAAATCCAATCTTATTTTTTATTAGTTCAATTTTAGTTTCATTGATAGCTTATTATTTTATGTTGACAGAAGCCTTTATTGTTGCAAAATCAATAAAATTAGAGGCTTTAGATATTATTGAAAATAAAACACAAGAATAGTTTAAATTTAAAAATCTTTTTTAAAGGGTAATATCTACGGATTTTTACCCTTTTTTTAGGTTATAATAATTTTAAAAAATATAAGGATTATTTAAAAAATGAAATTAATAAAAAAAGAACTAACACTAGATGAAAAAATAATAGCGTTTATACTAAGAAAATTTATTGTTCTTTTATTTTCTATACAAAGACACATGGCTTGGTTTAAATTGCACAATTATCAAGATAAAGAACCTGCAATATACGCATTGTGGCATGCTCATCAATGTAGTATTTTTGGGTTGAAAAACAGAAAAAATACAAATGTTTTGATTAGTCGTTCAATGGACGGTGAAATAATTGATGCAGGTGCAAAATATTTTGGCTTTAAAACAATCAGAGGTTCTCAAAACAGAGCTATCCTTGATAAAGGTGGAGTAAGTTCTACAATTGAAATGATGGAAGCTTTGGAAAGAGGCGAAAATGTTGCTGTTATGGTTGACGGACCAAATGGACCAGCAAAGAAGGCTAAAAAAGGTATTATTGCATTGGCTAAACATACGGGTGCGCCAATTATTCCTATGAATTGGTATTCCCCTTCAAAACATATGGTTAAACTTCCAACTTGGGATAAATTACAATTCCCTGTTGGTATCGTAAAAATTGCAAACTGTTATTCTGAACCAATTTATGTTCCAAAAGATGCTACTCCAGAACAAGAAAAAGAAATTTTATTACAAATTGAAAAAGCTTTGAATAAGTTAGATGAAAATGCACCTAAAATTTATCTTGAACTTTGGGGTAAAGATAAATGGACAAAAGAAATTGAAAATCAGTAATATTTTTTAATGAAATTTTGATATAGGGCAATTTCTTTTATATTCATGTTTTTAAAGACATATAGGTGTAGGAAACGTGAATATAAATTTTAGTAATATAAATTTTACTGGAATAAAAACAGTTAATAAGGTTCAAAATAAAGTTGCGTCAAATCCAATAATGGGTTTGACTAGAGATGTTTTTGAAAAGACAACTCCAAGCAATTTTACTATTGAAAACCAAGACAAATTGAATAAAGCCGGCTTTGACAATGATAGCAAGCAATATTTAATCAGAAGTGATTGGAATATTGATAAAATTATTGAATTTGGTCAATCTATCAAAACTGATAAAACTAAAGTTTTGCAATGTAAAGCAAATGAGTTTGATGATAATGAAACAGTTGTTATTACGGCAAAAGAAGGTGAAAAAGAAGGTACTTCTATAACTGTTGATAGAAATGGGAAAATTTTAGCAAAAGAAGTTTCAAAAGTTACACGTTATTCTACGCCAAAAATGACTGATAACTATAATGCTGCAGCTTTTGTAGAAATTAAATCAGAAGATTATAGAAACAACTTAACTTCTGAAATCGTTGCTGACTGGGACTCTAAAACAGGTTTTAATGTCGTTTTATCTGAAGTGAAAACTAAAAAAGATAAGCAAGGTAGACTTGTAAGAAAAGAAATTTCTGAACTTTCTCCAGTTGCTAATTTTTATAATGTTAAATACGAATTTCCAAATGGAAAAACAAGAACTTTAGCAAAAGCAACTTATGACGAAAAAACAGGTGTTACAACAATTAAAAAGGATATGCGTTCTTCTGATATGACAAGAACTCAATATCTATATCAAGATGACAAAAACGGCAACAGAATAATTGATTATAAGATTACTGATGTTGACGGAAAAGTTTTGATGAATCAAAAACAAACTTTTGAAAAAATTGATGAAAACAATTTTATTTCAACAAGAAATGGTAAAACTTATGATATTTCATTAAATAAAAATAGTTTAAATATTTCAGAAAGAAACACTGATAAAAAAGCTTCACTAGAAATTGAAAATAAGATTTTTGGTCAAGAAAAAATCGCTGTAATTAATATGCTAAAATCTATTTCTGGTGATGAATTAATGAATTTTGCTAATAAGGTTGATAGTGTAGAAGCTGTTTGTAATGATTTTCAATCAAAGTGTTCAACTGATATGGATATGTTCAGTGATGATTATTTAACATCAAGCAGATTGACAGTTAGTGATAATCCGGCAGTATTTTTACACGAATTAGGTCATGCTATTGATTCAAGTAAAAGACCTTCTAGTCTTGGTCAGGATTTTAAATTAGAAATTAAAGATGAAATTTCTAACAGTAAAGAATTTAAAAAAGTTTATGAACAAGAAAAGAAAAACTTTTTGAAAGAATATCCGGAAGCTCAAAGAAGCCACATTGATTATTTTATTGCAAACGAAGCTGTAAAAGGTCAAAAGGATAGAGGAAGGAAAGAAACAATTGCAGAAACAAATGCAATTTTAAATACTTATAAAGCTAATTATGCGCTTGCAATGAGAGCTCAATATTTGCAACAATATTTTCCAAAAACAATTGCATTTTTGAGTGAAAAATTAACGAACGCATAATGAAAAATTACAAAGGTAGTAGGTTGTAAAATTATATTAAAAGATATGAAAAACCGGTATTTTTTTTATTAACAATTCAACCATGCCGTAGTATAATAAAAACAAGAAATATAGTAGGTTAGGAGAATATATGTTTAACGTTTCATTTTTAGGTAAAAGAGAAGACAAAAACACAGTAGAACAGTTGAAACAAAAGGGTGATGCGCTTACTCTAAATAATCAACGTAATATCAATAACGCCATTGATAAGCTTTCGGAAGATTCTTCTGAAGAAAATATTAAATTTTTAATGAATGTTGCTCAAGGCTTAAGATATGGAACGAGTTTTGATTTAGATGATAAAAAATCTAATAACAATTGGAAAGGTAAATTGCAAGAAGCTACTGCAAAAGCTTTAGCAAATACTGACTCTCCTAATAAAGCACAATTACAAGAACAATTTAAAGCTACTTTTGTTGATAAAAAAGAAATGACAAAAGATGAAAAGGCTGTTTTAGATTTGAGAAATAAATTGATGCAAACAAAAGGTTTACCTCAAGCTATGAACAATTCTAAAATTGATGCTGTTAAAAATATTTCTAAAAACCTAGACTATTTCGTTATTTCAACAGAAATTACAACAGAAGAAAAAAAATCTTGTCTTGAAAAATTAAATAAAATGATGAGTCCAGAATACAAAATTAACGCTCAATTAAAAGATAAAAAACCACAAGTTTTGGGTGAATTGTTGAACGACCTTGTTGTAAAAACAGCAGAAGATGATAAACCAACAATCAAAACGACTGACCAAAGACATCATGGTATGTGTGCTGCTATTTCTACATCAAGAAAAGTTATGGCTTACGAGTATAAAGACAAATACGTAAACATGATTATGGAAGAGTTGAGCAATAAACCTACAATGAAAGTTTATGACCCAACAGAATTGGGAACAGGTAAAAAAATCTCTGTTCAAAAAACTGACGTAGATTTTGATTACGCAGATGACAAAGGTTATAGAATTCTTGACGCATCAGCTTTGCAATGGATGAACATAGCTGGTAATTCGGGTGATGGTAAAACTCAAAGTACTCACTTCTCAGCATTTGATAAAAAATACTTTGATACATTCCACGATGCTCACTTGATGAGAGATTTGGACGATCCAAAATTAGTTCCTCATCAATATCATTTGAGAGCTTTAACAAAAGCTGAAGAATCAATTAAAACTGCTAAGAGCGGTATTCAAAAAAGAGAAAAGGAAGCTGTTGAACAAAGACAAAACGCAAGATTTAATGCTCAAACAGTTGTAAAAGCTAATAAATCTTTAACAAAAGAGTTAAAAGCTTTAATGCCAAATAAATCTGATGAAGAAATGACAAAAGTTGTTAACCACTTCTTAAAAATGGGTGAAGTAAAAGGCAAACAATCAGATGATTTGCACTTCTTTGATTACGAAGAACAATCAATGAAGAAACAAAAAATGGCAAACTTCATTAAAGCTGAAAATCCAAGCGTAAAACAAGAAGATATTGATGCAAGAATGGAAAATATTTTCAACATGTATGAGCTTTCAACAGAAACAACTGAAGCTATGAACAAAGAGGTTATGCCAAAATCTCCAGAGGCTAAAATGAAAAAACTTTATAAGCCATTGTATGAAGCTGCTGCAATGTATCGTTCTGCTCAAGATATGAAACTTGATATTCCAGAAAATCTTGCAAGCGAAGTTAAAAAATATGGTTTAAGTAAAGATGCAACAAAAGCTGATGTTATGAAAAAATACGAACAAGAAGGCAAAGTTGTTTCAGAACCAATTTTAAGAAGTATGCAAGACAAATACAACAAGATTGCTAAATATGCAGCTGTTGTTGAAAAAGCAGAAGTAAAAGGTGAAAAACTTGATATGCCAAACTTATACGAAATGACTGATGCAGAAAAATCAGCATTGGATAAAGTTGGTAAAAATTTGAATAAAATGTATTCAGAAGTTTCAAGAGAAAAAGCCGCAAAAGAAAAAGAACTTGAAAAGCCATTGAACGAACAAGCTAAGAAAATTGGTGCAGAAAAAGGTTCATTCTGGGTTTCTGAAGGTTCATCTGGTTTATGCACACCTCAAGAAATTAGAATTCTTGAACAAATGACAGGTAAACCATTCTATGCAGAAGAAAGCGTTGAAAAAACCGCAGAAAGAATTAAACACGGTAAACACTCTGGTATTTCTGGTACATCAGTTTACCATAACGAACGTGGTGGACACGCACAATACATCGCTGATGTTGCACCATTAATGGTTAAAGACCCTAAAACTGGAAAAGTTGAAATCAAAGATGCCATCATGCACGATAATACTTGGGGTGCTTGTGAACACAAGAAAACTTGGTTGGATTCAAAAGGCTTGTTAAGAACAGATTACCAATGCGGTCGTGGTGGTGAAGACGGTTACATTACAAACTCTGCATGGCAAAATGGTGTTCTTGTGGAAGACTTCAAATATAAACCAGGTAATGTTAAAGGCGAACCATTAAAAATGTTCTTTGATGGTATTTTACCAACAGCTAACAATGATACAACTTCAACAGCTCAAAGCTTAGTACAAAACGCATTCGTTGGACCTCAAATCAAAATGAGCAGTGTTGCAAATGTTCTACAAACTTTGAATAAGGTTTCAGCAGAAGACTTAGACAAAGTTATGAAGAGAGCTGAAAATGCTGGTGAAACAAAAGCTATTATTGAAACAGAAGTTATGAAAGACTTAGAAAACATCAATTCAGAAGCTGATGTTTCAAAGGCTCACAAACGTACACAAGGTTACTTGAACGACATTGCACAAAAAATGTCATTCACTAAAGATGATGCGTTTAAAGCAATTGCGAAAGCTACGCAACTTCCTGTAACTGATAAAAATATTGACAATATTGATAACGAAAACTTCAACGTATTGAAACATTTCATTGATACAAAATTTGACCCTAAAGATAACAAAGAATTTATGGCAAAATTCAATGAAATTAAAGCAATGCCAAATGATAAAGCTATGGAAATGATTAATAATTCTACAGTAGAAGAATTAAGCTTGAAAGAAATCACTCCATTTGAAGTCGTAAGACAAATCAAAGGGTTGGAGGCAAAACCAAACAATATGTTAAAGAATGCAATGTTTATGGACGCAATCCAAGACAACATTAAATTTACTGAAAAGGGCGATTCTTTTGAAGAAGCATACTTTATGTTGCAACGTGATTGGGATAACTTAAACGCATCTAAACAAATTAAAGAAATGAAGAGCAAAATGTTCAAGCAATATGGCGTAAGAGCTGCTTATCCTGATTGTCAATTAGCTACTAAGGAAGAAACAACTGAATTAGCACATAACTTCTCTAATAAATTGAAACAAGGTGTTGATGTTGTTAACCAATTAAAAATGATGGAAGACGGCAAAATGGATACTCAAGGCTTAACAAAAGAACAAATTGCTTTAGCTAAGAAAAATCAATTGGCTGATATTGCATCAGGTAAGAAAACATTTATCGAAGCCAACATTGAACCTCAACACAGACAAGTTGTTACTAAAAAATTAAATGACTACTTATCAAGTGCAATCAAAGGTAAAAATGTTGAAAAATCTTACAAAGAATTTGAAGATAGCTTCAACCAATATCATGTTTTGAATAATCCAAAAGAAGTTTTAAAAGAATTCTTGAGATTATCAAAATCAGAAGACCCAGCTAAACAACAAATGGCAAAAGTTTACGAAAGCTATATGGTTAAGGGTTGCTACGAATTGGCTAAATTTGATACTGCGGTAACTATGATGAGCGAAGCTTCAAATGGTCATATGCACGAAGTTGGTAAAGATTTAGCTAAAATTAAAACTCCAAAAGAATGGGATTCTGCAACTGGTAAAGAACACGATTTATCAACAGATGAAGGATTCTCTTCATTCATTGAAAACGCTCAAGCTAATTGCGGTACAGATAACACATTACAAATGATTGATCACTTAGGTCAAAATGATAGAGTAATGAATTTGGAAATGAAAAAATTCGGCAGACTTGATGCTATGAAGAATGCAATAAACATGGAAAACTTATGGCAGGTTGCTGAATATGTTCAAAATAAATCGGATTTAGTTTCTGGTTTGAACTTGAAGGGTCATACAAAAGAACAACACGACCAAAAATTGTATATGCAAAAAGTTGATAGCTTAATTAACTATATTAATTCTTATGCAAATAATATGGCAAGCAGATTAGGCTAAGAGATATAAGTTGTTTAAAAAGAGAGGTGAAATTAGCACCTCTCTTTTTGTTTATTTATGTTACAAAGAGAAAAAAATTACACAATTTTTCTCATTTTAAAATTTTAAAAAAATATATAGGTAATTAAGGATTAAACATGGTAAAATACTCTTCTTTTATAAATAATAAAACTTTGAAAATGACTGTCTCAGAACTTATAAATAAGTATGATAAAGACGGCAAAGGTATTAATAAGGAAGAGTTTAACAGTTTAGCAAAAGGTTCTGTTTCTATATTTGCAAAGCCTCTTATTACAAAGGATTTATCTGATAAAGCTATGCAAAAGCTAGATTTGAATGGAGACGGTAATGTTTCTACTGACGAAATGAAAAAGCTTTTAAAAGGTTATAAACTAGATTATGACAAAGCTATGGGCATGACAGTAGAGGACGTTGCCAATCATATTAACAAACTTGATGATGAGGCTAAAAAAGCTAGAAAGAAAAAATAGCTTTTAGTTTAAGTTTTTCATGTAAAGTTCTTCATATAATACACAAACAGTAGCTGCAACGGCTGGTGCAAATACAACACCGACGATGCCAGCGTATTTTGCCATTATAAATAAGAATAGATAAATTAATAATGGGTGAAGGTTTAAGAATTTGCCGAAAACGAATGGTCTAACAAAGTTGTTTTCAACAAGTTGTGCTATTGCAAATACAACTAAAACCGTAACTACTGAGCCAATACCGGCTTGAGATGTTGCGATTATACAAATTGTAAGTGCAATTGTTGGACCTACAACTGGGATTAAATCTAGTACTGTTGTAATTAATGCTAATAATAATGCGTAATCAATTCGCATAATTGATAAGCCAACAGCCATTACAATACCTACGCTTGCAATTGTTACTAGTTGAGCGAAGATATAACCACCGACTTTTTGAGAAATAATGTCTATTATATTTTTAGCTTTCTTTCTCATTTGTGTTGGGAAAGATTTTAGATATGTTTCTTTGATAATGTCTTTATCTGCCATAAAGTAGTAGATTACCATTATTGAAATTACCAGATAAATAAATGCAGAGCTTATTTCTTTACCCATATCCATAATGTTGTTCATTATTGCTTGAGATGATTCTGAAAGTGAAGATAGAACTGATGTTATCTCGACATCTTTAAGACTTAAATTAAAAAAAGGTAAGTTTTGTAAGAACTCGTCAAAATCACCAATATATCTAGGGAAAGAAGTTGCAAAAGTTTTAACTTCACTACCTGCCATAATTATTGCCGGTATTAAAAATAAAAATACGATTAGTAACCCACAACCCAAAACGATTGCTGCGGCAATGTTTCTGCTCAATTTTTTCTTTTCTACAAGAGTGTTTACAAACGGGTTAAGTGAACACGCAAGAACGTATGATGCAAAAAACATTATCGCAATATCAGAATTTTTGAAAATAAAAATTATGAATAATATTGAAAGTATTAAGAATACTATATTTTTTGCTGAGATATAATTTTTAAAGAAATTTTCAAACATATTTTTATCCTTTTATTTATTATACTTGTTATAAATTTTGCTTATAATGTAATGATGATAACATAAAAAGTAAAATAATTTAATTGTAATGATTTATTAAAATAAGCTATTTACACCACTTCACAAATTGATAATTATAAGTTATAATGTTTGTGGAAAGTAGGTAAGAATGTCATTAATTAATACATTAGGTCTAATGCAAGCAACAGCAATGAGACACGATGCACAATATAATATGATGATGGGTAATCAGGCTAGAATTAATGCAATCAGTGCTATTGGACCAAATTCTAATATGGAAGCTCTTCACAGAATGGATAAGCAAATGGACATGCAACAATTGCAAAACAAAATGCTAATCCAAATGGCAGATGCTTTTGAAAAAAATCACAGAGCAAAAACTAAAAAAGCAGAAGGTTTTGATACCTTTGCTTAATTAGGAAAAAGTTTTTAAAGAGGCGGATTGAAATTTTCAATCCGCCTCTTTACTTTATATAATCTCTCTTGTCAGAATTTGAATTATATGTTATCCTTGTAAAACGGAGGTTTTTATGGTCTCGATAATTCTTTTTACAGCGATAGTAATATTTTCGTGTATATTAACCAATAAATTTTCTAGTAAAATAGGGCTTCCTGTCCTTGTTTTCTTTATGTTTTTAGGAATGTTATTTGGCTGTGATGGTATTTTTAAACTTCATTTTGATGATTATGATTTAACCTCAAAACTCTGCTCTATCGGATTAATATTTATAATTTTTTATGGCGGATTTTGTACTAAAAAACCAGAAAATAAAAAAGTAACGTTACAAGCTATTTTGTTATCCTCGTTCGGTACAATTTTTACGGCTTTATTTTGTGCACTTTTTTGTTTTTACACAATAAAAATGTCTTTTGCAGAAAGCTTTTTAATTGGTGCAATTATTAGTTCAACAGATGCTGCATCAGTATTTTCAATATTGCGTTCAAAGAGTCTTAATCTAAAATATAATACTGCTCCAATTCTTGAAATGGAAAGTGGTAGCAACGACCCTTTTGCCTACATGTTAACGATGTTAGGGCTTGTTTTGTTAAAAGGTAGTGAAATTTCTACAATTACTCCAATGTTATTCAAGCAATTATTCTACGGAATTTCATTAGGTGTTTTAATTGCGCTTTTTGCAGTTTATTTTTTTAGAAAAACAAGAATTTTAGTAGAAGGTACAGATTCTATCTTTCTTGTTGCAACTGCTCTGGCTGCGTTTGCAGTTCCTGAATTAATTGGTGGAAATGGATATTTGAGTGTTTATCTTGCGGGTATTATAATTGGTAACAGTCGTATTAAAAACAAGATTAGAATGATTCACTTTTTTGACGGTATAACTGCGTTATGCCAAGTTTTAATCTTTTTCTTAATCGGATTTTTATCATTCCCACATAAAGTTCCGGAAATTCTTATTCCTGCTTTATTAATAACAATTTTCTTATCTTTTATTGCAAGACCATTGGCATTAGGGATAATAATGTTACCATTTAAAGCAAAATTTAATCAGTTATATTTCATGTCATGGGCTGGTTTAAGAGGCGCTGCCTCAATAGTATTTGCACTTTTGGTTGTTGCTCAGAGTGATTCTCTCAAATATGATTTATTCCATATTGTATTTGTTGTTTCGTTTTTATCTGTTGCAATACAAGGTTCGTTGTTACCTCTAATTGCAAAAAAACATGATATGATTGATAAATTTGCTGATGTTAGAAAAACATTTAACGATTATCAACAAGAGGCTTCAATTGCTCTAAATAAATTCATAGTAAATACCTCTCATCTTTGGTGTAATACAATGGTTAAAGACATGAACCTTGAAGAAGGCGCATTAATTTTGTACATTCAGCGTGATGGTAAAAGAATTTTGCCTAAAGGTGGAACTGTAATTGAAGCAGGTGATGAGGTCGTTGTAGGTACAACTGTTAAAGAGTTGGATAACGAAATTATTCTATATGAAACGTATATTGATTCTAATCATGATTGGCTAAATAAAAAAATACGAGACATCGATTATCCAGAAAATTTTTTAATAGCACTTGTGAAAAGAAAAAATAATTCTTTTGTTCCAAATGGTGATACTATTCTTCAACTCGGTGATACAATAATTTTTCACGAAGAAGAGTAAAATCTTCTATCCTTGTGTTACAATAAAGTTATGAAATTAAAGATAGAAAGATTACCACATAACGAAATTTTACCAGAATATAAAACATCTGGTGCTTCTGGCATGGATTTGTGTGCTGCAATTTCTGAGCCAATTGTATTAAAACCTCTTGAACGTAAACTTATTCCAACAGGTTTGAAAATTGAACTAGAACACGGTTATGAAGCTCAAGTCCGACCACGTTCAGGTTTATCAATTAAACATGGTATAACATTAATCAACTGTGTTGGTACAATTGATGAAGACTATCGTGGCGAACTTTTAATCCCTATCGTAAATCTTTCAAGCGAAGAATATACAATTCAACCAAACGAAAGAATTGCGCAAATGGTTATTGCTAGATATGAACAAGCAGAAATTGAAGTTGTAACAGAACTATCTGATACTGCTCGTGGTGAAGGTGGTTTTGGTTCAACCGGAAAGGCTTAGTTATGTCTCTTCAAGAAGACAGAGCTTTCGTTAGTCGTTTAATTATTAAAGTTTTAACTGATAAACTTTCTTCAAGGGAAGCAATTTTGCATTTCCCAGAAGATTATCATACGGATAAATCTATCCAAGCAGCATATCATGCTCTTGTACATAGAGAGGCTGACGAGGACTTGAGACGAAGAGATTTATTGTACAGAGATGAGCAAGATGATTATCTTGAATTTATTGCAAACACTCTTGCAACAGGCGCAGATTTACCTTCAAATATTTTAGAAAATTATGCCCATTATTATTCTGATATAAGTTTAAAGAATAAAAGTGGCATTCATGGCTTTGTCGAAACGCTTAACAAATACATAAATATAAAAAAAGATTAAAATAAAAGAGGTATTATAAAATAATACCTCTAAGATTGGTTTTTGGTTTAGTTATTTGGTTAAATTTTAATTATTTTTTGAAAAATTTTGTTACTGTATCTATGCATTTGTCAAAGAAACCTTTACCTTGACTAAGTGCTTCGCTGGCACCTTTTGAAAGGTCTGCTTTTGTGTTAGATAATGCTTCTGTTAATTTTGAAGCGCCATTTTTGCATTTGTAGATACCAAAAGCTGCTAAGCCTGTTAAAATTACACCAGCTGCAACTTTTTTGATTGTTTCTTTGTTTTTAGAAATAAAACCGTCTTTAGCAGGTTGATTTTGCAATTTTGTACCATTTGGCAACAAACCAATTTGTCCATAAGGATTTGGTGTACCAACTACTGGCGAATTTAAGTACGCATTTGGGTCAAAATTTAAAACGCCACCTGTTGCTAAATAACTTAAATCTTGCATTTAACCTTACTCCTAAACTACACTCTTTTATAAAGTATTTTTTTTAGGATTAATTGCCTTTTTTAATTCTTTTTGTTAAATTCTATTAATATATGAAAAATTTTTATTCAAATCTTAAATATATTTTACCGTTATTTTTCTTGTCAATATTGGTTTTTGGGCTGACTTATGCTCATCAAGGAAATATTGTAATTGATTGCGGTAGAGAAGTTTTTTATCCAAAAAGAATTTTGGAAGGTGCTGTTTTATACAAAGATTTGTTTAATATCTATGGACCTTTTGCATATTTGTACAATGCGTTTTTGTTTAAAATCTTTGGTGTTAACTTAAATGTCTTGTATATTTCAGGGGTTTTAACTGCAACTTGCGTAATAAGTTTTGTATTTTTAATTTCAAGATTGTTTTTTGATAAATTATTATCAACTTCAATTTCAGCATTAACGCTAATTTTAGGTTGCTTTTCTTTTTATATTTTTAATTATATTTTTCCGTATTCATTCTCTATGACTTATGGATTGTTAGCAGTTTTGGCTTCTGTTTATTTTCTTCTTTTATTTGTAAGAAATAATAATACTCTTTTGTATATAGTGAGCACTTTTTTTGCAGGGTTAGCTGTTTCTAATAAATATGAATTTATTCCGTATTGTTTGATTTTTATTTACCTGACTTTTAAAAATAAAATTTCTATTAAACAAAATCTTTTGGCGTTAATAACATTTGCTATTGCGCCTTGTGTAGCTTTTGGTTATTTATTTCATCAAGGTATGTCAATTCATGATTTTATTCATAATTTAAAAGATATTTATGCAATGTCTCAAACTGTTACTTTGAATTATTTTTACACAATTTCAGGTCTAATATTTAAAAAGCAAACTTTGGGCATTTTAATTAGAAACTTTTTAATAACTTTATTCCCATTAGCTTTAATTTATTACGGATTTAAAACTTTATCTGATAATAAAATTAAAGCGTGTATTGCATTTACAATAAGCGTTATTTTAGTTTTTAAAATCGCAAGTTTAGAAACTTTTATATTTCTACCATTCTTATTATTAATTCTTTTTTGTATATTCCATAAAAAATTATCAGATGAAAAGAAAATTTTAATAATATCTGCATTATTGATTTCTTTAAAAGTCTTTTGGGCAACAGCATTAAGTTCTTATGGCGTATATTTTATTCCGCTATTGTTGATTGCATTGATTACGTTAGCTAAAAAAGATTGTTATAAACAGATTTCTGTATATTTAATACTAATATCAATTTCGTTTTTCATTTTCTTTTTACCGGACAGAAAAAATATTAAGACTCTGGTAAAAACTCAAAATGGAATGATTTATGTTGATAAAACTTATGGCAAAACTTCAAACAATATAATTAAATTTATAAATGAAAAAACAAATGAGCATGATAAAATTTTAATTTTGCCAGAAGGTTTGTTCTTTAATTATTTAACAAATAGAAGAAGTGAGGACTATTACAACTCATATTTACCTCTATATGTAGAAACTTTTGGCGAAGATAGATTAATCAAAAATTTAAAAAATGACATGCCAGATTACATAATTTTGCATAATATTCCAACAGGAAACTACTACTTTAAGAGTATATGTTTAGATTATGGTTTTGATGTTTGTAATTTTATAAATGATGAGTATGTTCCAAAAGCCTTGTCAAATGCCGATTTTACAGCTTACATTTTCGAGAAGAAATAAGACTCTTGATTTTTTTTGTAAATAAATGTAAACTTTTTATGAAATTTCCCCTAAATCATTAAATATATCATGTAGATGTGCCGATATATAACTTGTAAGGGATAAGGAAATATTAAAAATGACAACAACAAACAATATTTTCAATAACGATTTATTCAAGAACAAAGGTTTAACTTCTTATAAACCATTTGGCTTGAATGTTCGTGTTCCTGAAACAACTTTAGAAAAAATTTCTGCATCAGTTAAAGCTTCTGTAGCTGGCAACTTAAATGCAATCCAATCATACTTAGCAACAAACGATGATGTATTCAGTGGCAAAGTATCAAAACAAATTAAGAGCATTGAACATGAAAGCATTATGACATCAAGCATTTTAAATGCAGCTGAACCAAAAACAGCACGTAAGTTCGAAATGCACATGTAATAAAAAGATTTATTTATTTCCCAAAATTTTATAACTATTTCCCTTAAAGTTTTTTGAGGCAATACTTTTGTATTGCCTTTTTTGTTATTCAATAGTATAAACTTTTTTGTAATATAACCAAATACCAAGGGCTGTAAGTACAAAGTTTGGTAACCATGCGCCTAAGAACCCAGAAATAGTACCTGATTCGGCAAAGGATACAGATAGTGCTCTCAATACATAGTATAAGAATAAAATCATAATACTAAATAAGAAACCCCTGTTATATCTAACTCTAGGTGGTGTAATAGCTAGAGGAACACCGATTAGTACAAATACAATAGTAGTTATAGGCATTGCTATTTTTTCAAACAATTGAATTTCTAAGCTTCGTTTTAAGTTTTCGTCTTTAATATTTGTAGTTGCCAAGTATTTTACAAGTTGTAAGAAATTTCTTTCTTGACCTAAGTTTTTATCCATTTCTTTTGATAAATCCACACCGAATTGTGCTACAGAGTTTTCAAAGAAGGTCGTATTTAACAAATCACCTTTGTCAGTGATTGTGTAAATTGCTCCTTTATCAAACTTCCAACCTTCTGTTGACGTAGCGCCAGTTCTTGCTTGTAAAACTTGCAATGTATCTTCTTTTGATAAATCTAAAACTGTTATATTGTATAAAACTTTATTTTCTGCAAATCCTACGTAGAAAAGTCTTTTTATGCCCAAATCACTATTTAATTCTTTGAAGGTAAAATTTTGTTTTCCATTTGGAATGTTTTTTTGTCCTAAAGCCCATATGGCAAGATTTTTAGATGCCTTTGTCGTTGCAGGAACAACTGTTTCATTTACGTAAAAACTCAATAGTGCCATAACTATTGAAAAAATAAATATTGGTTTTGCAATTCTGTTTAATCCAATACCGCAAGATCTCATTACTGTGATTTCGGAAGCCAACGATAATTTATTCAATGTCATTACTGTTGAAAGTAAGATACCCATAGGGATTGTCATAACAAATACTGCTGGTAAATTTAAGATAATCATCGTAAGTGCTATATTAAACGGAATACCAAACTCGGAAATTTGTTTAATCAATGTAATGAAGGTATCTGATGCGAAGATAATAGATGTAAAAATACAAACACCCATAACAAATACTTCAATGATTTGTTTTAATAAGTATTTATCTAAAATAGAAATGTTTTTTAATTTGTCTATCAATCCCATATGCTTATTTTAGGTTAAATATAATTATTAATCAAATTTTATTAAAACTTTTATTGAATCTTTGGCTTTATTTCTGTCAAAAGCTTCAATTGCTTTATCGATACTGTAAATTTCAGAAATCATAGGTTTAAAATCTATTCTTTGATTTTCTAAAAGTCTAAGTGCCGGTTTGAATTGACCACAACGAGAGCCTAGAACTGTGATTTCGTTAATTACAATTGGAGCAAGATTGATTTCTTTGCTACCTGCAACTGTGCTTTTTAAAACTAAAGTTCCACGAGGTTTAGTTAAAGCCATTGCGTTTTCAAATCCGTTGATTGAGCCTGTTGCTTCTACTACAACGTCCCAAACTGGTTTAATTTTTAAATCTTTTGAAAGAATTGTTTTAACACCTTGATTTTTTGCAATTTCAAGTTTGTTTTCGTGTTTGCCGACAAGTGTTACGTCGTAATTATAAGCGTTTAGTGCCAAAGCTGTTGTTAAACCTAATTTGCCATCACCTTGTACCAAAACTTTTTGTATAGGTTGAATGTGAAGTTGTTCAACGATTTCGCAAGCTGCAGCAAGAGGTTCTACAAAAACGACTTGTTCGTCTGAAACATTCTTTGGAACTTCAAATAAAATTTCTGTTGGAAGTGTTATGTATTCCGCAAAACAACCGTCTTTTCTCCAAATACCGATGGTGTGTCTATTTGGGCAATGTCTTACTAAACCTTGATTACACCATTCACAATCTGGTTTATGGCAACCGTAACTTATTTCTGCGACAACCCTTTTACCTACAAGTGATTTATCATCAGAGTTAACATCTTCTACTATTCCGACAAATTCGTGTCCAAGTACTCCAACATATCCCATATAACCTTTTGTTATTTCGTAATCTGTGTTACAAATACCGGCTAAAGTTACTCTTATTAGGGCTTCACCTTTTTGTGGTGTAGGTTTTGCGTAATTGTTATCTAACTTCAATTCGTTATCAAATACGATTGCTTTCATTATTATGTCCTTCGCTTTCGCAATTAGGATTTGGCTTGTATTCAGTCTCAATACCTAATTTTTCTTGTAATTCTTTTACTTCGTAAGTTAATCTGTTAATTTTGCACATAACAGGGTCTGGAATTCTGTTGTGCATAAGAGTTCCGTTTTCGTCAATAACTTTTTGGATAACTACTTTACCTGGAATACCTACAACTGTTGCGTGTTCCGGAACATTATCAACTACAACAGAACCTGCTCCAATTCTACTGTTATTTCCAATCGTTATATTGCCTAAAACTTTTGCTCCAGCACCTATTATTACTCCGTTTCCTACTGTAGGGTGTCTCTTCCCACTATCTTTACCTGTTCCGCCAAGAGTTACTTGTTGATAAATTAGTACATCATCACCGATAATTGTTGTTTCACCAATAACAACGCCTTCTCCATGGTCTATGAAAAATCTATCGCCAATTGTTGCACCTGGGTGAATTTCTATACCTGTTAAAATTCTCATTATAAATGAAATGTATCTTGGTATAAATGGTATTTTCCATTTATATAATTTATGAGAAAGTCTATGCATTAACAATGCGTGCAATCCTGGATAGCAAAATATTACTTCAAGAATATTTCTCGCTGCTGGGTCTTTATCATAAATTGTTTTTATATCGTCTTTAATATGATGTATTGCTCTATCTAACATTATTTTCGCCTTTTTATTAATTAAATAATTCTGTTGATAAATATCTTTCGCCAAAGTCGCAAACTACTGTAACAACAAGTTTGTCTGGATTTTCTTCTGCTAATTTTTTACCTGCTAGAATGTTTGCTCCAGAAGAAATTCCGCAAAGAATACCTTTTGTTTTTGCAACTTCTTTTGCCATTTTTATTGCATCATCACCTTTTACGGTTACGATACCGTCAAGAACAGCTTGTTTTAAAATTTCTGGTTCAAAGTTTGCGCCGATACCTTGAATTTTGTGGCTTCCGGCATGACCTTCTGTTAAAAGAGGGCTTTCTGCAGGTTCAAGTCCGTAAACTTTAACCTCTGGTTTTAAGGCTTTTAAACCTTTTGCCATACCGATTGCAGTTCCGCCTGTACCTATTCCTGCTACAAAGATATCAACTTTACCATCTGTGTCTTCAAAAATTTCTTTTGAAGTTGTTTCAATGTGTGCAAGTGGATTTGCAGGGTTTGCAAATTGCATTGGTATGAATGAATTTGGATATTCTTTTTTTAGTTCTTCTGCTTTGTTAACTGCACCTTGCATACCTTCTTCTTTTGGTGTCAAAACAAGTTCTGCTCCGTAACCCTGAATAAGTTTTCTGCGTTCATGAGACATATTTTCTGGCATTACAATTATAATTTTCAAACCCATAACTGCACAGCACATTGCTAATCCGATGCCAGTGTTTCCACTAGTTGGTTCAATAATAACGGTGTCTTTGTTGACTAAGCCTTGTTTTTCAGCTTCTTTTAACATGTAATATGAAGCTCTGTCTTTTATTGAATGTGATGGATTTAAAAATTCTAATTTTAAAAATAAATTATCAGAATATTTCACTAACGGAGTTTTTCCTATTAGCTCTAAAATATTTTCGTATACTTTCATTTCAGTGTTCCCTATTTTACTAATTTAGCGTATTTTCTTTTGCCAGCCTGAAGGATTGTGTCGTCAGAGCCTTCAACCATTAATGTCATATCAGAAATTTTTTCGCCGTTAATTTTTACACCGCCACCTTGAATTAATCTTTTAGCTTCGCCTTTGCTTTGTACAAAGTTTAATTCAAGTAATAAGTCTAAAATGTTTTTAGCCTCAGTTAATTTGTGTTCGGGGATATCTTCTGGTAAGCCTTTGTTTGAAACAACATTAATGAAAGCTTCTTGAGCTTTGTCAGCCATTTCTTTTCCGTGATATTGTTCAGTGATAACGTGTGCTAATTCAAGTTTTAAGTTGCGTGGGTTTTCTGTTCCATTTGCTAACGCATCGTAAACTCTTTTAACTTCTGAATTTTCAACATCTGTTAATAATTCATAGTATTTTACGATTAA
This sequence comes from uncultured Candidatus Melainabacteria bacterium, assembly GCA_934700335.1. Lineage (GTDB taxonomy): Bacteria > Cyanobacteriota > Vampirovibrionia > Gastranaerophilales > Gastranaerophilaceae > UBA791. Next base: position 110,240 of record CAKUXM010000002.1, on the reverse strand, counting down.
ATTGTCAGGAATACTCATAACCTTACCAAACATATCGTTTGCACTGTCTGTCAACGAAATACAGTGTTCTGGGTATGATTTACTCATTTTAACCACACCGTCTGTACCTTCGATTAATGGTAAAAGCATAACCATTTGAGGATATTTTTTACCGTATGCTGTTTGAATATCTCGACCTAACAATGTATTAAATCTTTGGTCTGTTCCGCCAAATTCGATATCCGCATCAATTTCAACAGAGTCATAAGCTTGCATTAATGGATAGAAAAATTCGTGAATAGAAATTGGTCTACCTTCTGCATATCTTTTTGCAAAGTCGTCTCTTGTCATCATTTGCGCAACGGTAACTTTGCTTGCAAGTTGTAAAAGTTCTGTGAAATTCATTTTGTGTAACCAATCAGCATTATTTACAACTTCGATATCTGAAACATCAAGAACTTTTGAAATTTGTTCAAAGTAAGTTTTAGCATTAACTTCAACTTGTTCTTTTGTTAAAGCTGGACGAGTTTCTGATTTACCAGAAGGGTCGCCAATCATAGCAGTTGCACCACCAATGATTAAAACAATTTTGTGTCCAAGTTTTTGGAATTCTTTTAGTTTTCTCATTACAACAGTATGACCTAAGTGAAGGTCTGGTCTTGTTGGATCCATACCTAATTTTATTCTTAAAGGTTTGTTGTTTTCCTTTGCGTATTGAAGTTTTTGAGCCAATTCTTCAACGCCACCTGGAAGGATTTCACAACTTCTACCAATTTTTTCTGCTTGTTCTAAAAATTCTTTTTTTATTTCTACCATCGATACGTCCTTTTTTCTTGTTTTTACAAATAAAATTATATCAAAAAAATGTAACAAATGGTTACTTTTTCGAGAAACTTTTTAAAACATGTGGAACATAAATAATAGTAGTAAAGGAGTTGAATTATGGCAAAAATTGATAAGATTGATACGTCAAATATGTCTCCAAAAGAGATAAAAGCAATAGAAAAACAATTAGAAAAAGAAGCTAAAATTGCAAAGGCAGAAGAAGAAAAGAAAGCTAAGGACGCTAAAAAAACAGATGAATTTGACTCTTCTTCAACTTCTGTATTAGCAGATTATAAAATAGAAAACTATGTAAAAACATATATTGAAAATTTAATCAAAAAATACGAAGGCTACGATGATATAATTTCTCGTCTGCGTTCATATTTAGGTAATTTTGATATTGAGGAATTTAGAAAAGATTACCCAGATGTTGCTAATAATTCGGATTTAGCAGCTGCAATGTATAACGATACTCAAAAATTTCTATAATTAAAAGCCCGATTTTATCGGGCCTTTAAACTATTTATGATTGTTTTTATTAACATTTGTAACAGATTTTGAAATTTTTTCTGAAAATCGTTATAAAACTTTAGAACAGTGGAATATATATAGTGTGAATTAAAATTCACAGAATTTCTAATTCCTCTCTTCTAATACGTGGTTTAATTGCCGACTGTTTAATGATAGTCGGTTTTATTTTGCGTGAAAATTTTTTACTTAATAAAGTTAATATCTTTCTTGCATGAGATTTTTATGAGGTATATAATTCTATATACAAGTCATGCAAATGATAATGGGAAGTTAGAAGGGGTATCGATGCAAGGTTATTGTTTCGAATTGATTACCGGACCTATGAGTTGCGGTAAAACTGAAGAATTACTGAGACGAATTAGAAGATGTATAATAGCGAAAAAAAGAGTTAAAGTTATTTCGCCTGATGTAGATACAAGAACAAAAGGTGATTATATTGAATCTCGTAATGGCTTATTTTTGGAAGCTGTTAAGGTTAAACATGCTATAAATATTCTTAGTGTTGTAAAACCGGAAGATGAAATTGTTGCAATCGATGAACTTCAATTCTTTGATGAAAATATTGTTAGAGTTATCACTCAATTGATGAATGAAGGTAAAAAGGTTATTGGTACCGGTTTAGACCTTGATTTTAAAGGTGATACTTTTGGTTCTATGCCTCAACTGATGTGTATCGCAACTCAAGTAGATAAACTTCATGCTGTATGTATGAAATGCGGTTCTGACCATGCAACTAGAACTCAAAGACTTATCAACGGTAAACCAGCTGACAAAAATTCTCCATTAATTATGATTGGTGGAGATGAAACATACGAAGCTCGTTGTATTAAGTGTTATGAACTTCCTGATGCAGAAGCTGAAAAGAAAAAAGAACTTGAAAAAAAAGGTTTGAAATTAGTTAAGTTCTAAAAGGTATTAAAAAAAGGAAAGAGGCGAAAGTTTTCAACTTTCGCCTCTTTCCTTTTTTTTATTTTATTAATTGAACAAACTTTTAACAAGTGTATTGTACTTACTTCTTTGCTTATGAGTAAGTAATTTTTTGGTTTCTTTAATCAATGCTTTTTGTACTTTTTTAACTTCTCTATTCAAATCTCTGATTTTTTTTCTTTGGTCAGATTTTGTTTTAAAAGAAGTTTTATCTTTTTTCATTTGTTTATAAATATTTTTATTTTCTTCTACACTTCCTGCTAATTGTGCATAATCTTCAGCATATTTGTTGAAAACAATTTCCAATTCTTTTTTTTGCTCTTTGCTTAATTGTAAATCATTAACAATAAGAGCTTGTTTCATCAAAACTTCGTATTTATATTTGTCCGAACCTGTATTGTGGCAGTACAAATACAAATCCGAATCAAAACTTTCAGCAAATGCAAAGCCTGTTGTGAATAATAAAACTAATGTTGATAAAATAAATCTTTTCATAAGTGAATTATCTAATAAATTTTTTAACAATTCAAGCTAAATCTAAAAACTGTGATAAAATTATACAATGGAAGAATTGCATTTAAGAAATTACGCACATTTAGGTGATGCGGTTTGGGAATTGAAAATCAGAGAACAAACAATTTACCAAACACAGAATACAAAAGAGTTGCATAAACTTACGACAAGTAAAGTTAATGCTACATATCAAGCAAATTTACTAAGACTAATTGAGCCTCATTTGAATGAAGATGAGTTAGATTTAGTTAGAAGAGCAAGAAATTTGCAGGTGCCAATTTCTCGTCGTGCAATTCAAACAGATTACCGTCAAGCTACTGCATTTGAGGTTTTTATTGGTTATCTATACATAAACAATAAAGAAAGATTAAATGAAATTTATTCTATAGAAGGTGTTTTATGATAAAACGTACATTTTTATTGATATGTGCTTTATTAATAGGTTTAAATGCTTTTTGTGCAACAGCATACAAAGCCCCTGCAAAAATAAAAGCAGAAAATGGTAACAAGCAATTTGCCAGTTATCAGATTTCTAAAATCAATGGTAAATATGGCGTATACGATGCAACAGAAGAAAAACACGTTATTCAACCTCAATATGATTCAATGAAATTTGTAAAAGATGAAGGCGCATTGGTTTCTAAGAATGGTAAATACGGTTTTATAGATTTTGATAATAATGTGAGAGTACCTTTCAAATACGATTTCTTGTATTATTTATATGATAATCGTTTAGGTGCAGTTCAAAGCAGAAAATATGGTGTTTTAGATTACGCTGGAAAAACTATTATTCCTATACAATACGAATATTTGTACAAGGTTAACAACAAGTATCTTGGCGTTATGCAAGGTGGAAAATGCGGTCTGATAACATACACAGGACAACCTGCTCTTACTCCAAAATATGACCGTATTTATAAATTGAACAGTAATATTGATGAAATTTTAGATGCAAGAATAGGTTCAAAACACGGATTATTAAACAATAATGCGCAGGAGGTTGTTCCTGTAAAATATGACAAAATTAGAAGAATTGATTCAAGTTTGTATGAATTAAAAACCGGTGAAAAATACGGTTTTGCTTATTTACCAACAAAAACAATTGTTGAACCAAAATATGATAGAGTTTATAGATTTTCTCAAACGGCTGTAAAGGTTAGAAAATTTGATAAATTCGGACTTTTATCAAATCAAGGTAACGTAATTGTTGAACCAAATTGTCTATCAATACAAAGGGTGAATGATTTTTTAATTGGAATTAAGCGTTATGATAAATGGGCGATAGTAGATTTTTCTGGCAAACAAATTACGCAACCAGTTTATTCTTCGCTATCAGATATTTTAAAAGAAGGCTGGAGAGCTGAAGACTTCGCTGATAAAGAAAAAGAAGCAGAAGATGCAAGACTTCCGAAAGTAGAATAAAGAGGATAAATAATGATAAAAAAACTTTTTATAACAATGTTAGTATTATGTACGGTTTTAGTTCAGTCTTCTGAAGCTCGTACTCCAAAAGTTAAAAAAATAACTGTATGCAAACCGGTTTATACTGTTAAGTCTGATTTAAATCAAGGTGCACAAATCGTTAAGTGTGATAAATTATACGGTATAAGAAATTCTTTTTCTTACCCTGTAGTTGCGCCAAGATATGCTAAAATGCTTAATATTGATGACAATTATGTAAAAGTTAGCACTGGTAAAAATCAATGGGGCATTCTTACTTATTTAGGAAGACCTGTTGTAAAACCAATTTATAAAGATGTTGCAATTACAAGAATTCAATTGGGTTCAGAAGATGCCGATTACTTATTTTTCGGTAAAAAGGGTAAAACTTGGTATTTCTTGAATGAAGAAAAAGAAATTCCTGTTGCAAAATTAAAACGTGGCGAAAAATTTGAACCTATCTTTGCCACAACTTTACACAAAATCCCTCACAAAGTAGTAATTGACGGTAACAAATATCGATTACTTATGGGTAAAGTTGATATGACAGATTTATTAGTTGGTACACCAATTAAGGTTCATGTTGCAGAAAAATTACCAAAGTGGGCAGATTTGAAAATTGCTGATTTAGCTTTGGTGTCAATTGTTCAAAAGAAATAAGAAAGTGTTAGAAAATGAAGAAAAAATTTCTTTTACTATTAATATGTTTTTTATTGGTTAATACAACCGCTTTTTCTGCTCAAGTTAGAAAAAGAACTGGATATATGTCTTATTCTACTGAAAAAGATAAAATGGTTACGACTTATTATCTTGTAAATTCAAATGGGGCACGAGTTTCTACTCAAGAATATGATTATTTGAGCGAAATTAATTCAAACTTATTTATCGCAATGAATGGTGATAAATACGGCTTGATAGATGGATATGGTAGAGGTCTTTTACCGTTTGAATATCAAGAAATCAAAAGTTTGAAATATGGCGTTATCAAGGTTAAACAAGATAATAAGTATGGTTTAATGACTTTTTCCGGAAGTGTAATTTTACCTATTTCATATTCATATCTTGAAAAAATTGATGATAGACTTTTAAAATTCAGTTCGGGTGTTGAAACATTACCAAATACAACAACTCAAAAGCCTGCCGGAAATATTGGTTTAATGGATTATAGAGGTAATGTTATTGCTAGTGAACAGTATATTTCTGTGGATAAAATTAACAATTATTTATTAAGAGTCAGAGTTGCTGGTGGCGCAACTGGTGGTAATCCTAATATTCCAAATCCTACTGGTGCTCAAAATAGTAGTAGCAAATACGGTATTATTGATTATAGCGGTAGAACTGTTTTGTCTCCTCAATATGACTATATTTCAAAGGTTAATAATACAATTTTGAGATTGAAAAAAGGCAATAGCTGGGGTAGAGCCGAATATTATAACGGCAACATTATTAATGTAATGTTTGATTATCAATCATATTGGTAAAACTTTTTTGTTAGTGATATAAATATATTACTGACAAAGGGGTAGAATTATGAAAAAGATAATATTAACATTAATATGTTTGTTGTTTGCAAACAGTGTTTTTGCACTCGAAGTTCAAAATCTTTCTGCAGATGAAGCAATGAAGATTTTAAAAACGGGTAATGAACATTTCAGAACGATGCACTTAAATCATCCTCATCAAACTAAAAGTTCAAGAGCTGCGCTGGTTAAAGGTCAACACCCATTTGTTGCTATCTTGACTTGTTCTGATTCAAGAGTTCCTGCTGAAATTATTTTTGATCAGGGTTTGGGCGATATTTTTGAAATAAGAAATGCCGGAAATGTTTTAGATGACCACGTTATCGGTAGTGTTGAATATGCCGTAGTGCATTTAGGCGTAAAATTAGTTATTGTTATGGGGCACGAAGATTGTGGCGCTGTTACTGCAACAGTTAATAATGCTGATGAAACAAAATATATTAATAGTTTGATTAAATCAATTAAACCAGCTTTGAAACAGTATGAAAAAGAACACCAATGCGGTTGCAAACTTACAAATGTTATTAAAAATAATGCAGTTATCAATGCTGATAAATTAACTGAAAAAGACGGATTGTTAAAAGATTATGTTCAAAATAAAGGTTTGAAGATTGTTCCTGCTTATTATCATTTAGATTCAGGGGAAGTGGAGTTTTTGAAATAGATGAAAAATGTCGCTTTAATTCTTGCATCTGGAAGTGGGGAACGCTTTGGACACAATATTCCTAAACAGTTTTACGAATTGAAGGGTAAAACTATTTTGGAGTACTCAATTGAGGCTTTTGAAAATCACGAGAAAATTGATGAAATTATTCTTGTTACAAATTCAAAGTTTAGAGATTTGGCAGAAGAAATTTTAAAGAAAAATAATTATAAAAAAGTTTCTAAACTTTTAAATGGCGGTAAAACAAGAGTTGAAAGTTCTTTTATTGGTACAAGCAAGATTGAAGACGGAGTTAATGTTTTAATCCACGATGCGGTTAGACCTTTTGTTGATAAAGATATTATTGATAGAAATATTGAAGCTCTTGAAAAGTACAATGCCGTTGGAACTGCGATAAAATCTTCTGATACGATTATTCAAGTTGATGAAAATGGGTTTATTACTCAAATTCCAAATAGAACATTTTTAAGAAGAGTTCAGACTCCTCAATCTTTTAAGTCTGAATTAATTAAAAAGGCTCATAAACTTGCACTAGAAGATTCTTCTGCGAGTTTTACTGATGATTGTGGATTGGTCGTGAAATATAATTTGGATAAAATATTTATTGTAGAAGGTAGCGAAAATAATATTAAAATTACAACGCCAGAAGATTTGAATGTTGTAAAAAATATTTTGGAAAATTTCTGATGTTTAAAAAGTTTGATTTTACACTATACAACATACTTTCAAATGTAAAAAGACGTGATACAATTGCAATTTATGGTACGTCTAAAGAAGCGTTGGAAATTAAAAAATATATTTATGAAAAAAGAAAAGACGTAAAGATAGCTTTTTTTGTTGAGTATCAAGTTGGCGAAAAACAGTATCAAGACGGAATTAAGATTATTGATTTTAAAACTTTTATAAAAGAAAAAGATAAAGTTGATTGTATTATTATTGCAAAAAGGGATAATTTTCACGCTATGACTCAGCTTTTTGCTAAATCTAATATTAATTTTGTAGAGGTTTCAGAAAAGGATTTGCAAACTTTAGGATATCTTCATTTTGAAGATTTGAAGGAGATGTTTGAAGAAGATGAGGATAGAGAACGTTTTGAGGTTATCTTTATTTCTTCACTTTTACAGGATAAGAATTATTACTATCGCTATATTGAAGAGCACAAGCCAAGTCTTAAAAACAATGAGTATACAGAATTTTTAATGAAAAATAGAATTAAAACTATTGTTGATACAGGAGAAAACAATGGTTACAATAGTATGGTTTTTCAAAATGAAATAAAAGGTGTCGAAAAGATATATTGTTTTGATGCTTTGCACGACTATGTTTCAAATGGGCTTATTCTGCCAAGAAGGGCTAAAGAACTTACGTTCTATAAAATTATTCAATTCTCAGAAAAAGTTGAAATGGTTGGACGAATTTTGTGGGATTGCGAAAATGCCAAAGTCTTCTTGAGAAAAGGCTTAAAGACGACAACATTGGATATTTTTAGGGCAATTAATAAAAGAAAAATTGATTTTATAAAATTTGATATTGATGCTTTAGAATTGAGTGTGTTAAAGGGTTGCGTTAAAACAATCAAAAAAGATAGACCTCAACTTGCATTTAGAATTTTTGAAATGCCAGCGAGAGATTATACAGAAATAATGCTATTTTTGAAAAATATTTTACGCAATTATACTTACAAAGTTGGATATTACGACGAAAAGAAAATCGAAAGTTTTCTTTATTGTATTCCAAAGGAATTGTATTATTAGAGTGTAAAGTGGCTAAAATATCCTAGCTATGCGTGTTACTAATTTCATTTTCGTTTTTAATTTTGTTTATTACAAAATCGATTGCGCCACGATTTTGTTCAAAAGCTTTTTGACAATTTTGGCAAACTCTATTGTAATATTCATTATCTTCTAATAATTTGAAGATTTCTGCTTCAAATTCTTCTGGAGTCTTCACAACTTTACCCGCATTGAAAGTTGTCAATGCAGAATAAATACCTCTAAAGTTAGAGATTGTTGGACCTGAAATTACTGGCTTGTTATAAATTGATGCTTCAAGTGGGTTGTGTCCGCCTGTTTTGTTAAAACTTCCGCCTAAAAATGCTATATCACAGAAATAATAAAGCTTTGAAAGCTTACCAATTACATCAAGGATTATAATATCGCAATTTTCAAAACTTGTATTTTTTGAATAATAATCATATTTATAACCTGTTTTTTCAACCAATGCAGCAACTTCGTCTAAACGAGTTAAATGTCTTGGTGCTAATAATAATTTAAAATCAGGGTGTTTTTTATGTACCTTATCAAAGGCTTGTAAAACAATTTCGTCTTCACCTTTGTGTGTACTTCCTGCAATCATAATTCTGCTATTGCCTTTTTCTATTAATGTTTCTTCTGGAATTTTACCTTCAATATCAAATTTTAGGTTGCCCATAACTTCACAAGTTTCTGGACTTGCACCCATTTTGATAAATTTTTGTCTATCCATTTCTGATTGAGTAAGAATTTTTGTATATGTTTTATCAAAAATTGCGCCAAAGAAAAGAGACATATGTTTATAGTATTTGAATGAGTGGTCAGAAATTCTACCATTAATGATAAACAATGGAATATTTTTTCTGCTTACCATATATGAGAAGTTTGGCCAGATTTCAGTTTCAGCAATAATAACTGCATCGGGGTGAGTTTTCTTTAAGAAAGTATTAATAAATGGTGGAAAATCTGGTGGAAAATATAAAACTTGTTCTGCAATATCTTTAAATTTCTTTTCTGCTAGTTCTTTACCAGTGTTTGTTCCTGCGGTAACAATGATTTTATAGGCTGGTAATTCAACGTGTGCACGATTAACTAAATCTTCAATTGCAATAATTTCACCAACTGAAACACCGTGAAACATTATTGTTTTACCTTCTATTACAGGTATTTTATAGATTTTTAAAAAGCCCATTAATCTTGTAATTAAATCGTGTCTAAATAATCCCGCAATAAGATATACTGGTAAAATTATAATTGTAAAAAATATGATTGATAAAAAGTAATATATAAGCATGAATTTATTATACTCAAAATTTTATTTTTATGCAAAAATAGATATATAAAAAGGACGTTTGTTTAAGGAGATTTTTATGAAAGATAAATTATTTTTGATGATTCCTGGTCCTACACCTGTTCCAGAAACAGTGTTGTTGGCTATGGCAAAACACCCAATTGGACATAGAAGTGGTGAATTTGAAGCTATTTTGAAATATTGTTATGAAGGATTGAGAGAAATTTTTCAAACTAAAAATGATGTATTTATTTACGCATCAAGCGGTACTGGTGCAATGGAAGCTGCCTTATCAAATCTTGTAAATGAAGGAGATAAAGTTCTTTCTCTTGTTATCGGTAACTTTGGTAACAGATGGGTAAAAATTGCTAAATCTTTAGGTGCTAATGTTCAGACTATTGAAAAAGCTTATGGTGAAACAGTTAGTCCAGAAGAATTGAAAGCAGTTTTAGAGGCAGATACAAACAAAGAAATTAAAATCGTTACAATGACTCATTCTGAAACTTCAACTGGTGCTAAAAATGATATTCAAGCTTTATGCAAATTAGTCCAAGAACACGGCGCATTATCAGTAGTTGACGGTGTAACATCAGTTTCTGCAATGAACGTTAAAATGGACGAATGGGGTATTGATGTTTTAGTTTCTGGTTCTCAAAAAGGTTTTATGATTCCTCCAGGATTGTCATTCTTAGCTGCATCTGATAAAGCTTATGCAGTTTATGAACAATGCAAACACCCAAGCTTCTACTTTGATTGGGCTGCTCACAGAAAAGCAGTAAGAGGTAACACAACACCTTACACTGCAGCGGTAAATTTAATCTTTGCATTAAAAGCTGCAATCGAAATGATTAAGGAAGAAGGTATTCAAAATATCTTTGCAAGACATAAAAAACACGCTCTTGCTCTACGTTCAGCAATTAGAGCTATCGGTTTAAAACTATTTGTAGAAGATGACAATAAAGTAAGCTATTCAATTACTTCAATCTTACCTCCAGAAGGTGTATCTGTTCCAGATATCAGAAGTGGTTTGAAAAATGATTACGACATCGTTGTTGCAAATGGTCAAAATGACTTAAAAGATAAAATCTTTAGAATGGGTACTTTAGGCTTCGTTTCTGATAGAGATGTCTTAACAGCAATTGCATCTCTAGAAGCTGTATTATACAAGCTAGGTTATAAATTTGAACTTGGTTCAGGTGTAAAAGCTGCTATTGAATCTATGAAATAGAATTTAAAAGAAAGAGGCGAAGCCGAAGGCTTCGCCTCTAAAAATTTTTTGCAGGAGAATATAAATGTCTGAAATTAATACAGAATATTTAAAAAAATGTATATTGACGCTTGAAAAGTCTTATGAAATGCTTTTGCAATCAGAACCTGAATCTATTGACTATGAACTTTATCGTAATTCTTTAGTTAAAGGTTTTGAAATGACATTAGAACAAAGTGGAAAATTGTTAAAAAAGGTTTTAAATCCATATTTTGCATCTAAAAAAGCAGTAGATATGTTATCTTTCAAAGACATTTTTAGACAAGCTCATAAACATTCTTTAATTTCAGAAGAAGAAACTGCACGCTGGCTAAAATATCGTGATAACAGAAATAATACTGCGCATGATTATGGTCAAGCATTTGCTGAAGAAACATTATCTTTAATAAAAGATTTTTTAATTGATGCAAAAAATATAGAGAAAGTTATTGTTAATGCTTAACGTTAAACGAGAATATTTGAACGAGTTAATAAATATATTTAATAACTATTGTCCCAAAGCTGAAATTTGGGCTTATGGAAGTAGAGTGAATGGTGATTGTCATTCAGGCAGTGATTTAGATTTGGTTGTGAAAAGTTTTAATGATACAAATAAATCTCTCTCTGAATTAAATAATTTATTAAATAAAAGTGATATTCCTTTTTTAATTGATATTCAAGATTTTGAAAAATTACCGAAAATATTTCAAGATGAGATAAAAAAGGACTATGTGAAAATTTTTAATTAGTATAATAAGAGGGCTGAGCTAACGCTCAGCCCTCTTATTAAAGAGGCGAAGCCGAAGGCTTCGCCTCTTTTTGTTATTTAATTTTTATACCAAGTGCATTCTATCAAAGATGCCTTTTCTTTGAACCCAGATTTCCATTTCCATTTCGTTTCCAAGTTCAATCATTGCATTTTTAATTTCTTTAAAAGAATAGCTTGATGAACCTATATTACCTAAAAGAAACATAACAAAATGACCTTGCATAAGTGTTTGTTTCATATCTTCAATATTAACTTCATATTTTGCTAAAACTGTTGTAACTTTTGCAACAATACCTACTTTGTCAGTTCCTGATACTGTTACGATAATTCTATCTTCGTCCATTTTTACCTCATTTGTATTAAACTGTAAATTATGATAGTATTATTTTATCACACAAAAGGAGTTTTATGAAACTTTTAATAGTCGACGATAATGAAACAAATTTAAAAATTTTCAGCATGATACTTTCTTTAGATGGATATGAGATAAAAACTCTATCTTCTGCAGAAGAAATTTCTTCAAAGCTGAATTCTGATGTGGATTTAATTCTTTTATCAAATAAATTTGAAAAAGAATGTGAAAACTTGTCAGAGAAAAAAGTTGTTGTAATGACTACAAACCCTAGCGTTGATGAAGTTGTAAGATTTTATTCAGAAGGAATTAAAGATTACATAATTCTTCCAGCAAGCGCTGATGTTATCAGAAAAAAAGTCGATGAAGCTTTGAATAAAGAAAAAACTTTAGAAGATATTTTATCATCATTCAGACATGTACAAGTAAAAGACAATGGTTCTTATAAGCATTTAGAAAGAATGAAAGCTTATGCAAGAACATTGGCAACAGAATTAAAAGAAAATAATAAACATTTAAAAATTGATGATGAGTTTATTAAAAATTTAGAATTAGCAAGTATTTTGCACGATATTGGTAAAACTCAAATTTCTGACAAGATTTTGCAAAAACCGGCTAAGTTAACTGACGAAGAGTTTTCAAACATTAAAAAACACTCTTCTTTAGGTTATAAAATGTTGGAAAAACTAAAAAATACACCATTTATTCAAATGGCTAAAGATATCGTATTATCTCACCACGAGAGATATGATGGAACAGGTTATCCAAACCAAAAAGCCGGTGAAGAAATCCCATTGAGTGCTAGAATTGTTGCACTTTGCGACGTTTATGATGCTTTGCGTGAGACAAGAGTTTATAAAGAAAACTTCTCTCATGAAAAGAGCGTAGAAATCATTAAAGGCTCTAGCACAAAACAATTTGACCCTATTATTATTGAAGCTTTTGAAAAAGTTCATAATAAATTTGATGAAATTTTCAACAAATTAAATTTAAAAAAGTAAATATTTAAGGGTAGCCCAAAACCTCCGTACATCAACAAACTTATGCGACAAAAGGGTGAATGGAGGTGAAAATATGAAAAGGTGCATAATAAAAGATACCCTAATACTACTAGGATATCTTTTACAAATTATCGCTATTTTTGTATAAGGGGCGACAAGTTAGTTAGACTGTCCAGAGTTTAGCCAACTCCCTTAATATTACTATTATAACCTATTTTTAAACTTTTTCAAGCCATGTTTTATAATGCATTTATTATTGTTTGTATATATTTTAATGTGCAAGCTTTTGAAGTATTGTTTTTTATTGTGAAATAAGCTTGTTCTGCAATTTTGTTTAAGTCCTCTTTATTGCATGAAATAATTTTTTCTAAAGTGTTTTTGATATCTTTTATTGTTGGCTTTGTTAAAAAACCGTTTTCTTCATTTTTGATTATTCCAGAAATTCCGTCATTTACTGTTCCGACTGTAATGCAACCACTTGCTAATGCTTCAAGGTAGACTAGACCCAGTGTTTCATTGACAGAAGGAAGTATAAAAATGTCAGAATTTCGCATTTCTTCTAAAACTTTTTCTTTTTTTAAATGACCTTTAAAAATAACATTTTTATCTATTTTGTTTAAAGATTTTCTTTCTTCGCCGTCGCCAATGATAGTTAATTCAATGTTTTCAAAGCTTTTGCAAGATTGTATAAGCTTATCAATATTTTTGCGCTTGATAAGGTTTGCAACAGAAAGAACTTTTATTTTTTCGCCGAAAGTTGTCTCTCTTTTGATAATCAAATTTTCATCTATTCCAGAATTTATGACAATGGTTTTGTTTTTAAATTCAGGATAAAGTTTTAAAAGTTTTTCTTCAATATGAGGAGAACGACAAACGAGTTTTTCTGCTCTTCTAAAGGATTTTAAAAGTTTTTGTTTAAAATAAATTGAGTAAATTGGTTCAGTTAAAACTTTTAAATCTGATATATGAACTCCGCAAATTAGTTTACCTTTAAATTTGTCCGCAAATATGTTTCCAGAAGGCATGTGTGAAACTATTATGTCGTATTTTTCAATATAAGGTATTTTTTTCTTAACGTCAAACCAAAAAGGTGTTATGTAGTTTGCGTTGAAAGCGTTGTTGAAATAACCTGTTTTGAAAAACTTCTTTTTTCTAATGTAAGAATTTAATAAAAAATTTGGGCGGATAACTTGAACAGTGTGTCCTAAGTTTCTGAAATTTTCGACAAAATCCTTTAGTGCAGAAGAAGAGTTGTCTTCATTTGATAAGGGATAAAGGTCTGTCAAAAATAAAATATTCATAAATTCAGTATATCATATTTTCTTTTTTTTAAGTATAATTAAAGTAATGTTTGGAAAGAATAAAAAACTCTCAATTGCATTTTATTGGCACTTACACCAACCGTATTACAAATTGAATACGCAAGGTGATTATCTTATGCCTTGGGTAAGACTTCATGCGGTGAAGGATTACCTTGATATGTTGTTGATAATGAAAAAATTCCCTAAGTTAAAATTGAATTTTAACTTATCACCTGTTTTAGTTGATGCAATTTTGGATTACGCCGAAAACGATTCAGAAGATGTGCACTCAAAATTGACAAAAACACCTGTAAATGAGTTGACAGATGATGATAAACGTTTTATCTTAAATAACTTTTTTGATGTAAATTACAATTCAATGGTGCTTCATCACCCTAATTATAATGAATTGTATGAAAAACGTGTTGCAATGGATTATCCAGATATAGAAGCTTTTTCTGATGAAGAATATGGCGATATTATGGCATGGTTTAATATTGCGTGGTTTGATTCAATGTATGCAGAAATGTTCCCTGATTTGGCTCAATTGGTGTCAAAGGGTAAAGGGTTTACATTAGAGGATAGAATTGAAATTCTTGATTATATGAAGAAAATCATGAAAATGATTATTCCTACATACAAAGAATATATGGAAAAAGGTAGAATTGAAATTACTACAAGTCCTTATTATCACACAATTTTGCCAATTTTAGTTGATATAAAATGTGCAAGTAGAAATATTCCTAATCCAGAAGCTTTGCCACAAAACTTAAAAATGGCTAAAGATGCAATGATTCAAATGAAAATGGCTTTGGATAGAATGGAAGAAGTCTTTGGTCGTAGACCTAAAGGTGTTTGGCCTCCAGAACATTGTTTGAGTGCCAAAACTCTTGATATGCTTAATGAGTTAGGCGTTGAATGGACTATTACAGATGAGGGTATTTTAGCAAACTCTATTAACTTTGAGTTTGTTAGAGATTTTAAAGGTTATTTAGAAGATCCATATTATTTGCTAAAAACCTATGAATACAAGACAAAGAATAATTCTACGATTGATTTAATTTTTAGAGATAGCTCTATTCCAAACTTGATTAACTTTGAATATCCTCACGTTGAGGCTGATAAAGCTGCAAACGATTTGTATGATAGATTGAAGGTTATACAAAGTAAAATCTTTACTTCGCCTGATGATAATCACTTGATTACAATTGCTTGTGATGGTGAAAACTGTTGGGAAAATTATGATTCAGATGGTAAAGATTTTTTGAATGAATTGTACTCATTGTTAGAAAAAGATGAGTCTTTGGAAACTGTTTTGATTTCTGATTATATTAAATCTGATGAAAACAAAAAAGATTTGCCAAAAATTTATTCGGGTTCTTGGATAAATAGAAACTTCCAGCTTTGGATTGGTGAACCTACAAAAGACTTAGCGTGGACTTATTTGAAATATGTTCACGATGATTTTACAAAGTTTGAAAATGAAAACCCTGATAATCCAAACCTTGAAAAAGCAAGAAGAGAAATGTTTATTTCCGAAAGCTCAGACTGGTTCTGGTGGTATGGTGAACCTAATAACTCAGGACAAGACCACATTTTTGACTACTTGTTTAGAGAGCATTTGAAAAATGTTTATAGAATTTTAGGTTTAGAAGTGCCAACTTCATTGCAAACTTCTTTGATAGTAAGTTCTGCGGAACAATATGATATGGCAGTTCCTGTTATGGATAGTCAAAACAAGATTGATGATGAGTGGTTGAATGCTGGGTTTATTGATATCTTGGCTAAAAATGACGATGATATTCACTTATTTGAAAAGGTTAAATTTGGTTTTGACGAAGAATATTTGTATTTGAGATTTATTCTTAACCACGAAACAAGAGAAAATAACTCACAAATGACTCAACAAATTTATCTATATATGAGAAATTGTGATATAAATCAAGAGTTGTCGCCTGTAAGACCTCTTGTAAAAGGTGATAATATTCCAACCTTGTTTAAGGAAAAATTCCACAACGAAATTAGACTAACATTCTCAAGTGGACTTTTAAGACCTTTGCAATTTATAGAAGCCTTGCCAGAAAACTTGTGGAAAGAAAAGGATTCTGAAGATATCAAAATATCTTATGATAATGTTATTGATATAAGCATACCTTTTGACACCATTGAAGTAAAACATGGCGAAATGTTAGAGTTTTTCTTTGTAACAGCAGATTATGATGTTATGGAAACATGTAATCCACCTTGCATTTTGCTTACAATGATAAGACCTAAGAAATAATTTGTAAGTAAACAGTTCTTGTTCTAGCTTTGTTATCAAAGTCGATTAAAACAACTTGTTGATAAGTTCCTAATTGAAGAGCACCTTCGATTAAAGGAATAGAAATTGAGTTGCCAATGATAGAAGCACGAACGTGAGCGTAACCGTTTCCGTCGTTCCATGTTTCATCGTGAGCATATTCAATGTTCATTGGGGCAATTCTGTCTAAAGCTGCGGGTAAATCTGTTAACAAGCCAGGTTCAAATTCGATTGTTGTTAAAGATGCTGTACTTCCGCCAACATAAGCTACAACTAACGCATCTTTGATAGAATGTTTGTACACGTAATTTTGAACATTCTTTGTGATATCAACGATATCAGTAAAACCTTGTGTGTTAATGTTAAATTTTTCTGTAATAACTGTCATCTACATAAACTCCCATAATTCATATACACATTTTTTACCGAAGGGAAATAAATATCAATTGTAAACGTCAGAATTTAACACATAAGTTTACAATTAAAAATTTTTATGTCATTGCGAGTGGATAGCGAAGCAATCCAAAGTGTTACCATTGATTGTCATTTGAAACTTATTAGAATTGTTTCCTTCTCCCAGCAATGGGAGAAGCGGATTGTTGCCAGAGAGCGGAGTGCTTTTGCGAAGCAAAACACGAAGACTCGTTTAACGGCAACAACCAAGCAGGGTGGGCGAAGCTCGGTTGAGGGTTTATTTAGATTTTACCCTCCCCGAAATTTTAAAGTTTCAAGCAGAGCTTTCAACTAAAAATTTCTCCCCTCCCCAATTTTGTTCCACAAAATATGGCGAGGGTTATTTAAAAGAACGGGCGAGGATTTTATCCTCGCCCGTTTATATTAGCTATAAGCTAATTTATGAAAGAAGTTACTTTGTAATTATAGAAGTGTTATATCTTCTTGATAAGATAATGTACTTCTAAGTTTTTTGATAAATTCATGTGCTTGTTGTGGAGCTTTTTCCCAATCAACTGCACAGATACCTCTTTGTACCCAAACTACTTCTTTGAAGAATACATATTGAGAGTTCATAGCTTTTTCTTTTGATTCAAGATATACAGCTTGTGAATCAGTCAATTGTGATACAGGAATCTTACCAGCTAAGTATTGAGCTTTAACTTTTTGGTAATTTTCTTGTGCTGCAAACATTGCTCTGTAGTTTTTGTCAATGCTGAAGTATCCAGCTAAAGCTCTGTTGATAATCATTCTGATTTCTTCTTCAAGTTGAGTTTTTACTTCATCTTCGTATCTTTGAAGTTCGTTTAATTCAGCTTTTGTTCTTGCGATTTCAGCGAATTTTGTACCACCTTCAATTGGTTTCCATTGTGCAAAGATACCGAAGTATACGTTGTCTTTGTTTGCGTGCCCAAGCATTTGACCTAATGGTAATGCTGTTGAACCGATTGGACTACCTGTTGGTCCGAATGTTGGTAACATAACCATTGACGGATATTCGCTTGCGTAATGTCTACCTGGAAGTGTTGTATAAGTCAATTCCATTTTAGCATCTGGAAGTACGAATTTTTGAATGTACATACCCATTTCAGCTTTTTTCATTTGTTGAGCTGTTCTCAATTTAGCCAATTCTGGAGAAACATTATATGAAGCGTTAACTAACATTTTGATAAATGTTTCTAGGTTTTGTTCTGAACCCAAGTGGTTGATGATATTAATTTCACTTGTAAAGAATGTTTTATCAGTGGCTTTGATTGGTGCTAATTCAAAATCTTTTGCTTGATCTTGATACATGATTTTACTCATTTGAATTTTTGTATTTTTCAAAGCTGCTGCCATATCAAACAATTTTTGTTCGTGTCTGTTTAATTCAGTCGCCCAACGTAGAGCTTCTTCTTGACCGCAATAGCCCATTTTTTCTCTTACTCTTGCCATTGCTAATGCTTCACGACATTCTTTTACATAATCTTTTTGAACTTTGATTTTGTTTTCAAGAATTAATGTATCCATATATAACATTGCTACGTTAATACCAATATTTTGTTCTGTTAAAAATTGTTCGTGTTTAGCGAAGTTTAAGTTTTTCTTCTTGATGATGATATTTGTAACCAATGCAGGTGAATAAATGATTTGTTCAAGACCCATTTTGAATACACCAGTTTCTTGAGGATAAATCAATTTAGCACTTTCTGCATAACCGTCATTGTATGATTGGTAGCCAAGAGTTACTTGAGCTGTTGGTAAATATTTTAATGCCGCAGAAACTGCGCTTCTTCTTGCTGCTTTAACTAATAATTTCTTTCTTTCAATATCAAGGTTACTTTCTGCAACTTTGTTGAATACGTCAGACAATGTTAAAACATTTGGTTTTCTATTTGAAATAACTTCTGCTGTGTATAGAACTCTCAAATGTGGTTGATATCCTAAATCATCAGCAGTGTCTTTATTGATGTATAATAATTCATCTTCATAGAATTGTACTTTTTGTGGTTTTGGTGTTTTACCAGCAAGTACAGATTTGATATTGAATGATGTTGCTTCTGAAACTTTTCTGTCTAAGTCATAAGCCCCAGTACCCATTAAGATACCCATTTCAACGTCTTCTTTACCTAATGTTGAGTAAGAAGGAATTTTCTTAGCATTGATTGCATTGTATAATGCTTTTCTTTTTTCTGTTGAAACGTTAAATAATGGTGTAACGATTACTGCATCATAGTTGTCTAATTTTGCAATAATTGGGTCAATGTTGTTGTTAACAGGAACAACTGTTAAATTCATTGTTGGTAATTTTTTCTTTAAGTATGCGTTCCAGTCTTTTTTAGTTCTGTAGAAGTTTTCGTTCATAAGAACAACACCTTTTTTGAAAGGAACTAATTTATAGAATAGGTTTGCACCTTTGATATTTTGTTGAACTGGGTTGAAGAAATTATCACCAAAATCTCTTAAACCGTATTGATCAATTGTTAAAACAAATTTGTTTTTGTTTGGAGTTGAGTTTAAAGCGTTAGAAACAAACCAACCTAATGAAACAACCATTGTTGCGTTTGATTTCATAGCTTTTGCTGCTGCTTGTTTTGCACCAGCTTCTGTCCAGTTACCTACAAATACGTTTTCTTTTGGAAAACTTGCTCTGTATTCTGGAGCTGTTGATACTGTAATGGCTTTTTTGAATTGTTCCATTACTTGATTATTTTTGTCTGAAGGACCGTCAAAAACAAAAGCGTAAACTAGAGTTCTTGCATTTTTGTTGTAGGCTACGGGTTTGCTTTTAGATGCGCTTAATAACGTTTGTCCTTGAGGAGCAGCTAAAACTGCTAAGTTAATATTGCTTATAGCCATTGCTAGTAACAATACTAGTGCTGTAATTCTTTTCATCTTTTTCCTACCTCTTCCAATTTTAACACTACTAGTGTATTTGAAACATATCTAGTATTCAATACTAGATTAAGTTTTTTTAAGTTCTACTTAATATGATAATTAAAATAACATTGCATAAAAACCTGTTTTAACTACAATAGATGTATTATGATAAAGTTTTTCGCACCAATAATACTATTAACAATATCGAATGTGTTTATGACATTTGCGTGGTATGGACATTTAAAACATAAGAGTACTGCGCTTTGGTTAGTTATACTAGTAAGTTGGGGCATTGCGTTTTTTGAATACTGTTTTCAAGTTCCGGCGAATAGAATTGGGCACCAAGTTTATGATGCGGCACAGTTGAAGACTATGCAAGAAGTTATTACGTTGATTGTGTTTTCAATCTTTTCGGTAACATATTTGAAGGAAGGATTGAAATGGAACTACATTGTTGGATTTTTGCTAGTTATTTTGGCAGTGTTTTTTGTGTTTAAAAAATGGTAGCGAGCAGAGGCACGAACGAAATCGAGAACATTTTTTGATTGCTTCGTCGTTGTACTCCGCGATGACAATATAACACAGAGGCGCTGGGCTTATGCCCAGCGCCTCTGTTTCTTATTTGTTTGTTATCTCACATTAGATTAACTGCAATGCGATTTGCGGAGTTTGGTTAGCTGTTGCTAACAGGCTTGCCGCTGATTGTTGTAAGATTTGATTTTTTACATAATTTGATGATTCTTCTGCGATATCAGCATCTTTAATTAATGATGCAGCATCAGTTAAGTTTGTTTGCATTGTTTGTGCTACTTCAATTGCTGAATTAATTCTTTGCATTGCTGCACCAAGTTCAGTTTTTCTTGCTGTAACTTCTGAAATGGCTGCATCGATATTATCTAAGAATTTTTGTGCAAAAGCATCACTTGCATATACCCAACTTAACATTTTATCGATTGATTTGTTTTCTTTTTCAGTAGATGACGCATCAAGTTTAACTGCTTCATCGTCTTTTAATTTCATAGAAATATCTTTTTTACTTGGATCCATGTTTTTTAATGTAGCAATAGTTGTTTCATCTGTAACAAAAGTTGCACCATCGTAACTGTTATCTGCTGCTGCATCTTTCATTTTAATTGTAAAGCCGCTATCCCAATCTGGAGTCTTAATGCCAGCAGGATCCTCTTTGAGTGTTTTGTTTCCTAATTCTATTTCAATATAATCATTGTTGACTTTTGTATAGTATTTTGCAGTTGAATAATCATCGTAGTATGGGTCATCAGGATCAGTTTTGCCAGTTTCTTGTTTTTGTGTAACACCTGTTACATAGATATCACCTTTAATGTTAAAATTGTATGTTCTATCATCTGAGATATCAATCAATTTTGTTGCAGCTGTTGATGAGAAAATTTCTGAATCTAAGCTAATGATACTGTCTTCATTACTTTCTATACCAACTTGAAGGTTTATATCACCGCAACTTCCGTCTAATACTTTTTTGCCGTTGAATTCAGCTGTATTTGACATACGAGTGATTTCTCTTAAACGAGCTGCTACTTCAGATTTTACAGCTGTCATAGCGTCTTCACCGTAAGTACCGTTCGCTGCTTGTTCAGTTAAGTCTCTGATACGTTGCATGTTTGATTGGATTACGTCTAATGTACCTTCTGTTGTTTGTAACATTGATGTACCCATTTGTGCGTTATCTTGTGCAACTGCTAATGAACTGATTTTGTAGTCCAATTTTGTTGCTACTGCTGAACCTGCTGCATCATCTTTTGCTGAGTTAATTCTCAAACCTGTAGACAAACGTTCCATTGCTGTGTTCATCTTTGTTGATGCGTTGTTTAAACATTTTTGTGCTACCAATGATGGAATATTGGTATTTACAGTAATTGCCATTTCCTCTTTCCCTATCCTTTTATAATACGTCTGTTATTCTTTTAACAGATTTAGTATATTGGATATTTTAGACCATGACATCATATGTATGGAGGAGATTTTTATTTTTTATTAAATTTTTAATGTTTTTAAATTTCTATTTTACTTTAATTCCATAAAGCAAGCCACTATTTCCTTTTACATTGTGGTAGTAAATGTTATATTTGCCTTTTACATACTTTTCAAAAGTTTCTTTCGCATTATTTGGCAAGAAAAACCATACATGTCCGCTCTTTTTTAATATACTAGGGTTATTAATTATTTCTTGATTATTTATTTCGTAAACTTGTTTATAGTACAAATAATCGCTGTTCGAATCTTGATTTACGTATACAACATCATTATTTTTAATATTAGTTTTTAGATATAAAGCCATTTCTCTTGGAGTAGAATTATTTTTATAAAAATTGTTTTTAGCAATATTTTTATAAGTGTTTTCAAGTTGCGGATATACGCCATATAAAAAAATTGCAAGTAAAATATAACTTGTGAAATGTCTAATATCAACTGATTTTGATGCAAGTAAAATAGCAAATGGTATTAAAAACAAAATCATTCTTCCGTAGAATGGATAAACATGAAATGCAGATGCAACTATAACCAAAAGTAGTGTAATTACTGAAAATAAAGCAAATCTACTTCTTTGGTAAAAATAAATTATCAAGCCGACAACCATTAATATTGCTAAAATGTATTCTGGCGAAAAAATAAAGCTATTTGCATTCTGGAAAATCTTTAACCAGTTATCAAGATTAATAAATTCACTATTCCAGTAGTTCATCATACCTGTTTTTTGCATATGAAAAACTTTTTGAAAATAGTAATAATAAAACAATCCGCCATTTATAGAAAGAGGCACAAACAGTTTTAGTTTTTCTGCCCCTGTATAATTTCTACTAAATCCTACAAGTAGTGCAATAGCTCCAATCAAAAATATTGTCGGGAACGAAAACCAAATGAAAGCTGATAATATTAACGAATATAGTAGCAAACTCTCTTTGTTTAGATATTGATATATATATATAGTAAATATACAGAATAAAACATCTGTGCTATATGGTTTAAATTCACCTGCGTAATAATATAACGGAAAACTTATTGCAAAGAGCAACGATGCGCAAAGTACAGACTTTTTACTATAAAGCAGAGTTTTACTCAAAAAATAAAACATTACCATTGCAAGCAAGCTTGATACAAATGGCACAATTCTAAAAACAAGTTCAGATTTGCCAAAATATCCAATAATTATTTTTGTATAAATTAAAAACATTGGTGGTGCAACTTGCAAAAATCGCATTGGTTGGAAAAGTTCTATATAATTTTTATTCAATATGTTCCACGCAAGTGCGCATTCATCATGCCAAAAAGATTGGTTAGTTAAATAAACCTTTGTTCTTAAATAAATTCCAAGAATAAAAATCAATCCTAGTAATATATAGGGAGTTTTTCGTAAAAATTTTTTAACTTTTTCCATAAGTTGATTATAACACAAGTAGTGAATAGTGAGTTGTAATTTGTCATTGCAAGCGAATGCGAAGTAATCCAGAGCCTTCACCGAAATTTTAGAGTTTCAAGCAAAGCTTTCAACTAAAAATTTCTCCTCTCCCCAATTTGCTAACGCAAATGTGGCGAGGGATATTTATTCGCTAACGTACCAATTATAAAAATCTCTGATACCTTGTTCTAAATCAATCTTTGGCTCCCAGCCAAGTTCTCTGATATGTGTTGCGTCCATCATTTTACGAGGAGTTCCGTTTGGTTTTGATTTGTCGTAAACAATTTTACCTTCAAAACCTACAACACGTTTAACGATTTCAAACAAGTCTTTTAATTGGATATCATCGCCCTTTGTAATGTTTACAAGTTCGCCAACTTCGTCATAGTCTTTATTCATTAACAAATAAACGCATGCATCAGCAAGGTCGTCTGAACACATCATTTCACGATAAACAGAGCCGTCGCCCCAAAGTACAACCTTATCTCTATAAGCACCAAGTTCATTTAAAATTTCTTCCAAATTATAATCAGTAACTTTTTCGTCTAAACCCCAACCTAATTTGTATCTATGTACATCTTTTTTGATAGCTTCAAAATCATCATTTCTCAATAATTTTGCTAAATGAAATCTTCTTAAAATCATCGGTAACAAGTGTGCTGTTTCCATATTGAAGTTATCGCCAATACCGTATTGGTTTGTAGGCATTGCAGATATAAAGTTTGTGCCATATTGTTGATTGTAATATCTGCATAATTTTATTATAGAAATTTTTGCCAAAGCATAAGCTTCGTTTGTTTTTTCAAGTTCTGAAGTTAAAAGGCAATCTTCTTTCATCGGTTGAGGAGCCATTCTTGGATAAATACAAGATGAACCAAGATTTAAAAGCTTTTTAACTCCGTGTTTATAAGATGAATGCACAATATTTGTGCCAATCATAAGATTTTGGTAAATGAATTCTGCAGGATATTTAGAGTTTGCCATAATTCCTCCAACTTTAGCTGCCGCAAGAATTACATATTCTGGTTTTTCTTTTTCAAAAAATTCATCAACTGCTTGTTGATTGCATAAATCAAGTTCAGAGTGAGTTCTTGTGATAATGTTTGTGAAACCTTCTTTTTGAAGTCTTCTGTAAATAGCGCTACCGACAAGTCCTCTATGTCCTGTTAAAAATATTTTTGCATCTTTTTCAATCATCTTTTTGCCTCTTATTCTGTACCGCCTGTGCAATCAAAGATTGCTCCGCTCACGATGTTCGCAACGGCGGTTTCATAGTGTTCGCCTGCTTGCCACACTGACCGTGTGTCAACACTGCTCACACCGGCTCCCGCATTTCTAAACTTCTTGTGGAACAAGGATTTGGTATCCGTGTTCTCGTAAAGTTTTTTCTTTTTTAGCAAGTTCAAGGTCAGAATCAACCATTTCGTTTACAAGCGCTTGTAAATCATAAGTCGGTTTCCAGCCTAATTCGTTTCTAGCTTTTGTACTATCGCCTAAAAGTAAATCAACTTCTGCTGGTCTAAAGTAACGAGGGTCAACTTCAATAAGTGTTTTACCAGTTGCTTTATCAATACCTTTTTCGTCAACACCTGTACCTACAAATTCAAGTTCAATACCAAGTCTTTCAAATGCCATACGGCAGAAATCTCTGATTGATGTTGTTACACCTGTTGCAAGTACATAGTTATCAGGGTGATCTTGTTGAAGAATTCTCCACATACCTTCTACGTAATCCTTTGCATGACCCCAATCACGTTTTGAATCAAGATTACCCAAATATAATTTATCTTGTAATCCGACTTTAATTTTTGTTGCTGCCATTGTAATCTTACGAGTTACAAATGTTTCACCACGTCTTGGTGATTCGTGATTAAACAAAATACCGTTTGAAGCAAATATTCCAAAACTTTCTCTATAGTTTACGCAAATCCAATATGCATAAAGCTTTGCAACTGCATAAGGTGAACGTGGGTAGAATGGTGTTGTTTCTTTTTGGATTGGTTCTTGGATTAAACCGAATAATTCTGATGTTGAAGCTTGATAGAATTTTGTTTTCTTTTCAAGTTTATTCATTCTAATGGCTTCTAAAAGTCTTAATGTACCTAGTGCATCGCAATCCGCTGTGTATTCTGGACAATCCCAAGATACTTTTACGTGTGATTGAGCGGCTAGGTTGTAGATTTCATCAGGTTCAATGTCGTGAACTAATTTTGTTAAGTTTGAGGAATCTGATAAATCTCCGTAATGCAAAATGAATTTTGCATCTTTATCGTGAATATCTTGATATAAATGGTCAATTCTAGATGTATTAAATGATGATGCACGTCTTTTAATACCGTGAACTTCATATCCTTTATCCAATAAAAGTTCTGCTAAATAAGAACCGTCTTGACCTGTTATACCTGTTATTAATGCTTTTTTCATTAATTTTCTCCTTACGTTGTTATTTTATATTTTATATTTTAGCATAGAAAATTTTATTTTCTTTCCCAATTAACCTTTGTTTTAACTATCTTTGCTGCACTTCCTGCAAGGATTGTATTTTCTTCAGTAAATTTTCTAGTAACAATAGATTTGTACGCAACTATTGTATTATTAGGTATTTCAGAACCTTTTAAGACTGTTACTTCTTGACCTAACCAAACGTGATTGCCAATTTTAATATCTTTGTCTTCATTAATTGTTTCACCTGTTTCAAGTGATTTTATTCTATGTCCATCACAAGTTCTTATTGTAATTCCTTTTGAAAACATGCAATCATCGCCTATTTCAATTTTATTATTTTCTTTTTTATGGAATAAAAAATATCCACTGTTAATGCCAAATTCTTCGCCGATAATGAGTTGTGAACCTTTAGCTTCGGTCATTACTGTAAGATTTTTTATATCATCTGTCGATGATTTTATACTAATTAGTGAGTCATCTGCAAAAGTAAATTTACATTTTTTGAAATGTGGAATTGGTTCGTAAACCTTGAATGTAGCGTTTGACCCATGAAATTTCACTTTAACGCCTTTTACGGATTTTATACATTTTTCTGTTCCGTCTTTTTTTACTAAAATAATTTTGTTATTACCTCCAACGGGTAATACAAAATTCATTTTTATTCCGAAAAATTTTATAAAAAATCTTCTATCTTCTTTTTTTAATTCAAACAAACTCATATAAATATTTTATCATAGAAAAATATTTATATTATAATGAATGAAAAAGGAAATAAAATGGAAAATATTAAACAAATTGAACATAACGGAAAGATTTTAGCAATAATTATTAGTAATGATTATTCAAAAGACGGTGTAGAATTTTTTACGCCAAATGATTTTTCGCAACAACTTGCATATATGAAACACCCAAAAGGTAAACGTATTGATGCGCATACTCATAATATCGTACCAAGAGAAGTTTCTTATACAAAAGAAGTTTTGGTTATTAGAAAAGGTAAATTAAGAGTAGATTTTTACGAAGATGACCAAACGTATATTGAAAGTCATATCGTAAATCAAGGTGATATAATTCTTTTAGCATTTGGCGGGCACGGTTTTGAATGTTTAGAAGAAGTTGAAATGGTTGAAATTAAGCAAGGTCCTTATCTTGGTGAACAAGATAAAGTTAGATTTAAAGGTGTAGAAAGTAATGAGGTTAAATTAGTGTAGTAATTACGCACGATTACTTTTTGTATGGATTTTTTTTGATTAACTTAATATATTTTTCAAAATTGACATTTATAGCTTTCTCGTAAACTTTATCAATATAATTATCAATGTTGGTTTCATTTAAAAAGTGTTCATTATTTTTTATTGATTGTAAAATATAGTAATTTATCCAGTTCTTGTAGTGATATTTATCTTTAAAATTTTCAATTTTAGTAATTTTGTTCTCATCATCAAATGCGAGCAGTTTTGCATTTTTGTATTTAGCATTTTGAGAAACAATATATTTCCAAGCGAAAAATTTTTTTTCAAAAGTATCTTTACGTATTTCTTCAGCTAATGCTAAATCTGTTTCAGGTGCGATAATAAAGTAAAAATTGGTATTAGGGTTATTTTTTACAATTTCAAAAATACTATTGTCAAGATATTTTTTCAAATCTTCTTGATAAGCTTTTTCTAATGGAACAGTATGAATTTTATTGGGAGTATCAACTAAAGTTTTAAAATCCGCTTCAATTTGAGGGTCATTAT
Source organism: uncultured Candidatus Melainabacteria bacterium (assembly GCA_934700335.1). Classification (GTDB taxonomy): domain Bacteria; phylum Cyanobacteriota; class Vampirovibrionia; order Gastranaerophilales; family Gastranaerophilaceae; genus UBA791. The sequence goes on along the minus strand of CAKUXM010000002.1, from coordinate 82,902 downwards.
AATATTTTAGCCAATTTTTGAATCCGCCAAATCTTCTGTAGTGTTTTTCGTCTTTTTCCCAACTATTGGCTTCATCTATGTTGTATATTTTATCAAGACATTTACTGCTAAACATAATATTACATGTAAAGTATTTTGAGCTTAAATAAACTTGATAATCGTTATATGGTTTATTATCATATAATGCTTTCCAATTATTTATTCCGTTATCAAAAGGTCTATTAATTGTAGCATTAGGATTTAAAAAATAAATTATATCCATATAGTAAACAACATTTTTCACATTGTGTTTATTAAATATGTAATTTAATAATAAATTTTTTTCAGATGCATTAGAACCTGTCATTGAGAGATTAATAAATTTATTACCAAAAATTTCACTTGCTTTTTTACTAGATATGTTTTCAGAATAAGAATTTCCTACAATAACAGAGTCAAAGTTGCTGTTTTTAATTCGTGCTAGAGCTGATTCTCGCATGGAGTTACTGTATTCAGTTTTTCTGAAAAAAGGTTTATGATATATTTGTAAAGGGTCATTAATATATCCTGATAAAACAACATAGAAAAAAGTTGTAAAGATAGAAATTATGAAAATTAAAATAAATATTCTTGCATATTTTTGTTTAGTCATGAAAACCTCTAAAAATTAAAATAAATGAATTCGCTGTATGGCATAATTGCCATTTTCAAAATAATAGAAATGAAAATCATATAAAATACTATTGCTAAAATAATTGAAGTTTTTATATTTTTAAATTTTAGTTTTTCAACAATTTGATTTGAATTAGGTAAACAAAATACAACTAATAACGCAATTGGTAAAACGACAAGTATATTATTGTATTTATTAATATCATTAAATTCAAATGTTAATCCAAAAGTTTTTGGAATAACGAAATTTTGAAAATTAAACAAGTTGAAAATAATCCTTTTTACTTGAGTAAAATTTTCGGCTCTAAAAATCACCCAAGTAATATTTAAAAATATAAAAGTAACAAGTATGCTAATCCACTTTTTAGGTTCCTTAAAGTGTCTAGAGTAAAATCTATTGATGGATAGCGCCAGTCCGTGTACCCCCCCCCATAGTACAAACATCCAGCTTGCACCATGCCATAGTCCACCGATTAGCATCGTTGTAATTAGGTTAAAATATGTTCGTTTTTCTCCTTGTCTGTTTCCTCCAAGTGGAATATAAATATAGTCCTTTAAGAATCTTGATAAAGTTATGTGCCATCTTCTCCAAAAATCTTGAATGCTAACTGCTTTGTATGGAGAATTGAAGTTTTTGGGTAAGTCTATGTTTAGCATTTTTGCGCTGCCAAGAGCCATATCTGTATATCCTGAAAAATCAAAGTATATTTGCAGCGTATAACTCAACATTACAATCCAACTTTCTAACATTGAGAGTTGAGTGTTTATGTTGTAACCTATATTTACGTATTCTGAAAGTGAATCAGCAATTATTACTTTTTTAAATAATCCAATTATAAATAACGAAATACCAAAACTTAAATTTTTGTAATTAAAAATTTTTCTACTTAGTTCTGAAAATTGAGGAATTATTTCTTTGTGGTGTAATATAGGTCCTGCAATTAAATGTGGGAAAAATGTTACAAATAACATATAGTTTACAATATTGTATTCACTAGCTTCTTTTTTGTATTCATCAACCAAGTATGCAATTTGTGTAAAAGTGAAAAAACTTATGCCTAAAGGTAAGATGATTTTTGCTATATGAATATCTGATTTAAATATATAATTAATATTGTCTACAAAGAAGTTAGCATATTTATAATACCCAAGAAGCAATATATTAAAAATTAAGCCTACCCATAATAAAATCTTTCGTTTAGTAAAATTTTGAAAAATTTTTCGGTGAAATGAATTACCGATAAAAAAGTTTATTAACATTGAAAATATTAGTAAAAACGTATATTTGGGGTCATACCAGCCATAAAAACATATTGAAGATATTATTAGCCAAATTTTCGAAATAACGACTAGATGTTTTTGCAAGAGTAAGAAATAAATAATTACTACGATGGGTAAAAATAAAAATATATATTCAATAGAATTAAATAACATAATATCCCAATATTTTCCTATGTCTTTGATTTTATAATAAATAATATAAATTGTAAATATAAGATAAAACATAATTGTATTTATGATAAACTTAAAGATATAAGATAATGGGATAATAAGGATTGATAATGACTATTAATGAACAAATAAATTCTACTCACAATTTTATTCCAGTTTGTGAACCGTATCTTAACGGTAATGAGAAAAAATATGTTGCAGATTGTATGGAAACAGGCTGGATTTCGTCTTCAGGTAAATATGTAAAAGCATTTGAAGAAAGTTTTGCAAAATATTGCGATTGTAATTATGGTGTTGCTGTTTGTAATGGCACTGTATCTTTACATTTAGCTTTATCTGCCTTGGGTATTGGCAAAGGTGATGAAGTTATTCTTCCTAATTTTACTATGATTGCAAGTGCTTATTCAGTTTGTTATACGGGTGCAAAACCTGTTTTTGTCGATTGCGACAAAGACACTTGGAATATTGACGTTACTAAAATAGAAGAAAAAATTACTGATAAAACAAAGGCAATTATGCCTGTTCATATTTTTGGCAATCCTTGTAATATGAAAGAAATTGAAAGAATTGCTAAAAAATACAATTTGTTTATCATAGAAGATGCGGCAGAAGCTCATGGTGCAACTTATGACGGTAAAAAAGTCGGAAGTTTCTCTGATATAGCTTCTTTCTCTTTCTTTGCAAATAAAAATCTTACAACTGGTGAAGGCGGTATGGTTGTGATGAAAGATGAAAAATATTATGACAAATGCCGTTATTTGAAAAATATGAGTTTTCCAATCAATGCACCTCGTATTTATGAACACAACGATATTGGTTTTAATTACCGTATGAGCAATATTCACGCAGCAATCGGTCTTGCACAAGTTGAAAAGGCTGATGAATACAAAGAAATGAGAATTAAAAATCATAATCTTTATAAAGAATTTTTAAAAGATGTTGAAGGTATAACTTTCCAAAAAGATGAAGAAAATTCTGTAAATGTTTGCTGGATGAATACTATTCTTTTAGACCCTGAAAAATACGGTCATACAAAAGAAGAATTGATAGCTCATTTAAAAGAAAACAATGTTGATACAAGATTGTTATTTACTGGCATGCATAAGCAAAAATGCTTGCTAGATTATGGTTGTGATGATTCTGGGGAATATCCTGTAACTGATAATTTGACTAAAAATGGTTTCTATTTACCTTCAGCAAGTAGTTTGACAGAAGATGATATTAAATATATTTGTAAAATAATAAAGGATTTTAAATAATGAGAATAGGTTTTTATTTAGGTAAAGTACAAAGAGCTACACACGGTGGTGGACATACATTTGAGGTTAATTTTATTGACTCCTTACTTAAATATGAAACAAACCATGAAATTTATGTTTATTATGATTCAAAAGGTGGAAATGCTTTTGAAAGTACTGATAGAGTTAAATTTATCAATCTTAGAAAAGAAGCTAAAGGTTTTTATTTTATCCCTTATGTAAAGAAAAATATTTTTTCTAAACTTGTAGAAAGAGATAAAATAGATTTTGTATATTATTGTACACCAAAATTTGCACCGTGCGAAAAACCTTATGTGTTTACAGTTTGGGACTTGGGTCATAGAGTTGCACCGTATTTTCCAGAAGTTTCTAGAAAAAGACAATTCTTTAAAAGAGAAGAAATGTATAATAATGCGCTTCCCAGAGCTTCAAAGATTGTAATTGGTACAAATGACGGCAAAAACGACATTTGTACATACTATAATGTTTCACCTAATAAGGTTGAAATTATTGAAATGCCTACGCCAATGGACGTTTTTAACTTAAAAGAAGACGATAATATTTTAAATAAGTTACGCCTTGATAAGAATGGTTATATTTATTATCCAGCACAGTTTTGGGCACACAAAAACCACTATATGTTAGTTCAAACCTTAAAACTTTTGAAAGATAAAGGTTCAAATTTAAAACTTGTGTTTACCGGCTCAAATCAAGGCAACATGGATTATATCAAAGCTCAAGTAAAAGAATTAAATTTAGAAAATGAAGTTATTTTTGCGGGCTTTGTAACGAGAAATGAGCTTATTTCATTATATAAAAATGCTTTTGGTTTAACGTATGCTTCACTTTTAGGTCCAGATAATATTCCACCTCTAGAGGCTATGGCAGTGGGTTGCCCTGTATTTATTTCAAATCTGCAAGGACATGTTGATCAATTAGGAAACAGAGCGGTATTTTTTGACCCAATGAATCCAGAAGATTTGGCAGAAAAGATTTTGACATACCAAAGAAATGATGATTGGTTGAATTTACATAAAGACTTTGCTTACGGTAGAAATAGTGATTTCTATATGCAAAAAGTGTTTAAATTGATTGATGAAATGGCAAACTTGATGTCCCATTGGCATCTTAATTACCAGTAGCAACCGCCTTCAACTTTTTCAAACCCTTTTGGTTTTTCTTTGTCTTGTGGTCGTGTCCAGTATTCAAGGTTTGCGTATTTAAAGATTTCTGGAAAATATGTTTCCCAGCGTTTACCTAAAATACCAAATAACAATTGTGTGTATCCGCCCATGTGAATTGCTTTTTTGCCTAATGTTTTGCAATAATGCGCCAAAAACATTCCATAAGCTCCAGCTCCAATAATCGCTATATCAAAATCGGTGTTATCAATTTGTTTTTTCATGCTATCTAGTGCTTCAAACCAGTCTTTGTATGGTAAGTCAGCTTTTTCATCAGCTATACTTTGCACTGCTTTTATCGTTTTTAATTCAAATTCTGGTAAAATATTTTCGTTTTTGAATAATAAATCACGTTTTTTAAATTGTTCAAGGATAGTATCGACATAAGGGTGAATTACTAGAACTTTTTTGCCTTTTAATTCTGCTGACCAAGGGTTGAGAGAATCAATCGGACAAGTGTCTTCTATGGTTATGAATTCAACGTCCGGATTGACATATTTTTTGCAGAATGTTTCTTCTTCTTTTAAATTCCAAACGGCTAAAATATCTATGTCTTTTGCAATTTTTAAACTTTCTAGCGCAAATCTTTTCATATATTCATCAGTTGTCGGAAAAAATCCTGCACCTAATCCCATTGTTTTCTTTTGGCTTTTAGAAAATTTATGTTTTTTTAGCCATTCGTAAACGGTGAAATATTCGTTACTTCCAAATCTGCAAATCAAAGAAGGTTTATCTTTTCTCAGTTCGTTAATGACCACTTGTTGAGAAGATTCACCTCTATTTATGATTTTATCATTATATTTATCTGCTAACGGCATATAGCAAAATTTATCTCTAATCTTGTGTCTTAGAGATTTTGAAGGTATCCAGAATGTAAATAATTTGATTATTTCTTCGTCAATTTTTTCGTTATATATGCTTGTCATTATTTTCCCTTTAATTCTTTTAGTTTTATCTTAATTCCTAGTATAACAAGGATTTTGGCGTTTAGTTCAACATCGTTTGTTATTGTGAAAATATTTTTAAGAATGGGTTTGATTTTTTCTTTTAATTTATCTTGAATAGATGTTTTGAAAGTTTTTACTTCAAATTTTTCTTTTTCAATTTCTGTTTTTACAAAATTGCTCAAACTTTTTTCCCATTCTTTTGATGCCATTGTTTGACATTCTGGTTTAAACCAATCAGCAAAATCGTCAAAAGGGTGAAGTTTTGAATAAATTGAGACATTTTCTAAATCGTTTTCAAGATTTTTGAAAGTTGACCAAATTATTAATTTAAAAGGTTTTTCTCCTCTCAAACTTTTTAAAACTTGATAAAGTTCTTTTATTTCATCAATTCCTGAACTTTCATCAAGATTATGTACAAAAAATAAGTATTCATCAGTATTTAAAATTTCCTTAAAGTTTTCAATTCTTGATTTATAACGTTCTTTTAATTTGTCAAAATCATTTTCTTTAAAAGCGCTATCGTGGTTGAAAACAATGTCGTATTTTTTGTTTTGCCAGTAATTTAAGCCAAATGGTGCGTAAAATCCGTATTCAATATTTTCAAAATAATCAGCAAAATTTGATTTTAAAACTTCTATCAAACTCTTTGTATGATGAATTGTAAGGTCAAAGACCATGCTTTTTCGACCGTGCTTTTTATCTGGAATAAGTTCGTTTTTTGTTAAATATGTTCTAGGTTGACAATTCCAACCTAGCGAAATTATTTCATAATCCATCTATTTATTCTCCAAAATATACCAATTTTCGGGGATAATGTCATTATTTGATTTGAAATTTGCTTGCCAATATTCAGGAGCAATAACGATTTTATTAGGGTTTTCGTTCAAAAACGCTCCCCACCAAGAAAAGCTACTATTTGCAATAATATTGTGGTTACAATTTTTCATAAGTTCTAAATCAAACCAGCCGTGTTTACCTGAATTTATATCAACGACAACTGTTTTGCAACCAAAATTTGTATTTGCTTTTACCCATTTTGGGTCATCAGAAAAAATAAATAGCGTAAAATCTTCGCCAATCTTTTCTTTCATCAATTTCATTGCGTTTTGATAATATTCCATACTGCATGAACCGTAAATCTTTTTATTTCTTGCTTTTAGATAATCTCCACGTCTAAAGTGCATAGAAACAGATGTTCCTGATTTAATTTGTTCAAGCATTTTTTTGTTTTTAGAATTCATTTTAAAAGTTAATTTAAAATCTTTTCTTAAATCTTCAATTACATCAGCAAAGTATTTGTATGATTGAAAATATCCGTCAATATATGCTGGTGGTTTGATTTCAAACAGGTTTTCTTCATAAGATGAAAAATCTTTTTGAACGTATTCAGGTCTTGTGTTTTTGATTTTTACAAGTTTGTTTCTTAATTTTCTTATGAATACTATTTTCTTTAAAATCTTTTTATATAGAGGCTTTTCAATGGTTTTGATATATTTTGAAAGTTTAAAACATCTTAGTTTAAAAGTTTCTTCTGAATCATCAAATATAACCTCGTAACCAGTTTTTGCTTCAAATGCTTTGCCAAATGCCCATTCAAACATTTGATTTGCTTGACGACCTTTCATATTGATAAATACTGCGTTATCATAAGTCTTTTTTTTGTATACTTGCAGAATTCCAAACAATAAATGTGTTTCTGATTTTAGGCTTTCATTTATTGTGTAAACAGGAAGTTTTCCGATTTTTAATTCTTTTTTCATTGCTGTAAAATATCCGTCTGGAAGTTTAATATTTTCAGCTTTCGCAAAGTGAAGTGTATCTCTTTTTGCTTTAATTTTATCTTCAACAAGTTTTTTATCTTGTTTTCTTCTTACTATTGAAACTGGATTTACCATATAGTAATAGTTGATTTCAGGAACTGACACAACTTTATTTGCAAAATGAACCGCTTTTGCAACAAAAAGTTTGTCTTCGTAGTACATTCCTTCAACAAAATCTAGACCAACTCTGTCGAAATATGTTTTTCTGTAGATTTTGTTCCAAATACTTGGCATTTCAACGACTTTACAGTTGATGAATTTATCTGCATCTTCGATAGAAACTTTTTCTTCATCAATTTTTAGTCTAAATTTTTCCTTGTTTGGATATTTTCTAATAATGCTTGAATAAGCGATATCAGCATCGTTTTTGGTAGCTGAATTATAAAGTTTTTCATAAAAATCTAAATCAACATAATCATCAGAATCAACAAATCCAATAAATTCCCCTGTTGCAATCTTTAAGCCGGCATTACGTGCGGCAGAAACTCCTAAAAATCCTTCTAGTTCAAGGACTTTGATACGATTATCTTTTTGTTCGTATTCTCGGCAAATTTTCAATGAGTTATCTGTACTTTTATCATCAACCAGAATTATTTCAATATCACTCAATGTCTGGTTAACAAGAGAGTCAAGACATCTTGCTATAAATTTTTCCACATTATAAACGGGTGAAACTATTGAAATTTTTGGTCTGTTATTTTCCATAAAATTATTATAATCTAAATATTTAATAATTTATATACGTTTTCTAAAACATCTTCTACTCTTGGTGAAAGGGTGCATTTGTTTTTGTTTGATTTCAATGGGCATTTTCTTTTATGGCAAGGTCTACAACCCTCGCTTTGCATTGCAACATACTTGTTTTCATCGCCCAATGGCGCGTAAAAACTCTTTGGTGTTGCACAAAAAATTGAAAGAATTTTTGGCTTTTGAGTTGCCCACGCAAGGTGTGTGCTTCCGCTATCCAATGAAATTAGCAAATCCCCTCTCTCGAAAACTGCTCTCAATTCCTCAAGATTAGTTTTTCCGCAAAGGTTTATGCCAACTCCTTTTGAAATATATTCGATTAAATCATTATCTTGTGTCATACCTGTAAATATAAGGTTAACTCTATCCTTCAAAGCTTCAACAACTTTTTGAAAATTATCTTTTTCCCAGTGTTTATCTTTCCAGGTTGTTGCAGGTGCAATAATTACAGTCTTTTTATTATTATCCAAATTCTTCAATAACTCATCAACTTTTTGATTAACTTTATCTTTTACAGGAGGAAGTGTAACCTTTATTTTGTCTGTATTTAAACCTAAATATTGTGCATATTTTAAATAAGTTTTTATAACGTGTAATTTGTAGCCTTCCTTAATTGGTGGAATAATTTCGTTTCCACCAAGTTGCGAGAATTCTCTTGCATCTTGAGCTATAATTCTGCGCTTTGCTCCACAGAATTTCATAAATCTAAAGCTTTTCCAAAGCATTTGGTTATCAATTGCTATATCAAAATTTTCTGCTCTTATTTTTTTTATAATATCAATATATTCTTTAAAATTTTGAAGTTTGTTTTTATTCTTTTTCCATTTTTCTAAAGGTACAAAAATAACATTATCAACGCAAGGGTTGTCTTTCAAAAGTTGATAACCTTTTTCAGAAACAAGCCATGAAACCTCATATCCATTATCTTTCAATGTGTTTGCAAGCGGAATTGTGAAAATTACATCACCCAATGCGCTCAATCTGATTATCAAAACTTTTTTCATTAATTTTCTCCTCTAAAATTGAAAATATAAAAACTCTGAAACTCTGTTTATTGTTAGGATTGAAGCCAATAACATTGCGAATGTTGCTATTCCATAAATCCAATTAGGTTTGAATTTTTTAGCAAGTTCTATTGAATTTGGCAAACAGAATACAATAATTATAGCAGGAATTACCAAGAAAAAGCTTAATTTTAAATCGCCGTTTTCAAACGCAAATCTTAATTTGTTGATTTCAATTGGTGCAAAGCCATAAAAACCAAACATTGACTTATAAATATCAATTGCTCTATGAATAGTTGTTGCTCTAAAAATTACCCAAGTAAGATTTAAAAATGCAAACATAGTTAAAGTTGCGACATAAGGGTTGAATTTCCATTCAAATTTTTTGAAAAATCTATGAATGCAAATGGCTATTCCGTGAATAGCGCCCCAAATAATGAATGTCCAGTTAGCGCCGTGCCAAATACCGCATAAGAAGAAGGTCGTAAACAAGTTTCTATAAGTCTTTAATGTAGAACATCTGCTTCCGCCAAGTGGAAAATAAACGTAATCTCTCAACCATCTTGATAAAGTCATGTGCCATCTACGCCAAAATTCTTGAGGATTTGTCGCCTTGTATGGAGAATTGAAGTTTTGAGGTAAAACAATATTAAACATATACCCAATACCTAATGCCATATCGCAATATCCAGAAAAATCAAAATATAATTGGAATGTATATGACAAAGCTCCACACCATGCTTCAAAACAAGTTAGATGTGGTATAACATCAAATGTTTGAGCGACAAATGGTGAGAAGAAATCTGCTAATAAAACCTTCTTCATCAAACCGACTGCAAGTAAAAATAAGCCAATAGAAATGTTTTTAGGGTTAATAATTCTATTTCTCAATCTCGCAAATTGTGGCATCATTTCTCCGTGATGAACAATAGGTCCCGCAATTAATTGAGGGAAAAATGTTACAAATAAGGCATAAGTTAAAAAGTCATACTCTTTTGTCTCTCCGTGATAGCTATCAACAAGATATGCAATTTGTTGAAATGTAAAGAAGCTTATCGCCAAAGGCAAAACTATGTGCATATAATTGAAATCGCCATGTAAAACTTTATTCAAATTATAAAGTACAAAGTCAAAGTATTTATAATAAAACAATGCTCCTAAATTAACGCCAACACCAAAAATCATCAGTGCTTTTTTATTGATTTTTAGGTTTTCGCCTTTTGAAAGAGTTGCGCCGATTGTATAGTTGAAAATCATTGAGCATAAAATAATTGGCAAATACTCAATTTTCCAATATGCGTAAAAATAAAGCGATGCTATAACAAGCCACCCTGTTGCAAGGTTAACGAGTCTTTTTTTATTCAAATAAAAATATACAAAAAATACAATTGGTAAAAATATAAATAAAAATTCAATAGAGTTAAATAGCATCTTTGTCAGCCTCTTTCTTTACGTCATTTATAATTTTTACCCATTTTGGATTTTCTTTTAACCATTTTTCTAAATTTTTTGTATCTTGATTAGTTAAATTTTCAATACTGTCCTTTGTATTTAATCTTCCGTATTCACCTTTATTTAAAATCATTTTATCCATTATAAGATTGCTTGTTGCCGGTGAACCGTGAATTGCATCAAAAAATTCCGGCATATTAGGTTTTATTGTTGCTGTACTAATTTTATTTACGTAATAAAAATCATATACCTCTGCAACTTTAGTTAAATCTCTTTTCCATTGAGTGAATAAATTCCAATACCCACCAATATATATTGTTGCTAAATCAACGGCGTGTCCTTCTGTATGGAAAATATGAAGGTTTACATTTTTTTTCTTACAATATAATTTGAGTTCTGTAAGTTTATCGTAGTATGAATTTTCAATTTCATAATTTTTGAATTTGTCTAAATCATTGTATATAGCATATCTAAAAATACCTTCAATATTTTTATTTTCAAACATGTATATTAAGCCATTTTTATTATAAAGTTTTGAATAGTCCTTAAGTTTAAGGTTCTTACTAATTGTAATAAAGCTTGAAACGGTTGTGTCGCTCGCAAATAGAACAGTTGCAAGTTCTGTAGCTGTTATGTTTGGGCTGCTATTAAAACCTTCTAATCTATTGTTATCAATAATGTTTTTATTAAAGTTTGGAAAATCTAAACCTAAATATATATTTTTGATTTCTGGGTGAATTTGGATTAAGATTTTAATGTATTCTAAATATTCATTAAAATTCATTCCAACAATGCCCATATTTGAGGCATTTTTACTGGTAATTTTATTAAAATGATTTACGTCAAATGTCCAATCGACTCTTGATGTTCCGATAAAAACTGTATCAATTTTTCTTCTATCAAGTTTGAATTCTGTAATTTTTGTCATTCTTTCTTGACGTTTTGCTTCTGGTTTTAGGTTAGAAATTTTTAAAATAGGACTGTGAAATACAATATATGGATCAATCATAATGTTAAAAATAGATATTAATAGCAAAATGCTAATTGTTGTAATTAATATTCTTTTGTAAAAACTTTTATATTTTTCCACTATTTTCCCTATAACAAATTCTTCTCGGCTATTAGGTTCAATATATCACAAACTTGTATTGATTGCATGCAAGGGGTAAATTTTTCACCTTCTTTTAACAATTTACATCTTGTTTGTTCGCAAAATTTGCAGTCGATATTTGGTTCTACTACATAACCTTTTTCACCATAAGGACCACAGGCATATGTTGGAGTTGAGCCCATTATTCCTATTGTGTTTATATCTAAAGCTGAAGCTATATGCAAAGGTCCTGAATCTCCTGATATAAATAAATCTGAAATAGAAAATAATCCAGCGCTTTCTTCTAACGTTAATTTCCCCGTCAGAACTGTCGCTATACTTTTAAATTTTTCGTGAAGTTCAATTTCCTTTTTTGAACCACATACAAAAATTGTTCCTCCATATCGTTCTTTTAATTTTTGTCCCAATTCTAGCCAATGCTCATCAGGATAAATTCGTCCTTGTCTATCAAGGTCATTTGCGCCACCTACATTAAAGATTACATAAGGTCGTGGTAAATCTTTGAATTTGTCTTTTAATTCTTTTTTTAAATCTTCTCTTATGAAAATTCTTAAATTTTTAGGTTTCTCTATTTTACCAAAATTATCAACAGCCGTATTATAAAAAGCATCGACTGCGTGAATTCTATTTTTATTTCTTTTTATAATTTTTTTAGGAAACATAAAAGCCATCATAATGTAGTTTCTGATAGAATTACTCAACGGGAATACCATATCATAATGCTCAAAAGCTAAACTTAAACCTTTGAAAATAAGGTAAGGATAATCATTTCGTCTATGACCTGTAAACCAAATTACTTTATCAATATCAGGGTTATTCTTTAAAAGAGGAGTGATAAAATCTGATGTCATAAAATGCACAATGCAATTAGGGTCAGCTTTTTTAATGCTTTGTGCAAGCATAGTTGAATGTATAACATCTCCAATTGCACCTAATTTTATTATTAAAACTTTTTTATGTTTCATAATTTATTCCGTTTTTAACTTCATCTAATGATAAAATATTATCTATAAACCAGTTAGTTCTTAATTCTGTACCTTTTTCATTTGTATGATAACCGGTATCATTAAATAATAATCTATCATCATAAGAACCAGAAGTTATATCACCAATAAAAAATACACCTTGTTCTTCATAGAAGTTTTTGATGTTTTCAAAAGCTTTCATTTCATCTGCTGTATAATCCTTGCTATGATACATATTTGGTAATGTAGCATATATAGCAATATCGTGTTTTTTGCAGTATTGTATAAATTTATATAGTGCAAATTTATTATATTTTTTTGGAATGTTTTCCGTAATTGTCATATATTTTGCGTGTTCAGAAAAATTTTCAGTTGTTCCGTTGTGCCCAATAAAATCTCCATATTCATTTAATTGGGTTTTGTATTCGTCAGATACAAGTTGCATTTCGTGGATTGTCTTTGGGTGTGCAATATAATATTGAGCCATAAAGGATACTAATCCAATTTTTCTCATAACTGGAGCCTTGTCATAGTAACTTTTGTCATAAGAAATAATGTATTCTGCAAATGGACTTGGAAGCGCACTATCGGAATCTTCTGCGTAATAATTGTATTCTAAAGGCATAACAACAATATCACCATCTTTTAGAATATCTTTTACTTTTTCAAAAATGTATGTTCCAAAATCTGCGTGAACACCATAATTCAAAATAGGTAAACCAGTAAGTTCGGTTGCGTATTTAGAGTTTAACCCGTGTAAAGTGTTTGAACCAGATAAAAATACAATTTTATTACCTTTTTTGTTCAATTCTTTTGCGTGATTATTCTTTGTTTCTATCCAATAGTTTACGTGAGCAGCACCTTTTGAATAAACATTTTTAGCTATAAAATGTCCACCAATAGTTATTATCGCTAATGGCAAAATGACTATGCTTGCTAAAAATATTATTAAGGTTTTTATAAAAAAGTTTTTGTATTCTTTCATACTTCTCCTAGAAATTAAAATATATAAATGATGATGCATAATCAGGTTTTAAAAGGTTGTAAATGCTGATTACCATTAGTGTTACGATAAAAATTGAATAACTTAATTGTGGTTTAAAGTTATCAATTATTTTTCTAAACTTATCACTAAAAATAAAGTAAATAAATATTGGTATCAATACAAGAGCTAGAAAATCAAAAGAATGACCTGTTGCTCTAAATTTTATCACAGGAAAATAAATTCTTGGTATATCAAAAGTCAAAGGATTTATTGCTGAAAGCAAGATTTGATTTGCATCTGCAACTCTTTTTGTCCCAAAATATGTCCAAGTTATGTTTATATAGACAAATGTCAAAAGCCAAGCTGACCAATTTGGAATATTACCATTAACGTTTTTCCAAATTCTATTTATAATAGAGCCTACTCCGTGTAAAATACCCCAAACAATATAAGTCCAGCTTGCTCCGTGCCAAATTCCACCAATCAAAAATGTTAAAAAGATGTTTTTATAAGTATTAAAATTACCGTGTCTATTGCCTCCTAAAGGAATATACAAATAATCTCTTAACCATCTTGATAAAGTCATGTGCCATCTGCGCCAAAACTCTTGTATGTCCTTTGAAATATATGGATTGTTGAAGTTTTGTGCGATATCAAAGTTGAACATTAAGCCTATACCCAATGCCATATCTGTATAACCGGAAAAATCAAAGAAGATTTGGAATGTGTAGCTTAAAATTGTTATCCAAGATTCTAACATTGATAAATTTGTTGCATCAGAAAAACCTACCAAAGCCCATTTTGCAAGCAAATCGGCAATAACAACTTTTTTAAACAATCCTACTGAAAATAAAAATAAGCCTTTTGATAAATTTTTCCAATTAATAAATCTTTTTCTCAAATTTTGTATTTGAGGAACTTCTTCTTCATATCTTACGATAGGACCTGAAATCAAATGTGGGAAAAAACATACAAAAAGTGCATAAGTTAAAAAATCTATTTCTTTAGTTTTTCCTTTGTAGGTATCAACAAGATACGCAATTTGCTGGAAAGTAAAGAAGCTTATTGCTAAAGGTAACATCAATTCCATAAAATTGAAATGTTGATGTAAAACCGCATTAATATTTGCAATCAAAAAGTTGAAATATTTGAAATATATTAATAAAAGCACGTTTCCGACAATACCGAAAGCCGTTAGCGCCTTTTTATTAATTTTTAATTTATCTGATAAAAGAGTTTGACCAATTGAATAGTTGAAAATTATTGAGCTTAAAATAAGCGCCAAATAATCTAAACTCCAATAAGAATAGAAAAATAATGAGGCTAAAACAAGCCAACCAGTTGCTATTCTAACAAGTTTTAACTTATTTAAACCAAAATAAACAATTAAAACAATTGGTAAAAATAAAAATATAAAATGTGTCGAATTAAATAACATAAAATTTCCTTTTTTGTTTTATTTTACAATAAAAAAGATTAGCATTATTAAAATTAGAATGGATATTAATAAAGTTGTATTAAATAATTTCTTGTATTTTTTTACTTTTTTATTTAATTTCATTTCCTCTGTTTCATCAAAGACGTTGACTAATCCTAAAAATTCTTTAAAATTAAAACCATATAGAGTTTGAACTAAATCAAAATTTTCTTGAACACTTAGAAATTTTATCATTGTATTATAACCCCAAATTTTTCTTGTTTTGTTATCAGAATCTAGAGCTAATCTTGCTAAAAAGTAAGAAATAGTTTCATTTATTGGTTTTCCATATTTTTCAATATCATTTCCAAAAATTTTATATAACATTTCTGGATTATTTATTTGCAGAAAATAGTTTAAAAGTTCGTTTATTTCTAGATTTTCTCTATTTTCTGTTGTAATTGAACGAATACTTAATCCGGAATTTTTGTTTGGCATTCTGTAATAGGCTAATTCTTTATCTACAACCATGATTTCATTGTTTAATAATAACTGTATGTGCATTAAAGAATCTTGATGGTTAACAATAGAGGGTGATAATGGGTGAATTTTTTCGTAGACTTTTCGTCTAAATGTCATTGTCGGAGAAAGCAGTGGGTTTAAAGAATAGAAAATTTTTCTCAAAATCTCAAATCTGTCTTTCAATTTTGGTTTTAATGGTTTGTGTAAATCTTTACCATCTTCGTCAATAGCAGACAAGGAACAGTAAAGAACATTTTTGTCAGGATTATTTTCAAATTCATTAACTATATATTCAAGTGTATCGGGTTTAAGGACATCATCAGATGAAAAATAAACACAAAGTGGTGAGGTTGAGTTTTCAAAGGCTGTGTTTATTGCTGCATTTAATCCTTTATTATACTCGTGTTTTATTAATTTTATTCTATTATCGCCAAAATTCTGGATAATTTTTATTGTATTATCTGTTGAACAATCATCAACTATAACTACTTCAAAATCTGAAAATGTTTGAGATTTTACGCTTTCAAGAAATTTAATAATATATTTTTCGTGATTGAAACACGGTGTTAGTAATGAAATCTTTGGCATAATTTATAAAACCTTTCATTATTGAATATTCAAACTGTATTATATCCAAAAAAATGATTCTTTTAAAATACTTTTTCTAAATTTTTTTTGAATTTTTGCAGATAATCTGTCAAATATTGTAGTTAAACGATTAACAAAAACTTTTTTATTAATGGCTTGTCCTTTATATAAGTTTGCCAAAATTTTTAATTCTTCATACGACATCGTTAATAATTTCGGGTATGCTACTCCGATACGAGGTAGTGCGTGTTCATCATCATCAAACATGAATTCAACAAAATTAAAGTCTTTTATAAAACTGTGTTGAAATATATCATCTTCAAATTTATCAGGATAAAAATATATTATTTTGTTTTCAGTTGAAAGATATGGTGTTATACAATAATATTTACTTACATTTTCATTATTTCTGAACTTTTCAATAAACGGTTCTTTATCACTCTGATGGTCAATTTTGTATTGTCCGCTAACAGAATATATTTTTTCAGCGCCGAGTTTTGCACCGACAAGTGATGCCATATATCCGCCTGAAGATACTCCGCAAGTTGTTAATGAATAATTTTTTGTTAATTCTGAAATTAATTCAATAATCTTATCAACAGAATTTATATTTTTATTTATACCCTCAACGTACCATTGAACTTTTATATCTCTGATTAAAACAATTAAATCGTAATATTTTAAAATTTTTTTATTTTGAGCAATATTTTTCCAATGGTATTTATCCATTTGAATAATATTTTTTTTAAAATCTTCTTCATCTTGGTATAAACCGTTACCGGAAAAGAAAACAATAGCTCTGCCTGTTTTAGCTTTTGTTTTTATAACCTTATAATTATCATAAGTTTCATAAGTGTTTTGTATTATATTTTTATCAGTCATATTTTTTTTACCAATAGCAGCCGTCTTCTACTTTTTCAAATCCTTTCGGTTTTTCGTTATCGTCAGGCCAAATCCAATGTTCTAAATTTGCGTTGCAATACCATTCAGGGAAAAATTTATCCCATCTGTAACCTCTTATGCCAAACAGTAATTGAGTTTGACCTCCAAGATGAATACCTTGTTTGCCAAGCATTTTACAATGATGTGCCAAAAATATTCCATAAGCTCCTGCACCGATTAAGGCTACATCAAAATCAATTTTTGAAATATCTTCTTTCATTTTTTCCAAAGCTTCAAACCAATCTTTGTAAGGTAAGCCATATTTTGCATCTGCTATACTTTGAACAGGTTTATATGTTATTAATTCAAATTCAGGCAATATTTCAGGATTTTTGAATAACCATTCTCTTTTTTTGTATTGGTCTTCTATTTTTTTATCTAATTGATAGATAACTAAAACTTTTTTCCCTTTTAAATATCTTGACCAAGGATTTTCGTTATATATTGAATATACATCATCTAATTCTACAAGTCTTGTATTTTCAGGAATATATTTTTTACAATATAGTTTTTCTCTGCCTTTAACTCCGAGTATATCAATATCTTTTGCAAAAGAATGTATAGTTTTGCCAAATTTTCTTAAATTTTTTTGTGTAGGTGGAAAAAATCCCGCAGATTCTGACATTGATTTTCTGACTGCACGAGGGAAAAACAATCCTCCGTCTACAACATAATTTCTCATTGCATAAAATTCATTGATACCATAACGACAAATTAAACAAGGTTTATTTTTTGATAATTCATCATAAATAACAGTTGAAACATCTTCGCCTGTATAAACAGTTTTGTTAAATTCTTTAGGTTCGCCCCATTCTTTTACGTTATTCATAATGTCATCTCTAAATTTATGCCGCAACTCTTTATTTGGGATTGCGAAAGTTAAAATTTTTAATAATTTTTCTATAATAAGTTCTCTTATTAACATTAATTTAGTTACCTTTTCTATTAATTACTTATTTCTGTAACAGTTATATTACTTTCATATGGAAAAGTCTCTAAAAGAGCTTTTTGTATATTCTTAACTTTTTCTCTCGATATTGTATAATTATCATAAATTTCTTGTAAATCATTTTCATTAATCGTTTGGTTATTCAAATTAATAAATTTATGATTTTTAATAAAATCTTTACTTGCTAAAACTACTAAAGGATACTGAGAATTAACTTGTTTTAATGATTCATTTAAAACTAAGCAACCTTTTAAGTAATTTTTATCGCTTAAAGCTGTGTATAGGCTTTCATTTATCTTATCCTTATTTTTTGTTGTCTAAAATTTGTTTTATCTTTGTGTTATCTCCATAAATAATTGGTGAATCATAAGCTCTATCTGGATATTCCCCATAAGCGAGTTTTATTTTTAATTCTTTTTGTTTTAAAAATTCTTCAACTTTGTCTTTCAGGCATACAGGGACCCCTGTACAACAGTTAATGATTCCATTAACTGTTGTTTGTCTCACTACTTGAGCTATTTGCTCTGATAATTCTTCTATATTCATAAAGTCATATTTGTTTTCTCCAGATGTAAACGGAAATTCAGTCTTACCTTCTTTTTCAGCTTTTAATATTTTAGCAAATATAGAATTATTCTTTTCATCATCTCCTAAAATATAAAATGCTCTTATCCATTGAAAACAAACATCAGGATTGTTTGTTTTTAGAGTTTGACAACATTGTCGAAGCGAATTTTTTGCAATCCCATACATTGAAAGAGGGTTTGTCGGTGTATTTTCGTCAATTTTACCTTCGTGATATCCCACTTCGTGCATAGTGCCCATTACTGCAATATGTTTTATTCCATTGTCAATACAAGTCTTTATAAACTCATAATGCGCCGGAAGATTTTTTATATGATTTTCTGAATTATGTACAAATCCGTCCTGCCAAGCTAAATGAAGAACTGTATCAACGTTTTTTAAATCATTGATTAAAGATTCTTTGTTTTCAAAAATGTTGTATGAATGTACTTTTGCACGGTTATCAATATTATCAGACTTGAAATCCACCGCAATAACTTCATTACCTTTGTCAAGTAATGTTTTTACCACATGGTTTCCGATATATCCATTTGCTCCTGTTACTAATATTGTCATAATTTAAACTTTATCCTTTAATATTTGTTTACGACTTCAACTACTTTTTCAACTTCTTCGTCTGTCATAACAGGTGAAATTGGAAGACTGATAATAGTTCTATGAATTTCTTCTGTTATTGGTAAACTTAATTCGTTCCATTCTTTGTAGCACTCTTGTTTGTGTGGTGGAATTGGGTAGTGAATTAACGTTTGAATATCGTTTTGTTTTAAATATTCTTGGAATTCATCTCTGTTTTCTGTTCTTACTGGGAAGATATGCCATACGTTAGCTTTTTCTTCGTATGCTTTTCTCATAATAATTTTATCATTTTTAATATTTGCTAAATAGTAATTGGCAATATCTCTACGTCTTTGATTATCAGCATCAAGATATGGTAATTTCACATCAAGTACACCTGCATGAATTTCATCTAGTCTAGAATTTGTACCTTGATAAATATTATGATATTTAATGTTAGAACCATAGTTTCTCAACGCTCTAATTTTATCAGCAAGTTCTTTGTCACTTGTTGTAACACAACCGCCATCACCAATACAGCCTAAATTTTTTCCTGGGTAGAAAGAAAATCCGCTTGCATCACCTAAATTACCAGTTCTTTTGCCTTGATACATAGCACCGTGAGCTTGTGCTGAATCTTCAATAACTTTAAGATTATATTTTTTAGCCAATGCCCAAACTTTTTCCATTTCAACGGCTTGACCATATAAGTGAACAACCATAATTGCTTTTGTTTTATCAGTAATTTTTTCTTCTATCAAATCAGGATTGATATTTAAAGTATTGATGTCTGGTTCAACAAGAACCGGTGTGCAACCGTTGTACGAAATTGATAAAATACTTGCGATATATGTATTTGCAGGAACAATTATTTCATCACCTTTGCCAAAACCATAGGCTTTGATGATTAAAGTAAGGGCTTCTAAGCCATTACCAACACCTACGCAATATTTTGAACCACAATACTCTGCAAAATGCTCTTCAAATTGTTCATCTTGCTTTCCTAGCAAGTACCAGCCAGAATCAAGTACATTCTTAATTCTTTCATCTATTTCTTTTCTATGTCTTTCGTTAATTTTATGTAAGTCTAAAAATTTAATCATTTTGGTTTCCTTTTGCTTTATAGTAATTTTTTAAATATTCAATTGTTTTTGGTACGTCTTTGTAAGGCATATTTTTTATTATTTCATCAGATAAATCCCACCATTTTAATTCAAGAAGTTCTTTTATAGTTTCTTCATTAAATCTGTATTTTATAATTTTTGCCGGAACTCCTACTACTATTGCATAAGGTGGAATATCTTTTGTTACGACAGCGCCTGCGCCGATAACTGCTCCATCTCCTATTGTTACACCTCCTCTAATGAATACATTTGCTCCAATCCATACATCGTTTCCAATATTTACAGGCGTAATCATAATCTCATTCTTTCCGCCTTTTTTGTATCCAATCCATTCGTGATATAAAAAAGGTGAAGTCGTTGCATAATTTAGAGGGTGTTCTCCTGGTCCGATAATGACATTATTTGCAATTGAACAAAAATTACCTATGACAGAATCAGGGTTTTGGCAGTCGCAATTGTTTCCAAAATAAGTGCATCTACCAACTGTTGCTTTAATATTTTTAGGAACTCTATATTTATGAAATCTTTTTTGCGTAATTTTATTTCTAAAATTCGTTCTTAATGATTTAATTGGAATTAATTTTGCAATTTTTTCCAATACGTCATATCTATCCATTTTAATCCTTTATTTTTATTCTTATGTCGCTTGATAACATTAGAATATATCCAGCAAAATATTTTTGTTCCTTTATTATACTATATAAATCTTTTCTTGCATCAATTAAAGTATTTTTAATGTATAACTTTTGTTCATCGTTAAAATTATCATAATTTTGTATAAATTTTCTTTTCCAGCTTCCAAAACCTCGAATAAGTTGTTTCAAGCGTTTTAAAATAACTTTTCTTTCATATTTATATTCTATCAATAATTTTAGTAACATAATATCTGTTGTTATTACATCAAATGTAAAATAGTATATTTTTTTTGTTATAGCATCATTGTTATCTTGTCTATAATAAAAATTTGTATCTGCAAAAGTTATTTTTTTTACGTTTAAAAGAGATTTTCTGTGATAAAATTCACAACTGTTCCAGTATTCAGATTTTATTCCACTTTCTTTTAATATACTTGTTAATTGCAATGATGCACCTGAAAAATCCCATGTTAAACTTAATGGAAATGCTTCTCTACCTGATATTGTGTAGTTATAATCATTATTTAGTGGGAATTTAGTTATTCTTTTTGGTTCTTCATTTTCCCAAAATAGCAGTGTATTTGGACAAACCATTTCTGCAGATGTTTCTTCAGCTTTTTCTACGCATTTTTCAATTAAGTCGTAGTCAATAAAATCATCTTGAGATAAATAGATATAGTACTTACCGTTCAAATAAGGGAGTGAATATTCTATTCCTTTTACCGCATTTCCACCTTTTGTATCTCTTTTAATAACTTTAAATCTAGAGTCTTTTTCTGAATAATCTTTTAAAAGTTGATATGAATTATCAGTAGAAAAATCTTCTACTAAAACTACTTCAATGTTTTTGTATGTTTGATTTGATAAACAATCAATTAATTTTGGAATATATTTTTCTGCATTATAAATTGGAACTTGTATTGATACTAAAGGCTGTTCTGTCATTAATTTTTAACCTCGCTAATAACTCTGGCAGGATTTCCGCAAGCAATAGTGCTTGCTGGAATATCTTTTGTTACAATACTTCCGGCCCCAATAACTGCTCCATCTCCGATGTTTACACCTTTTAAAACTGTTACGTCATTTCCTATAAAAACGTCATTTCCTATTTTTATTGGTTTATTTTTTATTTCATCTGGGTTATTTCTATCTTTTATTTTTAATCCGTGGAAATCACTGTCTGCACAGTTAAAATTGAATCCTATTGCACAGTTTTTACCTATTTTGATGAGGGTTTCGTTTGCAATAATTGAAAAATTATTATTAATACTTGTTCCTTCTTCAATAATAATTTGAGAATTTACTCCTCTAGCTTCAATATGTCCGTATGTATTGTAAAATTTTGGTGATGGGAAAAATCCTAAAACTACGTTTTGTCCAATTTTAATCTTTCCTTGTCCTAAAAATAAAACAGGATACTTTAATTTTATTTTGCCTGAAAAATCAACATTTGCAGTTGAAAGGCAATATCTATACAAGTTTATAATAAATTTTCTTCTTGTCTTAAATATTGGTTTAAATAGTCTGTAAATATTCATATAATATCCTTCTTTATTTTATGACATGGTTCTAATAATTCTAGCAGGATTTCCACAAACAACAGTATTTGCAGGAACATCTTTTGTTACTACGCTTCCAGCTCCTATCATTGCATTTTCACCTATAGTTAAATTGGGTAAAATTGTTGAATTAGCGCCTAGTGTTGCTCCTTTTTTTACAACTGTTTTTAAAATCGGTACATCGTGTTGTTTTGAACGAGGATATTTATCATTTGTAAATGTAGTTCCTGCTCCGACAAATACATTATCTTCAATAGTTACACCGTCCCATAAATATACACCGTTTTTTATGGTTACGTTGTTTCCAATTTTCACGTCGTTTTCTATAAAACAGTGCGAACAAATATTACAATTTTCTCCAATTTCTGCATTTGGTAATACTACGCAGAATTGCCAAATATTTGTATCTTTACCAATTTTTTCACTTTGAACATCTGCCAATTTGTGTATCATTACTTGTTGACCTCTTTTAAAAATTCATCATAATCTCTAATGTATTCATCTGGATTATATAATTCACTAGCTAAAACCATTAATTTGCAACCATAAGAAAAGTTTTGCATTTTTCTCCAAATGTTTTTACCAATATACAAACCAATATTTGGTCTATTTAAAAGAATTGTTGTTGTTTCTTTTCCGTCATCTAATACAAATTCGCAAGCACCATCAATTGCTACGACTACTTGTTCTAAATTTGGGTGTGCGTGATTGCCTCTAACTTCATCAGGTAGTGTATCATAGATATAATAAACTCTTTTTATATCAAAGGGGATATTTTTATTAGATTCTAAAGAAATTAATTTTCCTCTATTATCTCCATGAATGTCCATATCAATTAGTCTGTAATTCATTATTTATTAACCTCTTTTAGAAATTCGTCATAATCTCTGATGTATTCAGTATTGTCATATTTTGTGCTTGCAAGAACAAGTAAAATTCCGTTGTATGAAAAATCATACATTTCTTTCCATAGCATCTTATCTAGATATAATGCGGTGTGTGGGTTTGAAAGTTCAACAATTTCTTGAGTTTTGCCATCGTCAATTTTTACTTTGCAGCTTCCGTTGATTGCGATTAGCAAAAATTCTGAATTTCTATTTGCGTGGCAACCTCGAGCTGTTCCACCTTTTGTATCAAAAATATAAAAAGCTCTCTTTACATCAAACGGACAATTAACGCCTTCTTCAAATGCAATAAGTCTCCCTCTTTCATCACCTTTTATATCTGTTTCTATTAATCTATAGTTCATTTTATATCCTTTTAATTTTAAATTTTATTCCAAGTATGCAAATCATTTTTTCTCTACCTAAATTTGATATTGAAAAAATCTTCTGCATAAACGACATACAACGCTTTTTGTACATGATGTCGTATATTTTTTGCATTGGAAAAATTTCATACTTCAAGAAATTTTCTTCCATTGTACTACAAATATTTTTTTTATTTAAAACTTTTTCTATTACATTCAACCATTTGTTTTTAATAATTTCTTTTGAATATTTTTTTATTGATTGTTTGGACTTTAGTCCCATTTCATAACGTTTTTTAGGATTGTTAATTAAAATTTCTATCTTTTGTGCAAATTCTTCTTCGTTTTCTTCTACTAAAAAACCATTCTCGTTATCTTGAATAATTTCATTAACGCCACTTGCACCCTTCAAGCCAATGGCTGGTAGCCCTGTTGACATCGCTTCTGCAAGACCAAGTCCAAAGCCTTCAAAATAGCTCGGAAATACGCAAAAATCTGCTCTTGCAAATTCTTTAAAAGGTTCATTTGTTGCTCCATTCAGTATAACTTGGTTTTCTATTCCTAGTTTTTTTATTTGTTTTTCTAATCTCTTTTTTAATCGGTTCGGGTCAAATTGTCCGAAAATATTTAATTTCCAATCAGGATACTTTTTCGCTATTTTTGAAAACGCATTTATTAAAAACTCGTGCCCTTTCCAAATATCGACCCTTGAAAGGTATATTATATTCCTAAATTCTTCTTCTCTATTTCTTTCAACCTCAACAATATTAACCTCGTTTGGAATAGTTACAATATTACCTTTAAAATATTTTCTGACCATTGGCTCAAAAGAATTAAATAAAACTTGAACGCAACTGAAATCCTGCAATTTATCTTTGATAAGTTCATATTCTACGTAAAAATCAGGACGTGTGTGATTCATCAAAATCTTAGGAATATCTTTAAAAGTTTCTTTTTGCAATGTTTTTAAAACATCTCTTGGATAATAAAAAATCATTAAATCAGGGTTTTCATCTTTTACAACCTTTTCAAAATGTATGTTTTTTAGGTTATAAAGTCGAAGTCCGTTTTCTCTTTCGCCTTTTATATAATTAGATTTTTTCTTGCTAAAACACGCACAAACGTCGTAATCATTATTGATTAACATGTTTGTAAAATTGTTGAAAGATGTTATTGCGCCACCCACCGTATCAATTACGTCATTTAGAATTACAACAAGAATTTTCTTTTTCATTATTTACCGCTTACTTTCTCGTAATAATTCAAAGGTCTTGCAAAAAATGCGCCTTCAAGTTTGCCTTTTGTTTTCAACGTCATTCCTAACATATTGTAATAGGCAGTCGTGCCTAAAAATCTTGACGGGATAACTAAAACTGTGTCAAATCCGTATATTAAAGCCGTTTTGAATAAATATACAAACTTTTTAAAATTGATAGCTTTTGTATTTCCGTATTTTAAATATCCGCCAGAATATCCATTATAATAGTATCTATCAAGAATCCATCTTACATTCGCACGATTTTCTTCAATCAATTCTTTTACGACGGCTTCTTTATTAAATCTAATTACGCAACCAGATTCGCTAGCTCTACTAAAGAAATCTCCGTCTTCTCCGCCCATAAAAATATATTTTTCTTCATCAAAATAAATATTTTTTTCAGATACAAAATCAAGTTGCATAAAAATATTATTAGTTGCGCAACTTTTTAACAATTGTCCTGTCTTTTTAGTCGTATTTGATTTAAAAATATTATTTTTCATAACATATTTTGGATATTCTTTATCAAAATGACAATATTGAGGTCCAGAAACGATATTTACATCATTATTTTGGTAAAAATCAATATGATTAATCAACCAATTTTCATCTAAAAGTCCGTCATCATCAAACATTGCGATATGAGAGGCTCCAAGATTTATAGCTTCTGTCAAAACTCTATTTCTAGCTTTTGCTATACCTCTTTCTTCTTCAACAAAATATATAGCATTAAATTCTGAAGCTACATCATATGCTGATGCGTTTTTATCGTTATCAACAACAAGTAAGTCAATCTTGATATTTTCTGGCTTTTTCATATTACGAAAAGTCATCAATGATTGTCTTAAAGTTTGAGGTCTAAGACAAGTACAACAAGCAACTACTATGTATTCTATATTTTTTTTATCCATTGATATTCACCAAGTTATAAAATTTATTTATGATATTTTCAGCGGTAATATCATTTTCTATCACGTTAGATATGTAAAGTTCTTTGATTGGCGCCCACATATTCGTTGTGTGTGGTTTTAGGAATATTCCTAAAACTGGACAGCCAACGGCTGTTGCCATGTGCATTGTTCCTGTATCAATGCTTATTAGTCCTTTAACCATTGTTAAAATTTTTGCTAATTGACTAAAATTAGTTTTATTTGTTAAGTCAACAAAAGCGCAATCATTAAGTCGTAAATTGTTTGCATAGTCGCTCGCACTTTCTCCAGAACCTAAAAGATAAAGCGTTTTTTTATCTTCATTTAATTTTTGGATAAGTTCTGTAGCAATATCCATTGGCAAATCTTTTTCAGGGTTGTTAGCCTCTAAACAAAGTGCAACAGAATTTTCTTTGTCAATTTGAATATCAATTTCTGTATCTTCTTTTATTTCAAATTTAATTGGTAAATTTTTGCTTTCTTTTTCTGTTACAACTTCTGCCAACAATTCATTAGAACATTGTCTATTTGCAACAGAATAACATTTTGGTTGTGGTGTATTTATTAACCACGTTCTTTTTATTGCTCCTGTAACTATTTGTTTTGCACCTAAAAGTTTTGATAATATTAACGCTCTTGTATTTCCGTAAATCACAAAAGAAGCATCAATTTTATTTCTATATTTTGAACGAAAAGCATATTTAACAAGGTTTATAAGACCTTTTTGTTTACCTTTTTTATCAAAAACCATAACTTCATCAACGTCTTTTTGATATTTTGCAACTTCTTCAAAAGGTTTATCCACACAAAAAATAACTTTTGAATTAGGGTATGATATTTTCAAATTTTGACAAAGTGAATTTGTAAGTAAAACATCGCCAAAACAAGATAAATTAATTACTAAAAATGTTTTTTCCATACATTCAAGGTATCAAAAAAACTCTACCTATGCAAGATTATTATTTTATTGTAATATTGTTCTATGAATAATTTCTTAGAAAAAATAAAACAAAAACGAGAAGAAACAAAAATTAGACGAGCAAAAAGAGCAGAAGCAAAACGATTGTCTTGTTTAAAGATTGAAATAAAACCGTTTTATGCTTCTAACTATAACAATGAAACATTTATTGACTTAATCACAGTTGCCTTTAACAATCCTATCATCGTGGATTATCAAATCAGACTGTTTAATAAATTTATAAAAGGTTCTTTTACACAAATAATTTGCGATAATTCAAACAACGAAGAAAAAGCAAAAGCTATAAAAGAAGTTTGCGTTAAAAATAATGTTACTTACATAAATGTAACAAGTGGAGAAAAAGCTAGTGGTTTTAGCGATTCTCATGGCAGAGCACTAAATCGTATTTACAAAAATATTGTTCAAAAAAGACAAAATAACTTTGCGTTTTTAGATCACGATATATTGCCTATTAAAGAAATTAATATCGAAAGCTATTTAGCCAATACTGATTTGTTTGGTGCGGTTATGGAGCGTGGCGGAATTTGGTATTTATGGCCAGGATTTGCTTTTTATAAATATGATTATTTAAAAAATAAAAAATTGAATTTTAGAAGATATAGAAAATTTAATTTTATAAAAGTTGAAGGTGCTGATACAGGTAGTGGAAATTGGTATCCACTATATTCAAAATA
This sequence comes from uncultured Candidatus Melainabacteria bacterium, assembly GCA_934700335.1. Taxonomy (GTDB): domain Bacteria; phylum Cyanobacteriota; class Vampirovibrionia; order Gastranaerophilales; family Gastranaerophilaceae; genus UBA791. The sequence goes on along the minus strand of CAKUXM010000002.1, from coordinate 55,363 downwards.
TGGCAGAAGTAAATTTCAAAAACCAGATGATATTTTGTGGAACATTAGAGAAAATCGTCTTGCAAACGAAAATGAACAAGAAGGTAATATTGTTCAAGAATCTCTTGTTCAATACTATTTAGACAAGTCTTGGTTACATACAATGTGTGCATCTGAATGGGTTGATTGTAAAGGCAAAAATCAAATGATTTATGAAATTTTAGATGGGTTTTTGAAATAATCTATGAAAAAAGTTGCGATAATAACTTATGATATAAATTGGATTTTTGCAGGTGGCGCAAAAAGCGGTGGCGCAAGTGTCGTAAACAAAAATCTTATTTTAGAATTCGCAAAAAATCCTGAAATTGAAGTAACTGTTTTTTGCTTACCAAATGATTTTGAAGGCGTTGACGGTGTAAAAATTGTCTCAGTAGAATATACAAATTCTTATAAAGGTTTTCTTCAAAATATAGAAAATGAAGTCGAAAAAGGTAATTTTGATGTAGTTTTGACTGTTTCTCTTGAATATATGAACCATAATCCAATCCTTCAATCGCAGTCTTTTAGACATAGATGTGAGGTTGAACCTTTTCCTATTAATTTAATTAAGAAATTTTCAAGTCGTAAAAAAATAAAGAAACAAGATAAAATGTTTGAAAACTTACGACCTGAAAACAAATATATTGCAGTTTCGGAAAGCATTAAAAAGGATTACGTTAAAAATTACAAGTTAAACCCTGATAATGTATATGTCTGTCATTTGGCTTGTAAGCAGATTTATGAAAATATGCCAGAAATCAAAAAAAATGATTTTATAACTTTTGGTTGTGTCGCAAATAATTCAATAAATAAGGGCGGATTACTATTCCTTGCTGGTATATTGGTTCTTAATTTAATGTGGTGCAATAAATTTAAAGCTAGAATTATTTCAAAAAATAAAATTTTAAAAGTGATGGCAAACCTTTTAGGTTTGGGTAAAAAAGTTGAATTTTTATCACCGCAAGAAAATATTGTTGATTATTATAAATCTTTAGACTGTCTTGTTTTACCTAGTAAAAATGAGGCTTTTGGACTTGTTGTATTAGAAGAAATGTCTTGTGGAAAACCTTGTGTAGTATCAAATACTGCAGGTGTTGCAGAGATTATTAAAGACAAAGAAGATGGCTTAATTTTTGACAGAAATTCATTTTTATCATTTGTTCTTAATCTAAGAAAGATGTATAAAATGTTCAAAACAGAAGAGTACAACAGAATGAGTTTAAAAGCATTTGAAACTTCTAAAAAATATACCTGGAAAAATTTTGCAGAAAGTATTCTTAACTGTTTTTAAATTTTAGTCTTAACTCCAATTTTTTTGCAAGTTTTGCCAATTTTCCGAAAAACTTATATTGTAAATAAGTCTTTTTTACGACAGGTAACATTGTTGAAAAATCAGCAGTTTTTAATGTTTTAACTTCGTTTTTAAAAGTTTGTCTTGCCATTTGGCGCATTCTTTTATCTTTTGTAAACGTGTTTTCTCCATGAATTCTATATGAAAGCATAATTTCATCAATGTATTTTATTTTGCCATATTTTGCAAAATGAAGCATTAACCACCAATCTTCAAGAGGGGCTTCATCTGTCAATTCTCCGCATTTATCTAATATGCTTTTTTTCATTAAATATCCGTTTGGAACGTGATTGCCAATAAAAAATAATGTGGCATAATTTCCAAAATCATCGCTTTTGAAATTTATTTTTCTAGCTCTGCTAATATTTTCTTTTGCTGTTGGTACATTTTGAAGAATTCCGTCTTTATCAATAACTTCATCGTCTCCTACTGCCAAAACATAATCTGGATTGTTTTCCAAAAATTCTAATTCTTTTTGAATAGCATTAGGTTTTGCCAAATCATCAGATGCAATTAAATAGACATATTTGCCACTTGCAAGTTCAAAAAGTTTATTTGTAGTGGCTTTTGTTCCTTCGTTTTCTTTTGTTTCCATAACAACTCTTACAAAACGTTTTTCGCATTCTTCTTTTAGCTCAAGCGTTTTTGCAAAAGAATTATCTTTTGAACCATCATCAAGCATTAACAATTCAATATTTTTATAAGTTTGGTTAATGATTGATTTTATAGTCTCTTGAACATATTTTTCATGGTTGTAAACTGGTATAATAACAGAAACTAAAGGACTTTCCATTAAACCTCCTCTAATTTCGTAAATAATAATTTTATTTTACTTGTTACTAAATTTCTATCTTTTACAATGTTTTTTATGTAATGAACTTCATTGTTAATTTTTTTTCTTACATATTCAACATCTTCTTTTGAATATTTATCTTTCACTTCGTAAAATGCTTTTACCCATATTTTGTTATGTTGTTTGATTAATTTATTAATGCGTTTTTCTATAACGTGTTTTGGAAATTTGTATTCTTGTAATAAATCAATGTGGAATAATTGTGTTTCAAGAATATCAAAATTGAACGGATAAACAGATTTTGTAAGAGCATCAGGGTTGTTTACTGTATAATAAAAAGCCGTATCTGCAAAGGCTACTTTATCAACAAGAAGTAACCATTTTCTAAATTGATACTCGTCTTGATTATAGTATTTGCAAACAAACGGGTCTTTTTCTAATAATTTTACACTGCGTAATCCGTGATTTGAAATTTCCCAATCCAAGCCTAGTGCAAAAGCTTTTTTACCACTAATAGGGTGGTTAAAATTCTTACCGATTTGTCTACGTTTTTTGCCTTCTCCTTTATAATAACGAGCACTAGATAAAATGATTTCTGCGCCTGTTTGGTTAATCTGTTCAACACATTTTTCTACATAATCTTTATCTAGAAAATCGTCTTGTGTTAAAACTGTAAAGTATTCTCCCTTTACTTGTTTTAATCCTTCTTCTACACCAAAATTACCATAACCACCTTTTTTTGGCATTGGTATAAGTCTTACTCTAGAATCTTTTTCTCGCTGTCTTTTTATAATTTCTAAACTTTCATCATCTGTAGAAAAATCATCAACTAGTAATAATTCTATGTTTTTATAAGTTTGGTTTAATGTTGTGTCAAATAACTGTTCAAGGTATTTTTTACCATTGTAATGTGGAACTATGATAGATACAAGTGGAGTTTTATAATTTATTCTTTGTACATCTTCTAATTTGCTGAATAATAACTTGTATTTGCATCTAATTAAGTTGTATTTTTTTATAATTGCTTCAATTTCTTCTTTTGAAAACTTAAATATGTTTTCAATGTATTCCTGATGTTCTTTAGAAAAAATTGGTTTATTTATTTTATATACATTAAACCAAACTTGATATATTTTTATTAATTCCTTGCAATGTTTATCTATATAATTAACTGAAAATTTATTTTCAATTAATGTTTTTACCAAAAAAATATTTGATTTTATTGTTTCAAAATTAAAATAATGTAATTCCTTTGATAACGAATTAGGGTTATCAACTCTATAATAAAAAGCTGTATCTGCAAATGCTACCTTATCAACTAACAATAGATATTTCTTGAATAAATATTCGTCCATATCGTAGCAAGTAGTAACAAACGGTTCAATTTTTGTAAGTTTAACGCTTCTTAAACCTACGTTGGCAATCTTCCAATCTAAACTTAATTCAAAAACTTTTCTGCTAGATGTTACTTCTTTTAAAATTTTCCCTATTTGCTTGTGTGTATTTCCAAAATAAAAATAACCTTTTGTCAGTACAATTTTTACCCCTGTTTTATTTATTTGGTCTACACATTTTTCAATATAATCTTTATCAAGAAAATCATCTTGAGTCATTATAAAAAAGTACTCACCATATACATGTTTTAAACCTTCTTCAACCCCTTTACTACCACAGCCACCCTTTTGGGGCATATCAATTAGCCTTAAGCGTGAATCTTCTTTTATTTTTTCATTAATAATGTCTATACTGTCATCAGTAGAGAAGTCATTTACAATTAAAACTTCAATATTTTTATAAGTCTGGTTTAGTGTTGTATCAAACAATTGCTCAAGATATTTTTTACCGTTATAATAGGGCACTATTATTGATACTAGTGGATTTTTCATTTAATACTCCTTCATAATTTTTTGAAAATCTTTTTTATCTAAAATCGTAAAAGCTTCTGCAAATCCGATATTGTTAAGCATTCCTCGATATTCATTTAGTCCTAAGATTTTTGTCGTGTAATCTTTTTCATTAACTTGCGATTGATGACAATTAATTGCTTCTCTTTTTTTATCAACGACACCAGTTATATCAACAAAAGTATTTGGCATATTCATTGTTGACCAAACTTCGTAGAAAACAATTTTTAAATCACCTGTTTTATGAGTTTTTAGATATTTGTTTAAATGTGCGCTAATTGCTTTGTGGTCGCTGTGTTGGTCATAAATATACGGAATAAAAATATAATTAAAACCACTAAAATCAATCTTTTTAAACGCCTCATAATCATCAATAATATGTTTATCTTTAATATCAAGAATTTCATTTTCAACGCCTAAAACCTTCATTGCGTTTTCAAATTCATTTCTTCTCTCGTCATTTCCATGAGTTAAGCAAACAACTTTGAATTTGTCTGGTTGCATTGCCATTATTCCAGCGCAACCGATACTTTCATCGTCTGGGTGTGGGGCAAGAATTAGACATTTGTCATTTTCTTTTAAAACAAGAGGGTGAGGTTTTACATTCATGCTAAAAAATGGGTGAAAAACTATATTTAACAATCTTTTGTATAAAATTTTTAGAAAGCTCTTTTTCATCTAAATAACCTCGTTTTTCAAATAGTTTATCACAAATTCGCTCGAAAAATCTTTCATACATTTAAAATGGTTTTTGCATTTTTTAGCTTTTCTGCAAGGTGAACATTTTAAATTTAAAGATAATGTGTGAGAATTTTCACCTCTTAAACCCCATTGAGTAAGTGAAGTTGAGCCAAATAAAGCAACGACTTTTTTGTTAAAAGCTGTTCCCATATGACAAAAACCACTATCTATTCCAAAAATTAAATCCATTTGGTTTATAAGTGCAGAAATCTCATTGAAGTTTAATTCTCCGCATAGGTTTTTAACATTTTTAAATTGCTCATTGTAACTTTTTTCTTTTTCTGTTCCAACGATAAAACATTCAAAATTATTATCGTTCAAGAAATTTATTACATCTTGAAAACCTTCTACTGTCCAGTTTTTGACATAAGTTGAAGACTGAGTAACAATTAAAGCTTTCTTTTTACCTTCTTCAAAATATTTCTGAACATTTTGGACATCTTCGTCTTTTGTCCAATATTCAAGAGTTTCGTCTGTAACTTCTATTCCGTCTGCGATTAGAACATCTGAAAAATGTTCAAGCTCGTGTTTTTCGTGAGGTTTGTATTTTATACATTTTTTTAAAATGAATTCTCTAAACTGTCCTCCAAAACCAATTGTATCTTTAATTTTCAGTTTTTTTACAAGTAAACCTGCTGATAAAGAACGTTTTAGAACATAAGCTTTATCGTAGAAATTTGGTTGTAAATCTTCTTTAGAATAAATATTATCAATAAAAGGACACTCTGACAGAACCAATTTACCTGCATTTTTTGTTACGACATCAATAGTTGACTCAGAGAAGTTTTTTCTCAATTCTCTTAAAAATGGTATTACTAAAATCGTATCTCCCACGTATTGTGGTGCAACTACTAGAATTTTCTTCATTAAGATACCTCTTTTAAGGTTTTTAAATCTTCTTCGTATTCTTTAAAGCACGCTTCTTTGTCTTTTCGTGTTTCAACAGTGATATTTTTACTTGTATCAATAATCTCAAACACTTTATGCAAGTCCCAGTCGCATTTACTAAAATGTATATGCAAATCAATCAAGCTATCAAGTTTATTTCCACTAATATGATAACTTGTAGGTTTTAATTCTTGAAATTCTTTCAAAAGTTCGTAAGGGTCTTTACCAAGTTCGTTTGCAGTGCTCATGCAATGTGAAATGTCCAAGCAAAAACCGCAAGGGTGATTTTCTCTTACATATTTTATTTCTTCTGGAACAGCACCCCTATAAGTTCTTTCCATAGTTTTACGTGAAATTATTGGTTTGTTTTCAATAGCCATTCTTTTTGGATTAATAATATTTAACTGTCTAACTGTTTCTTCAATATTTCCCAATTTTCCTGGATGAACTACAACATATTGAACGTCAAGTTCCTCTGCATATTTATCAACTTGTGTATTAAAAATTTCTTTATTAAATTCAAATTGGTTTTTGTCTGCAAGGTTTACATTGAAAACTGAATGAGGTGCGTGTAAAGTGAAAGGCACGTTGATTTTTGCCTTAAATTTTTTCCACGCTTCAAGGTTTTCCATTGTGTTTGGATTCATAAATAATTCAATATATGAAAACAAGTTGTGATTGAAAAAGTCAAATACTTCAGTATCGTATTTTCCAATTTCGTCAGAATACATTTTGAAACCCAGTTTTAAATCTTGCATAAATACCTCTTACCTCTATTTTAATATAAAAATAATATGTATGTTGTATGGATAATAATACAAAAATATATATAATGAATATATTAAAAATTAAATAAGGATAACAAGTAGACACCACGCTTTTACCTGCGCAACTAGCGTAGTGATTGGAGGTGATGCCTATGACAAATATCAAAGCGCTAGCCGTAATATTTTATATTATAGCGCTTTTCTTCAATAAAGAGAAGCTAGCGTATATGATTGCAGTCGTTGCGCTAGCTTCATAATTCAATAAAACTGGTGGTGTAAAATATTAGCTTTCGCTAATTGCCACTTGTTGTACCTTTATTATAACTTATTTTTCTGTAGTGTGCAAATCATTAAAATTTTCTTTATGCTAATATAATTTTATGGCTAAGGTTAAGACAAAATTTACATGTCAACAATGTGGATATGAAAGCGTTCGATATATGGGCAAATGCCCTAACTGTTCTGCGTGGGGTTCTTTTGTTGAAGAAGTTGATGAAGATTTGACTCCAAAACCTGAACACGCTGAAATTTTTCAAAATGATACAAAACCTACTTTGATAAAAGATATAGAAGTTAATGATGAATTTAGAACGAGTACAAATATTTCTGAATTTGATAGAGTTTTAGGAGGAGGGTTTGTACAAGGTTCTCTTGTCTTGCTTGCCGGAGACCCTGGTATTGGTAAATCAACTCTCGTTCTTCAAACAAGTGGTGAACTTTGTAAACAAGGTAAAAAAGTTCTATACGCTTCAGCCGAAGAAAGTGCTACTCAAATTAAATCAAGAGCAGAAAGATTAAATATTAACAGCGAAAGTTTGTATGTTTATTCACAAACAAATCTTGAATGTATCAAATCTCAGATTTCAGAATTAAAACCTGATTTTTTGATTATTGATAGTGTTCAAGCCGTATTTACAAACACAATTACAAGTTCAGCAGGTAGTCTTTCTCAAATTAGAGAATGTTGTAATATCTTGATGCACCTTGCAAAATGTGAAAATTTGACCGTTGTAGTTATCGGGCATGTTACAAAAGAGGGCAATATTGCCGGTCCAAAGATGTTAGAGCACATGGTTGACGTTGTTCTTCAATTTGAGGGAGACAAATATAAATCTTATAGAATGCTTCGCTCTATAAAAAACAGATTTGGTACGACTTCGGAAGTAGGGCTTTTTGATATGAAAGATACAGGTCTTGTTGAAATAACAAATTCTGGCGACATTTTTTTAGATATAAATCACGAAAATGCAACAGGAAGTGTTGTTATTGTAACAAATGAAGGTACAAGACCAATTTTGGTTGAAATCCAAGCTCTTGTAGGTTCAACTTCTTATCCTGCGCCAAGAAGGGTTACAAATGGTGTTGATACAAGTCGTGTTTTACAAATTTTAGCTGTTTTGGAAAAAAGAGTTGGTTTAAATTTTTCTAAACAAGATGTGTATGTAAATGTAATCGGTGGTATTGATATTAAAGAACCAGCAGCTGATTTGGGCATTGCTGTTGCAATTGTTTCTTGCTTTAAGGATAAATTGGTTGATAACAAAACTGTAATTATCGGTGAAATTGGACTTTCTGGAGAAGTTCGTTCAATCACAAATCTTGAAAAAAGACTTATTGAGGCTGAAAAATTAGGATTTAAAACAGCAGTAGTTCCTAAATCAAATGAAAAATCTCTATCAAAAGATTTGAAAATAAAGCTTGTTGGAGTTAATAAAATTACAGATGCGTTAAAAGAATGTTGTTTTTAGTTTTTTTATAATATAATTTAAGTATTATGAAACTAGAACAAACAACAGCACAAAATTCTTATAAGTACGGGTGGTTATTAAAAAGAATTTTTCCGTATATTAAACCACTACTAGGTCGCATATTTTTAGGTTTGGCAGTTGCTATTCCATTGGGTTTGCTTGATGGGGTTACAGCTTTTGCTCTAAAACCTTATATGGATTATGTTGTAGGTCAACAAGATTTGATTTTTAATTGGCATTTTATCCATATTAATTTAAAATACACAGTTTTAGCCTTTGCTTTACCTTTTGCAGTAGTTATTTTTGCAGGTATTCAAGGCTTGTTAAGATATTTAAATGAATACTTGACGCAGTGGGTGAGTCAAAAAATTACTATCCATGTTAAGGAAGATTTGTTTTCAAGGCTCGTAAACATGGATACAAAATTTTATGATGAAAATTCATCAGGTATTGTAATTTCTCGTTACATGAATGACCCTCAAAATGCTTCAGCATCTTTAGTTGACCAATTAACAACAATCATTACAAGTTTGTTTGGAGCTTTAGGTTTAATTGTCGTTATGCTTTATAGTTCTTGGAGATTGGCTGTAGTTGGTGTTTTAGTTTTGGGTGTTGCATTTTTGCCTGTTGCATTAATTAGAAATATTATTAAAAAAGCATCTAATCAATCTCTTGTTATTGGTGGTAATATTACGACAAATATTAATGAAACATACATTGGTAACAAAACGATTTGTTCTTACGGTTTACAAAATCGTCAAGACAGAATGTTCAGAGAACAATTAAGAGAATCTTTTGATGTTGCAATGAGTTTATTAAAACGTGCGGCATGGATGTCTCCAATGATGTACTTGATTGCATCTGTAGGTATTGCAATTGTTCTATGGTATGGTACAAACTTAATCTTAACAGGTGTTATGACAGCTGGTGGTTTTGCATCATTCGTAACTTCATTGTTACTACTTTACAAACCTGTTAAAACATTAGGTAGAAACTTACAAAATTTGCAAACTGTATTTGTTGCATTGTGTCGTGTGTTTGAATTATTTGATCTTCAACCTGATGTTCAAAATTTACCGAATGCTGTTGATATGCAAGGGGTTCAAAAAGGTGTGAAATTTGAAAATGTCAATTTTGAATATGTAAAAGACGTTTCTGTATTGAAAAATATCAATTTTGAAGTTTTAAAGGGCGAAACAGTTGCTATAGTTGGTAATTCTGGTGGTGGTAAATCAACTATCGCCAATTTGATACCAAGATTTTATGATGTAACTTCTGGTTCTATCAAAATCGATGATGTTGATATCAAAAACTTCACTTTAGAGTCTTTAAGACAAAATATAGCAATGGTTTTCCAAGACAATTTTTTATTCTCTGCAACAATTAGAGAAAATATTATGCTCGGTAATCCAAACGCTACAGAAGAAGAACTTCAAGAGGCTATTAAATCCGCACACTTAGAAGAAATGCTTAAAGAAATGCCAAACGGACTTGATACAGAATTGAGTGAACGTGGTGTAACTCTTTCTGGCGGTCAAAGACAACGTGTTGCTATCGCTAGAGCTATGATTAAACATTCTCCTATTGTTATTCTTGATGAAGCAACTTCAGCTTTGGATAATGAGTCAGAAGCAATCGTTCAAAAAGCTTTAGATAATTTGATTAAAGATAAAACAGTATTTTTAATCGCACATAGATTCACAACAATTAAAAATGCGAATAGAATACTAGTTATAAATGAAGGAGAACTTGTTGAACAAGGCACGCACGATGAATTAATGCAAATCGAAGGTGGTCAATACAAGCATCTTTACGAAATGCAATTCAGAAATCAAGATAAAACAAACGCACAATAAAGAATGAAGAAGGTTAATAAAATGAGTAAATATTTATTAGAAATCGGTGTAGAAGAATTACCATATGTTATAATTCCAACATTTATAAGTCAATTAAAAACAAATTTTGAAAAACTATTTTCAGAATTAAATATTGAATACAAAGACGTAAATGTATTGGCAACTCCAAGACGATTGGCGGTTATAATAGATGGTTTATCAGAAAAACAAGAAGATGTTGAAAAAGTTCTTCGTGGACCTATCAAAAATGTTGCTTATGACGAAGCTGGCAATCTTACAAAAGCCGGTGAAGGTTTCTTAAAGAAAAACGGTGTTGATCCTAAAGATGCTTATTTGCAGGATAATTATTTGCATGCAAAAGTTCTTTTAAAGGGTAAAATGACAGAAGATGTTTTAAAAGAAAATGTTCCTAATTTAATTTTAAAACTTCAAGGTTCTCATTTTATGCGTTGGGCAAATCATAGTGAAAAATTCTCAAGACCAATCAGATGGATTGTTTCAATATTGGACGAAAAACCTATTGAAATTCAAATTATTGATGTTAAATCTTCAAACATAACTCGTGGTCATAGATTTTCAAATCAACACGTTGTAATTAATCACCCTGATGAATATATTCAAAAACTAAAAGAAGCATATGTATATGTTAATCAAAATGAAAGAAAAGATTTAATTGTTAAAATGGCACATGAAGAAGCTTCAAAACTAGGTGTAGAGCCTTATTACAATGATGATTTACTAGAAGAAGTAACATATCTTTGCGAATATCCAAAGGCAGTTGTATGTTATTTTGATGAAAAATATTTAGAATTACCAGAAGAAGTGCCAATTACAGTTATGGCGCACCACCAAAGATATTTTGCTCTTAAAAAAAATGGTAAATTGACAAATCAATTTATCACAATCACAAACTTTATCGGTGATGATTTTGAAAATATTAAAGCCGGCAACTTGAGAGTTGTTAGAGCAAGACTTGATGACGGTGTATTCTTCTTTAAAGAAGATTTGAAAAAACCACTTGAAGCATACGTTGAAGGCTTAAAAGGTATGACTTTCCAAAAAGGTTTGGGTTCTGTTTATGACAAGACTCAACGTTTGGTTAAGTTATCAGAAAACATCGCAAAAGAACTTGGCGCTGATGTTGAAAAATCAAAGAGATGTGCTCTGTTATGTAAAGCTGACCTAGTTACAAGTTTGGTTTACGAATTTACTGAACTTCAAGGCTTTATCGGTGCGGATTATGCAAAACATGCTAATGAAGCACCAGAAGTTTGTTTAGGTATCAAAGAACACTATTTCCCAATTAATGCCGATAGTGAATTAGCAACATCTACTGTTGGTCAAGTTGTTGGTATTGCTGATAAAATTGATACAATTTGTGCAGTATTTGTTGACGGTAAAAAACCTACAGGTTCTTCTGACCCTCTTGGTGTTAGACGTGCTGCTTTAGGTATTATTAAAACTGTTATCAATAAAGATTTGAAATTAAATATTGAAAACTTGATTGCTGAAACTTTAAAACTTCTACCAATTCAAAAAGATTGTGCTGATGAAGTAAATGAGTTTTTTAAACAAAGATTATCAATCTATCTAGCAGATACTTATAAGAAAGATGCTATAGAAGCATGTCTTTCTGTAAAAAATCCATTGTCTGATTTGACAGACTTTATGCATAGATTGAATGCGGTTACAAATACTGATTTAAAACCTGTATTAGAAAGTGCAAATAGAGTTATTAGAATTTTGAAAACTCCTGTGTATGCCGAAGTTAAATCAGATTTGTTCAAAGACGAATCTGAGAGCATGCTTTATGAAAAAATTAACAGTGTTTCTGATACAGAAGATTATAATAAATATCTACAAGAAGTCATAGCCTTAACTCCTTATGTAGAGAAGTTTTTTGACAATGTGTTAGTAATGGATAATGATGAAAATGTTAAAAACAATCGTTTAGCCATGCTTACAGAATTGAAAGAAAAATACGAAAAAGTAGCAGATTTTAGTAAGTTTCAATAGGGATTGAAAAAATTAAATTTGTTGCTATAATTGTATTTGGGTGTTGCAATGTTAATAATTGTAAACAAACGCTCAAAATGAGTAAATTATTTTTTTTAGCACACTTTAATATGACATAAGAAACAATTAAAAAGTGTAGTAATCAAATAATTTATAAAGGTAGGAAACAATGGCAAAGAAACAGATTAAAATACAAGAACAAGAACAAAAAAATATTAAATCACAGTTTTTAAATTTTGTTCAAGGTCAAGATAAAACAGATGATAATTATTTCAGAATGATTACATCAGATGCAGGTTTTACACAAGATTCTGGCATTAATAGACTTGAAGCAATGGTCAGAACGCAATTAAAACGTGAAATTCCAAATGTTGAAAAATCACAATCTTATGAATTTCTAGTTGATGCAGTAATGCAAAATTATATGAAAAAACAGCTTCAAGCCACAGACGGCGAAATCGCTTAAGACTGAAGGAAGGTACGTAGCATTAGCTGTCAACCGCGATTGGTAGGGGGTCTTTAAATTTAACAAAGACTTAATAAAATCAAGAAGAATGGTTTTTATATTCAAAAGATATGAGAACCATTTTTTTTATGTAAAAAGAAAATTATTTTAAAAAATATATACAATTTAATTTATCTACTTGCAAAAAAAATATTATTCCTATATAATAAGTTTGTAGGCAAGTCAGGCTACTCCCAAAAGGAGTCCAAGCCCCTTGCCGAAACCAAGTGTTCCAGAGGGGCGGATTGGTTGGAATAAAAGAACCAATGGTTCGGATATTTCATATTTGATAATTTAATATGGGATTGTAGCTCAGTTTAAGCAAACTCTTGAGTTTGCGAGTTAGATTAAGACTCTAACCAAACTGAACGAAATTCCAAAATCCAAAAATATGGGATTGTAGCTCAGTTTGGTTAGAGTGTCTGCCTGTCACGCAGAAGGTCGCGAGTTCGAGCCTCGTCAGTCCCGCCATTTACAAAAAAATAAGTCCGCTTGTCGGACTTATTTTTTTTTGTAAAAAGTTTTGGAATAATTAGAGGAGAATGTAAATAAAGTGCAAGTGTGAGATGAGTGTACAATCGCTAAAGCCTAAATATAAAGCCTTTTATGCCGATTTTAATAGAATGAGATGTATTTGCACTAATTGGACTTTATCTGCACTAATTTAGCAATTATTTGCACCGAAATCATATCAATTTCAAAAACAAACTCTGAAAGTTAGCAATATATTTACGCTTTAGTCTTGTGTATTTAATACAAGTAAAAAAGTATTCCCTAATTTGAGATATGCAGAATTATCTCTGAGATTGAGATGAAAACACTTGACTTCTATTGAAACAAGAGTAATTAATGTCATTGTAAAAGGTCTTTAAACGAGGTTTAAAAGGGTTTTAAATGAACAAATTACATTTACTCCACGAAGCAGAAAAATTATATTGTGTTGAAAATTTAAGTCCAGAAATAATTGCCGAAAAATTAATTGTTTCACGCAGAACTATTTTTAACTGGAAAAAGAAATACAAATGGGATAAACATATCGTTAGAATAAAAGATTTCTCAAAACAATTTGCTGGTGATATTTATAATGTTGGCGTGAAACTTCTTACAAAATTAAATGATGATATAGATAATAATAGAATTTTGAATAAACATGAAATTTGTGCTCTAGAAAATATTATCAAAATTATAAATAACAAAGAAAAAGAACAAAAGAAAAATTTAGATAATTTTTCATTTAAAAAGAAATCTGCAAAATTCCTATCACCAGATATTATTGAAGAAATTAATAGCAAAATATTAGGTTGGAATGGAAGAGTTTAAAGTCTAAATTTTTCACTATATTTTTAAATTAAAAAGAGGTTACTTGCAAATTTTGCAAGTAGCCTAAACTATGTATTTTATTGAGTTTTAACCACTTAATATTTACTTAAAAATTATTCTAATCCGGTTTTTAATAAAAAAGATAGAAATAAATTATTAAAATCTTATGCCGACTTACAAGATATTGGTAAATCTTTATACAGATATAATACTTTGCAGGAAAATAACTGTTTAGAAGATGTACAAGAAGAAAAGGGAAATATTGAAACAAAAGTATTAAAAGGGGGCATAAGCTATAATAAATATGTTTGGCACTCAGAAAATGGTGAAAAAACTTGTAATGAATGTAGAGAACTTGACGGGCAAGTGTTTGATTATTATGATGAAGTTCCCCAAAGACCTCACCCTAATTGTAGATGTACTGTTGAAATTGTGGATCGTAAAGTTGAAAAAGATGATGATAAACCACAAGAAAATAAAGTTGTACCTAGAATTCCAAATTCTCAATCACCTACCCCACAATCTAAAACTCCACCACAAACACAAAAATGGATAATGCCATGTGATGGTAGGATATCAAGTATATATGGTAAACGCAAGCCTCCAGTGCCTGGAGCTAGTGCATGGCACAATGGTTGGGACATAGAAGTTCCTATTGGGACTTCTATAAAGGCAATCGCTGATGGAAAAGTTATTGCCGTAGGTGCTGCAAATGGTTATGGTTATTGGGTAGTCATTGATCATGGCATAATCAATGACGTTCAAGTTACAAGTGAGTATGGCCATATTTCTTCATGGAATGTTAAATATGGACAAATTATAAAACAAGGTGATATTATTGCCAAATCAGGAAATGCAGGGTATTCATCTAGTCCACATTTACATATAACTATTCGAGAAGGTCATTTTCAAGGGACAGCTGTTGACCCTAGTAAATATTTAAGAACTAATTTTTAATATTTTTAATTATGCCAAAATAATTGTATTCATTTGGCTTATTGATTTCTTTTTTAAGATTATTAAAATATTCCATGTTGAAATTAGGTATTATAGAGGGGTTACTGTCATAGTAAATCCCTTTATAACGATAATAAAATGAAATAGGTTTGTTATTTCTATATTGATATTCTCCTACTGCACACATAAAACCTTTATACTTTGCGTTAAAGAATTTTTGTTTTGGGGAATATTTTGTTGAATATATTAAATGTGTCAAAAATCCTTCTCCATAAGGACACTTAATATTTTCTAAATCTCCACCAGGGTCTAATTCTTCCATTACATTAATGGTATAGGTATCATTTTTCACATTGTAATTGTATGATTTTAAATCATAATGTAAATAACCTTTATTTATAAAATTTGTATTTTTTAAATTGTTTCGGTATTTAATATTACATGCATAAATAACATTAATTTGTAAAAATATAACTAAAATAATTAAAAATATTTTTTTCATAATAAATATAATTATAAGTAAATTGTAATATTTTTCAACTAAATATACTTACAAGCTTTTGGAGAATTAGGAGAAGAAGCTACTACTACTACTACTACTACTACTACTACTACTACTACTACTACTACTACTACTTTCCTCAGTGATACTAAATAAAAATTTAATCAAGGGGAAGATGTATATGCAAAATCACACAAAGTTTCAATTGAAGAAGTAATTGCAGATTCTAAAAGAAATCAAGTCGCCAATATTACATTAATACAGAGTTAAATTGTGAATGACAATAAAATAATTAGGTCGCGAGTTCGAGCCTCGTCAGCCCCGCCATAAAAAATGATAGAGTTGAAAATCTCATCACAAATTTTAATTTCTATTTAAAAATTTCTGTTGCTCTATCAATAATTCCTACGCAGTACGAAATTACTAGTCCGTAGTTTGTTATAGGTATACCTTTTTTATTTGCAGCTATTATTCTGGACAAAATTTCTCTTCTGTTTGTCATACATGCTCCGCAGTGCAAGATTAGTTTGTATTTATCAATTTCTGGAAAATTATGCCCTGTGAAATATTCAAAATCTAATTTGAAACCTAATTTGTTTTGCAATAATTTTGGTATTTTTACTCGTGCAATATCATCTTCTATGTTGTGATGTGTGCAACTTTCAAGGATTAAAACTTTATCGTTTTCTTTTAAGTCTTTTATTGCATTAATGCCGTTTAAGAATGCTTTTAAATCGCCCTTTAATCTTGCAAATAAAATAGAAAATGATGTTAATGCAATATCTTTTGGCACAATCTCGTCAACTGTTTTAAACGCTTGTGAATCGGTTATAACAAGTTTTGGTTTAACGTTTAAGGATTCAATAGCATCTTTTAATTCAGATTCTTTAACAACAATGCTAATACAGCTTTCGTCCAAACATTCTCTCAAAGTTTGAACTTGGGGTAGAATTAATCTACCCTTTGGTGCTTCTTTATCAATAGGAGTAACCAATATTACCAAGTCTTTTGGATTTACCAAATCGCCTAAAATTTTTGGCGTATTAACAAAATCATCTGGCAAAATTTTCAATAAGCATGTGTTGAATTTTTCTATTAATTCATTGTCGTATAATGCTGATGTTTCAAGGATATTGTCTGTAAATGTTTTTATTTCATCTAATTTTTCTTCAGAAATTTGCTTTTCATCGGTTTTGTTAATAATTACAAAATATGGTATTGAAAATTCGTTAAATTTTTCAATTAAGTTTCTTTCAATGTCGCTAATTCCTTTAAAATCAACAACAATAATGGCAACATCGCATCTATTTATTGAGGTTAAAGTTTTTTCAATACGTTTTTTGCCCAATATAGTTGTATCATCAAGTCCTGCTGTATCAAGGAAGTTTACTGGACCAATAGGAAAAAGTTCCATTGATTTTTCAACGACATCTGTTGTTGTTCCTTTTTGTTCAGAAACAATTGAAACATTTTGAGATGTTATTTTGTTAAGTATAGAAGATTTACCAGTGTTAGTTTTACCAAAAATACCGATGTGTAAACGTAAAGATTTTAAACTTTTCATAAAAATATTATTCCTAATTTTTGCATAAAAAAAACCACCGAAGTGGTTTTTTTAAATGGTGGGCCATCCTGGACTCGAACCAGGGACCTCACCCTTATCAGGGGTGCGCTCTAGCCACCTGAGCTAATAGCCCTTAATTCACCATGTTTTATTTAATTTTCAATTTACCGAACGGGCTGACCCTTATCAGTCCTCTCGAAAAACGATAATCAATCGTTTTTCTCGGCAGAGTGCTCTAGCCACCTGAGCTAATAGCCCTCACCGTAACCTCGTTATAAAAGCGATTTCTCATCAAGTCAACTGGGTTACCCTTATAAATTAACATGAAAAATTTTTTAAATCAAGTATTTTATTTTTTTTATAAATTATTTTATTAAAATTATCTTCTTGAAAACATTCTGTGTCCTTGCTAAAATATTCAAGTTAAAACTAGCAAAAAAATATTTTATAAATAGAGGAGATAATCATGAACAAACGAGTTTTATTGTGCATTATGGACGGTTGGGGAATTGATAACCAAGATGACAACACTAATGCAGTTAAATTATCAAAAGAAAAAAATGTTAGCAAATTAGAAAAAGATTTTCCTTCTACTTTAATCCATGCTGACGGTGAATATGTTGGACTTCCAGCTGGTCAAATGGGTAATAGTGAAGTAGGACACTTGAATTTAGGCGCTGGTAGAATTGTTTATCAAGATTTGAGTAAAATTAATAATGCTATCAAAGACGGTTCATTCTTTACAAACGAAAAATTCATGAACGCAATTGAACACGTTAAGAAAAATAATTCAGCCTTACATCTATATGGTTTAGTTTCAACAGGTGGTGTTCACTCAT
Source organism: uncultured Candidatus Melainabacteria bacterium (assembly GCA_934700335.1). Taxonomy (GTDB): domain Bacteria; phylum Cyanobacteriota; class Vampirovibrionia; order Gastranaerophilales; family Gastranaerophilaceae; genus UBA791. The sequence continues at coordinate 37,594 of CAKUXM010000002.1, read as the reverse complement.
CTCTTGACCATCTATTAGCATTAATCAAAATGGCTGCTGACAATGGACTTACAAAAGTCTATGTACATGCATTTTTAGACGGTCGTGATACTCCTCCTGCAAGTGCTTGCACATATTTGCAAGTTGTTGAAGATGAATTGAAAAAATACAACCTTCCTCAAATCGCATCTGTAATTGGACGTTACTGGATTATGGATAGAGACAACCGTTGGGAACGTGTTGAAGAAGGTTACAATTGCTTGATTTTAGCTGAAGGTGTTAAAGCAAATTCTGCAATCGAGGGTGTTAAGGCATCTTATGCTCAAGAAGTTACAGATGAATTTGTTAAACCTATCGTTTGTGGTGGCGAAGAATCAAGAATTCATGACAATGATGCAATTATTTTCTTCAATTACAGACCAGACAGAGCTAGAGAAATAACTAAAGCTATTAACTTTGAAAACTTTGATGGTTTTAACAGAAAAGCTGTTAGAAAAAATATTTACTATGTAACATTCACTCAATACGATGAAACTTTCACATATCCAATCGCATTTGAAAAAACTAAAATGAAAAATATTTTAGGTGATGTTTTAGAAGCAAACGGAGTTAACCAATACCGTACAGCAGAAACAGAAAAATATGCTCATGTAACATTCTTTTTTAATGGTGGTATTGAACATGCAAATGAACACGAAACAAGAGTTCTTGTTCCATCTCCAAAAGTTGCCACTTATGACATGCAACCAGAAATGAGCGCACCACAAGTTTGTGAAAACGTATTAAACGCAATAGAAGATGACAAATATGGTTTCATTTTAGTAAACTTTGCTAACCCTGATATGGTAGGTCATACAGGTGTTGTTGAAGCTGCAACAAAAGCTTGTGAAGTTGTTGATGAATGTGTAGGTAAAATTGCAGAAAAATGTGAAAAATATGGTGTTACAATGTTGTTGACAGCTGATCACGGTAATGCAGAAACAATGGTTAACCATGAAACACACAAACCTCACACAGCTCACACTACAAATCCTGTTCCATTCGTTATCATTAATGCTGGACACGATATTAAATTAAGAAACGACGGTGCTTTATGTAATGTTGCACCTACAGTATTAGAATTATTAGGTATTAAAGTTCCAGAAGAAATGTCTTGTGGTTCAATGATTGTAAAATAGGATTTAAAAGGAAGTAAGGAAAAGGAAAAAGAAAACATGTCAGTATTAGAATCGCCACAGTTAGATATAGAATTATCTTTCAAAAAAAACAATGTTGACGAACTATTTTATAATTTAAGCGAAAATCCGGAAGGTTTTAAAAACAAAGATTTTCGATATACGTTAAGCATGATTTATCAACTCGTTGAGGACGAATTCAAAGATGTATTTGTTTCACCAAATCAACCTGTTAGAAATACTGACTTTTATCTTATGAACGAAAATGGCAACCTTCAATTTTTCGTTACTCCTACAAACAATTTCCAATTCTATTTAAAATCAAAAGGTTCAATGTTCAGATTTTCTTCAAAAGTTGTTGGAGATAAAGTTGGATATATTATGCCACTTGATTTAGTTTTAGACTATTTTGGCGGTTTTGGTTCAGTAATCGATTTTGAGGCTGTTTCAAGAACATTTATTTACTTCAACAGATTAACTCAATTTGTTATGAAGATGATTGAACGCTGTTATTTTATTCCGACTGTTAAAGTGAACAAAGTTAAAAACATGTTCAGAATTGTTTATGAACCAATCATTTCAACTCAACAACTTGCAAGAATCATCAACATATTAGAAGAAAACATGCCAGAAGATTTATTTATAAAAGGCGAAAGACCAAAGAATTTTGTATCAGACTTTGTTCATAATTATTTGAATTACGTTCTATACAAATTTTTGGCAATCAAAGCTTATAGATTTAAAGATATCAAATCAGGTCATTATTTAATCAAAGACCTTGAACAAAAAACAATGTTAAAAGGTCAAAACCTTGCAGAAAACTTTGCTCAATGGTTTGATGAATTATATCTTGGTAAATATGATGTTATTCCATTCTTCAAGATTACTAAAAAAGATGATGATAACTTTGAACTTAAAATTCATATCAAGAACAGAAAAACTGACGAATCAGTACTTCTTGACGACTTGTATGTAAAAGATACAGTATTTGATGCAAATTCATCTGATATTGCCAAAATTGTTGAAAAGCAATTGAATTATGCAAACAGATATATGCCAGAACTTGAAGAACTTTTTGAAGATGAAGATAAATTGTCTTTAACTCTTGATTTAAAGAGTGTTTATAAAATAATCACTCAAACAGCTTATTACTTACAAAAAGCTCAAATTGAAGTAATTTTACCAGAAGAATTGACAAATATAATTATTCCTCGTGCTTCAATAAATGCAAAAGTTAAAACAGAGCGTTCAAAAGATTTGGCAGACTTGTTCAATTCTACAAGTTCTTCACCAATCTCACTTACAGATATTCTTGATTTCAACTACGAAATCGTTATCGGTAATGAAAAGATTTCTCTTGAAGAATTTAACGAACTTGTTGAAAAATCAGACGGACTTATCAAATACAAAGATAAATATGTATTAATAGACAAAGATGAAAGCAAAAAATATTTAGAACAATTAGCAAAAGCAAACCACTCTAAATTAACAAGAATGGAATTAATTCATGCTTCAATGTCAGGTCAATTAGGTCAATACGAATTTGATTACGATGAAGCGTTTGCAAATATCTTGAAAGACTTTACAAAACCAATTGAAGTTACACCTCCAAAAACTCTTAAAGGCGAGTTAAGACCATACCAGCAAACAGGTTTGAAATGGTTATGGACAAATGTTTCAAAAGGGTTCGGTTGCTGTATGGCTGATGATATGGGTCTTGGTAAAACAATTCAAGTTATCAGTTTAATCCTAAAACTCAAAGAAGAAAGTAAACTTGACAAACCGGTTCTTGTCGTTTGTCCAACAACTTTAATGGGTAACTGGATGAAAGAATTGCAATTGTTCGCACCTAATTTAAAAGCAACAACATATCACGGTGGAGAAAGACAACTTGACACTAAAAACTTTGACATTATTATGACAACTTATGCAATTATGCGTATTGATGTTGAAGAATTGAAAAAACAAGAGTGGTCAATGGTTATCGTTGATGAAGCTCAAAATATCAAAAATCCAGATACAGCGCAAACAGTTGCTATCAAGTCATTGAAATCACCTGTTAAGATAGCAATGACAGGTACTCCGGTTGAAAACAGATTAACAGAATTGTGGTCAATCTTCGACTTTATCAACCCTGGATACTTGGGTTCATTAAAGGAATTCCAAAAGAGTTATGCTATTCCTATTGAAAGATTTAAAGAAACAACTCGTGCAACTAAACTTAAATTATCAGTTTCACCTTTTGTATTAAGACGTCTTAAAACTGATAAACACGTTATTTCTGATTTACCAGAAAAGATGGTATTGAACGAATACTGCTACTTATCAAAACCACAAGCAGTATTATACGAAAAGACATTGAACGAAATGATGGAAAAAATCAGTGGCTTTACTGGTGTTAACAGACGTGGTAATATCTTTAAACTTATTACTGCATTGAAACAAATCTGTAACCACCCTTACCAATTCTTGAAAGCCGGCGAAATGAGCAAAGAATTGTCTGGTAAAATGGAAAAATGTATTGATACAGTTCAATCAATCTTGGACAGAGACGAAAAAACTCTTATTTTTACTCAATATAAAGAAATGGGTGATATCTTGTGCAAGATTATTGAAAATGAATGTAATACAACTCCATTGTTCTTCCATGGCTCATTAAATGTTAATCAAAGAGAACAAATTATTGAAAAATTCCAAACAGATAAAGATTCGCAAGTAATGATTCTATCATTAAAAGCTGGTGGTACTGGTTTGAACTTAACAAGTGCTACAAACGTTATCCACTACGACTTATGGTGGAATCCAGCTGTAGAAGAACAAGCAACAGACAGAACTTACCGTATCGGTCAAGATAAGAACGTACTTGTTCACAGAATGATTACATTAGGAACATTTGAAGAAAAAATTGATGAAATGTTGAAATCTAAGAAAGAACTTGCAGATTTGGCAGTTTACGAAGGCGAAAAGATTATTACAGAACTTTCAGACGACGAAATCTACGAAATCTTTACTCTTTCTGCATAGATGTAGGTTTGTTGGGGTGAAAATCACAATAAACAAAACATGTCATTGCGAGGAGTGAAACGACGAAGCAATCCAAAAAACTTGTTTACTAACCCTACAAAAACCTTATAATTTATATTTTTTCACAAATTCAACAGCCTGTTCTTTTGTTGTGATTTCGCCATTAAGCTGTTCTTCTTGCAATGATTTTATAACTTCGCCCAATTCCTTTGATGGTTTGATATCTAAAATATCCATAATTTCCTCTCCGCTCAAAAGTTTTGGTAATGGTTCAAGATTGTCTTTCACTTCAAGATAAAATTTCATTAGGTTTGTAAGTCCCGAAATATTTTTGTGAACAACTTCATCAGTTATGGCTTTTCCTCTTGCTGAAAGTCTATCAGACATCGCTAAAAAGATATTATCGATAACGTCATCTTCCATTTTTCGCACGTATCTCATTTTGACTTTATTCGTCAAAACCTCTGTCGCAATTACATGTGATGGATAAATATGATTTTTAATCATTTTACAAATATATTCGATTTGCTTTTTGGAAAATTTAAGCTTTCTCAAAATAGGAGTGGCTAATTTGCTACCAACTTCTTCGTGCTTGATAAATCTATGACGACCTGTATCTTCTTCAATCGTCCAGCAAGAAGGTTTCCCGATATCATGCAGAAAACCCGCAAGTTTTAAATGAGCAAGTCTTGAAAATCCACCAAAATCAACTTTATCCAAATGCTCTTTGACTTCAGGTTTTGCAATATTATAAAAGTTTTGTATTTGATTAACAGTTTCTATAGAATGATGTAGCAAATCCAAGTGGTGATGCGTGTTTGGCGGAACTTTTCTTACCTCTAAAAATATAGGCAAAATCTCATATAAAATTCCTGATTTATCCATATTTAGCAAAGCTTTTACCGTATAAGCACCGTCAAAAAGTTTCATCAATTCGTAATTAATTCTTTCTTTTGCAGGATTATTAATTAGTTTGATATGTTTTTTTATTGTGTGTTCAGTTTTGCTATCAAGTTCAAAACCTGTTACAGCTTGAAAACGGTATGCTCTCAACAATCGCAAAGGATCTTCAACAAAATTTTTTTCCTCAATCATTCTGATTTTTTTGTTTTTTAAATCCTTCAATCCATTGTTTAAGTCCAAAACCTCAAAGGTATCAATATTCATCGCAACTGAATTAATCGTAAAATCTCTGCGTTTCAAGTCTTCTTCAAGGTTATTATTTATAGGGTTTGTAATATCTATAAAGGTCTTTTTATCTTTTAGTACAAGCCTATAAATTTTGTTTTCTTCATCAAGAGGAATAAAGGTTGCATTAAGTTTTTCGGCTAAATCCATCGCATAATTTTTAGCTTCAAGATTACAAACAATCAAATCTTTGTCAAAGTTCGCTTTACCAGTGTACAAATCTCTGATTACACCACCTACAACGTAAATTTCAATACCTTCTGAACTTTTTTTTATTTCTTCTAAAATTTTATCTTTTTTAAGTTTTTCCAATGTCTGAATTTTCATAAATAATATTTCCTATCGCTACAATAGAAGCTGTATCCGCCCTCAAAATCAACTCTCCCAAAGAAATTGTATTCAAATTTTCTTTTTCAAAAAATTCAAATTCAGCTTTTGAAAAACCACCTTCTGGTCCTATTATAACAAGAATTTTATCATTTTGCTTAAATTTATTATTATTTAAAAATTCCTTAAATTGGTATTTGCTTGAGCGTTCCGTAAAACACAAAATATGGTCAAAATCTTTTTTGATAACCTCTTGAATTGTTGTTAATTCAAAACAAGTCGGAATATCTGCTCTTTCGCATTGTTTAAAAGATTCATAACAAATTTTTTGCCAACGTTCGATTTTTTTTGTTATAACATCTTTTTTTACGGCACAATTATCAGTGTAAACAGGATAAAAACCTCTAACACCTAATTCTGTTAGCTTTTCAAATATGGTATTTATAGCATTGCTGTTCAAAGGACTTATTGCGATATAAAGGTCGTAATCAAGTTTACGTTTTGATTTATAAGAGTTTTCAATAGAAGCTTTTACATAGTTTTTAGTAATTTCTTCGACCTTCGTTTCGTATTGAATTTCATTTTCGTCAATCAAAAGTAAATCTTCGCCGACTCTTGCTCGCAAAGACTTGGCAATATGGTTATAATTTTCTTTGTCGTCAATTATAACCATATTGTTTTCTATATTTTTTGAATTTATTAAAAACTGTGGCATTAGTAATCTGAATGAGCAGGAACGTCATCATCGTCTTTTAGTGATGATAAGTCGTTGCTATAGCTTGTATCAAAATCTTCTGGTAATTTATCTTGGTCTGGCCAAATTGTTTCTTCATCAAAACGGCAGGCATCTAAATTATCAGCAGTTGAGAAGTCTGAGTTTGATAAATCTGATTCCTGGAACACGCAACCAGTCATATCTGCTTCTGTAAAGTTACAATAACTTACAACAGCATAACTAAAATCTGCACCTGGAAGAATACTTTCTGTAAAATCGCATTCAACAAGATTTGTTCTTGTAAAATCAACTGATGTTAAATCGCAGTTAGTGAAATTAACCTCTGTTAATTGTGCATCAGCAAATGATGATGAATTCAAATCTGCATTTGCAAAGTTGATGTTATCCAATACTAGATTTGAAAAATCAACTTCGCTCAAATCAACATCTTCTTTATCTTTTATCCATTCGTTAAATTCTTGTGGATTTTTTTGAATTAGTGTAATTAACTCATCTTTTGAATAATCACTCATTAAATTTGTCTCCTTTTATCGGGTGTAACCTATTTTGAACTTAGTTGTATAGCCATCAAAACTAATTGTGTACGACTGTTTACGTTAAACTTTTTATAAATATTTCTCAGGTGTGTCTTAACAGTAACTTCCGTAATGTCCAGTTCTTCTGCTATTTCTTTGTTGTTTAGTCCTTTGGTCAAAAGTTCAAGCACCGCAGATTCTTTTGGGGTAATTTCATTGTTTACCGATTTTACTTTTTTAATATCAATCTGATTGCTATCATTTTTGTTCCAAGCGGAACGTCTTATCACTGCCTCTATTCTTGCAAGCAATGTTGAAAGCACAAAGGGTTTTACAATATAATCATCGGCTCCCATTTTTAGACCTTTTACTATCTTTTGCTCTTCGCTAATAGCCGTTGTCATTATTATTGGTATTTGCTTTGTGTTTTCATTTTCTCGAATTTCTTTTAGTACGTCCCAACCATTCATGTTAGGCATCATTACATCAAGTAATATAATGTCAAAATCTGTTTTTTTAGATAAAGTTTTCATTGCCTTTAATCCATCAACAGCAGACTCTACTTCATAACCATATAGTGGCAATGAGTCTTCTAAAAATTTAGGATTATCGTCAATAACTAAAACTTTTCCTAATTCGGGCATTTATTATTCCTTAAACTATTTGATATTTTATAGCTTTTAGTGCTGCTTGAAGTCTATCTTCAACTTCTAACTTTTGCAAAATATTTGCAACGTGAGCTTTGATAGTATTAATACTAATTGTACATTCTTTCGCAATTTCAATGTTGCTATATCCTTTTGCAATAAGTTTCAAAATTTGAAGTTCTCTAGTTGTTAAATTAAAGTCTTCTTGACCTTCAACAGGTGCATCTTGTTGATTTGCGGCAGCTCTTAGTACGATATGTGCAATGCTTGGATCAAACCATGCTGCACCATCTAAAACTGATTTAACAACTGTTTCTAATGTTTTTAAGTTTATTTCTTTTGAACAATAAGCGTTTGCTCCTGCTTTTAAACTGTTCAAAACGGCTTTTTCATCACTATGTGATGTTAGGATAATAATTTTTACTTCAGAATCAATTAATCGTATTCTTTTTGTTGTTTCTATACCGTCCACGTTTGGCAAACCTAAGTCCATAATGATTAAATCAATCTTATGCTCTTTGAATTGTTTTAAAGCTTGATCTGCATCTTCCGCTTCGTAAATATTTTCAATAATATCCATTCCTTCAAAATTTGTTTTCAAACCAAACCTTGTTAACTCGTGGTCTTCTACAATTAATATATTCTTCTTTTCTGTATCTGTCATTTCTTTTTTTCTTTCTTTTCTTCTATAAAATTTGGGTTTAATTTTTTGCTTTTTTCGATATAGTAATTTGCGCTTATATTATCATTCAATTTTTCAAAAAGCTTTCCTTGATAATAATAATATTTGTAATAAGTTTGGTCAAGATTATACGCATTATTAAGGTATATTTGAGCAAGGTCATAATTTGCTCTTTCACGCTCAAAATCTGCTAATTCTAGCCAACCGTCTGCAAATTCACTGTTTAATCCTATTGTTTTTTTTAGATAAGCCAATTCCTTATATGAGTCTAATAACGAAATTAGATAATAGGCTTCATAAGAGTCTGATGTATTTTTTAGAACTTTTGATAAAATTTCGTGAGCTTTTTGTTTTTTACCAAGTTCTAAATATGCTTTTGCAGTTTTTACATCAGCGTAATATGAATCTTTATCGTAACTCATGGCTTCTTTATAGAATTTTAATGCGCCTTTGTAATCTCTTTTTCCGTACGCTAAATCACCCAATAAAATTAGCGCATCTGGATTTTTGCGATTTAATTTATAAGACTTCTGCGCATTCAAAGATGCCTTTTCATATTCTTTTAATGCCACATAATTTTGACTTATTAACGCATAAATTTTTGAATTTTCTTTTTTATTTTTAGCATTTGCCATTGGCATAACTTTTAGAGAACGAAGATAATCGTCTCTGTTGTAGTGATAATAAGCTAAATGGTAGTTTTTTAATCTTTCATTTTTTGTGTTTTTGTATAAAATATATTCTTCAATTTCTTTATATTTCTTAGCATAAAAATCTGTTAAGATAACAGATTTTTTAATATCCTCAGCTTCTTTTTGAGCTTTATCTTTTAATCCTTCGTCGGCTAAAATTTTTACTTGTAAATATTTGTATGAAATATTCTTAGGATTTTTATTGATTGCCTCGTCTATGTATTTTTGAGCTTCTTGAATATTACCGCTTTTGTACCAAGCAAGAGCAGTTAAGTATTGAGCGTAATCGTATTTTTTTCTGATTTCTGTATTTGCCGTCAAATCTGAGGCTATTTCTTTGCTCATGTTGTTGTAGACTATATCCGCAAAGCATTCACTCAAGTATATTTCATCTTCAGTATTGATTTTTGAATTTTGAAAATAAATTTCATCAATATTTTTCAATGGGATTTGAGCTAATTCTGCATCTTTTATTTTTAATCTGGCTTTGCCCGCTAAATTATACAATCCAATATCGCTTAGTTTACCTGCTAAAACCAGATTGATGTAATCATTATTATCTGGGCTAGAGTTAACGATTTGAGAAAATTCTTCATACGCAATACTAACGTTGCTACTTTTGAATTTTGCCATTGCGCTATTGAAATCCTCAAGTATTTGATATTTTTGAGGTTCAATCGTTGCAAAAGCCGTTGATATATTAAAAAAACATATCAAGAATATTATCAAAAGTTTTTTAATCATCAACTTGTCCTAAGTAATACTTGTTGAATAAAGTTACAAATCTTGTTTCTTCTTCTGTCAAAGTATCTGCATCTTTTTCTAACAAGTTATACAATTCTCTTAGATTATATTTTCCTAAAAATTCGTCATCTTCTGGTTTTAAAGTCAATTTGTTTTCTGTTAAGAATACTTTAATAACTTGATTAGCAGGAAGAGTTAAAAATTTATCTACAACGCTTCTGTCAAAATGCTTGTCGCTATCTTTAATTAAGATATTGATAACATTTCTGATAGGCATTTTATCACGATAGTGTCTTTTTGACGTAATAGCATCAAATACATCAGCAACCGCAAGAATTCTACCACCAAAAGGAATATCTTCTCTTGATAAATATCTATAATAACCTGTACCATCAAATTTTTCGTGGTGTGCACAAGCAATTTCTGCAATCATTTTGAAATCGTCAGACATATGAATTTTTTCCAAAATGTTGTGAGTAATTTCAACGTGTTTTTGGATTTGTTTGTATTCGTCATCTGTTAATTTACCTTCTTTTTGAAGAACAGAATCTTTAATACCAATTTTACCGATATCGTGAAGCATTGCAGCTTTTTCGATAATTTCAACTTGCTTGTTGTCCATGTTGAAAGCCTTTGCAATCATCGAAGAATAATATTTTACCCTTGTAGAATGACCTGCTGTAATCTTATCACGAGCATCTATAGATGCTGCAAGTGTTTCAATAAAGCTATCAAATACAACTTTTTGTTCTTCAATCATTTTTTGTTGTTTAGCAAAAAGTTGAGCGTTTTCTAGGGCAATACCTGCAGAAGAACCGATTGCAACCAGTAAGTCTTCGTCCTCTGGTGTGAAATATCCGCCAATTTTGTTTAATACTTGGAATGCACCGATGATTTCTTGGTTTAAGTTTTTAATAGGCATACATAAAATAGTTTTTGTTTTGTAGCCTGTTTTCATATCAATTTCTTTGTTAAAACGTTCGTCGTTATAGGCATCTTTGATGTTAATGCTTTCTCCAGTTTTAACCGTATAACCTGCCAAACCTTTTCCTGCCGGAAATCTTAATTCAGAACTTTCGATACCTAATGCAACTTTGCTCCAAAGTTCATCGTGTTCTTTGTCGTATAAGAATACTGTACATCTATCTGCGTTGATAGTTTCTTTTACAGCTTCTGCAATAACTTTTAAAAGCTTGTTAATATCAGTTTCGGCTGCAACTGATTGGCTAATTTTTACCAACGCATTAAGAGGATCTCTTTTGTTGCTTGGTTCTTGATTTTTTAATTTTGCGATTTCGTCCAAATATTTTAGAGAAAAATCCATTAATCCGAATTCATCATCTTTCACTGCATAATATTTTGCTTTTGAAAGTTGAATTTCTGCTAAATCTTCGTTATTTTCTTTTAAGTTTATAATTCCAGAAAATAGTTCGTATACCAATTGAGCAGGGATATAGTTGTTATAAGTTGCAAGGTACAATGCATCATTTAAGAAGGTTAGAGCTTTTTGGTAATTGTTTGCATCTTTCATGTACTTAACAAAACCCAACATTGAAAGACAAATTGAAATGTTTTCATTTGAGTTTTCGTTTTTTAAAATTTCTTGCGCTTCTTTAGTTAAGATTTCGCATTGATTATAATTTCCTTGTGAAAGTTCATTAAATGCGCTTTTTAGTAAAGCTTTTGCACTAATTATTTCTCTATTTTCTAAAGCGTGTACCATAAAATCATATCCTCTTACTTTTTTTATTGTACAATACTTTTAGTAATATTTCAAAACTCTTAAAACAATTATGAACAAAATAACAATACTAATTCCAGTTTATAACGAATACAACACCTTAAATAAAATCTTAGCTAAAATCGAAAATATTGATTTTTATGGGTTAAACAAGGAAATTATTTTAATTGATGACTGTTCAACAGACGGAACAAAGGAACTTTATAAAGATTTGAATTATAAAGTTTTGTATCATGAAAGGAACTTAGGCAAAGGTGCCGCACTAAGAGACGGGTTCAAAGAAGCGACTGGTGATATTGTTACAATTCAAGATGCAGATTTAGAATACAACCCAGAAGATTTGTTACCTCTAGTGAAAGTTGTTATGGATAACGAGGCTGATGTAGCTTATGGTTCAAGATTTATGAATATTGATATGTCTAAAAACTACATGTTGACACATCTTTTGGGGAACAAGGCTCTTACAATTATTACAAATATTTTGTACGGAGCAAATCTTACTGATATGGAAACTTGCTACAAGGTGTTCAAATCTGAATACGTGAAAAACTTAAACATAAAATCAAATAGATTTGATTTTGAACCAGAAATAACTGCAAAAGTATTAAAACAGGGCGCAAGACTTAAAGAAGTTCCAATTTCTTACAATGCAAGATCTTTTGACGAAGGTAAGAAAATTAGTTGGAAAGACGGGTTTGCCGCTATTTTTGCACTTATTAAATTTAGATTTATGAATTAAAGGAGGATTTATGATTGAACCTAAAGAAGCGTTAAAAAGATTAATGGAAGGCAATAAGAGATTTGTTAACAACGCCTCAATTCACCCAAATAGATGTCAAGAAACAAAAAATTCTTTGATTGCAAAACAAGCTCCGTATGCAATTATTCTTTCTTGCTCTGATTCAAGAGTCCCTTTAGAAATCGTTTTTGATGCTGGTTTAGGTGATATTTTTGCAATTAGAACAGCTGGACATGTTTTATCGCAAGAGGTTATGGGAAGTATTGAATATGCAGTTGTTCATCTTGGAGTAAAACTTATCATGATTTTAGGACACGACAATTGTGGCGCAGTGCATTCTGCCGTTGATGCTTACAAATCAAAAACGCTTGATACAATTTCTCCAAACCTAAAATCAATCTTAATGGAGATTTATCCTGCAATTGAAAAAGTTGATGAAAACTTAACAGAAGAAGATTTTCACAAAGAAGCAATTCGTCAAAACGTTGAATATCAAGCAAAAGACTTGCTTACAAAAGATGCTTATATTGCAGAGAAAGTAAAGACAGGCGAAATTATGGTTGTAAAAGCAAACTACAACCTTACAACTAGCGAAGTTGAAATTTTCTAAAGATTGTCTACTTCTTCAATCTCTCTTTTCGCAACTTCAATGCCGTAATTCAATGCTGTAATAAATTTGTTAGCTTTTTCATCAGAATTAAAAGCTCTGATTGGAATAAAATAAGCGTTCTTTTTAGTTACGTAAATAAATAGAATTGGTTTTGTCATAACAACTCTATCAATATTTTTGAAATCAAAATATTGAAAACCTAAGTTGCTACCCGCAATCAATTGATTTTTTTCAATTGTATAAACGCAATCAGTTAAAACCCTAAGCGCAGATGACAAATTTAAATAGGCGATAAAAATATAAACAGGCACAAATAAAATTGCAACGACAATAAACGAAATTGCCACCATGAATAGTTTTATCCATAAAAAATATCCAGCAAAACTAACAAGAAGAACTAATGCTAGAAACATTAACCAACATTTTTTTAAATCAAATCCTAATGACTCAATAACTACATTTAGGATATCTTCTCTTGTGTATTGGAATGAAACTGAAAGTGAATCTGCCATGCACTCATTATATCACATATTAAAATTATTATCCATTAAGATTTGATAATTTTATAACACATTACCTTTACAAAAGTCTGCGCAAGCACAATATTTGCAAACTTTTTGGTCATAAGTTGGCTCAAATTCCAAGTTGTTAATACTATCGATTGCATTTTTAAATTTTTCTACAACTTTGTTACAGTCCTCTTTTGTGTAATTTACAGTAAGGTTTTTTGTGCAATCATCTGGAAATATAAAAGTTGTATTTGAAACCTTATTACCTGTTAGATTTTCAAACATATATTTATAGATTGCCATTTGGTTGTAATAATCTTCGTGTTCCCCTTCTGGACAAACTTGTTTTGAAGTCTTTGCTTTACCAGTTTTGTAATCATAGATGGAATATGTTCCGTCTTCGTTTTTATCAACTCTATCAATAATGCCGTAGAACGAATAATTGTCATGTTTATAACTTATTTCTTGCTCAGAATTAACAAGATTTTTTATTGGAGAAGTTATTATTTGATTATAAAATTCGTCAAGAGCCTTTTCGCCTCTGCCTTCAAGGTTTACCCTATTTTTGTAATCAGAAACTTTTTGATTTGAAAGTTCATTTTTAAATACTTCAATAAAATCTTGTTTTGAAGGATATTTGTTATTTTTTAATGCGTACTTAACTGCAAATTCGCATGCTGAGTGCACAGCTGTACCATAACTTGCGTTATCCGGATTGCCGTCTCGTCCTTCAAGTTTTAAGATTTTACTGTATAAATATTGTCTTGGGCAATATAAGTATGTTTTTATTGCAGAAGGTGAATATGTTTTCTCTTTCAACTTTGATTTTATCATTTCTGCAAAATCTCTTTTGTAGTCATATTCTCTTTTTACCATTGTTTTTGCTGTCTCTTCCCAGTAAGATGTTTCATCATATTCTGGCGCTTTTATTTGGCTTAAAGAATCTTTTATATTACTGATAAATTTGCTCAATTTTTTAGGTTTACCGTTTTTTGATAATGCGTAAGACAATGTTAATGCGTGTTTTGCCCTTGTCATTCCAACGTATAAAACTTTGGTTTTATCTGAAAGTTTTAATTCGTGTAGTTCTTCTTTGCTTTTATATTCTGAAGGACTTAGCGGAATGGTGATTGACGGAGTTTTACTGTTCTCCCAGTTTGCACTGATTAAGGCTGGCATGTAAACGTATTCAAATTCTTTACCTTTTGCTGAGTGATAAGTTGATAATTGAACAGCATTAAACGTTACCGGCGCTTTGTCTGTCAAAATATCAATTTCATCGTTTTGTAAAATTTCTAAATGGTTAACAAATTCTTCTAGCAGGCTTGTTTTATAAATTTCAGAATATGCAGAGGCTTCTTCAATTAGTTTTTTCAATGCTGCAATGTTTTCTGTACGATTGATTTCAAAATTCATGTAATAGTCAAAAATGCTAGTTTTAGACCCTATTTCTAAAAGAGTATTTTTTATGTTTTCAGAAGTTTTGTATGCTGATAAATAATCGTAAGTTTGTAAGAAAATCTTTAATTTTGAGCCTTCTTCAAAATCTTCATCTTTAATCGAACGAATGCAATCTAATGGAGTTGGGAATTTTGATGAATTTTCTGTGATTAGTCTGTAATCTTTTGGACTAACATTAAAAGGTTGTGATAACAAGATTTGAAATATCTTGTGTGAATACTTATCAGGATTAATAAGCATTTGCATATAAGATATCAAAACATTTACTGCGTGATTTGAAAAAATGCTTATGCCGTTTTTTAGTTCATATTGAATATTTCTTGCGTTAAATAATTCTACAAAGGTGTCTAATTGCGAGTTTGTGCTTGCCAAAATTGCAATTTCAGAAAGTTTTGGGTTTCCTTCTTTGTCTTTTGGGCAAGCTGGAGAATGTATTAACGCATCAATTTCGTCTACTATTGAATTGCATTCTTGCATTTCGTCAGTAAATTCAATAAATCTTACAGGTTTATCTTTTTCGATAATACATTCGTTTTTAGCGGTTAATTCTTTTGAAATGTTATATTGTTCAAAATCTGGATTGTTTTCCAATCTCTTTGAATCTTGCATTGCAACAAGTCTTGAGACATCAAGAATAGATTGAGTTGAACGCATGTTTTCTTGTAAACAAATAACTTTTGTATCTGGAAATTCTCTCAAAAAGTTTTCAATCGTGTCTAATTTTGCACCTTGAAATGAATAAATGATTTGATCGTCATCTCCAACTACAAAAATATTTTGTGTTTCTAATGTTTTTGATAAATGAAAAACGATAGAGTTTTGAGACATATTGGTGTCTTGATATTCATCTACAAGAATGTACTTATATTTGTTTGATATTGTTGATAAAAATAGTGGGTCGTTTTCAAATTTATCAAGCACATATGAAATCATATCATTAAAATCAAGATAATGATTTTGTGTCATTTTTTCTTGGTATTTTTCGTAAAATTGCCATAATTCTTTTACTTTTTCGATTTTCTTTTCTAGGGAAACAATTTCACCTTCAAGTGTCGCAGTTCTTGTTTTGCCTTGTTTAATTTTTTCTGCAAGTTCTGCTTTTTTGTTTTCTAATTCTGGAATCCAATCTCTGTTGTGTTCTATATTATAAAAATAAGACTCTTTTGTTAATCTGTATTTTTTTATTTCATTGATTGAATTTTTTATTGTGTCGATAAAAAAATAAGGGTCGTTTTTCTCTGTTCTGAAAGCTTTTGGGTTAATCTCGTCGATACATTCTTTTATGAAGGTTCTAGAAATTGAATCGGTTACTATTCTAAAATTGCTTGGTAATTCAAATTCGTCTCTAAATTCTTCAATAACTTCGCAACAAAAACCGTGATACGTGTAAATATTTACACCTGATGAAACTTCTTCTAACTCGGCATTTAATCGGCTTCTCATCTCATTTGCGGCAGCATCTGTAAACGTTAAACACAAAATTTCTTCTGCATTAACGTTTTTGTTTTTAATCATGTTTTTAATGCGGTTGATTATGGTAAAAGTCTTACCAGTTCCGGGTCCTGCAAGGACAAGATATTTACCTTCAATGCTGTCTATACATTTTTGTTGAAGTTCATTCGGCGTTTTTTTAAGAGTTTTTGTCATAAGTTTTTCCTTTAATTTAATAATACTATTTTATTATTACAAAAAAGAGTGTCAACTTCGGACGCATAAAATTGTGAGTAGTGAATAGTGAGTAGGATTATTACTTATACTGTCATTCCGAGTTTGACAAAGCGAACAGTTGAGCTAGGGCGAAACTTGTGAGCCTGTCTTTGAAGTTGACTTTAATCCGTTAGGCATATTATCTGATTTAATGCCTTACGGATAAAAGAAAACGTAGTGTAACTCAGAAGCTGACTAATGTTCGTAATTTGTCCATTCTCTAATCTCAGATTCCGGAGCAAGTCCGGAATGACAAATCTTTATCAATTATTTTGCCTCTTCAGCTTCTTTTATAACTTCAAAAACACCGTTTGCTTCCTTTAGTGTCATGCCTTGTTCACATCTTGCTGTGTAGTAGCCTGATTCTGCTGCAAAAGACATTACGATGATTTCTTTGTTTAAGTCGTATCCTCTAACATACACTGGAACGCCTTGATTTATTTTGATTTCTTTATTTTTTGGATATACATTATAATCTCCACTAATATCATAATGAGGGTTCGTTTTTTCATCTAATCTATCTGTTTTTCTCACTACAACATTTCTTTTTTCGTCTAGTGGGTACGAAATTTCTATCATATTTTTCATAGAGCGAACTGTAAAGTTTGATAAAACAAGTGGAAAATTAAAACCTGCGATTTTTGAGGCTTTATTCAAATCGTTTTGACAATCTTTCCAAGTATTTGGTATTAGCGTTCTATTACTCATTTGATCTTTTGTACATGCGGTTAAAAAATTAACACTAATTATGCAGATTGCTATAAACAATAAAAGTTTTAATTTTATTTTCATTAAAAATTTTTCTCCCATATCTATAATAAACAATTTATTTTTATTATTAAAATTGTCAAATTCTTGAAATGTTAAGTTCCTTGTATTTCATGCTACGTCCATGTTTGAGCATGTTTACAAAACTTAATAATTGCACTCAAAAAGGCAATTTTTTTTTAAATAAAAACTTTATATAAGAGTAAGAGAGATTTGAGAGAGAATTAAATGACATTTTCAGTAAGTTTTAATCAAAATAATTCATTCGGTTCTGCTAGAGTTGCTTCTAACTCAACAAAATCTCTAATGGAATCAAATCCAAGCTTATTTACAGGCGTTACATTTAATGGTGTTGCACCTACTTCAATGATTTCAAACGGTGGTTTTGGTTCTTTCTTCAACTTCGCTGGTTTATTCAATGCTTTTTCTAACTTCTCAGTTCCAGCATTCAACTTTAATGTACCAGCTTTCAACTTCAATTCTTTTGCAGGTTTTGGTAACTTAAACTTATTCCCTGCATTAGGTCAACAAACTTATACATTCAACCAATCATTTGGTTCAAATGTAAGAGTTTCTTCTTCAGCTAGAACTGCTAGAGCTCAAAAAGCTGTTAATGTTGCTTTATCTCAAGTAGGCGTTAGAGAAAATGGTAGCTCTAACAACTCAGCTGAAGTAAACAAATACAGATTTGGTAAAGCTAATGGTAATCCTTGGTGCGCAAGCTTCGTTTCTTACTGCTACGGTCAAGGTCAAGGCAACAGCAACAAAGCTACATTCGGTTTTACTGAATCTTCTCAATCAATTAAAAATCAAGCTATCAAAGCTGGTAAATATTCAACTAAAGAATCTGGTTACAAACCTCAAGTTGGGGACTTAGCAGTTTGGTCTTATACTAAAAGTTCTGGACACGTTGGTATCGTAGCATCTGTTAACAAAGATGGTTCTTTCGATGTAATTGAAGGCAACTGCGGAGACAAAGTTCAAAGATGCACTCGTTCAATGAACACAAAAGACTTAAACGGTTTCGTAAGAATGAACGAATGGGTTGAAGCATAATAAGTTTAAATAAATTCTTAGTGTGAAGTGTAAGGGAAATGTAAAAAGTGTGTTAGGGTTGACAGAAGTCAGCCCTTTTTTTTTGCATATAAAGTTACAGTTTTATATGCCTTTTATCGCATTATCAATTGCATCTTTTTCTTCCCTAAATAATGAGCTTTCTCCGATTTGTTCTGTAATTGTATGCATTTCCACTATTTTATTATGGACGTTTTCATTTGTTACTACCAAAAATAGTTTAATATGTTGTGCTTGCAATCTTACAATGATATCTTCTAGTGCAAAAATGGCTGACATATCAAGTTCTATGTTTGAGTTATAAGTTAAAATTATATATTTTGTTTCTAATAATTCGTCAAAATGTGAAACAATTTGGCTGATTGAGCCAAAGAAAAATTGTCCGTCCAAGTGTAGAATTCTGATTTTGTAGTGAGATTGTTGCTCAACACTTATTTCGTAATCGGTATAAACATCTGCATCTTGTTTTTCTTTAATTGCCGTATTATCTGCGCTACGTTTTGCAAATAATAATGATGATAATACGATGCCGACACCGATTGCGAAAATTAGGTTATAAAAAACAGTCAAGAATAATACAATCATCAAGACTGTCAAATCGTCTTTTGGTGCGAATTTTAAAATCTTTACTACTTTAAAATCAATAATATCAATTCCGATTTTTATCAAAATT
Organism: uncultured Candidatus Melainabacteria bacterium; assembly: GCA_934700335.1. GTDB lineage: Bacteria > Cyanobacteriota > Vampirovibrionia > Gastranaerophilales > Gastranaerophilaceae > UBA791. The sequence goes on along the minus strand of CAKUXM010000002.1, from coordinate 18,603 downwards.
GCTGCAAGTACACAAATAGGTATTTGTACAATAAACCAACTAAATTTTAAAAGAACGATAAGCAAGAATATTGCACTAAATATAGAAGTTAAATTTGTCTTTGCCTCATTTTTAACGGCAGCAACACTTCTCATCGTAGCTGCAGAACCAATCATTGTTCCAGTTAAAGAACAAACAAGATTTCCAACTCCGTGTGCAAAAATAAAATGTTTAAAGTTTGATTTTTGTTTTGTTAAAGAATCTATGATAACTCCCGTCAAAAGGCTTTCACTAGTCGCAACAAAGGCTAAAGTAAGAGCGATTGGAAAATATTTTGAAATTAAATCTATCGAAAAGTTTGGCATTTGAAGTTGTGGAAAATTCACGCTCATTGTAGAAATTTTTTCTATATCCCAACCTAAATAATAGCTTACGATTGTCATTAAAACTAGGATTAGTAATTGTGCAGGTATAATTCTTGAAATACATTTAGGTGTGATAAACAAGAAAACAAGAGTTGTAATTCCCAAAATTGCTGAATGAATATTAATAGAGCCTAAAAGTTGTGGAATATTTATTAAGGCTTGAATAGTCGAAGGACTAGTTATTCCACCTAAAAGTACTGGTGTTTGTAGAATAATAATTATTAATCCGATACCGCTTAAAAATCCTGAAATAACAGGATACGGAACATATTTTATAAGTTTAGGTGCTGATGTTAATGAAATTAAAATTTGCAAAATAGATGCCATTACTAAAATTAAAACGGCATCAGCAATATTACCCGAAGTTGTTGCAAATGCAGTGGCTAAGATTATGGCAATAGGTGCAGTTGGACCCGATACAACCGGGTGTTTACAACCGATTATACCGATAATAAATGAAAGGATTATTGCGCCCCAGATACCGGCAGAAGCCCCAAAACCAGATGCAACTCCAAATGCTAATGCTTGTGGCAGTGCAATTATGCCCGCAATTATTGCACCAAAGGTATCGCCCTTTATAAATTTAAACTTTCTTAAGATGTTTTCCATATATCAAACTCCGTGTATAGTTGAATTTGATAATAACATAAAAATTATTTGTCGGGAAATTCAAACTTTATTCTATCACCGTCAAGTAATAAAATATCGTCTTTGTCGTTTGGCATTGCAGAACGATAATTCATTTCTATAGCTTCCTCACTTCTGTATTCCTCTGGCATAAGGCTATTAACAATAGACATCGGTTTTATATTTACATTTTTATATGATTGAGCGCTGTTTCCGCCTAGCCCTGTATCTGTTTGCATAGGCATACTTGGCATAAATGAAATATCTGTATCTTTAAAAAATCCTACATCAAACGGTGATTTTTGTTTGTATTTTGTGCTCAATTCGTCTTTTACTTCATAATATATTCCGTCTAAATCTCTGTATTTTGTGATTGTAAATACAAAACTTGCCTCAGACTCCTTTTTCTCTGGGCTTTTTACTTCTGTCATTGTTCCAACTACAAGATAGCCTTTCTTAAATTCTGTGTTCTTTAAGGTTATATTTTTAGTAACTTCTATAGTAATTGTTTCTTTCGGATAATATGTAGAAATTTCTCCAACCACTTTTCCTCGTAGAGTTTTTGCATTTGCAGAAAGACCTGTGAAACACAAAATTGAAAATAATATGATAAATTTTTTCATGTAAAACCTCTTTTATAAAAATTTTAGCATGAAGTTTTGTAAATAAATGTTATAATTATTTTAAATAATAACAATTATATTTTTTATCAACCTTTATTAAAACAAAGCAAGTATAAGGATTTTTATGTTTAACGATATTTCAATTTCAAAATTAGGTTTACAACAAAAACAAAATGCAACATCATCTGTTCAAGCAAAGACAGGCGATACAAGTATTTTTGGTAATAATTTAATAGAAGATAAAAAAACTCTAACAAAAGAGGAAATTAAAGCTGCAAAGAAAGCTAAAAAAGAGGCTGAAAAAGCGGAACGTGAAAGAATTAAAAATACTCCGGACGGAATTATTCAAGGTGGACGTCAAGGTTCAACAGCGGGGGATTGCTGGCTTTTGGCTCAAATGAATTCTATGTCTAAAACAGATTGGGGTAAAAAAGCTTTCCAAGATGCTATTACAAAAGAACAAGATGGCAGTTTTACTGTTCACTTTAAAGGTATAGGTAAAGACGTAAAAATCTCTCAAAAAGAATTTAAAAAAGCTCAAAATAATAGTTACTATTCTAGTGGTGATGCTGACCCATTATTGTTAGAACTTGCAGTAGAAAAACATTTTAAAGAAACAAATTTAAATGAAGGTACTATTTATGGTAATTCATTAGCTGGAAAGGATTCTCTACAATATTTAATGACAGGTAGTTTAGGTAGAGAAACAACTAGCAGAGAAGTTGCTGAAATGATTTTAAAAGAAATGGGTAAAAATAAGGAAAATAATGCAGGATTTTCTGCAACTTATATTTATTACGATAAAGAACAAACTTCTGGAGGTACAAGCCACGCAATTTCTGTCCAAAGCGTAAACTTAGATGATAAAGGTGAAATCAAAGACGTTGTACTTTTAGATTCTTATAAACCGGATAGACCTTATAAAAAAGATTACAGAACATTTATGGACGAAATGCAATTATTTGGTTTTGCAAAATATTATCCAAAAACAGAAGAAGCTAAGTAGTTGTCTTTTTCTCGCTTTTTAATACGACAAGTGTTACACCTGTTAGAATTAAGATAATTCCTAACGCAATTTTTAGTGTGAAAACTTCGTGGAAGAATATTAAACCAAAAGTAATAGCGGTTAAAGGTTCTAATGCTCCAAAGATTGCGGTAATTGTTGGACCTAAAATCTTTATGGCAATCGTTGTTGCTTCTAGTGAAATTATTGTCGGAATTATTGCCAATCCAAATGCAAATACCCATAATAGCGGTGTATTTAGCATTTGTAATTCTGTGCAAAAGTTTAGGTTGTAAATATAAACAGTTAATCCGAAAAACATTACGTAAAAAGTTAGTACTGGTTTTTTTATATGTCGAATTGATTTTATGTTTTTTATTCCAATCATATACAATGCGTACATAAGTGCTGAAATTAAAACGTATATAAGTCCTTTTAAGTTAATACTTACCTCGCTATTATTATTTAAAAATATTATTCCGCTAATTGTTAAAGCTATTGCAGAAACGGTAACTAATGTTATTTTTTCTTTGAAAAATACCGTTGAAATTATTGCAACCATAATTGGGTATATAAATAAAATTGTGCATGCAATACCAGAAGGTATGTAGTTAAATGCGGTAAACAACGTCAACGATGATAGCGAAAACAATATCGCCAAGACAAATAATGCAATTCCTTGATTAAAGGAAATTTTAAAAGACAAGTGCTTTACAAATCTGATATAAGCGCCATAAATTATTGTTGCCAAGCAATATCTATAGAATAAAACAGAATTTACTCCAATGCCATTTGCAAACAAAGGTAGTGCAAATAATGGGTTTGTCCCATAGCTCGATGAACCTATAATTGCATTTATTATACCTGTTGAACGTCTTTTCATAGCTATATTTTATTTACTAAAAAATAAAAAAAAAGAGGTAATTTTTGATTACCTCTCTTAATCTTATATCTATTAAAAATTATTATTTTTTAAATCTATCAGGTACTTTAACTGGTTTTTTACCATTCTTGTACCAGATAACTTCGCCATCATTTTTGTTGTCTCCAACAACAGCGCCATCTTTATCGTATTTGTATGGTTGTTTTTCCAGTGGTAATTTTTTACCATAAGAATTTACATCAACGATAGAAACTGAATCATAGTATTTTAAGAAATCTTTGTATGGTACATCTGCATCAAATGATGTGTTCCAAGGATTTGTACATCTCATTTTTAAATCACCATTTGCATCTTTGTGTGGTTCAATTGTATATGCGTGGAACCCGTAGATACCAGCTTTTTCTGCAACTGGGTTTTCAACTCTGCTTCCGCCGGCTCTTGTACCACCTGTCATGATGTAGTTTTCATTAAAGTTTTCTTTCTTAATCATTTTGTTAACTGTTGGTTCTTCAAGGTCTAAGTTATATTGTCTGAAACCACCAAAACCCATTCTTTCCATAACTTCAAAGTTGTAACCACCTAATGAACCTCTGTAGAAGTCTGCAGGGCTTTCAAATTTATCATCTTTGTTGTCTGGATTGTTTTTCAAATCAGTGAACATTAAACCGTTTTCATCTTCTTTGTAGTAGATGTTGTAGTAGTTATCGCCACGAGATACAACGATTGTTCTATTTGGATCTTTTTTTGCTTCAATATAATCATTTAATCGTTTTTGATGACCTTCTAAAGATTTTTGAGCTTTTATTTTAGCTTCACCTTTTGAATTTTTAACTTCTTCTTTTTTAGCAGTAATTTTATCAGTCATGATTTCTCTGAATTTAACATCAGCTTTGTTTACGGAATCTAAACCATAAGCATCTTCTAAAATTCTGATACCAGTAGAACCTTTAAGAGAGTATTTTTGAACTCTGTCTTTTGGAAGTTCAGCATTTTCGTATTTGTATTCGCCATAACCATTTTGGAATTTAACTTTTACATCTTTTCCTTCTTGGTGGAAAGCGTCATAAATTGCAACTCTTGCTTTTGGATTTTGCATAACTGTGTTTAATGTTGAAACAAGGTAGCAATCACCGATTTTTTGTTGTTGAGTTGTAAATCTTTTTGCTGGTGGGAACAATTTAACGAACATGTCCTTGTCCATGTCTAATTGTTTTGATTTGTTGTCGTCTGTTTTTACATAGATTTTATCTTGGTCAGCAACTTTAAATACGTCTCCGACTTTTGCTTTTTTAGTACCTTCTTTTTGAGATTTAACTTCTGGTACATAAACATCTACAGGATTTTTACCAGCTTTACGAGCTTCGTAAATCATGTCCAAATCATTGGCTAGGTTATCGTTCATCTTACCAGTTGCCCAATAGTGGCTAACAGTAGAGGCTTCAATATCTCCACTCTTAATCATTTGCAATTGCATCATAACGTTGCTTGTTTGTTCGTCGCCTCTTGCAAGAACTTTTTTAACGTTTTTATAATCTTCTTTTGATAATCCCATTACGCCAGCATCTTTAAGAGCTTGTGCTGCTTGTGTGTTGTCGTGAACAACTGGTGCTGGTTTTGCGATTGACATCGGCTTAACGCCACTCATAACTTGTATTAATTCTAAACTTGGTTTTGCTTTTATTGCTGGTGCGGTATGTAATTTAGCTTCGGCAATTTTGTTTTCTGGTTTGCTAACTTTAGTTACGCCTCTAAATGGCATTGCTACTTGAATTGGATTTACTTTCATTCTACTTACCTTCCTACACTTCTTTATACTTTCATTAAACACCCTAAAAATATTTATTGCTAGTAATAAGTGTAATTTTTACAAAAATGTAACATACATCAAGATAGGTAGTTCATCTAATACCGTTTTAGCACTTATTCCCAATGTTTTATTATTTGAAAATTTTATAATAATAAAGGTAGTAAAAAGGATATAAAAATGCTCTATCTTCTAATTCAATGGCTAATTTTAACTTTGATAGTTTTATTTACGGCATGGATTCTCCCTGGGATTACAGTTAGCAGTGTTCCGGCTGCAATGGTTGCTGCAATTGTGATTGGTATGATTAATGTTTCTATTAAACCGATTTTAAATTGGATTACATTACCATTCAATGTTGTAACTTTTGGAGTTTTGGCATTGGTAATTAATGCGTTGTTGCTGATGTTTACTGCATATTTAGTACCTGGGTTTAGTGTAAGTGGTTTTTGGAGTGCATTCTTTGGCTCAATTATCATTTCTCTCTTGGGTCTTGGCGTAAGTTATATCAAGTACTAGTTAGCTAAATTTAAAGACGGAGAAGATAAAGTTTCTTCTCCTCTTTTTTTTATGTATTATGTACAACTTCAGAGGGGCGAAGCCGTTATACGGCTTCGCCCCTCTGAAGTTATCAAAACTTTTATGAGTCTTTTAAATGTTTAAAGTGTTTGTATACGTACAAAATACCTAGTATTCCGAAGATTACGACAATTGCAACGTCAAATTTATGCCAAATATGTTTGAAAGCGTCCATATTTTCGCCCATTTTTACGCCAACGTAAATTAGTAAATAACTCCAAACAAGCGAACCTAAAAATGTCAGTGTAAAGAAAATTCTTTTTCTTGCTCTCAAAATGCCTGCAGGAAGTGAAATAAATGTTCTTACCACCGGTAACATTCTACAGAAGAAGAATGCCCAATCACCGTATTTATCAACCCATGCGTCGGCTTCTTCTAAATCTTTATGTGATACCAAAAAGTATTTACCATATTTTTCAACAAATGTTCTTCCTCCAAAATATCCTAAGTAATAAGAAGGGATTGAACCGAGTACGCAACCAAATGCCCCCGCAAATGCTGCTACGTGAAAATTCATTTCGCCTTTGCTGACGATGTAACCTGCAAATGGTAAAATTGCTTCACTCGGTAGAGGAATGTTGCATGATTCGATTGCCATAAGTAAGCTTATGCCCCAAGCTCCCATTACTGTGATAATGTGTTGTATAAAATTTATAACAAATGTTATAACTAAATTGATAATTTCCATACTTTTCTCCAAAACTGTCCTTTTTAATCTTACTTGAAAAATGGATAATCGCAAGAAGAGTATTATAAATACATTTTGATTGATTTTTCTATCCAGTATTCAAAATCAATATTTGGGTATAATTTTTCGTAATTTTTAATATCTAAATACATATCAACGCCATCTGACACATCGTGCCAAAGGTCAGAAAATACAAAGTTAAAATTATATTTACTCATATCGTTTTTCAAAAATTCAAACGCATCAGCATGAATTATTTTAATTTTGTCCTTATTTTGAAATTGAGGAAGAATGTACTTTTTGAATAAATTAATTATCGTCTCGTTTTTATCAATAATATAAATTTTATCAACATTTGTTTTATTAGAAATCATATATTGATAATATCCAAGTCCCAAGCCAAGTGTTAGAACTTTACCGTGAGCTTTTTCGATAGGACTTTTCATTGTCTCAATTTCGTTTGGAGTTACAGTCATCCAAATTCTACCGTTTTCTAATATTGCAGGATATCTAAAATGTTCCTCAAAAAATCCCACTTGCGGATACATTCTGCCTTCTAAATCTTTTTCAATATCGTTAAAAACAAAGCCCTCATAAGGTTTGTAATATTCATACTTGAATTCAATATTATCCTGTTTAATCTTTGGATTAATAATGTTTTTATAATACTCGTTTTCCTTGTAGTCATTAGTTTTTAAACATTTCATCATTTTAGTAAAATACTTGTTATAAAAATCCCTATCAGTATTTTTGTCTAAAATATCAAGTCCAACACCGTTTGCAAGAATTATTGAAAACGCTTGTTCGGCTGACATATTCTTAGTTTTTACTTCGTCAATATCAGCTTTTGTAATATATGTAGAATAATTATTCAAATAATTACTCATCAATGAAAATATTCTAAAATTATCGTCTTCAATTTGTTTATTCATACGTTGATGATACCATAAATGGAATTGCTAATTTATTTTTTTAGGAGAATTATTTCCCAATTTTTATCAACAATTTGTTTTTCAATTTTGTATTTTGTAAGTAAAACTGTTATTAAATCATTATTTAATCTTGATAATCTTAAAAATTGGATTGGAATATTTTTATTATTAGCCAAAACCTCTTTTATTTCGTCATTTGAAAATACACAAATCCCTCTATCAATCACAACTACAATGTGATTAGTGTCTTTTGCATAATTTTTAAAAACATAATCTGAAAACTCTTTAGTTATTTCATTTGTTATAAAATATCTTTCATAATTTTTTATCATATTGTGTTTTTTAAAAATGTTTTCAATTTCTTTTTCAGAAAGATAGGTTTTTTGCGCATCTGTTGAATTTAGATTATAAAAACTTTCTGTTTCTCCTGTGATTTTATAATATTTTCTCAATAAATTTTTATTGAAAGGCATAATAAAATTGTAATTAGGATTGATTTTGTTTTGGATTAATAAATCTCCTAATGCTTTGTAACCAATTGGTCTTTCGGCTTTTGTTGCGCTCATTGGAGAACATAGTACTAATAAATTTACCGCTACAAAAAGAGTAAATAATATTTTCACAAATTTTTTATTGAAGTTTTCTCCTATATAAACTGCGGAAATGCTTAACACTATTGGTAATACTGCTAATGTATAACGAACATTTGCGCTATATAATTCTGTTTGTGAAAGTAAAATATGAAACGCTACAAATACAATTGGGATAATTGATATAGTTCTCAATAGTTTATTATTTTTTATTGCTAAAACAAATGTAGAAATCATAAAAATTACCGGAAAAATTACGTATAATAAAAATTTTATGTTCAATAAATTTGCAAAAACGACATTTTGATAATTCGGTATATTATTTTGTAATGCAGTTAAAATCGGACTGAACCAGTTTTGTAATACTTGTAAAATAAACGAATTGTCGTAATATACAATGTTGAAATTGCCAGAAAAATAATGTTTTATAAAAATTATAAAACATATCAACGGTAAATATATAGCAAGATTTGCAGAGATGAAAAATAATTTTAATCTTTTATTTTTATACAAAAATATTAGTGAAATAACTGTAAATAAAATGTTTATTATTGCTAAAGTCGTTTGTGTATATAGCAAAAGAGTGTTTGAAGCTATAAATAAGCTCGCAGATTTTTTATCAAATTTGTCTACAAATTTTAAAAATGTAAGTGTTGTTAAAGTTACTAAAAAGAACGTTAATGAGTAAAATTTTGCTTCTTGCGCATAATAGACAAACGATGAATTTATCGCAAAAAGGAGCATTGTTATTAAGCCTAGTTTATATTTTAAATCTTCTATTTTTAAATTTTTTGCAATTTGTATTCCTAAAAAATATGATGTAATTACATTTAATGTGTCAAAAAATACTGACATTAAACGTATTATAAAATCTGTATTTGAGAAAATAGTTATCCAAATTTTGTAGAAAATATAATATATCGGAAAAATAAAAAATCTTTGTAAATTGACATGAACATTCGGTAACGCATTTGCGATAGAATAAATTGTCGCTTCATCATGCCAAAGTCCAAAAGGCTTGTCTAAATTGAATAATCTGATTAAAATTGTGAAAATCAGAATGATTAAAAAGATGCTATAATGTTTTATTGTTTTGGACTTGTTCATTTTTACATAATAAAATTTATAAGATAATTTTGCAATACTAATTATTTTTTCTCATTGCATTCAAAACGATATCCCTTGCTTTTATAGCTTCCTCTTTTGTCAATGGCGGAATATCTTTAAGCGGATAATCTATTCCTAAGTTTTCGTATTTTGGTATTGCCATATTGTGATAAGGCAATATATCTAATGCTTTTATATTCTTTAGTGTTGATAAAAATTTGCCCAATTCTTTTAAATATTTTTCATTATAAGTTATCTGAGGAACAACAACGTGTCTAATCCATACTGGCATGTTTTTTTCTGATAAATATTTTGCAAAATCAAGAATGTTCATATTTGATATTCCTGTTAATTTTTTATGTTCAATATCATCAATATGTTTTATATCTAATAAAACTAAATCAGTATATTTTAAGAGTTCATCAATCTTTTTGGTATTTTTACGATTAAACAAAATTCCAGATGTATCAAGTGCCGTATGAATATTTTTTTCTTTAGCTTGTTTAAATAATTCTGTTACAAAATCAAGTTGCAATAACGGTTCCCCACCTGTTACGGTAAGTCCACCATTACGCAAAAATTCTTTTACCCCGTCATATTCATCAAGGATTTCTTTAACTGATATTTTTTTATTTTCTTCTATTGCCCAAGTATCGGGGTTATGGCAATACTGACAACGCATTGGGCAACCTTGTGTAAACACGACAAATCTTATCCCTGGACCGTCAACGGTTCCGCAAGATTCTAATGAATGTATATTTCCATAGATTTGTTTTTCCATATCTTACCTTATTTAAAAAGAGGGGGCTTGAGGCTGAAAGCCTCAAGCCCCCTCAAACTTAATTATTACATTGCATTGTGGAATGTTCTTGAAATAACATCGTCTTGTTGTTCTTTTGTTAATTTTATGAAATTAACTGCATAGCCTGAGACTCTCACTGTTAATTGTGGGTATTTTTCTGGGTGAGCTTGAGCATCAAGTAAAGTTTCTCTATTGAATACGTTAACATTTAAATGGTGTCCGCCTTTTTCAACATATCCATCTAATAGATTTATTAAATTTTCTTCTTGCATTGTTGTCATAATTTATTCTCCTTTCAGATTCTTAATTCAAATTTGTATCACAGCAACCACCATCAAGATAGATTTTCAAATCTCCCATAAAAATTTCATCTTTCCCTATTGCGTTTGGAATGATTGAGAATGTGTTTGAAATACCATCTTGTGCATCATTGAATGGAAGTTTCGCAACTGATGCTAGAGATGCAGCTGCACCGTTTGAGTCTCTTCCGTGCATTGGGTTTGCCCCTGGCGCTAGTGGAATACCAGCTTTTCTGCCGTCTGGAGTGTTACCTGTTTTCTTACCGTATACAACGTTTGATGTGATTGTAAGAATTGACATTGTTGGAATTGACTCTCTGTATGTGTAATGTTTTCTGATTTTTGACATAAAGTTTTTAACTAAATCTACAGCGATTTGGTCAACTCTGTCGTCGTTGTTGCCGTATTTAGGGAAATCTCCTTCGATTTCATAATCAACAACAATTCCGTCGGCATCTCTTAATGGTTTAACTTTTGCGTATTTGATTGCTGATAATGAGTCTGCAACTACTGATAAACCTGCGATACCTGTTGCGAAGTAGCGTTTTACATCTCTATCGTGTAAAGCCATTTGTGCTCTTTCGTAGCAATATTTATCGTGCATGTAATGAATTACGTTCAAAGTGTTTACATATAAGCCTGCAAGCCATTCCATCATATCGTCATATTTTTCCATAACTTCGTCATAGTTTAAATATTCAGATGTAATTGGACGATATTTTGGACCCACTTGAATTTTTAATCTTTCATCAATACCGCCGTTGATTGCGTAAAGCAAACATTTTGCAAGGTTTGCACGTGCTCCAAAAAATTGCATTTCTTTACCTACAACCATTGATGATACACAACATGCAATTGCATAATCATCACCGTGTATAACTCTCATTAAATCATCGTTTTCGTATTGAATTGATGAGGTTGTGATTGAGATGTGTGCGCAATATTGTTTGAAGTTGTGTGGTAATCTTGTTGACCATAAAACTGTTAAGTTTGGTTCTGGCGCTGTACCTAAGTTTTCAAGAGTGTGTAAATATCTGAAAGAGTTTTTAGTAACTAAAGGTCTTCCGTCAATGCCAACACCGCCAATTGATTCAGTTACCCAAGTTGGATCGCCTGAGAATAATTCATTGTATTCAGGTGTTCTTGCAAATTTTACAAGACGTAATTTCATAATGAAATGGTCAACCATTTCTTGAGCTTCAGCTTCAGTTATGATACCTTCTTTTAAATCTCTTTCAATATAAATATCTAAGAAAGTCGAAGTTCTACCAATACTCATTGCAGCGCCGTTTTGTTCTTTTACAGCTGATAAGTAACCAAAGTACAACCATTGAATAGCTTCTTTAGCATTACGAGCTGGTTGTGAAATATCAAAACCATAAATTTTACCAAGTTCAATCATTTCACCTAAGGCTCTGATTTGTTCGGTGATTTCTTCTCTTAGTTGAATACGTTCTGGTCGCATTTCGCCTTCAAGAGATTTGAATTGTTCTTTCTTATCTTCAATAAGTCTGTTGATACCGTATAAGGCGATTCTTCTGTAATCACCGATTATTCTACCTCTGCCGTATGCGTCAGGAAGCCCTGTGATGATTGCTGCGTGTCTTGCAGTTTTCATTTCTGGGGTGTAAACGTCAAAAACCCCTTGGTTATGAGTTTTTCTGTATTTTGTGAAAATTTCAGAAACTTCTGGATCTACTTCATAACCATAAGATTTGCAAGCTCCTTCTGCCATTCTTATGCCACCAAATGGTTGCATAGAACGTTTTAGAGGTGCATCTGTTTGTAAACCAACGATTGTTTCAAGGTTTTTATCAATGTAACCGGCACCGTGTGATGTGATTGTTGATACGATTTTTGTGTCCATATCAAGAACACCGCCGTTATCTCGTTCTTTTTTTAATAAATCACAACATTCTTGCCATAATTTTTTTGTTGACTCAGTTGCCTCTGCTAAAAAACTGGAATCACCTTCATAAGGCGTGTAGTTTTTTTGAATAAAGTCTCTGACATTTATTTCTTGTTGCCATTTACCCCCAATAAATTCAGATGTAGGGTATACTTTATTTTTCTCCATTGTTGCTGTCATAATCTTTCCCCTATATTATCATTCTTATCTTTTTATTTTAAGCCATTAAATATTATACTATATTTTCTCTAGAATTACTAATACTGTAACAGAAATTTATAAATGCTAAATTACTTGCAACAAGGCTAGGTTTGTAGAAAATGATTAAACGACTTTATTAAAATTTGTAAAATATTAGCATTTGTTACTATTGACAGTAACAAATTTTTAGTTTATCTTGTTACTATGGATAGTAACATCAATGAAGTTTCAAAATTTATAAAAGAACAAAATTCAAAAGAGGAAGTCGAGTCTCTTTTAAAAGAACTACTTTCCGATTTCGAAATACAAACTTTATCTAAACGATGGTGTATCTTGTCTATGTTAGCAGCAGGAAGAACTCAACGTGATATTGTTAAAGAATTAAATGTTAGTCTTTGTAAGGTTACGAGAGGTTCAAAAATTTTAAAGAAAAAAAATTCGGTTATAGCAAAGTATTTTATGGAGAAATTTAAAAATGGAAATAAACACAATTAATAATAACGTTACATTACCTACAGCAGAAGGCTTTTTTGGAAGCTATGGAGGTCAATTTTTGCCAGAAGGTTTAAAAGCTGAGTTTGAAAAAATTACAGAATATTTTAATAAATTAAAAGATGATGTTCTATTTAACAAAGAATTAAATGACTTATTGCAATATTATGTTGGACGTCCTAGTCCTGTATATTTTGCAAAAAATTTATCTGAAAAATATGGAGCAGAAATTTATTTAAAAAGAGAAGACTTAAATCATACTGGCGCACATAAAATAAATCATTGCTTAGGTGAAGCATTACTTGCAAAGAAAATGGGTAAGAAAAAAATTATCGCTGAAACTGGAGCAGGTCAACACGGTGTTGCTACAGCAACTGCAGCCGCACTTTTGGGACTTGAATGTGATATTTATATGGGTGAAGTTGATATTCAAAAAGCTAAGCCAAATGTTGAAAGAATAAAAATTTTGGGTGCAAATGTTGTTTCTGTGAAAAGTGGAACAATGACATTAAAAGAAGCTGTAGATGAAGCTTTTATTGCATATTCAAAAGAATACGAAACAGCTTTATATGCAATAGGTTCAGTTGTTGGACCTCACCCATTTCCAATGATTGTAGAACATTTTCAAACTGTAGTTGGTAGAGAAGCTCATAGACAAATTCTTGAGATGACAGGTGAACTTCCTAACCACGTTGTTGCTTGCGTTGGTGGCGGTTCAAATGCAATCGGAATTTTTAATGGTTTTTTAAATGATGAAAATGTAAATATTTACGGTGTTGAACCAATGGGTAAAGGTGAAAAATTAGGCGAAAATGCCGCAAGTATTACTTATGGAAAAGAAGGTATATTGCATGGTTTTAAATGCTTGTTATTGCAAGATGAAGAAGGTAATCCTGCGAATGCTTATTCTGTAGCGAGTGGGTTGGATTATCCGGGTGTTGGTCCAAAACACTGCTACTTAAACGATACAGGAAGAGTTAATTACGTAACTATAAACGATAAAGAAGCTGTTTCAGCTTTTTATGAACTTTCAAGATTAGAAGGTATTATTCCAGCATTGGAAAGCTCACATGCTGTAGCTTATGCAATTAAACTTGCGCAAATGAAACCAAATGAAAAGATTTTAGTTAATCTTTCTGGTAGGGGTGATAAAGATATTGCCTTTGTTTTAGAGAAATATCCTTTAAAATAAAATTTTATTTATGGCTGAAAGAGAGGAGAATAATTTTCTCCTCTCTTTTTTTTTATTTGTGGAATGTAACAGGCAATTTTCTTTTCTATAAATTGTTTATATACATGTGTAGTTCGGTATTGACAAATTGTTAGTCTTGCCTTACAATCATGTTAGTTGTAACTAACAAAGGTGTAAAAAATATATGTGTAACGCTGTATCAGAAGCAGTATCTCTATATAACGACGGTAGGGAAGTCTTAAAGGGAAATCTAACAAAAATTCCAGAGGCTTTAATTGAAACTACCCGTATTTTGAAAGCAGTCAAACCTGTTTCTGACAAATATAATCCAAAACAGGATTCTTACGTAAAAAAAGCGTGGAATTTTGCTGATAAAAATAGCGATAACATTGAACTTGTCATGGGATTAGTAAATTTAAGAAAAGATAAAGACAAAGTTAGAAATGGTTCGTCATTTTTAGCAGGATTTGCAGTTTCAAAAGGTTTGGAAAAATGTATGGAGACAGAAAAGGGTGAAAAGCTTTTAGGTAAAATCTCAGAAGCTGTTCCTAAAGGTATTTCAAAAGTTTTCAACCTTAATAGTGAAAAAGCGAAAAAGGTCGTAGATATTTCTAAAATGCTCATTTCAGGTGTGCTATATCAAGTTGCATCTGATAAGGTAGGCGAAATTGCTTCGGGCTTTACAGAAAAAATGATTGACAATTTAAGAAAGAGCAAAAAACTAATTTAAAAAAATATATAAGAGAAAGAGGGTATTATGAAGATAGCTATTTTAGGTGCAGGCCATGGTGGACTTGCTATGTCTGCCGATTTAAAGTTGATGGGACATAATGTAAAATTATCCGCAATAGAAGAACATTCTTTAAACCTAAAACTCTTAAAAGCTATTGGATATATTACAGTAAATGGTGTAACTACATTAAAAAATGGAACTATTTCAACGATATCAGACTTTGTTTGTGATAGCCTTAGAGAGGCAGTAGAATTTGCAGAAATTATTTTCGTCAATGTCCCAGCATTTGCTCAAGAATATTATAACGAATGTATTTGTAAATATGGGTTAAAAAATCAATTAGTTGTTTACCCATGTGGTGGTTTTTCAGCACTTAATTTTTATAATTATTTAAGAAAACATAATAGAGAAAAGGATTTCATCGTGGGAGAAACAGCTTCTTTTATTTATACAACAAAAATAACAGCTCCAGCTACTGTTTTAATAAAAAGTATAAAAGATAGCGTACTATTTTCATCGACAAGTAATGAAAACTTGAAAAAAGCTTTATCAATATTAAATAAAATTTATCCACAATTCAAACCTGCTGAAAATGTTTGGGAAACGAGCTTTAACAATCCTAGCTCAGTATTACATACAATAACAACCTTATTAAACACAAGCAGAATAGAACAATTTGGGTCATATAAGAATTCTCATTTTGATATAACACCGTCAGTTGCAAGAGTTATGGAAAAAGTGGATAAAGAAAGAGTAGAAATTGCAAAACATTTCTATAGCAACCCAATGACAGTTACAGAGATTATGAATTCTTTGTATAGCCTTAATTACACAAATGTATATGATGCAATTATGGGAATAAAAGCGTATAATATTCAATATTCCCCAGCAAATATGAAACATAGATATATTTCAGAAGACATTCCTTATAGCTTAGTACCAATCGCAACCTTGGGTAAAAAATTGGGACTTAATACTACAAATATGGAGTCAATAATTAATCTTGCGTGTATGTGTAATGATATTGATTATTGGAAGGAGGGCAGAAATGCAGATAAAATAGGATTTGGAAAAATAGAATTAACTAAGGATGTTGCATAAATGTCAAATATTATAAATGACAAAAACAAGTATTTACTCTTGATGTATACAATCTCAATAGCATCTTTTATGGTAAATCTTGATACATACATCGTAAATGTCTCCTTGCCTACGATAGCAGATAGCTTTGGAACAGATACAAGCAATATTTCATGGGTGGTTTTATCTTACAACTTAATGGTGGTATCGCTACTTTTAGTTTTTGGTAAATTGGGAGATAAACTTGGACTAAAAAAAATGTTCACACTCGGATTTTTAGTTTTTACTATTAGTTCAAGTTTGTGTGGGATATCAACTTCATTGTTAATGTTAGTAATTGCAAGATTTCTTCAAGGAATAGGTGCAAGTATACTTTATGCTCTTCCACAAGCCATGATAACAAAATACATACCGCAAGAAAAAAGAGGAATGGCATTTGGAATTTTGGCATCTTCAGCTGCCCTTGGCATAACTCTAGGTGCGCCAGTAGGAGGATTAATAACAGGGGCTTTAAATTGGCGCTGGATATTTTTTATAAACCTTCCAATCGGGTGTTTTACGATATACCATCTTTTAAAGATATTACCCAAAGATTTTTATAATTATACAAGCAAAAAACCTTTTGATTATATAGGCGCAGTTTTTAGTTTTTTTTCAGCATTGTTTTTAACTTTTTATATAAACAAAATGCACACAATGCCAATCACGTCAAATATTATGGCAACAGTTCTAGCTCTTGCAATTATATTTACTATCTTGTTTTGGATTAGAATGAAAAATTATAAATTTGCGCTTTTAGACATAAGTGTTTTTAAAAATCTATCCTTTGATTTTGCAAATATCTCAATGTTTTTGTTATCCGCTTTTCTTGCGGGGACAAATTTTTTAATGCCATTCTACTTATATAAAATAAAAAATTTAACTGTTACCCAAGTAGGCTTTGTATTTATTTTGTATTCAATAAGTTATTTGATTACAAGCTTAATTTCAGGAAAACTATCTTCAAAAATTGAACCTTATAAATTATGTATTTTTTCAATGTTAATATCTACTTTGAATATAATATTTTTTATACACAATTTAGTTACAGAAAGTCTTTTAGCTACAGAATTCTTTTTAATAATTTGTGGTATAAGCTTTTCATTTTTCATAACATCAAATAATCATCTCGTTATGTCAATGGCAAAAACTTCTAACGCAGGAATGATTGCCGGAATACACAGAATGACAGGTCGATTAGGAATGTTATTTGGAGTAGTTGGATTTGAAGCAATATTTTCAATATTTTCTTATAATAGTATTTTGGCTTTCCAAATTTCATACGGATTTGGAGCTCTTATTTGTCTTTTAGCTTTAATCTGTTCTATTCCATTTTTTAAAACTAAAACATGACTTTAAAAATTTGCTTTTAGCAACCTTTTTTTTTGTTCAATTTACATTTTTAAAGTTATAAAATTGACAACAAATAGCCACATATTTATGATAAAATATACATATTCAACATCTAAAAAGGGGTAAAATCTTATGAAACATAAAGTTAGAGTAACTGTAGTTGATAAAAAGTTATATCCTGAATTACAACAAGAATATTGTACAGATCCTAATTCGGGAATGTGTCCTTGTTATAATGTGGGTGATGAATTTATTTTCGAGAGAGAAAACGGTAAAGATGATTTTTGGCACATGGGGTTAAATACTCTAGTAAAAACTGATTCTGACAAAAATCAAATTGCAGGTGGTCCTAAAATGCCTCATTGTTCTGAAGCTTGGGACGCAATTTCAAGATATATTTACACAGGTCTTCAAGGCGGTTCTATAATGAAAGGTTGGATGAAGGAAGAAAACACAATGATAACTTGTTGTTCTGACGGAACTCGCCCTGTAATTTTTAAAATTGAAAGAATTGATTATTAAAAATACTTATTTATGGTATAGACCAATTGCTCTTTCTAAATCACTTACAGACTGTTCATATTGAGTTAGTGTCTGAATATATCTATATTGCGTATTTATATATGCTTCTTGAGAATTTATAGGTATTAATATATTACTTTTTCCTTCTTTAAAACTTATTTCTGATTTTTTTACAAGCATTCTAGCATGAGGAATTAATTCTTTTTCGTAGATATTTAATGATTTCGCATTTGCAATTACCCCGAAAAACGCATTTTTAACCTCTTGTTCTATTTTTATTTTTGTAGCATCTAAATCATTTTCATATACAAGCTTTTGAGCCTTAACTTCCTTTATAACACCTTGTTGACGATTGAAAATAGGCACACCTAATGACCCCATTATAAATGTGCTATTTCTTTTTGTATCTCCAGTAACAAAATCGGTACCAACAGACATTTTTAAATCTGGTACTATATTTGAATGTGCAAGTTTTAATTTTTGATTTTGAACTTCAATATTTTTTTCTATTACTTTAATTTCTGGACGATTTGCATACGCATATTCAATTAATATATTTATGGTTTTGTCATTTTCTACCATTGGTGTTGAAATATTAAATTCTTTCATCAAATCTGGTGGAGCTAGTACAATAGTTCTATTTAAATGTTTTCCAATGTTTGCAGATAAAGAGTTAAATGCCTCATTTAATTCAAGTTTAGCAGATTGAATATTATTTTTTGCATTTATCACAGTTATTTC
>CAKUXM010000001.1 GCA_934700335.1 uncultured Candidatus Melainabacteria bacterium | reverse complement strand
TCTGAAATTATATTAGGATTAGAAAGCAACCCCGCTTGTAAAATTTGAGCATCACTAATCCCTAATTTTGCTCGAGCAGCTTTTAATGTTGGATTATTTAAAACTCCTAATTCTATCGCTTTACTCAAGGTTATAGATTTCAAATTTAAAGTAATATTTGCATTACTATCTTCAACAATAGCGTAACAGGTTTGTATAGAAAATTGAATACAAAATATAAAAAAAATAATTTTTTTTTGTATACTTAGCATATAGCATTATCCTCAACAGTATTAGTCTATATTGCTAGGCAAACATTGTCAATAACTTCACTTTTTATTTATGCACAATCTTCAAAAAGACTTTAAACAGAGTATATTTATATAAGAGTTCCATTCCTTATTCTATTTATTACATTTAAACTTTATTAACTTGAATCATAATTTCACCCATTTTATTAATTGTTTTCATTTGAGGTAAATTATAAATTATAAGCTTATCCTTCTTAGTGCTAACTGCCCTTACAGGATAAACTATTTTTCTTCATATCTCAACCCTAAAGCCTTGCTATAAAAGAATTTGCACTATAGCACAATGACCTATTTGCCTCCTAAGTGTGTGTAGATTTAGTTAAGTTTTGTCTAATCAAATACGGCTTTTAATAATTTTAGAACTAATTCTAATTTATTTCTATCGGCATGATTTAAATATTTTTTAATTGTTATACATTTGAACTAGAAGAATCTGATGCCGATTTATTATATAATTTAAAATACTATTCAAATCAAATTTTAAAAAGTTATGAAGGTTCACCTATATTAAAATTCCCTAAAAATGTAAAAGTAAAAAATAAAACCGTAACTATTTTCGCTATACGTACAGCTCATTTGTTAGATAAAGAATGGTTATATGAACGGGAATATGGAGACAAGGAAGCTTTTTAATCTTTAAAAATTTTATCAATAGTCCCAAAACAGTCCCTTTTGGGACTATTTTTTGTGAAAATTTAAAAATCTAATTCTAAAAATTTGCAATAAAAAAGAGGCTTTCGCCTCTTTTTTAATTGGTGGAGGATAGGAGATTCGAACTCCTGACCCCCTGCGTGCAAAGCAGGTGCTCTACCAGCTGAGCTAATCCCCCACATTTGTGATTTCTCTGTCAGGTAGAGCACCTTGTCATGCTTTATCTGACTTCGTAAAGCTTGCGCTTTACTGGGCTGAGCTAATCCCCCACGTTTGTGGTGAACGGTTCGTTCGTATGTCTATTATATAAAGAAAATTTTTTTTTGTAAATACCCTTTTTTATTTTTCTTAAAACTTTTTTATTTTTTTTATCCACTTGTCTATTAAAATTTTTACCCACATGTATATAGGTTTTTCTCCCTCTATACGTACAATTAATGTATATCAATAAGGAGGAAAATTATGAAAAAATTGTTTTTAATGTTAGGTTTAACATCTTTAATGTCTTTATCGGCAACTTCTGCTTTTGCTGATTGTTGTCCAAATTTTGAGCCAATGGCTAGCTCAAATTGCGGTTGCGAAAACAAAGTTGATGATTGCAATAAATGTCAAACATGCCATGACCAAGCGGAAGCAAATCCTTGTAACACAACTTGTTGGGAAAAGAAACGTGATGAACTTTATTGTCGTCTTAATTTAGATACTTGTCAAAAACAACAAGCTAAAAATATTGAAAAAGCTTATCAGCCTGCAATCGATAACGAAAAAGAAGCAATCAAATCTGCTCACAAATGTTTGTGTGATAAAATTCAAGCTCCATGCTTAGATAAAAAAGATATTCGTGCTCAAGAAAGAGTTTTAAAACAAGAATTCAAGCAATTAAAGAAAACTATGAGATGTGTTGATAAAGAATTTAAACAAATCTTAAAATCTGACCAAAAATCAGAATATAGAAAAATTAAGCGTGAAATGAACTATAGAGTGAAAAAAGGCGCTAAATATTGTTGCAAACCATGCAAATGTAATAAATAATTTCATTAATTTATGTTAAAAGGGCGAGCCTAAGGTTCGCCCTTTTTGTAATAATCTTTACAAAACCTCTTGAAAATAAGCAATTATTTTAAAAAATATTACTTTATTAAAGTAAGGATATTTTAGAGGATTATAGAGTTATATGTCATTAGGCTTAACAAGCGTAAATATCATAAGAACAGTTGACAGAGCAGCTATTGATTCTGTTAAAGATCAAATCTTTAACAATGCTCAGCAAAAAGCAGCTTTGGTAGCGAAAAATGATGTTATGAATGAAGCTCGTGCATCTTTCAGACAAAATTCTAATCCATTTTCATCATTAAATATCGCTGGTGCAAACCAAGATGCCTCTTCATCATCTTCTTCTGGTCTTGATTATTCAAGCAATAAACAAGATTCAAAACAAAAAGAAGATGTCAAAAAGATTTCTTTAAAACATAGGATTGATCTTGAAAATGAATTGCAAACTCAATCAATTCAAGAAAATATTATGTTGCAAGCTCGTAAACAAATCGGTGGAAGCGCAGGGTTAATGCAAAAATTAAACTTTATGCAAACACAAGCTGCAATTTCTGCTTATAGCGCTCGTGCGTAAACGCGAGTGAGCAGAGGCTCAAACAAAAGTTTTATTAGAAGAATGTGAATTATGACAGAAAAGACACTTTTTAAAAGTGTCTTTTCTGTATAGAAGAGTTTTTTACTTCCATTATTTATTTTACATCATAAAAGACACGAATATATTTTAATTGTAACAAAATGTTAACACAATGAGTCGAAAACCTAAAGAAATCATGGTTTTGAGCCGATACATAATATGTAAGGGATAAACAAAATCGGTTAGGGACAAGATGACTTATAACGTTGGTTTAAAATCTCATAGTGATGTTGATGTAAAAGCATTAAAATCTGTAACAAAAGATATTTACAACAATGCTTCTATCACAACAACTGCATCTAACGTTAAAGTTAGAGATATAAACGGTATTGATTTATACCAAGGTAAAGTTGATTCTGACACTGCTCGTCAAATCTCACTTTTCAACTCAGGTTTACAAGTTCAAATTAATAATACTTTAGCTGCAAAATTGAAATACTTAAATACTCAAGCAGCTACTGCAACATTACAAGAAACTTCTACAGCAATCGCTGGTGTTGCTTCTCAAGTAATGGAAGAAATTAATGGCGAAAATCCTTTCGCTAACAAATTCTCAGCTACTGATAAAAAAACAGGTTACTTATTTATCAAAGCTGCATAAAATTTTAACAATATAATTTTCCCTTTCCCTATATTAATTTTCAAGGTTGTGTGTGTTTAAACGACAACCTTTTTTATTGCCCATTTATGGGCAATTTTTATTATTTTTAGATACAAAAAAGAGAGACCCTTTTTAGAGTCTCTCTTTTGTTATGTAGATTGAGGCAAGCCCCAAACAAAATTAGTCGTTATTATCTTGTCTTTCTGGTTTATAAACTGTATGACCGTCTAAAACGTATTTGTCTAAAGAAGCTTTACCAGCTGATTCTTCAATTCCGCCGTACAAATTAATACCACGTTTTTTAAATTGAGCTTTCCATAATAATGGTTTATAGCCTTCGTCAAAACCTGTTAATTTTTGAACATCTTTAGAGTTTACGCTATAGTATACTGTGTCAATACCAGACCACATAATACCACCAGCACACATTACACAAGGTTCAGCTGTAACATACATTTTTAAACCTTTGTTTGATAAATCGTATGTGCCAAGTTTTTCACATGCAGCTTTGATACAGTTCATTTCTGCATGGTGTAAAGGACATTTGTCTTTTACAACTGTGTTTGCAGTTTTTGCAACCAAATTACCGTTTTTATCGTAAATCGCTGCAACAAATGGACCATAGCCTTCTTTCATTTTTTCATTATTATAGTTGTGTAATTCCATAATAATTTTTTCTGCTTGTAATTTTTCATCAGCTGTCATAGTCATTGTACTTACTGTTTCTGCTGAAAAAGCTGGAGCTGTAAATCCAACGAGCAACATCGCTGTTAAAATTAATAATGTCTTTTTCATCTTTATCTATTCCTTTTTCCTATGCTAATTCTGCTAAAGCTTTTTCTAATTCTTCATCATTAGGAGCTTTACCGTGCCAACCAGCTTGGTTTTCCATAAATGAAACGCCTTTACCTTTTGTAGTATGAGCGATAATTGCTGTTGGTTTATCAGCTTTTTTAGAAGCCATTAATGCTTCGTAGATTTCTTCAATATTATGACCATCGATTTCTACAACGTTCCAATTGAAAGCTCTTAATTTGTCTGCTAATGGTTCTAAAGCTTTAACTTTTTCAACGTCGCCGTCGATTTGTAACATGTTTCTATCAATGATAGCTGTTAAGTTGTTCAAGCCTCTGTGAGGAGCTTGCATAAATGCTTCCCAACAAGAACCTTCTTGTAATTCACCGTCCCCAAGATATACAAACACGTGAGATGGTTTTTTGTCTAATTTAAGACCGATAGCCATACCGCAACCCATTGATAAACCTTGACCTAAAGAACCTGTTGCAACTTCAACACCAGGTAAGTGAGTGTTTGGGTGTCCTTGTAATCTTGAACCAAAAATTCTGAATGTCATTAATTCTTCTGCTGGGAAGAAACCTTTTTGAGATAGCACAGAGTATAAAATTGCTGAAGCATGACCTTTTGAAAGGATAAATCTATCTCTATCTTCTTTCCATTCTGGAGTAACGTTCATAACTTTTTGGTATAAAGTTGTTAAAATTTCTACTGCTGAAAGAGCGCCACCGCAGTGCCCTGATTTAGCATGATTAACCATTTTTAGAATATTTCTTCTATTTTGTTTGCATAAATCTTTTAATTCATCGATTTCTTTTTGTTCTAACATATTAAACCCCTTTTTTCAAATATTGTTCTTTAATTATACTACAAATAAATTTAGGCAAAGTCGGGAAGATTCTTTTAAATCTTTCTGGTTGTTTTATACATCTGTACAACCATTCTAAGCCAAGTTTTTGCCAGATTTTTGGAGCACGCTTAACACTACCTGCCCAAACATCAAAACTTCCGCCAATTCCAATCATAAGTGTTGAAGGAAGTACACTTTTAGCTTCGTAGATGAATTCTTCTTGTTTTGGTGCGCCCATTGCTACTAAAAGTAATTTTGGTGATTTTTCTTTTAATTCATTTATAATTTCTGTATTGTTGTCAAAGTATCCGTTGTGAGTGTACACAATGTTTAAACCAGAATTGTTTCTAGACAATTCTTCTGTCGCTTTTTCAAGTACTTCTTGTTTTGCGCCAACCAATGCTGTAGGGATACCAGATTTTGCAGCTTCTTCAATGAGCTTTCTTGCAAAATCAACCCCTGCAATTCTATCTACTTTTCGACCTTTGATTAGTAATCCAATTTTAATACCAATTCCATCAGCAACAACAAGTTCTGCATCTTTCAAAATTCTTTCAAGATGTGAGTTTTTTCTTGCTGCTTCAATTATTTCTGGGTTAATTGTTACGATATGTGAACTCTTAGACCCGTCCAATAGAGTTTTTGCATATTTAAACGCATCATCTGAACTAAATGTATCTATTGGGAAATTTAATAAATTTACTGTTTTTCTTTCCATAACATGTATTATATATTAAAAAAACTTGAAATAAAGATAAGATTAAGATAATATAATATTTGTCGAAATAAGGAGAATAGAATTATGAGAAAATTACTTGTAGCATTATGCTTAGTTTTGTTAGTATGTACTACAACAGCTATCGCAGCAGAAACTTACACAGAAAAATTTGTTCAAAGCAAAACTCAAAAAATTGTAGATGCTGAAAAGAAAGCAAGAGCACAACAAGCTGAAAATGAAAAGAAAGCAAAAGCAGCAAGAGAAGCACAGGCAAAAAAACAAGCAGAAGCAAAAGCAAAAGTTGAAGCTGAAAAAGCAAGACTAAAAAAAGAACAACAAGCTCGAGAAAATAAAATCAAAGCTGAAAAAGCAAAAGCTAAAGCAAAAGTTGAGGCTCAAAAGAAAAAAGACCAAGAAAGAAAAAAAGCAGCCCAAAAGAAAATTCAACAAAAGAAAGATGCTGTAAAAACTCTTACTACTTGGTAGCGCGAAGCGAGCAGAGGCTGGAGAGCTTTTGCGGAAGTGATGAAATCACTGTAGCAAAACTCGGAATTGCCGTTTAACGCGAGCGAGCAAGACAGCGGATTTTTAGTAGGGCGTCGTGTGAGCGTAAGCAAACCCAGCCCGAATGAGCAAATAGCCTGATTGAGTGTGAATTTGCGATAGCAAATGTAAACGAAATGAAAGGCTATGCGTACCCGAATAATCCAAGACTAAGTGATATTCACTAGTATAGAGAGCATAGGCAAGACAGCTTTTTGTTAATGCTTATAAAATTTTAAGAGGGGCGATTTCTTTGAAATCGCCCCTCTTTTTAATGCAAAAAGAATGAATGTTATGTTTCAATTTACTCTTCGCAACCGAAGGCAACAGTGATATGTTCTCTTGGGTTAACTGCAGAGATTTTGTATCCGTTTGGATCAACAAGGTAAGCAAATTCGTCGCCTGTTGATTGGAATAAGCCCATAGTACCAGAAACTGCTGTTCTAGTAATATCAATAGGAGCTTTAACTGTTTCAACAACTGAGTCTGCTAAGCTTCTACCTGCTGCAGGAAGTTGTGCTTGTAAAGTTTCACCAAGTGCTGTACCAACGCCACCAGTTACGTTTTCAACTGCGTTTCCTAAGTTAGAAATTGCGCCACCGACTGTTCTACCTGCAATACCAACTAATGTACCTGTCCATGTAAATGGCATTGTAATTAATCTTGATATAGGGTTAGGTGTATTTTGTTTAGTGATTTGAGCTGTTAGAATTTGTTGTGGTAATTCTGCTTTGCAATCACCGTTTTGAATTTCTGTGAAGGACAATTTTAATGCACCTTTTTGCGAACCTGATGGTCTAATTACTTCAATAACTTTACCGCTTACGTATGAACCTGCAGGGAAAGTTGTTCCGTTGATAGTGATGCTTTCAAGTGATTTTGCTGTAAAATGTTGACCTACGTTAGCGTTTTTAGCATTTACTTGATCTCTGAATTCCATTTTTAATGTTGGAACTTGAATCATTTCAGAATCTTCAACATAAGCTTGGCGGTTGTCATCTAATGGACATGCTGCGTTTGCTGTTTGAGGATTTTTGTCGTAACCTGCTGCTACACGTACTGGTTGTAACATTGAAGCAATTTCTGCTCTTGAAGCTTTTTTATCAGGATTGATTTTTGATGGGTTAGGTGAATTTTCTAATGCGCCCATTTGAATTGCTTGAGCGATTGGAATTTGTGCCCATTCTGGAATTGAATTTGCATCAGCGTATTTTGATAAAATTTCATCTGCTTTACATTTATCAAGATTACAATCTTTTGATGCTTTTGATAAAGCAACTAAAGCTTCTGCTCTTGTTACAGAGTTATGTGGTTTAAATGTGCCGTTTGGATAGCCTGACATTAAGTCTTCGTCAACTGCTTTTGCAATTAAAGGGTTAGCCCAGTTTCCTGCTGGAACATCAGAGAATAAACATTTTGTAGGTAAACCACAAGTGTTCATATTCATACCTTTAACTAACATTGTCGCAAATTCTGCTCTTGATACGTTTCTTGAAGGTTTAAACATTCCATCTGGATAGCCAACGACAACGTCGTTTCTAGCTAATTTGTTGATGTCGCATGATGCCCAGTAATTGTCTGATACATCAGGGAAAATTTTTACTAAATCTGCTGCTGCACCTGTTAAACCAGATGTTTTAGAATTTATTTCAAATGGTAAATAACTTTTCTTCATTACGTCCATTGAATTTTCTGTGTTGATATCAATAGGACAACCACAATCAGATTTCTTTTCTTGTTTTAAGCAAGTATCACCAATAACTGGAATATCGCAAGCTGCACCAGTCATGCTGGAATTATTAATTGTAGAACCTGCAGTTTTTTCTAAAGCGTTGTTTGTAAGTGTGCTACCTTCTGTTAATGTAATACCATTACCTAATTCACCTACGTAATTGTTTGTCCCGTAGATAGCGTTTGGATATGCGTAAGCTTGGTGCATATCTTGTCTAGTTGCTGTGGCTGCTTCATTACAACTTGCACAAGTTGGTTGTGCTGGTAAATCACATTTGCTTTCTTTTGCTTCGCATGGTTCACATGGGTCAACTTGTTGTTCCATTTGGCATGGACATGCTCCACCTGTTACTGCTGCTGGTTCTGCCTTATTACAACCGCAATCTGCCATTGCTGTGCTGAACGAGCATGTTGCTACTCCTAATGCAATAGCTGCTGCTACTGTTAGTTTTTTTATTTTCATTTTTAACCTCCTTATTTGAGTAGTCTTAATCTTTTACACAAAGTTCTTCTCTTGAACTCTTTATGATTATTATTCTTTTATGAGTTATAAACATTGACTAAATTAACTATTCATCTGGGTGATTTCTGATTAACCTAAAAGAGTATATTAAAAATTTTTATATCTTTTAAAATTTTTTTCTTCTTTGTTTAATTTTGTAGTAGAATTTAATTAAGAAAAGAGGAAATGTATGAAATTAGGTATGCCGAAAGCAATGTCTTATTACTATTACTATCCGTTCTTATATGGATTTTTTAAGACATTAGGAGTAGAAATTATATTATCAGATAACACAACTAAAAAAACTTTGGCAGAAGGTGCAAGTCGTGTTGTTACGGAAACCTGTTTGCCAGTTAAAGTTTTTGTAGGTCATGTGTTGAATTTAATTGAAAAAGGTGTAGATAAGATTTTTGTTCCTTCTTATCAGTCAATTGCGCCTAAAATTTATAATTGTTCTAAAATCAGAGGACTTCCTGATTTGATTAGAAACGTTGTAAAAGAAAAGTTCACGCTTGTTGAACCAACTCTTGATAAATCTGCTAAAAATCAGGGCTTGAAAGAGTTTTTGATTGAGTGTGCAAGTTATTTTAATATTACAGATTTGAAACTTATCAAAGAAGCTGAAAAAGCAGGTTGGAAAGTTTGGAATAACTTTAACGTAATGCTAAAATCTGGCATTCAATATACAAAAGCTTTGGATTATGCAATTCAAGGTAAAGTTTGTATAGCTGAGGAAGATAAAAAAGATTATCCAATCACAATTGCTTTAGTTTCTCATGCTTATAATATTTATGACGAAAGAACATCAATGAAAATATTTGAAAAACTGGACAAAATGAATGTTAGAGTTTGCACAGCAATGCAACTTTCTCATGAACATTTGGTTGACGGTATTTCAGCCTTGGGTCAAAATTATTATTGGGCAAACGAAACAGAAATGACAGGTTGTGCGGGTCATTTCTTAAAAGATAGCAGTGTTGACGGTATGATTACACTTACTGCATTCGGCTGTGGCCCAGATTCTTTGATGCTTGAAAGAATTACTAGAAAAGCTAAAGAATATGCAATGCCTTTGTTGAATTTAACAATAGACGAACACACTGGTGAAGCTGGTTTTGTAACTCGTTTAGAAGCGTTTGTTGATATGTTATTCAGAAAACAAAGAGCTGCTGAAATGCAAAAAGTTTAGTTTTTAAAATTTACTTTTTAGAGGTGAAAGTTTTAGAATAAAACTTTCGCCTCTTTTAGTTTTCTATATAATCCTCAAAATTATCCATTTGGGGTTTAGTTTTTTGTGCATTTTATAGTAAACTATGATTATTATAAATTAAGGAGATGTAATATGAAGAAAAACATACTAATAATTGCAACGATATTTATTTTACCAATGATTACTTATTTCTTTTTATCGAGTAATGTTACAAATGCAGAGCAAAAAACTGCTGCCAATAATATGCCAAAAATTGTGAAATTTTCTTCTCCACTTTGTAGAGATTGTAAAATTTTGGGTGAAAATTTAGATAAGGTTTATCCTAATTACAAGGATAAAATTGCGTTAGAATTAGTTTCTGTTGAAAAAACTGATATGAAAACAAAAAAGATGGTAAAAACTTACCATGTAACATTGGTTCCTACATTGTTGTACATTAATAGTGATGGTGCTGTTTTAAAAAGAACAGTCGGTTCATTAACAGTAGAACAGTTAGAAGCAAATATGAAAGCATTGATAAATGGAACATTACGTTAATTTATTCTCAAGTGGCTCAAATAGCCTACTATTACTTTTTATATCGTTTTTAGGCGGGCTTGTGGCTTCACTTTCACCTTGCTCAATAGCTATTATTCCATTGATTATGGGCTATGTATTGGGTTTTTCTAATCAAGGTGTAGCTAAAACCTTTTTACAGTTGGTGTTCTTTATATTGGGTTCATCAGTTGTGTTTTCAATAATTGGAATAATATGTGCTTTAACTGGTAAAGTCTTTATTTCAATTGGCGGTGCATATTTTATGCTATTTATAGCTTCGTTTGTTATGGTAATGGGGCTAAAATTGTTGAATGTGCTTGATTTTGAGTTTCCTGTTTTTATAAAGCAAATTCCTAAAAACGAAGGCAATAACTTGTTATTATATCCTTTTATCGTAGGGGTGTTTTTTTCTCTTGCAGGAACACCTTGTTCTACACCAATTTTAATGGCAATAATGAGTTTTGCTGCGTTAGCAAATAAAATCTTCTTGGCTGTTTTAATGCTATTTCTATTTGCAATTGGTCAAAGCGTTATTATATTACTTGTTGGTGTTGGTTTATCTAAAGTTAAATCAATGAAATCTCTTAATAATTTTTCAGAAGTCTTATTGAAAATAAGTGGTGTGCTATTAATTTTGGCATCTATTTATATTTTCTATAAGATTTTTTCTCCATATATTGTAAATTAACTTTATATGTTATAAAATTAACAATATAGAGAATTGGAGTATATTATGAAAGTTATCGAGGGACAATTAACTACAAATAATGAAAAATTTTGTATTGTTATATCAAGATTTAATGAATTTATAGGTTCAAAGCTACTATCTGGTGCTATTGACGAATTAAAAAGACACGGCATTGCTGAAGATAATATTGAAGTGGTTTGGACTCCTGGTGCGTTTGAAATTCCTCTTGTAGCAAAAAGATGCGCAAAAACTGGTAAATATAATGCAATTATTACTTTAGGCGCTATTATTAAAGGTTCTACATCACATTACGATTATGTATGCGCAGAATTATCAAAAGGTATTGCGCAAGTTGGTTTAGAAACAGAAGTTCCGGTGTTGTTCGGCGTTCTTACAACAGAAAATATCGAACAAGCTATCGAAAGAGCTGGTACAAAAGCCGGTAACAAAGGTTCTGATGCAGCTAAAGCTGCTATTGAAATGGCAAACTTATTGAAAGAGATTTAGTAAATGAGCGAAATTATAACAGAATATTTAAACGAAAATACAAAAGATATCGACATTATTTCTACTGTTGATATGGTCAGAAAAATGAATGAAGAAGATAAATTAGTTGCTTTAGCTGTTGAAAGTGAAGCAGAGCATATTGCTGAAGCTATTGATATTATTGCAAGCAAACTAAATAATGGCGGAAGACTAATTTATTTCGGTTGTGGAACATCTGGTCGTCTAGGTATTTTAGATGCAAGTGAATGTCCTCCAACTTTTAGTACTGAACCTTCTATGGTTCAAGGTATTATTGCAGGTGGTGAAAAAGCTTTCACAACAGCAGTTGAAGGTGCAGAAGATAATTTTGAACAAGGTAAAGAAGATGCAAAATTTCTTACTAAAAATGATGTTTGCGTTGTAATTTCTGCAAGCGGAAATCCTAAATATCTTTTAGGTGTTTTAGAAACTGCAAATGATATCGGAGTAAAAACAATTGCTGTTACTTGCAACAACCAAGCTAAAATTAAGGAAGAAGTTACGGTTTGCATTTGTGCAGAAGTTGGTCCAGAAGTTATTGCTGGTTCTAGCCGTTTAAAGGCTGGGACTGCTCAAAAAATGATTTTGAATATGCTTTCAACAGGTGCAATGATTAAAATTGGTAAAACCTACAAGAATTTTATGATTGATTTGAAAGCTACAAACGACAAATTGAAAGATAGAGCAATTAGAATTGTTAGCCAAATTGCTGAAACTTCTATTGGTAGAGCACTAGAAGCTTTGTTAGAATCTAATTGGGATATAAAAACTTCTGTTGCTTCAATCGCTATGAATTTGAGTATTGAAGATGCAAAAAAAGAATTGAAAAAACACGGTGGTGTTTTGAGAAAATTATTAAATAGTGGAGAAAAAGTTTAAGAATGAAATTAACAGTATTAGGTGCAGGGTGTTGGGGGTTAACTCTTGCATGGTTATTAACAGATAACTTTGATGAAGTTACAGTTTGGTCAAGAGAACAAGATTTATCAGAAGAGTTAAAACTTCATAAAAAATCAACTAAACCTCTTGAAGTTCAACTTCAAGACAAGGTTGAAATTACATCGGATATGAAATTAGCAATTAAAGATGCAGATGTAATTCTTTCGGTAATTGCAACAAGCGGTGTTAGACCTGTTTGTGAACAATTAAAATCTGCAGGTATTGATAAAAATCAAGTTCTTGTT
The DNA here is from genome assembly GCA_934700335.1 of uncultured Candidatus Melainabacteria bacterium. Lineage (GTDB taxonomy): Bacteria > Cyanobacteriota > Vampirovibrionia > Gastranaerophilales > Gastranaerophilaceae > UBA791. Next base: position 255,256 of record CAKUXM010000001.1, on the reverse strand, counting down.
AATGCCTCAAAAGGTATTGAATTACCATCATTAATGAGAATGAGCGAAGTTATCAAAGACGTTTTACCAGAACAAAAATTAGTAATTCTTTCTGGTCCAACTTTGGCAAAAGAAGTTTTAATGGGTTGTCCTACAGCGGCTTGCGTAGCATCTGAAGATATGGAAGTTGCTAAATTTATTCAAGAAAAATTATCAGTAAAAGATAGATTTAGACTTTATACAAATTCAGACGTAATCGGTGTTGAACTTGGTGGTAGTTTGAAAAATGTTATCGCAATTGCAGCTGGTTTTGCGGCAGAATTAAAATTAGGCGACAATACTATGGGTGCATTGCTTACTCGTGGTATGGCTGAAATTATCAGAATAAGTACTAAACTTGGTGCTAATCCTTCAACTTTATATGGACTTTCTGGCATGGGCGATTTAATTGCGACTTGCTCTAGTCCTTTATCAAGAAATCATACTGTGGGTGCTATGATTGCTCAAGGTAAAAAAATTGATGATATTTTAAAAGATTTAGGCTCTGTTGCAGAAGGTGTTCAAACCTCTAAAGCCCTTTGCGAATTAGCTAAAAAGTTTGAAGTAGAAGTGCCTGTTTCAAATGCTATTTATCAAGCTGTTTACACAGATACTCCTGCTAAAGAAGTATTTATGAAATTAATGAATAGAAAATTAAAAGAAGAAGAAAAATACCTATGACAAAATTTGCAGTAAGATATTTAAAAAATTCATATTATCCATTAAATATTCCAGATAACGTTAATGTTAAATGTGGTGATATGTTGTTATGTAGAACAGAAAAAGGTGAAGAAGCTTTAAAAGCTATTTGCTTAAATGACGAAATTGTGGCTCTTTGGGATAAGAGCAAACTTAAACCTGAACCTTTTACAGTTATAAGAGTTTTGACTGAAAAGGATAATGAAATTCTAGTTCAAATTAAAGAAGAAGAATTACAGGGATATTTTAAATGTCAAAATTTAATTAAAACGCATAAATTAAATATGAATTTAGTTCAATGTAGATTAACTTTCGATAGAAAAAAAATAACATTTTATTATACAGCTCCAGAAAGAGTTGATTTTAGAAACTTGTTGAAGGATTTAACGCAAACATTTAAGCGTATCAGAATTGATTTAAGACACATTGGTGTCCGTGATGAAACTGCGCTTTTAGATGGTTGCGGTATTTGTGGTAAAGAGTTCTGTTGTAGCTCTTGTATGAGAAAATTCACGGCAACAAATGTAAAATTGGCTAAAGATCAAGGTATGCCAATTGCCCCTGGTAAAATTTCGGGTACTTGTGGAAGACTTTTATGTTGTCTTTCTTATGAATATTCAAACTATATTGAAGCAGCTAAAGATATGCCTCCTATTGGTTCTGGTGTTATGACTCCAGACGGTCTTGGTAAAGTTTGTGCTCTTCATTTCTTGAATAATTCTATCCAAGTTAAGCTTGAAGATGGTAAAATCAAAGATTATAACAAAGATGATATTGAAATGATTGATGCTGATATCAATGTTGATATAGACGTTCCAAATATTAATAACTATCAAGAAGAAGATGACAATATAGATATTTCTTCTCTTGAAGATGATAAAAATAGTTCAACTGGAAATATTTAATTAATGTCCAAAAAATCCGCTTGAAGATGCTTGTAATGGTGAATTAGTATATTTATCTAATTTATTACTTAATAAAGCAATCGTTTCAGGGAAATATTGTTGCAAAAGTTGTTTTCTCATTGCTGTTGCATTATCATCTGCGGGTGCATTTAATAAAGCATTAGTTTCTGCAACCATTTCGACTTTTCCGCCGTTTTCACCCGCGTGATGTCCTTTTGGCCTAATAAAATATTCTATTAAACTTCTTTCAAAATTTGATGAATTATTTACAAAATTATCTTTTTCTTTTTCAAATGTTTTTACAAAATTTGAATCACTAGATATTTCCATATCCTTATTTCTGTAATCTTTGGCGTGTCCTAATTCGTGAAGAAGTGTTGAAAGTTTGTTGTCGCTAGTATTTACAGCCTTTGTAAAGACATCGTACGCAGCAAAAGAACCTTGACCTCCGCCATATTTTGTTACATTATTTTGCATTTGAACTAATTCATTTCCAGAAACTCTTTTTAAAGGCGAGATATCTCCACTTGCAAATCCATATAAAGACATTTCCACGGTTTTATTTTTATTTTTAATTGAAATATTATCAGTATTATAAATTATTTCATATTTTTCACCGTTTTTTGTAGAAATACTTTTACTATCGGAAATGACGTTAAAAGTCTCTTTATTGTTTAAAATAGTTTTACCTTTTTTATCAAAAATTTTATACGTAAATTCTTTGTTACCATTTTTATCAAAAAAGCAATTATATTCTGTTTTTACACCGTCAGGAGAAGTTAAATTTTTAGTAATTGTTGAAAGGCCTTTTTTATCCACTTTTCCTGAACTTATGATTTCTTCTTTACCATTTGCATTTTTAACTTTTATATCATAAATTCCTTCAATATCAGACTGTTTGGTAATTTCAGTTTTTAAAAGTTTACCATTTTTATCATAGAAAATTTTAGTAGAATTAATTAAAACACCTTTTTTGTCAGATTTTGCTTTTAAAATAGTATTGTTTTTAAAATCCTTAACTTCTGTGTATTTAAAACCTTCTTTTTCTCTTGTTATTTCTTCAGTTTTTGGGTTTAAATTTTTATCTAAAATTTGAAATTTTTCGTAATTTTCATTTTTTGATTTAAATATGTAAGATGACATATCAGCAAAGTCTTTGTTTAAAGAAATTGAGACATTTTTGTTATCTTTTTCTTCTTTTTGAATAAGTTTACTTAATTTTTCAAAATTAACATCGTTTTTTTCAATAAGCCATTTAATGTTAAAAGCGGATTGATTTGTGTCTGCGAAATATTTAACATTATTTAATTTTTCAGGAGTCATTTTAGAAAAAGTGTTTAAATCTGCTTTTTCAAAACGAGATTTCCCATCTTTTTTAATTTGAGAAATTTCTTTTAAAGACTCTTGAGTAGAAGGAGAGCTTTTAATAAATTTATCAATAGGATTAGCGCAAAACCCAATCATAGCTTTGCGATTGTAATTAATTTTTAAATTTTGAACTGGCGAAAAAGCTGTATTTTGCACACTAATCATATAGTTTTAAAGCTTTTAAATATTTTAAATTGCTAAAAATTCAAAAGTTGTTAAAAAACCTTTACATTTGTTATTTTGATGTTTTTTATTTATAATTAACTTAAATAATAGTTAAGGAGAAAAGTATGAATGAACTTTTAAAGAAAAGTGCCGTTGAACAATCAAAAATGATTGCGAATAAAGAAATTTCTGCAGTTGAATTGTTAAACGCTACTTTTGATAGAATAGATGAAGTTGAAGATAAAGTTAGAGCTTACAACTCTCTATGCAAAGATAAGGCAATGGAAGTTGCAAAACAAGTTGACGAAAAAGTTGCTAAAGGCGAAGAATTACCACTTTTAGCAGGTGTTCCTTTAACTTTGAAAGATAATATGAATTATATCGGTACAAAAACAACAGCTTCAAGTAAAATATTAGAAAATTTTGTTTCACCATATAATGCAACAGTTACAGAAAAATTATTAAATAACTTAATTCCAATCGTTGGTAAAGCTAATTTAGACGAATTTGCAATGGGTTCATCAAATGAAAATTCAGCATTCAATAACGTTTACAACCCTTGGAATTTGAATAAAGTTCCAGGTGGTTCATCAGGAGGTTCAGCAGCTTCAGTTGCAGCATTAGAATCATCTTTATCTTTAGGTTCTGATACAGGCGGAAGTATTCGTCTTCCTGCAAGTTTCTGTGGTTTGGTAGGTATGAAACCTACTTATGGTCGTGTTTCAAGATATGGCTTGATTGCATTTGCATCGTCTTTAGACCAAATCGGACCTTTTGCAAGAACTGTTGAAGATGCAGCTACATTGTTAGAAGTTATTTCAGGTCATGATGTAAAGGATTCAACATCAATTGATGCGCCTGTTGAACAATATTCTAAACACTTGAATGAGGATATTAAAGGTAAAAAAGTCGGTGTTATTAAAGAATTGTTGGCAGAAGGTGTTGATGCTGATGTTAAAAAAGCTATTGAAACTGCTATTGAAGATTACAAATCTATGGGTTGCGAAATTGTTGAAATTTCACTTCCATACTTAAAATATTCAATCGGTATTTACTACATCTTAGCTACAGCTGAATGTAGTTCAAATTTAGCGAGATTTGATGGTGTTAGATATGGACATAGAACTGATAATGCCGAAACATTAATTGAAATGTATAACAAATCAAGAGCTGAAGGATTTGGCGATGAAGTTAAACGTAGAATTATGTTAGGTACCTACGCTTTATCTTCTGGTTACTATGATGCTTACTATAAAAAAGCTCAACAATTAAGAAGATTAGTTAAAGAAGATTTTGATAAAGCTTTTGAAAAAGTTGACATCTTAATCTCTCCAACTTGTCCAAATACTGCATTTGACATTGGTTCAAAAACAGAAGATCCTTTATCAATGTACTTAACTGATATTGCAACAATTAGTGCAAATCTTGCAGGTATTCCAGGTGTGAGTGTTCCAGCTGGTTTTGATTCATCTAATATGCCTATCGGTTTACAAATTATGACACCTCAAATGACTGAACAAAGATTATTCAACTTTGCTTATAAATTTGAACAATGTCATGATTTCTATAAACAAATTGCAAAATTATAATTTGCTTAAAAGTATTGAAAGAAGGCGATTTTGATGAAATCAAAATCGCCTTCTTTTTTGTTGGAGTTTTTACTCCAACCTCTTCTATCGTGGTTATAAATTTTTAATTATTTCATCTCTAAATTCAGTAGTTGAAGCTATTCCTCCTAAATCAGCAGTTAGAAATTTACCTTCTTTAAGAGTTTTTCGTAGTGCATTATCAATTTTTTCTGCATATTCAAATTCGTTTATGTATTTAAGCATTTCGATTGCAGAAAGTAAGAGGGCAGTCGGATTTGCCTTATTCTGACCTTTTATATCAGGTGCTGAACCATGAACTGGTTCAAATACAGCATAATCTTTGCCGATATTTGCGCCTTGAGCTACTCCTAATCCGCCGATTAAACCTGCGCAAAGGTCTGAAACAATATCTCCATATAGATTTGGTAATACCATTACGTCAAATTGCTCTGGTTTTTGAACAAGTTGCATACAAGCATTATCAACAAGAATTTCATCATATTCAATATTTGGATATTGTTCTTTTACTTCTTTACAACAAGTTAAAAATAGTCCGTCTGTTAATTTGCAAATATTTGCTTTTGTTACCGCCGTAACCTTTTTTCTGCCGTATTTTACTGCGTAATCAAATGCAAATTTTGCAATACGCAATGAGGCTTCTCTTGAAATTGTTTTAATGCTTTCTGCGTGGTCTTCGTCAACTTGTCTTTCAATCCCTGCGTACAAATCTTCTGTGTTTTCTCTTACGATAACCAAATCAACATTATCAAAACGAGTTTTAATACCATCAATGTTTTTGCAAGGACGAAGGTTTGAATACAAATCAAGTGCTTTACGAAGTTGTACGTTTACGCTTCTGAAACCTTTTCCAATAGGAGTTGTAACGGGTGCTTTTAATGCAACTTTGTTTCTTTTTATTGACTCTATAACTCTTTCAGGTAACGGAGTTCCCTCTTGTTCAATCACATCAGCACCTGCCGTTTGTAATTCCCAATCAATTTTTAACCCTGATGCTTCAATGATTTTTACTACTGCATCAGTTATTTCTGGTCCTATTCCATCACCGTTTATAAGAGTTACTTTTTTCATTATAGTTCTAAATCTCCATGTTTTTTGATGTGTTCAATCAACCCACCTTCATTTAAAAGTTTAATCATAACGTCTGGAAGTGGTTGAAATTTAATTTCAATATTTTGTGTTAAATCTTTAACTACACCGTTTTGCAAATCAAGGTCTAATTCGTCCCCTGCATTGATTTTATCAGTGTCGCATTCAATTAAAAGTAAACCGATGTTGATAGAATTTCTGTAGAAAATTCTTGCAAAGCTTTTTGCTAAAACTGCTCTAACGCCGGCAATTTTAATGATTTGAGGTGCGTGTTCTCTTGATGAGCCCAGACCAAAGTTGTTACCTGCAACAACGAAGTCGCCCTCTTTCATTTTTGATGCAAATTCTGGGTCTGCATCTTCAAGCACGTGTTTCGAAAATTCTTTTAAATCAGAACGCAAGTGAAATAATCTTCCTGGAGCTATGTGGTCTGTTGAAATATTATCGCCAAATTTAAAAACTTTTCCCATTATAACACCTCTCTTACATCTGCTATATAACCTTTAATTGCACTGTATGCAGCAACCGCTGGACTTGCTAAATAGATAAATCCTTTTGTATTGCCCATTCTGCCTTGAAAATTTCTGTTTTGTGTCGCAAGACAAACTTCTCCATCTCCTAAAATTCCGGCATGAACACCGACACATGGCCCGCAACCGCTTGTAACAATTGCAGCACCGCTGTCTACAAAGATTTCGATTAAACCTTCTTTTAGAGCTTGTTTGAATACATCTCTTGATGCAGGTGCAACAAGTAATCTTACGTCAGGATTAACTTTTTTACCTTTCAAAATTTCTGCTGCAACTCTCAAGTCTTCAATTCTACCGTTTGTACAAGTTCCTATGAATACTTGATTAACTTTCACATCTTTTAATTCGTCAACGGTTTTTGTGTTATCAACTGTATGAGGACAAGAAACAGTTGGTTTAAGTTGAGAAGCATCAATTTTAATAACTCTTTCATAAACTGCATCTTCGTCAGGTTTAACTTCTACAAACTTATCTCCTCTGCCTCTTTCTTCTAAAAATGCTTTTGTTTTTTCGTCTGTTGGAAATAATCCAGCCTTAGCGCCTGCTTCAACTGCCATATTTGCGATAGTAAATCTATCTGCCATATCCATATTATCGATAGTTGAGCCAGAAAATTCTAAAGCCTTGTAAGTTGCTCCGTCAGCGCCGATTGTGCCAATCAAATGCAAAATTAAATCTTTTGCATAGACCCCTTTTGGAAATTCTCCATTAACTTCAACTTTGAAGGTTGCAGGAACTTTTAACCAAGTTTTACCAAGAGCCATAGCTACTGCAATATCAGTTGAGCCCATTCCAGTTGCAAATGCGCCTAATGCGCCTGATGTGCAAGTGTGTGAATCAGCACCTACAAGTATTTCCATAGGGTTTACATATGTTTCAACAAGTCTTTGATGACAGACCCCTTCTCCCACTTCTGAAAGAATTGCTCCATATTGTTTTGCAAATTCTCTCAATACCGTGTGAGTATTTGAAAGTTCTTTTCTTGGGCTTGGTGCAGCGTGGTCAATAAATAATATTGAGCGTTCAGGGTTTGCTAATTTGTCTTTACCTAATTTTTTGAATTCGTTACACATCAATGGACCCGTTCCGTCTTGAACTGCTGCAACATCAACTTTTGCAATTACAAGTTCTCCGACTTTAACCTCGTGTCCTACGTGTTTTGATATAATTTTTTCTGCTATTGTTTGTCCCATAATTTATATCCTCTATACTTTTGCAAACATATTATGTTTTTTTCTATTTTTTGGTGCATGTTTTGGTTCGTAATATGGAGTTACAGTCATAATTTTATACGCAATTTCTGGGTAATAATATATAAATTTTAATTCGTCATTAGTCAAAGGTTGTTGCGTATGAACATTTGCGTAACGTGCTAATTCTAGAATGTTTCTTGCATCTTCCTCGCTTTCAAACTCTAATTCCATATTGTCATATACGTTTCTGAAACCTTTAATTCCTCCATATTCACCTGTCGTAATCATTCTGCCTGTTTCAACTATTTCAGGCTCGCCACGTCCAAGTTCTTCGTAATCATAAAGTTCGTAATTTCTTCTATCTTTTAAAGCTCCGTCTGCGTGAATGCCTGATTCGTGAGCAAAAGCATTACTTCCAACTGCTGGTTGATTCATTGGAATTGGCAATCCAAACGCATAAGCTGTATATTTTGCTAATTGCCAAGATTTTGATAAATCAATTTGTTTATCAATTTGGTATTTGCCTTTAAAACCACTCGATTTAAGGATTGCAAGCAAACAAGAAATTAAATCAGCATTGCCTGCTCTTTCTCCCATACCGTTAATAGCCGTATTGATATAAGCATTAACTCCATTATCAATTGCTGCTTTTGCACCCATTACAGAATTACCTACTGCCATACCTAAATCATTATGGAAATGTAGTTCAATATCCATTTGAGTTGCTTTTGCGATTTTAGAAATTCTATCATAAGCCGTTTGTGGGTCGTCATAACCTAGTGTATCGCAATATCTAAGTCTATTTGCTCCGTTTTCTTTGGCATTTAACCCCCATTTTATCAAGTAATCAATATCACTTCTTGATGCATCTTCAGCGTTTACTCCGACAGAAATTGCGCCAAGTTCTTTTGCTCTTTTAACGGCTTCGTTTGTTGATTGAATGATATCTTCTCTAGTCTTTTTGCCTTTGTATTTACCTTGTATCATTTGGTCTGAAGTCGATACAGAAAGGTTTACATATTTAAGTCTAGGACAATTTGTAAAAGATTCTTCAACGTCTTTCACAATTCCTCTCATCCAACCAGAAAGTTTTGTTTTATTAATAACTCCCATATCAACAAGGTCTAAATTACCATTCAAATAATTTAGTTCGTGTTTGGTTGTAGGAAAACCAAACTCTGATTGAGTAATTCCCAACTCGTTCAACATTAAATTTATAATTGTTTTTTGTAATTTAGCCAAACCTAATCGTGATGTTTGAACACCATCTCTGTTTGTAACATCTACAAAATAAATATATTTATCGTTCATTATAAGCTCTCTTTATTAATATGTTCCAGGAATAATTTTTTCGTAATCATCAAGAGTGCCGTTATCTAAACAGCAAGTGATGATTGCTTTACCTAGTGGGTGAAGTGAGCTTTGTAAATACAATTGAGTTTCTCTTTTAAAGAAATCTTCTAATTGTTTAGCTCCGTCATCATAACCCTCTAAGCCGATTTCTGGTTGAACTGTTACATCTAGGAATTTCTTAGAAATAGCAACACCTTCAACGTGAATTTGCTCTGGAATGTAACCTGCTAATGGGTGTCTTGCAGGGTGAAGATTAATTTTCTTCATAGAAGCTTGTCCTCTTCTTGCAAGGTATTCTCTGATTACCCATTGTGCCATAAATCCAACCTTCCAACAACCAATATGCTGGTTAGGAATTAAAATATTTTTTGTTTTAGTTGTTTGCATAAATTGTTCTAACAAAATGTTTGCAAAATCAACTCTTTTGCCTGTCGCAAAAGGCCAAAATGAACCTACGCCTTCACTTTTTATATCAAACTGGTTTTCATCAGCTGATGAATCAATACTTGGATTATTGAAACCTCTTGGTGCAACCAATCTCCATAACCAAGCTAATGCTGGTGGTAAAACATGCATCATACCAAAGATACCATAAGAAGGATTTTCTTTAGTGCAAGGTGGAGTTCTCAATCCAAAGCTTCTGTAATCAATATCTACAGGTCCGTCCTGAATATCCTCGTTTAATTCTCTAGGAATAATAATTCTTGGGTTTGAACATGGTTTTCCATCATCGTCTTGGATATGTTCCCAAATTAAACATGTTGCATCTGGGTGTCCTTGAATATTAAAGAATAACAAAGGCTTTTCCGGATGAATAGTTATTTTTTCTAAATGAGGGTCTGTACCATAGTTTGTAATATGGTCAATTCTGATAAACCACGCATTTTCAGCATCAGTTACGGCTAATTTACCATTTTTTTGGAATTCTGGATTTGATAAAGCCATATCATCAGTGATAGGGTGAAGTTTACATGAATGCCCTAATTCTAAATATCTCTGTTCGCCAGTTATAATGTTTTCACCTAAAATTAAACGACCGTCTTCTTCACGATGAACATATTCAAGCATTTCACTCTTACCGCTACCAGATGCCCCTTCGTGTAAAATTGTTGTATCGTTATCATAAGGTGTAACAACATCAACTGTAGATGCGTGCATTGTTACGAATTCTTCTTCTAATCCTAATGCTAAAAGAATACCGTAAACACCTTTTTTTGCACTCGGACCCGGATATAAGTTGTATGAAAATACTTCGTGTACCCCGTCTTGATTATTGTGTACTACAACTTGTTTCCCGTCAAAATGTGTATGTCTGAATGGTGGTGCAACGTAGATAATAGCTTTTGGTTTGAATTTATAATCTAATTCTTCAATCGGAATAACTTCTTGCATATCATAAACGCTTGCAGCAAAGAATGCAGAGTTTTTAGGAGCAACTAAAAGTGCTTCGTAACCATAATCTTTACCCCCTGCCATAAATGGTAAAACAATCAATTCTTGTTGTTTTAACCAGTTTAGAGTTTCTTTTCTAACTCCGTCAAATTCTGTATGAAATCTATCTGTATATTTAACTTTATCTGTTTTTTCAATGTTGTTAACTACCATGCAGTTAGGATCTCTACGTCGCATATAGGATTCTGTATAATTTATGCACAATCCATTTCTGCATTTTACTACATTGGCTTCTTCAACGTCGCCTCTACCCTCAATGTAATATGTAACGTGAAATATTTTATTATCTTTATTTCCGATTGCTAAATCAAATAATTCTTCTCTTGAATTTGGTACAATAACGCTTTGACAGTTATCAATAGTGTCTCTTACGTCATCAGAAATTAACCAGTTTTCCCAAAGTTTATCCATTAACATTCCCCTAATTCTTCCTATGCTTTTTTAATAATACAATATTTTCAGCTGTTTGTAAAAGTTTTTACATTAATTGTTAAATGTTCCTAAATGATGTAGCACTTTTTTAGAATAAATTCTATTGGTAAAAGCCATCAATGCAGAACGTACAGCCTCTGATAATGGGGTAATTTTTGTAGCGCAACTCTCTGCAGAAAAGTTCCTTGTGATGAAAGTAGCTTGTAATGCAGATTCCAATTCTGTGCACATATAGTTGTATGCAATTTCTTCAGAATATTGTTCGCTATATAGTTTTAAAACTTGTGCAGTTTCAGAAATACTCCAAACTTGTTTAAGTATTCCGATAACTATTAAATATAATAATTGGCTTTTTGAATATTTTTTATTTTTTGGAGGTGGAATAACTTTTTGTTTAACGTAATTGTTAACCATAGTTGCAGTTATCATCTTTTCTTCCCCAGGAATGCGGAAGATATTCAAATATTTATCCAAAATTTCAATCAATTGTTCCATATATAAATCAAAATCAGGCAACTCATTGTATCTTGGGATTTTGTATTCCCCAAGTTCTCTTGCATATTCTGTTTCGATAAACAACTGATTCTTTTTCATACATTTATTATACACCTTTAATCTAAATTTGATATCTATGTTTAAGTATTTTTAAGATTGCTTGACTTAGTATTAAATACTAGATAGAATTAATTTATCCTAATGTTATAATGAAAATAAAGATTTAGAGGGAAGCATGGATATATACAATTTATTGGAATTAGAAGATAAACGTGAAAAAAGAGCGCAAGATATTATCAAAGAAACAGAAATGATTGATAAACTTGTTGATGAATATCAAACAGTTTCAAATTATTTCAAAGCAAGAATTGCGCCACACAAAGATTTAATGGCAATTACAGATACTCATTCAAAAATTGAAATGACTTATGGTGAACTTGAAGACCATATCTCAAATTTAGCATCTGGATTGCAAAGTTTAGGTATTGAAAAGGGTAATCACGTTTCTATTTTTACAGAAAATACAGGTAGATTTGTTGTTTGCGACCAAGCCGTAATGAGATGTGGAGCTGTTTGCGTACTTAGAGGTTCTAATGCTCCTGTTGAAGAATTAGAATTTATCACTCACCATTCTGATAGTTGTGCAGTTATTTTGAGAGACAAAACTCTATTTAACAAAGCAAAAGGTTTCTTATCACAATGTAATCTTAAATTCGTTATGGTTATGTTTGCAGATGAAGATTTTGACAGAAGTGGTTTGAATTGTCCTGTTTATACTTATGATGAAGTTCGTGAAATGGGCAAAAATCATCAATTCTATGAACCAGAAATGTCATATTCTGACTATTCTACAATCCTTTATTCATCAGGTACAACAGGTAATCCAAAAGGCGTTTTATTAACTCATAAAAACGTACTTTCTCAATTCCCTTCTGTTGAAGAAGGTTTTCAATCAAAGGCTGGTGAAAATACACTTCAAATTTTACCAATCTGGCATGCGTACGAAAGAACTGCTCAAATGTATTATTATTTGTGTGGTTGTCATCTTCATTTCACAACTATTCCAAAACTTAAAGATGATTTAGTTAAATATCCAATCGATACATTTATGTCTGTTCCTCGTATTTGGGAAGCAATCAGACTTGGTGTTTATCAAAAATTAAAACAAAATTCTAAATTAGGTTATTACATTTTTGATTTTGCAGTGAGATTGAGTATTGCTTACAAAATTCACAAAATGTATGCAGAAAGAAGACTTACAAATAAAAAAACTCGCTACAAAAAACGTAGCAGACTTTACCATAAAATTGCTCGTTCATTTATCAAACCTTTGCATATTTTATTTACAAAAACTGTTTATAAAAAACTTAAAGATGCAGCTGGTTTGAACTTTAGAGCTACAATTTCTGGTGGTGGTGCTATCACTATGAAGGACGAATTGTTCTATGATGCAATCGGTGTAAACCTTCGTGTAGGTTATGGTTTGACAGAAACTTCTCCAGTACTTACTTTAAGAGGAGTTAATGACAAGAACTATCTTGGTTCTGCTGGTAAACCTATTTTAGCTACTGATATGAAAATTGTTGACCCTAAAACTTTTGAACCTTTAGGTATTTTCAATAAAGGTCTTGTATTGGTAAAAGGTCCACAAGTTATGGCAGGTTACTACAAAGACGAAGAAGCTACTAAAAAGGTTATAGATGAAGACGGCTGGTTTAACACAGGCGACTTAGGTTGGTTAACAGGCGATAACAACCTTGTTCTTGTTGGTAGAATGAAAGAAACAATTGTACTTTCAAATGGTGAAAATGTAGAACCTGTGCCAATTGAAGAAGCTTGCTTAGGTAGCCCATATATCGACCAAATCGTTTTAGTTGGTCAAGACGAAAACAGTATTGGTGCTTTGGTTGTACCTTCTCAAGAAGCTCTTGAAAAATGTGAGCTTGCCGCTAAAAACATTAAATCTGGTAAGAATTTGACTATTAATAATCCAAATTTGAGAGATTTGATTAAACATGAATTGAATAAATATATTAAAAATAAACCTAATTTAAAATCATTTGAGGCTATTAAACATTTTGAGGTCTTGAAAGATGGATTTACTGTTGATAATGGATTGATGAATAATACTGCAAAAATTAAACGTAATAATGTTTTTGATAAATATAAAGACATTATTTCAAAAATGTTTACTGATAAAAATAAATAGTTTTGAAGACAAAAAAGAGGGCGAATTTCTTTGAAATTCGCCCTCTTTTTTTATCTATACATTATGTGTAAAAATTCTTTGTTGACTTGATTTCTGTACCAATCAGCGTGGTCTGATGTATCAAAGATATTGTTGTAATGACTTGCTACATCACCGTATGTTGATTTATTTTCACCGCATTCCATTAATTCATGGGTATTTTTAGCATAAGGTGAAGTTGGGAAAATATCGTGCATTTGCATAAATGTTGGGAGTCTCCAACCTGCTTCACGATAGCCATTGAAAGAATTTTTAATTCTGTTTAATCTTTGTTCTAAAGACATTGAGCCGTTGTCATTGTCATCAGAAATTACTGGACCTGCTGCGTATTCGTCGTTCCAACGTTGTTTGTCATATTCGTGTAGAACGCTGTTAAAGTTGTCGGCTCTGCTCCAGTCATTTCCGGCGCTTAATCCCATTTGATTATTACGAGAATTGTCGTCGCATTTTTCACCGATAAATGCGATATCGTTTCTGCCTGTTCTGCTTCTTATTTCTTCTGTGATATATTGCATTTGACCGAAATTTGGAACTTCGCCACTTCCGCAATAATTGCCCATATCCCAGTTGCCAACGTGCTTTGCACTATCAAAGAAGATTGCATCAAAACCTAAATCTACAGCCCAACAACAAGCACTGATAAATGCGTCTTGGTGTTTGTGCCAATTGAAAGGTTCACCTTTGACAGTCATTTGACCTGATGATAAAGGCATTCTGATACCTGTTTTCAAACCTCTTAAATGAGCCATATCGTTGAAAGCTTTAACTTGTTCATCATCGCCCATTTTTTGACCATTTCTGCATAATTTGTCTGAGGTTAGGTTTTTAGAAATGCCTGAGTGTAAATCTACTGTATACAGTGATGAACGACCTAAGTGTCCGTCGTTTTCTTTGTACATTGCAGGGTAAAGTTGTGAAAGTATTATGCAATTTGCAAAACTTTTTGGTGAAGGTGGAATTGCTGGTAAAAGCTTCATTACATTAAGCAGACCTTCACTTTTTTTAGAACCTTCTGTTAAAGCTACTGTACGAGGATTTATTTCAATATAATTCGCTCTTCTGCCCCATTTATCACCATAGTTTGGAGTTGGAATATAATCTGGAATTTCTGGGTAATGATGTTGTTTTTTAGTAAGCGTACAAATTGATTGAATTGCATCTAGTGGTGTGCGTTTTAAAAGGTTTTCAGGTTTTTCTGCAACCCATTTCTTCCAACCTGTATTGCCGTTTCTGTATAAAGTTCTGTGAGTTTCGTTATCCTCGTAGACGTGATTGTTTCCTTTTAGTATCCAAAATAGCTTTTTAGCCGGCTGTTTATCTCCGTAATATCCTTTGAAATTGATTAATGGTTTGTTGTAATTTGATGAAAGTTCCATTGCTGATGCTTGAACGTTTTTAGACATCAGAATAGGATTTGACATATTTTTGTCAAAGGATTTTTTAGCCACTAAAGGCGTATAGTAATTTTGGATTGCAGAAACTTTCACGCATGGTTTAAAAAACGTAAAAATATATTTTGCTATCAACAAAAATTTTTCGTTACATTTGTTTAATCTTCTTTTGGAGCTTTTTTAATTTTAAGAACGTCATTTTCCATGATACATTCAACTTTATCCGTTTCGGGGTTAACTTTTAAGAGTTGCAAAATTGTTTGAGGCATAAATAATGCCCAACCGTTACCGCTTCTAAATAATTTTCTTTCCATAATATAACCCTTACATTGTCCTTAACAATATTATGGTTAATTGATTATGTTTGTTATACATTAACAATGTATAAATTATGTAAGGGTAATATTATGCTAGTCAAAAGTATACTAAAAATTTTATTAAAAATAATAATAGCCATTCTAAAATTCCCTTTCAAAATGTTTGCAGGGGTGTGTTATATCAACATGGGTGAAGTTGATAAAGCCAAAGATATTATAGATAAATAAATAAATTCTTATTTATTCAAACAGCAGTTTTTGTATTTTTTACCACTACCGCAAGGACAAGGGTCGTTTCTTTTTACGTTAGAGTAGTCTATGCCTTCTTTTTTCTTTGTATCAACGATATCTGTTAGGGTTGATGAAAAAACGTTTGAGTTATACAAAATTGTTGTGTGTGAAAATACTTTATGTTCTGTATCTTTATATTTTTTCAAAAGTTCTTCAAATGTTGAGTTTTCGTTCAAAACTTTATTTGCTATTTCTGTAAATCTTGGATATTTGTTATTTATATCTGTCAAAATTTTTGCAGAAATTGTAGGAGCTTCTAAAAAATATTTTACACATTTGTCGTAATTTTCGATTTCTTCAGGTTTATCAGAAGTTAAAATTCTTTCTAAACTTTTGTAGAAAGGCACAATATAAAGACCTTCTTCTGGTTGGAAAGTTACTGCGATATCATAAATTTGTTGTTTATTATAATAACCTGTTACAGAGTTTTCTATGAAATTATTATAATTAGTATTGTAATCTTTTACTTCAAAATATTTGTATTCTTTAGGTTCTTCAATTTTACCTTCAAGGTCAACAAGTGTGCCATTTTCAGCATATTCGTTAAACATTGAAATTATTTCATCAGAATGATTGCTTGTCGTAAAAATCATATTTGAACCAAAAGCTTCAACAAATTTTTGATTCATCATTTTTACATTTTCTTGGATTTCTTTTTCTTTAACAGGGTTGTCCATATATACAAGATGTGGTTCTTGAATAATTTTAGCTACCGCAAATCTCATTGCATCAGATTTTTTGGTTGAAGGTAGTGCACCTGAAATATCAATAATATATGTTGCATCTTCAAAGTTAAATAATCTTGCAACCAAGAATTGCCCAACTCCTAAACCTCTAAGGTTTGTCATTTTGAAAGGGTAAATCGCATCATAAGTTTTTTCGTTTACCAAATTCAATAGTTCAAAACCGTTTTTGATATTTTTTTTGATTTCAAAGATTGATGAAATAGGAGTTTTTAATGCGATTAATAGATTTCTGGCTTCATCAGGGAGAGTTTCGTGTTTTTGAAGATATAATTCGATTACAGAACAATTTTTATCCGGAATATTTCTTTCAAAAATATAAGGTACAGCAAGCTCCATAAGTGTGTTATGTTTAAGTCCTCCCATTGTGCTTGCGTATTCGTTAAAATCTTGTTTAACTTCTTCATCGTTTTGAATAAAATTCATTAATTCTTCTAATACTAATCCGATTTCATTTGTTACGATATCTAATTGCATATGTTCTCCTAAATTTTTCTAAAAGTAAGATACCTTAAATTTTTTAAAAAAACAATACCAAGCCGTACTATTTTATGATAAGATTTTAACAACATTTTAAAAAAGGAAAAAACATGTTTGATAATTTAAGCGAAAAACTACAAAATATAATTTCTAACGCAAGAGGAAAAGAACTTACTCAAGACAATATGCAGGAAGCTTTGAGAGAAATCAGAAGAGCTTTACTTGAAGCCGATGTTAACTTGAGAGTAGTAAAATCTTTTATCTCTGCTGTTAAAGATAAAGCAGAAGGGGAAAAGGTTTTAGAAGGTGTTAATCCGTCTGAACAACTTATTAAAATAGTACATGACGAGTTGGTTGAAATTTTAGGTAAAGAAAATAAACCTCTTAATTTAGCAGGACACCCTTCAATGATTATGTTGCTAGGTTTGCAGGGTTCTGGTAAAACGACTTCTTCTGCAAAACTTGCTGTAAAACTTAAAAAAGAAGGTAAAAATCCTTTACTTGTTGCTTGCGACGTTTATCGTCCAGCTGCTATCAGTCAATTAAAAACTTTAGGTCAACAAATCGGAGTTGAAGTGTTTACGATTGACGAAGAAAAAAATGTTCAAAATATTGTACAAAAAGCCTTGAATTATGCAAAAGAAAATGGTTACAATGTATTGATTTTAGATACAGCAGGTCGTTTGCAAATTGATACAGACATGATGGCTGAATTGTTATTGATTGATAGAATTTTTAATCCACAAGAAAAGTTGTTAGTTGTCGATTCTATGACAGGTCAGGAAGCTGTAAATGTTGCAGAAAACTTTGATGCGCAACTTAATTTAACAGGTTTGATTTTAACAAAATTAGACGGCGACTCTAGAGGTGGTGCAGCATTAAGTATTGTTCACTGTACAGGTAAACCAATTAAATTGACTGGTACAGGCGAAAAAATGACAGCATTAGAAGATTTTCACCCAGAAAGAATTGCCACAAGAATTCTTGGTATGGGTGATATAGTTTCGCTTGTAGAAAAAGCTCAAGAAGTGTTTGACGAAAAAGAGGCTCTAGAACTTCAAAAGAAAATGAAAAAAGCTGAATTTACATTTGATGATTTCTTAAAAATGCAAAAACAAATGAAAGCTTTTGGTTCAATGGGTAATATTTTAGGTATGTTGCCAGGTTTAAACATAAAAAAAGACGACAGAGATTTAATTTCTCACGAAGGTGAAAAACAAATGAAAAGAATTGAAGTTTTTATTTCAAGTATGACCCCAGAAGAAAGAGCAAACCCTCAATTAATAAATTCATCACGCAAAAAAAGAATAGCATCAGGTTCAGGAATTCCTTTACATGATATAAACATATTCATAAAACAGTTTGAACAAATGCGTCAAATGATGAAGGGAATGTCAAATATGCAAGGTATGATGGGCAAATTTGGTAAGCTCGGTATGGGCAAAATGATGGAACAAATGAAGCGTTTCATGTAATGCTTTTATAACAATTGTGAAGAAAGTACTTGAATTTAGATTTTTTTTAAAATAATATAAAAATTAAGAAGACAGAAAAAGAGGAAAAAACGATGAATCCTATTATCGACGAAATGGAAAAAGAAATAATTGCTGGTAAAGAATTACCACAAATGAATCCTGGCGATACTGTAAAAGTATTCGTTAGAATTATCGAAGGCAATAAAGAAAGAACACAAGCATTCGAAGGTACTTTAATTAAAGAACACGGTTCTGGTTTAAATAAAACTATTACTGTAAGAAAAGTATTTCAAGGTGTTGGTGTAGAACGTGTATTCTTAGTAAATTCTCCAAGAATTGAAAAAATCAACGTATTGAGACGTGGTGATGTTAGACGTTCTAAATTATACTACTTGAGAGAAAGAGCTGGTAAAGCTACTCGTATTAAGGAAAAAATTGAAAAAAGATAGTCATATTCACTGGTATCCGGGGCATATTGCTAAAGCCGAAAGACAGTTAAAAGAAAAATTAAATCTTTGTGATGTCATTATTGAGGTTTTAGATGCAAGAATTCCGTTTAGCAGTATATATAACAATATTGAATCATTACTAGGCGGGAAACCTCGCCTAGTTTTGTTAAATAAAGCAGATTTGGTTGATAGAGCAGAATTGAAATTATTCGTCGATAAGATTAAAGAAAAATCTAAAATGCCTGTCATGATTACTGATGCAAAAAATTCTAAAGACTTGCAACCTATTGTTAAAAAAGTTCTTGAACTTGCTGAACCTAGAATTCAAGCAATTATGGCAAAAGGTCTGTTGAGACGTCCTGCTAGAGTTATGGTTGTAGGTATGCCAAATGTTGGGAAATCAAGTGTTATCAACAAATTAACAAAATCTTCTAAAACAAAAATTGGCGCAAAAGCCGGTGTTACACGACAACAACAATGGGTTAGAATTAATAAAGATATTGATTTGCTTGATACTCCGGGGATAATTCCTATGAGACAAGATGACCAAGAAGCTGCTACAAAGCTGGCTTTTGTAAATTCTGTATCAGAGCATGCTTATGATAACGAGATTGTTGCTCAAAAATTACTAGATATTTTGGCTAAAAAATATGCTGAACAATTGAAAGAATATTATAGTGTTGACGAATTAAATTTAGAAAAAATAGCTTTTAGCAGAAATTGGATTATTTCTGAAACAAGAGCTGATATTGATAGAACATCAAATTCTATTTTAAAGTTTTTTAGAGAAGGAAAATTAGGAAAATTTATTTTAGATGAACTTGTTTGAGTTTGATAAATCTTTTAATAAAGTTATTGTCGGAACAGATGAAGCTGGTAGAGGTCCTGCTGCGGGTGGTGTTTTTGCAAGTGCTGTTTTTATCAACGATAATTCAATAGAAAAAGATTTATTAAAATTAAATGACTCAAAAAAACTTTCTAAAAAAGTTAGAGAAGAATTGTACGATATTATTTTGAATAATACAATTAATTCTACAATTTGTGTTGAAGTTGAGGAAATTGAGAAATATAATATTTTAAACTGTTCATTAAAAGCGATGAAACTGGCATGTGAAAATGTTATAGCACAACTTAAAACTAAGGACTCCTTGCTTACAATTGTTGATGGCAATAAATTAATCAGAAATTATACTTATCCTCAACAATTTATAATCAAAGGAGATGGAAAATCGGCATCTATTGCAAGTGCAAGTATTTTGGCTAAAGTTACTCGTGATAGATATATGGATAAACTTGATGAAGAATTTCCTCAATATAATTGGAAGAAAAACGCAGGATATTTGACAAAAGAACACCAAAACGCAATTTTAAAATATGGTGTTACAAAGTACCATAGAAAAAGTTTTCTGAAAAAACTTCTTAACACTGAACCAAAACAACTGAGCTTGATTTAGTCTTGGAGGGAAAGAAGATCGTCCTATTTTTACTTTTTATAATAAACACAAATTCCCACCCTACATTAGTTCAAGAAACTATTTACAAATTTATAGACTGTTTTAATTTCTTCATCACTAGCTTTTTCAAGGGTTTCTTGAATATTTTTAAGAAGAGTTTTTCTATCTTCAAAATGCTCTGTTTTAAAAAACTCTGTGTAGTTGGTGTTTAGTGCATTTGCAAACTTTTCTATTAAATCGGCTTTTGGAAAACTTCTGCCAGTTTCAATATGACTAATGTGTTTAGGGTCAATGCCGACAAGCTCGGCTAATTGGTATTGTGTTATACCCTTTTTACAACGTAGTTCTTTTATTCTTTTTCCAAAGTCTTTTTTTAGGTTCATAAAAACTCCTCAATATGAGGATAATTGTATTTACGAATTTGTTAAACCGTATTTAATTAATACAAATATACTATTTTTCTACATTTATTATTGTAATTCTGTTTTTAATATGGTATTTTTAAATATGAATATATGTTAAATAAAGATTAACTCTGTGATGAAAACTTTTAATAAAAATGTAAATAAGGTAAATACGTTTGTAAATAATGCTCCAGAAAATAACTCTCCGGTTGATTTTACAAAAGTTTTAAAACTATCTGTAATTGGTAGTTTGATTTTTGTTGCTGGAGCTTTTCTCTATATTAATTATGGATATGTTGTCAGGGATTTTTTCTATGAGTTAACTATAAAATAATTAATTACAAAATGAAATATGTAGGGTGGGAATTTGTATTAAACTTTGGATTTTTTATTTTATCTTTGACCTTTCCCACCGTATTAATACAATAAACTCTTGATATCGTTTTTGTTTAGATTATAAAGTGTTGAAAGGATTATTGAGATTTCTTTTGATTTGAAACCTTCGTTTTTTAGGGCTTCAATTTTATCTTTTATTTCTGACAATTCTGTTTTCTCTTGAGAGTAAGTCATTGCAACAAATTCGCCTTTTATTTCTCCGGAAAAATGTTCAATAATTTTTTCAATGTCGTCAATAACTATTTCTTCAAACATTTTTGTCAATTCACGTCCGATAGCAACTTTTACATTTGGTGCAACTTGTTGAATTGCTTTTAATGTTTTCAGGATACGATTTGGAGATTCGTAAAATACCATATTTGTGAACTTGTTTTCTGAATACAAATCTTGAATTTGTTTTTCGCCTTTTGGTAAAAAGCCTACGAACTTAAACTCTTCTGTATCACGAGGAACTTGTGAAAGAAAAGTCGTAACGGCGCAAGAGCCAGAGAGCGCAGAAACTTTGATATTATTTTTCTTTAATTCTGTTAAAAGAACTGAGCCAGGGTCGCAAATCATTGGTGTTCCAGCATCAGATACAAGAGCTATTGTTTTACCTTCTTTAAGAGTGTTTATCATGAAATCAACACGTTCTTTTTCGTTGTATTTATGATAAGAAATACATTTTGTTTTGATATCGTAATGATTTAAAAGTTTTTGTGTTATACGAGAATCTTCGCATGCAATTAGGTCAACTTCTTTCAATACTTCGATTGCACGAAGTGTTATGTCAGATATATTTCCAATCGGAGTTGGAACAATGTAAAAATCAAATTTTCTTTTCATACATTTATTTTATCAAAAATATTGCTTGTTGAGTATGTTTATTTTAATATAAATGTGTAAAATACAAACAAAGAGGAGATTAAATATGTCAAGAAAACCTATTATCGCAGGTAACTGGAAAATGAATATGTTACAAGCAGATGCAAGAGATTTATTTATGGGTGTTGCTAAACACGCAGAAAAATATACAGTAGAGCAATTACCTACAATTGTAATTGCACCTACATTCACTTCAATCGCAGCTGTAGAAGGTATGAGATGCGACAAATGCAGACCATTAGTAAAAACTGCAGCGCAAAATTGCCACTGGGAAAAATCTGGTGCTTACACTGGTGAAATTTCTGTTGAAATGGCAAAAGATGCTGGTTGTGATTACGTAATCATCGGACACTCTGAAAGAAGACAATACTTCTCAGAAACAGATGAAATGATTAACAAAAAAGCAAAAGCTATTTTAGCTGGTGGTTTATTACCAATTATCTGCTGTGGTGAAACTTTAGAACAAAGAGAAGCTGGTCAAACAGATGCTCACATAGCATCACAAATAAAAGCAGCATTAGAAGGTATTTCATCAGAAGATGTTGCAAAATCAGTTATTGCATACGAACCAATTTGGGCTATTGGTACTGGTAAAACTTGTGATTCAGCTGAAGCAAACAGAGTAATTGCTATGATTAGAAACGTAGTTAAAGAAGTTGCTGGCGCTGAAGCAGGTGATGCAATCAGAATTTTATACGGTGGTTCAGTAAAACCTTCAACTATTGAAGAACAAATGCGTCAATCAGATATTGATGGTGCTTTAGTTGGTGGTGCTTCATTAAAAGCTGATAGCTTTAATGAAATCATTGATAACACTATGAAAACTATGTAATTAAATATTTAGACCTCTGGTTAAAAACTAATCAGAGGTCTTTTTGACCTTAAAATAACGGAGAAATGAAAATTATGGCACAACAATTCGCAAACCCACAAGTTAAAATCAGAACAGCTATTTTATTATTTTTAAAATCAGCTCCACAACCATTAGTATTGTATTCTGCAAATCCTATCAAAGATTATGAAGAATTAAAAAATGCTATGAAAACACCAAATGTTGTTTATGAAAAAGATTTTAATGGTCCAATAAAAAAGGTTTGTGTTGTAACAAATAACATATTGGGAGTTTTATTACAAGATGAACAATACGCATAAAATTGTTTCAATTGAAGAAATTGAACAAGCTCCTAACAAAAAACTCGGTTACGAATTTGATGATGTTATCGAAGAAATTCCTACAAATGGAAACATCAAAGCAAATTTAACCCTAGAATCATTGGGCGATTACATAAAAGTTACAGGAAATGTTAAGCTAATTGCAAAATTAGAATGTGATATTTGCCTTAATGAATACGAAGAAAATATGGATTTTGATATAGAGGAAATGTTTGCAAAAAGCTCTTTATTAGAGGAATACGGGCAAGAGTTAGAGCTTAAAGACGGACAATTTATAACAGATTTGAATGGTGAAAATGAAATTGATATTACAGATTTATTGTATCAATCTGTAATAATTAATTTCCCAGATAAAAAAGTTTGTGGTATAAATTGTAAAGAGGGTTTCTTTGAAACAGATGAAACTTTTCAAATTCCAGATACAAGAATGGAAGTTTTTAAAAATATAAAAGTAGATAGAAAATAGAAAGGTATTTAAAAATGGCAGTACCAAAGAAAAGAACAGGTGCATCAGCACAAGCAAAAAGAAGAGCAAATTGGAAAGCAATTAAACCAACAACAACTACATGTTCACACTGTGGTGCAACAGTATTAACACATACAGTATGCACAGAATGTGGTTATTATAAAGGAAAAGCGGTAAGCATCAAATCAGCAGACTACGTAGCTGAAGGTGAAGTTAAAGAAGCAAAAAAAGCTCCTAAAAAAACTGCTAAAAAAGCAACAAAAAAAGCAGAAGTTGTAGAAGAAGCTCCAGCAGAAACAGAAGCAAAAGCTGAAGAAACAATTGAAGAAAAAACAGAAGAATAATAATCAATAATCAGAGGAAAAGATGACAAGAATCGCAGTAGATGCAATGGGCGGGGATCATGCTCCACACGAAATCGTAGCGGGTGCGCTATGGGCTGCCCAAGAATATGGTGTTGCCCTTGAACTTGTTGGTAAGCAAGATCAAATTGAGCAAGAAATTGAACGTGTTAGAAAAAACGGTGTTATTTCTAAATGTGGCGGTTTCAAGAATAAGAGAATAAAAGTTGATGTTGATAAATTGGACATTAAAATTTCTCATGCTTCAGAAGTTATTGAAATGGGTGAGGCTCCAGCTCAAGCAATCCGTAAAAAGAAAAAATCTTCTATTGTAATGACAGTTGATGCTGTTGCTACTGGAAGTTCAGATGCAGTTGTTGCAGCCGGTTCTACTGGTGCAGCTATGGCATCAAGTTTATTTGGTTTAGGTCGTCTTCACGGTATTGATAGACCTGCTATCGCAGTTACTTTACCAACAATGAAAAAGCCAATCGTTTTAATTGATGGTGGCGCTAACAGTAGTTGTACTCCTGAAATGTTGTACCAATTTGCTGTTATGGGTACTATCTTTTCTAAAAACGTTCTGGCTGTTAAAAATCCTAGAATTGGGGTTTTGAATATTGGTGAAGAGGCTGGGAAAGGTAATGACTTAGCACAAAAAACTTATAAGTTACTAGAAAACCAAACAAGATTTAACTTTATTGGTAATGTTGAAGGAAAAGAAATTTTCTCAAATATTTGTGATGTAGTTGTTTGTGATGGTTTCGTAGGTAACGTTGCATTAAAGATTACTGAAGGTGCAAGTTCAATGTTGTTCAAAATGATTAAAGAACAATTTACTAAAAACATCTTCACAAAAATAGTTGGAGCTATGGCATTACCAATTATGATGGGTCTTTATAAAAAAATTAATTACGAAGAATTCGGCGGAGCCTTACTTTTAGGTGTTAAAGGTATAACAATTATTTCTCACGGTAGAAGTAAAGCTTATGCAATCAAAAATGCCGTAAGAGTTGCAAAAGAAGCAGTTGAAACAGGCGTTAATAAGAAAATTGCTGAATTAATTGAAAAATAATATTTGAAAATTTAATTTATTAAAAATAACAGTTATGGGACAAAACTTGTAACTGTTATTTTATGGGAAAAGAGGTTAAATATGAAAAAAGTTGCATTTATCTTTCCAGGACAAGGTTCACAAGCTGTGGGCATGGGAAAAGACTTATATGAAAACTTTGAAGCTTCAAAACATGTTTTTGATAAAGCTAATGAAGTTTTAGGAAAAGATATAAAACATATTTGTTTTGAAGGTGATGAAGAAGTTTTAAAACAAACAGTGAATACTCAGCCAGCTATTTTAACAACATCAATTGCGTGTTTAGAAGCGTTAAAATCATTAGTTGATGTAACTCCTGCATACGTGGCAGGTCATAGTTTAGGAGAATACGCTGCTTATTACACAGCCGGCGTTGTTGATTTAGAGCATTCCTTAACTCTTATTCAAAAGAGAGCTGATTTAATGAGTGATGCTCCGGCAGGTTCTATGGCTGCGGTTTTAAATGCAACAGATGAACAAATTAAAGAAGCTTTAGAAAAAGCTAATAAAGATGGTTATGTTGATGTTGCAAATTACAATTCACCAGTTCAAGTGGTTATCACAGGTGAAGTTGAAGCTGTTAAAAAAGCATGCGAACATCTTCAAGAATTGGGTGTAAAAAGAGTAATTCCGTTGGCAGTTTCAGGCGCTTTTCATTCAATGTTGATGAAAAATGCAAGTGAAAAATTTGCCGAATTTATCCAAGACATGGATATCAAAAACGCTCAAATTCCTGTGATTACAAATGTTGATGCAGAAATTACAACAGAAAACTTTAAACCAAAAATGAGCAAACAAATTTGTTCTTCTGTATTTTGGACACAAACAATTCAAAAAATGATTGAAAATGGTGTTGAAATCTTTGTTGAATTGGGTAATGGAAAAGTTTTAAGTGGTTTGAACAAAAAAATTAGTTCTGATATAATTACATACAATGTTTATGACAAAGCGACTTGTGAAGAAGTTGCAGAAAAATTAAAAGAGGTAATATAATGAGCGAAAAATTAGCATTAGTAACAGGCGGTTCAAGAGGTATTGGTAAGGCAATTGCACTTGAATTAGCAAAAGCAAAATATGATGTAGTTATCAATTATGCAGGTAACGTAGATGCTGCAAATGCAACAGTAGATGAATTAAAAGCATTAGGAGTAGAGGCAGAAGCTGTAAAATTTGATATTTCAAATAACGAAGAATCTGCAAAAGCTGTTTCTGAAATCATTGAAAAGCATGGTAGAATTGATGTTTTAGTAAACAATGCCGGTATCACAAGAGACGGATTGTTTATGCGTATGAACAAAGACAATTGGGACGCTGTAATCAACACAAACTTAACAGGAGCATATAATGTAACACAGCCAATTGTAAAAGTTATGATGAAACAACGTCAAGGTGTTATTGTTAACATGGCAAGTATTGTTGGTGTTTATGGTAATGCAGGTCAAGCAAATTATGCAGCAGCAAAAGCTGGTATTATTGGGTTTACAAAATCTTTGGCAAAGGAATTAGCATCAAGAAATATCAGAGTTAACGCAATTGCACCTGGATTTATTGCAACTGACATGACAAAAGGTTTGGATAGTGAAGCTATCGCTGAACATATTCCGCTAAAACGTCTCGGTCAACCAGAAGATATTGCTAAAACAGTAAAATTCTTATGTGAAGAAGGTACATACATTACAGGACAAGTTATTCAAGTTGATGGTGGTTTAACTGTTTAAGAATTTTTACAATATATTAAACAGATTTGCCAAATAAAATTTAGATAGTATAATTTAAAAGTAAGGTATATAAATTACAAAAAGAGGAAAAAAAATGAGTACATTAGAAAAAGTAAAAAAAGTAGTAGTAGATCAATTAAGCGTAGATGAAAGCTTAGTAACACCAGAAGCTAGCTTCACAGGTGATTTAGGTGCTGATTCATTAGATACAGTTGAATTAGTTATGGCTTTTGAAGAAGAATTCGGTTGCGAAATTCCTGATGAAGAAGCTGAAAAAATTCAAACAGTTCAAGATGCTGTAAACTATATTGAAGCTCACTCTTAATTGAGGAATAGTTATTAATTAGTATTATGAAAGAGGTTAATATATAACGTTAGAAGTAATGTTGTTATTATTGACCTCTTTTTAATTATGAGGAAAGAATTATGGATAAAAAAAGAGTTGTAATTACAGGCATGGGTGCTATTACTGGCTATGGTATCGGTGTAGAAAAGTTTTGGAACGGTATTAAAAACTGCGAAAGCTGTATTACATTAAACGATGGTTCAGAATTAGATTTGAATTCTCAAACAACACATATTTTTGGTTCTGTACCAAAATATGATGAATCTCAATATATGGACGCTAAAGAAGCTAAAAGACTTGATAACTTTATTAAATTTGCGCTTGTTGCAAGTGATGAAGCTTTTAACGATTCTGGTCTTGATATGTCAAAAGAAGACCCATATAGAATTGGTTGTTTAGTATCTTCTGCCGCAGGTGGTTTTAGAACAATTGAAGTTAACCATGAAAAAATGTTGAAACTTGGTTACACAAAATGTTCGCCATTTACAATCCCTGCAATGATAGCAAATATGGCTGCAGGCAAAATTGCTATTAAATTTGGATTAAAGGGAATAAATAAAGCTATTGTTTCAGCTTGTGCATCAGGTACGCACTCTATTGGTGATGCTTTCAGAACAATTCAATACGGTGAAGCAGATGCAATGTTAGCGGGTGGTACTGAATCTGTTGTATGTAATTTAGGTGTTGGCGGATTTTCTTCTGCAAGAACATTATCTAAACGTAATGACGAGCCTACAAAAGCTTCACGACCTTACGATATTGATAGAGACGGTTTCGTAATGAGTGAAGGTGCTGGGGTTTTAGTTTTAGAAGAATTAGAACACGCAAAAGCTCGTGGCGCTAAAATTTATGCAGAAATTGTTGGCTATGGTCAAACTTGTGATGCTTACGATATGGTTGCTCCGGACCCTACAGGTTCTGCTGCTGCAAAAGCTATGGAATTCGCAGTTAAAGATGCGGGTATCACAACTAATGACATCGATTACATTAATGCTCACGGTACAAGTACTCACGTAGGTGATATTGGTGAATCATTAGCAATTGCAAATGTATTTGGTGATTTAGACAAAAATCCTGACTTAAAAGTAAGCTCAACAAAAAGTATGCACGGACACCTTTTAGGTGCGGCTGGTGCGGTTGAAGCTATCGTTTGTGTAGAAGCAATGAATGATAATTTAGTTCCAGCTACAATTAATCTTGAAAATCAAGATCCAGAAGTTGCTAACTTGAACTACATTCCAAACAAACCAGTAAATGCTGATTTGACATACACAATGTCAAACTCATTTGGTTTTGGAGGACATGATGCTTCACTTGTTTTCAAAAAATATGCTGAATAATTTGGAATATTTTAAATAATTATGAGTGGCGTTTTGCTTTGCAAAACGCCACTCTACTTTTAGCTTACTGTATTTATTTTAAAAATATTCTTTCAATACAAGCATTTGGTGAATATTGCCATTCACGGTAAGTTATTCTTTCTACCTTAAATCCAGAGCGTTCAAGTATTGATTGTTTTTTCATATTTGAAGTATGAGATTTTTTGTTATCTTCTACACCATCGATTTCAATGATTAGATTGTTACCTACGAGCAAATCAGCTGTTAATCCTGCAACTTTTGCACCGGCTTTTACTGTGTAACCTAATTCTCTAAGTTTTTCTGCAACTTCTTTTTCAAAAGAGTTTTTGTAGAAGTTTTCATCAATTTCGTTGTTCATAACTGCATTAAAATGGTCATCGTATTCTCTAATGTATTCAAGGTAGCTACGGAACAGACCTTCTGGTAGTTCACCAATATCTTTTGATACAAAGTTTATTACTTTGTATTTAGCACGTGTAATTGCAACGTTGAATAAGTTTGGTTTTTGTAAGAAAGTCAAACTTTGAGGGTGGCTGTCGTTTGCAAAAGCCCAAGACATAAGGATAATGTCTCTTTCATCACCTTGAAATGCGTGTGCTGTACCGATTTCAACTTGGTGTTTTTCCATCATACGTTCAGAAATAACTTTTCTTACAGAGATTTTAAGTTGATCAACTTGAGCTCTAAATGGAGAGATGATACCTATTGTAATCGGTTTTTCTGGGTTTTTGCGTTCATCTTCTAGGATTAACTCGTGAACTTTTCTTACTACTGCTTCAATTTCTGGCGTATTTTTAGTTACATTAGCATCAGGATCCATTTTGCCGTCTGGAACTTGAATTATTTCTAACACTTTTTCTTTGTCAGAATTTTGGTGCATCACTTTTATTCTGTTGCCGTAAAATTCTTTGTTTGAGAAGTTTATGATTGGTGGTAAACTTCTGAAATGTTCATCTAATAATACTGGATTCATGCAGTAGTAATTTGCAATGTCAAACATGGAATTTGCACGATATTTCCACATTAGTTGATATCTGTCTGGAATTCCGTATTGACTCAAGAAAGATTGTTCTTTTGCTTTTTCAAGAAAAGATAAATGTGGTAATTGTTTGTCATCGCCTACAATTACGGCTTTTTTAGCTCGGAATAGAATTGGGAAACAACTTGCAATGTCGCATTGAGAAGCTTCGTCTATGATTGCGACATCAAACAGTCCTGGTTTCATAGGTAAGGAACTTGATACGGCGTAAGTTGTTACGCACCAGCAAGGGAAGGCTTCTAAAAGTGGTCTAAAATCTTCTGTTTCAAGAAGTCTGTTTTGTAAGTTTTGTTGTCTTGAAACAAGTGATTTTGCGTGTGTTAAAAGTCGTCCACGTTTTTGACTGTCTGTTCTTAAACCTTTTAAAGAGTCAACTCTTATTGATTTTAGTACGTTTACAACAAGGTTATGTTGTTTTGCTTTTAGGTTGTGAATTTCATCTATCAATAGATGAAGGTTTCCTATTTTTTGAATTTCTGTTTCATAAAGTTTTAGACGACGTTCTATTTTTGCGTAAGAAAGTTCGTCTTTTAGACGTGCGGTGTTTTCTTGTGTTGGCTCAAAATCTTTTATTTCTAAAACTTTTTTAATTTTTTCTTTTGCAGAATAGTTTTGAAGATTTACAAAAAATCCGCTCTTATCGTAATTGTTTTCAATTATTTTTATTGAAGAATTTAGATCTTCAACCTCTTGTTTTTTTAAAACTTTGTCAATATAAATTCTGTCGCCAAGAAGTTTTTCACGATTTTTACGTTCTTCGTCAGCTTTTTGCCATTCGTTTTCATAATTTATAATTTTTTCACAATTGTCTTCAAGCTCTTTTATATCGGTCAAAAGTTTTTTGATATCATCAACATCACTAAAGATAATGTCTTCAAGGTTTTCATTTAGGTCAAACTTGCCTGAGGCAAGGTCTTCAAGTTGAAATCTTAATTTACGTTGATAATCAAGACGACCCGCACGTAGCGCTAGGAATGGCGCACCAAGGTTGTTTAATCTGTCTGCTACAACGTCAACTGCTTTGTCCATTTTTGAAGCCACAAGAACTGTTTTACCTTCTGCAATCAAGTGTGCAACAAGGTTGACGATTGTTTGTGATTTACCAGTACCTGGAGGTCCGAAGACTGATACTAGCTTGTTCATTTCAATTTGACGGATTACGTCTTCTTGTGAATCACTCAGTGATAAAGGAGTTAATGGTAGAAAATCTTCTAACGCATCTGGTTTTGGAACTTCTACTTGTTTGCCTTTACTTTGCAGGTATTCTTCATTGATTACGTTTAAGGCTGTTTCACGATAAATTCCGCTTGGACGTTCTGCAATTTGTGTTAATTCGTGCAAAACCCCTGCTGTGATTGAAGGACGTTTTGTTAAAATAATTGCAGATTGACGTGTAAGACATAGTTTGTCAATGTTAACTTGTTTTTTTTCTTCGTGTTCCTCTTCTTCAATAAGAGCTTCAAGATTATCGGCATCAATTACATCTTTATCTTTATAAAATTCTTTTTCCTTTGTTACGTTGTCATCTTCAATTAATTCTGGGTTTAGAGATACGTCAACATCTGGAATAATTGATTTTAAAGTTGTTAAAAAGATATCTAATTTTTCTTGCGTGATTGGCATTGATGGAACAGCATCAAGTAAAAATTTTAAAACTTGTTCAACTTCGTCATCATCGTCAGCTTTTTTCATTAATGCTGTAATTGCACCTGTGTTTAGGGAAATCATTTCTTCTGTTAAGAATAAATTGATGTTAACACCATTTTTTTCTAATCGACAAGGTGTGTATAATAATGGTGTCAAAAACTCATTACTACGTTTTTTAGAAGATTTTCCCACTAAAAATAGATAGCCATAAATTAAATATTTGTCTTTTTGCTCGTTTGAGCTTTGTAGTAAAAGTTCAGTGATTTTAGAGTCGTAAGCAGAAAGTTTTAAGTACTCTAAATTCTTTGTGTAAAGTGTTTCTTCATCTTTTAAAAATATCCATTTGTTAGCTTTGTCTGCTTTTAGGTTTCTAAAAGTTGAACTCTTTACCTCTTCACGAACACAGTCGTGCAAATATTGGCTTAATTTTTTTATAAAACTATTGTTAAAGGCAGAATTAAGAGCCTTTGTTGCTTCTTGTAACATAATACCCTCTTATCTTAATTGATTAATTACTATTTTACGCTAGAATAGGGTATATGAACATCATAGATTTGTACGAAAAATACGATAATTTGTATTATGTTGGTGGCGTTGTTAGAGATATTTTGCTAAAAATGCCAAGTAATGATGTTGATATTACGTATGTTGGCAATGCTATTGAATTTTGCCAAAATATTTCTGATTGCGAAATTGTTCAGACCAATCCAGATTTTGGAACAGTAAGAATTTTAGTTGGTAAAAAAAAGAAACCTTTTGATATCGCATCAACAAGAAAAGAGTCATATCCAAGAAAAGGTCATTTGCCTGTTGTGGAAGAGATTGGCTGTGATTTGAAGGAAGATGTTATAAGAAGGGATTTTACAATAAATGCTCTGGCAAGAAACACTAAAACTGGTGAAATAGTTGATTACGTTGGAGGAAGAGACGATATAAATAATAAAATTTTGCGTGTTATGCACGATGGAAGCTTTGTTGATGACCCGACAAGAATTATAAGGGGGCTTAAGTTCGCTACTAGGTTTGGTTTTGACCTTGATGAACATACAAAACAATTGCAAGATGATTATTTGAAAAATGTTAATTATGATATGTGCTATAAAAGATTGAAAGACGAACTTGTGTCGACTTTCAACCTTAATTCTAATAAGGCTTTTAGAAAATTTGTTGAGCAAAAGATGTATAAACTTATGACGGAGACAGATTTTGAGTTACCTGATTATGATATCGAAAATCTTGTGAATAAATATTTTAAACAAGTTAAAAATGTTTGGCTTGTTTATATTGGATTGCTTGATATGAGTAAATTTGAGCTTACAAAAACAGAAAAGAAAATTGTTGATGATTATAAAAAATTGCTTGAAATTGATTTGAGCAGTGATTATAAGATTGTAAAAGCTTTTGAAAAGTGTGAAACGGAATCACTTTTGATGTATGAAATTACTAAAAAAGATGGTAAGGCAATGGAATATTTGGATAAATTGTCTGCGGTCAAACCAGAGATTTCAGGGAATGATTTAAAAAACAGGGGATTGCCTCCGAGTGAAAAATATGCAAAGATTTTGGACTATGTGTTGGCGGAAAAGCTTAAAAATCCTGAACTTACAAGAGAGGAAGAGCTTGAATTAGTTGAGAAATATGAAAAAAACATGTAAATTTTTATTAAAACATGGCTAGAAATCAGTCGTAACATGAGTTAGCATGCATGTATGGACATCATAAAGAACTTGAAGGATTACAAGTTGAGCCATAAGCAACGGATTTTTGCTAGCTACTTAAAAGATCACGCTGATTCTTACACTTGTATCGAGGAGATTACTAATAGAGAATTTTTGCGTCAGTATTTCGCACCAGAGAACGATTTGCTGATATATTCGACTGCATTTTTTGATCCAGCGAGAATATGTCGATATCCAGAAAGAGAAAAGAAGGTAAATGAATAGATAAAAAAGAAAAAGTAAAAATTTCTTAAAAATATTGACAAATCAAATTGAACTGGTAAGATAAGAGTATACCCAATGGGATGTCGCCAAGTGGTAAGGCACCTGGTTTTGGTCCAGGCATTTCGGAGGTTCGAGTCCTTCCATCCCAGTTTTAAAAAAGAAGTTTCCAAAAGGGAGCTTCTTTTTTTTATGTAAGGAATGGAGAACTCTCACCAAAGTTTTTGCTCTTGTCGGTCGCAAAAACAGAGGTTCTACCCTAAAGGGCATCCTTATCCGTAAGGCTCGTGATACTCGCCAACGGCTAAAGCGAGTCCTTCCATCCCAGTTTTATAAAACGATAAGACCCTTTGATGAATAAATCAAAGGGTCTTCTTATTGTAAAATTATGTCTTGTTTTATAAGTTAAATTACAATGGAGAATTCTCGCCTAAGCTTTTTACTATCGCAGATAAAAAAAAAAGAGGCTTAATGCCCCTTAAATAAGAATAGCTGGAAGTATGAAAAAGATTTAATATACTTATATTAAACTATTTCAAAATAAAATGTGTTATACCCAACTGGTTAGTTTTTGTCTCAAAAATATATAATACAATAGTCAATATCAAAAAATTAATTTGATTGAGTGCAAATTTTAATACTCATACGTCATCAACAAAGGTGCAGGTTTGTTGTTTTTTACTTTAAGTTCAATCAAACCTGTATATTTTGAATTTTCTCTCAATAACTTCATTGATTGTTCTTTTAATTCGTCTACGTTACTATACTCATATTTTTTTTGAAATAGCATATAGTAATAGGCATCTTTGTATTGAGTAAATCCTACCGCATTATATTCTGTATAATCTCTATTTACTATAATGTATGATTTTATTATGACTTGCCCTTTTTTATTGTCAGATAAAAGTTTAAACTTTTCTCCATAGGTCTTTTGCAAGTTTTCAATGTAATAATCTGACAATTCAACAATGCTGTCCTTTTGATAAGGATAGTAATTTATAGATATTAGTTGTTTCCAACGTTGGATAGGGTCATTTTTTCGTGTGTATTCATTAAGCACAACACGACCATTATTCGTTGTTTTTGCATATTGAAGTATATATTTCTCGTTATCGAAATTAATTAAGTGATTTGATTTTATCAAAATTCCGATACAAACAGTTAAAACAACGATAAAAAAGAATAATAAATAGACGAGAACTTGTTTTTTCATGCCTCTCCAAAAGTTTCGTAACTTATACTATTTCTATTCCACAAATTGAGAGACTTTATAACGTAGAGGGCGAAAAGTTTTCAAATTTTCGCCCTCGATACAAAATTTATCTTAAAAATTTACTAACAAAAGGTGAATGTTCACCTTCTCTTTTGAAGTGTCCAGAAGGTTTACCGGTCAATATCTCTGCAAACCAGCATTCGTGTTCTGTTTCTTCGTGTAGAATTGCTTTTGCAAGGTCAAAAGTTCTAAAATCTTTATTGTAAGTTAGTTTGCAAATATGATTATAACCTACCATTGCGCATTCTTCGGCTTGTCTCAAAATTTTAATTATTTCCATAGTGTTTTGATTTTCTTTTGGTAAATGTGCAGGTGGGCAACTTGCTTGTTCGTAGAAAGTTACTAAATTATCTGGAATTTCACCACCGAGTTCATAAATTCTTGTAACAAGAGCTTCGTAGTGATTTCTGTCTTCTATTCTTGCATCTTCTACAATTTCCTTTAGAGCTTCGCCTTCGGGACCTGTTAAGTTGTTTCTTAATAACATATAGTGGTAATAAGTTGATATCTCAGAGCCTGCATTTGTAATTAATAATCTCAATAATTCATCTACATCAACACCCATTTCTCTTATCATTTTTACTGAAAATTCTGACATTTTAACCTCGCTTTCCTTTTTATTGAAAGTTTAGATTGCTTGAAAAATTTTTTATATTACCTGATTGAATATTTTTATATGTGTCTATTTGTATGATAAAATTGAAGCATGGAAAAATTTTCTATTAGTAAAAGTTGGGATAGTGTACTCGGCAAAGAAGGCTTAGAGCTTTGTGAAAATATTTATAAACAAGCTCTTGAACGGTTTTCTACTCCCAAAAAAGATGATGTTTTTAATGCTTTTAAATTAACAGAATTTGAAGATGTAAAAGTTTTAATTCTTGGGCAAGATCCATATCCGAATCCTGAACATGCACATGGCTTAGCTTTTTCAAGCAGAGCTGAAAAATGTCCTGCATCTTTGAAAAATATTTTTAAAGTTATAAACAAAAATTATGATAAAGATTTTGTATTTGATAAGTGGGAACTAACGTCATGGGCTGAGCAAGGCGTATTTCTTTTAAACACTGCTTTGACATTTTATGATGAAAAACACCAAAACAAAATTTTAAAACTTTGGAAGCCTTTTATTGATTTAGTTTTAGAAAAATTAGCGAATAAAAAAGAGCCTTTAGTAGTTATGCTATGGGGAAACAAGGCTATTGAAAGAGCTTTATCAACTTTTGAAAATAGAGAAAATGTTTTAATTTTAACGGCATCTCATCCCTCTCCATTAGGAGCAAACAAGGGTGATAATGCTTTTATGAATTGTAATCATTTTAAAAACTGTAATGAATTTTTAAAGGGAAACAACCTAAATGAAATAGATTGGTTTAGTTTATAGTTAAATAATGTTAAAATCCATTGTAAATTTTATCCCCAAAGAGTGATTTGTTCATATAATAGAAATAAGGACGGAGTAAGATAGCGTGAATAAATCATTTTTTATAATTATTGGAATTCTTTTAGTTATTGCAACTGGATTTGTTTTAATAAGTAAACCAGTTATGCACAAACAATTTAATGTAAGTATCATTGATTATTTGATTAAATTCAATGATGATGGTTCAATGACTACAACAAAACAAACTACGACAACGCAGGTTCAAGAAAAGAGAGGTAATTAGTGAAGAAGTTTCTTGCATTATTTATTTCAATTTTTTACTTGTTGTCTGCAAATATGTCATTTGCGGCGTGTTCAAATTTGTATTTTGTTAAAGATGCAAATAAGAATTATGTAAAATCATTAGTTGAACCAGAAATTTATAAATTAAAATATGAAATTCAAAAGAAAGACCCATATTATGCGATTTTAAAAACAAACGGAGCTGATTATGTTGTAGTAATTCTGCAACAAACTGGTAATAATTTATTTTATTATTTTAAATCAACAAATAGTAATGTATTAGATAAAGCTATTTTGAAATCTCTTAAAAGTGGAGGTTTAGATTATGAAAAAACTGCAAATGAAAAATATATAACTTTGTACGAAGCTCAAGCGCAAAAAGTTTTAATGGGAAGTACAAATTATGATTTTTCTGAACCCAAACCAGTTCAACAACCTCAATACACTTCAACAACTGCAAACAGAGTTCAAAATACAGCATTAAAAGGTTATGTAGGTAAAATTGACAAAGGTACAACTTTTAAAACATACCTTCAAACCCCTTTAAACACTGCAACTGCAAATGTTGGTGATAGCGTTACTGCAATTTTGTCAGAAGATTGGATTGTAAATGGTAGTGTTATTGCACCGCAAGGTAGC
Source organism: uncultured Candidatus Melainabacteria bacterium (assembly GCA_934700335.1). Classification (GTDB taxonomy): domain Bacteria; phylum Cyanobacteriota; class Vampirovibrionia; order Gastranaerophilales; family Gastranaerophilaceae; genus UBA791. The sequence continues at coordinate 218,739 of CAKUXM010000001.1, read as the reverse complement.
GTTGTTACAGGAACTGTGAAAAAAGCAAGACATGCTACAATAGGTTCAATTAATGGTCGTATCGTTATTAATTTCAATAATCTTACAACTACAGAAGGAAAAGTTTATAACATATCAACAGAAGCAGTAGATTTTACTGTTACGAACGAAGGTAAATTAGGTCGTACAGCTAAAACAGTTGCAACAGGGGCGATAATTGGTCTTGTAGGTGGTTTAATATATGCTTTGCTTTCTGATGGTGATACAAGTTATGGTAAAGCAGTTGCTGTTGGTATGGCGTCAGGGGCAGCTGGTGGTGCGTTAAAAGAAGGTGTGGAAGCTGGGGTTGATGCTGAAATTCCTGTTTATACAGAATTGGATTTGGTTTTAACTAAACCTATAAGTGTAACATTTCAATATTAATAAGGAAAATAGATTATGAATAAGAGATTAGTAGTATTAGGACTTTTAATTTTAGGTATAGCAATTATAGGTAAATTACTTTACTTTTGTGTGAAAAACATAAAGGTTGATGAATTCCACAAAGCTGCAGTTATTTTTGTAGTCGATTCATCTGCATCTAACCAAAGTAAATTACCAGAACAAATTAAATACTTAAAATCATTATGTTCAATACTTGACCCAGAAGACGAAGTTAAAATTTTAAAAGTTTCACAAAAATCATATTTAATTTATGAAGGTACACCAAGCGATAGCATGAGTATTACAAAAGCTGTTAATGAGTTTACAAAATATGACCAAAACGATTATGGTACAGCTTATGGTGAAGGCTTGAAAAAAGCATTCTCGCACGCTTTAACAATGAAGAAGGAAGGATATGTTCCAGGTATTGTTGTTATTGGTGATTTAGCTAACGAAGGTGATGTTACGAAACAAATTAATTGGGAAGTTTTACCAAAGAATGTTGAAAATGTTTTACAATACGCTCCAGATTTAGCTATGATGTTTGTATACGCTCACCCAGAAAGATTGGATATGGTGAAGGAAATTTTAAACCCTGTGTTGGGCGAAAAGAAGCTTATTGTTGCTAACGAACAAGGTGCACAAAAAGCTCAAAGAAAATTTTTAGAAGCAATTGGAAGATAGGAGAATTTTATAAATTATGGCATTTACAATTATTTCGAAAAATAATGAAAAAACTTTTACTGACAAAGAGTTAGTAAATATTTGTTCAAAAGACGGATTTGATTTTAAATTAGATGTACCTTTTGATTGTATGTTAACAGTTCAATATGACCCAAGAGCTAATAAATGTGTCCTTTTAAATCAATTTGCAAATAGCAACTTTTTGTTCAAAGGTAAACCAATTCCAGCAAGATTAGAAATTGAAAAAGTTTGTAAACTTATGGTAGACGGTTCTGATGACTTTTTAATGATTAAAATTATTGGAAATTCATTAAATACGACTCTTGCAGAAGAAAATTTAACAGAAACAGATATTAAAGGTCTTTACGGTAACGAAGCTAATGCTCAAGTTAGATTAAAGATTGAAAAAAGAAAAGCTGAAATTGAGCAAGCAAGAATTGCAATTATCAACGAAGTAGCTCACCCAATAAACGATATTACTAAAAAACTTTCTATGAATTCAAAAGGTGGAATTGTTTTACATATCGCTTTATTATTGGCATCATTTGTTTGTTCATTTGGTTTATCTAACTATTTAATGGGTTTACCATTGACAGATGCTGGCATGGTGATTCAAATGCCTATTAACTTAAAGGTTATATTCATTTTTGCCGTTATAATTTACGGTTTAGGTTTAATCCTAAAACAAGGTGTATTCTTATATTTACAAAACAAACTTGGTGAAGATACATCAGTATCAAGAATTGCAGAAAAATTTATGATTATGATTCCTGCGATTTTTTACGTTGCAATCTATATTGTTAATATGTTGTATTACTTCACACCAAAAACAATTCCTGTATTTGCAATCTTAATTTCATTGCTGTTTGTTTCAATTACTGCAACGCTTGCTATTGCTTGCGGTTACTTCAAAAACAATAGTGTAGAGCTTTCAAAAGAATTAAATCATTATGAATACAGAGAAGATTTCGAAAGAGTTGTTAAAGAATATCAAAATTGGATTGAAAGATTTGCAAACTCTTTAAGTTCAACAAAAATCAGAAATATCAAAGATAAATCATTTATGTTACAAATTAAATCAGCAGGTGAAATATTGTTAGGTATTTGTACAGCGCCATTCTTGGCTTATGGAGTATCAAATACATTGGCAATGTGTTTCCCAGAAGCTGCTGGTTGGATAAGAATTTCAGGTTTAAGATTCAGCCCAGTGTTTTTGGTATTAGCAACAGTAATGATTGTTTTTGCATTTTTTGCTTTTGTTAACGCTTTTACTTGTAATAAGAAAATTCAATCTTCAAACGTATTAAAAACAGACGGTTTCAGCAACTATCTTCAACATGGTGTTGAAATCTTCGGTCTTGAAGGTATCAGAAAATTGAATACAGAAATGCGTCAATCATTCACAATTGGTTTGTGTATTATCTTTATCGAGTTCTCAATGAACGTTTCATACTTTATGCAAGAAATGGGCGGAGATCTTGGAGGTATGGCATTAAGCTTTTTGGCAGCTCTTGTTCCAACTGCAATTTTGATTGCTGAAACTTATATGTTAAGTGCTACAAAATTCAGTATCTTTGCTTGTGATGGATTGACAGATAAAATAGATAGAGACTAATGAATTACAATTCTTTTCTAAAAATATTGCTAGTTGTAGCGATTATAATAACTGCGTGCATTTGTTTTATTAAACCTCAAATGCACTCTAATGTGATTGTTACAGATTCTAGTTATATGGTTACAGAACAGGATTACAAACCAGAAGAATCTACTAAAAATGAAGTTATTGCCACTGTAAGTAGAGAAGATTTACAAAAACCAAAAACTGTTTCACAAACAGTTTCTAAACCTGTAACTCAGCGAGTTCAACAACAAAAAGTCGAAAATCCAAAAACTCAAAAAATTAATAGAGTTCAAACTCCAAAGGCTGAAACAAAGAAGGTTGAAGCACCGAAGACAGTTGCAAAAACAATTTCTAAATCAGCACCAAAAACTCAAAAAACTCAAACACAGTCAAAACCTCAAACAAAAACAATGACTCAACAACAGGAAGAAATTGCTTGGAATGTTTGGCGTTCAAACTTGCAAAACCAAATTATGAAGGATTCAAGACTTCCTGATGTTCAAAATGGTGTTGTATTCAAGTTCTCATTTACAGTTGATAAATATGGAAAAGTTTCTAACGTTAAAACTTGGTCTTTAAATCCTGCTTATACACCAATGGCAATTCAATACATTGCACCTGTAATAAGAGGTTATCAAGGTCATTCAATTTTAGATTTTCCAGCGGGCTCAAGTCGTGTTACAACAAATGTTGAAGGTGGCTTTAAAGTTTCTAATACTTCAAAATATAGTTCACCAAAAGATTACAACGATACAGAAACGGTTAAAAGATAGGATTAATAATGTTTAGATGTAAAGAATGCGGAACTGAATTTGACGTTAAACCTGATTACTGCGATTGCGGTAATGATACTTTTGATGAAATCGTCGAACAAGTTGGAACTCCGCAAGAAGTAGCTTTACCAAAAGAAAATCCTTTTAAGGTTGAAGAAAAAAAAGTTGTTGTAGAACCTGTAAAAGAAGAAAAGTTTGAAAGAGTTGAAAATGCACCTAAAAAAGAGAAAAAACAAGAACCTTTAATTGTTTTTGAAAGACCTAATTTACCACAAATAAAGATTGAACCTATTTCATTAACAATCTTTTTGATTTGTATAATCTTGTCTTTTGTTGTTATTTTCTTTGTTGGAAATACAGATTCAAATGTGCAAGCAAAAAAAGAGGTTGAACAACAAACAATAAATAACAATATTCCAAATATCGATAAAATCTGGGATAGTACGAAACCAACTACTCAATCAGTGGTTGAAATGCGAAATCAAGAAGAAACAGTTGCAGAACAAGAACCTGTTTTGGTTGCACAACCTGATGTTCAAAAGACTGTGCCAAAACAAACTACTAAAAAAAATAATGCAGTAACTTTGCCGATGTATCAACCTTCAAAACATGTTAATGTAGGTAAGACACAGTCAAAAATACAGACAAAAACTCAGCCAAAGACTGTTGCTAAACCTCAACAAACATCAACTTCTACTCAAAAATCAAAAGCGCAAATTACAGCTAAAACTTCTACTGCGCCTAAAACAACAACTGCAGTTTCTGCAAATCCTCAGGAGATGGCTTATTATAAGATTTCATTGAGAAATAAAATTGCTTCAAAAATAGATTTTACAAATATTTTAGGGGACGGAACTTGTGTTGTTACTTTTAAAGTTTCATCATCTGGTCAGCTTACAAATAGAGCATTCGCAAGACAATCAGACAATGGAATGTTGAATGATGAAGTATATAAAGCCGTTATGTCAACTCCAACTTTTAAAGCTCCTCCAACAGGTTATAATGGCGGAACAATGCGTTTGACTGTTAAAATATATGGTGGACAGTTTGAGGTTTCTCTAAACTAGTCTTTGTAATATTCGTATTGTTGTTGTTTTGGAGTTGTTGTCTTAGTAGTTGTGCTTGTTGTTGGTTGAGCTTGCATTGACTGTGTTAAAACAGTTGAGAATTTAGAAATGTCATTAACTTTGTACATATGTCCCCCAGTTGTGCTTGCAAGACATGATAATCTACTTGAACCTGAATCAACTAAGATTACGTCAATGTGTATATCTGAGCGTTGTTTCATTAAATCTTTTGCGAATTTACAAGGATCTCCTCCACAGTTTTCACCTCCATCTGTGATAAGAATTAATTTTTTAGGTGCATTTCTATCAAATCCCCCAAAATCTTCTGCTACAGCTCTTTGCATACCATAAACCATTGGAGTAGAACCTCCGATTTGTGCAAGGTTCATACCTGCAATAAGTGAAGATGCGCTTGCCTGTGTTAAAGCAACCATTTTTTGTGTTGCTGTACAACCGTTTCCGCTAAATGTTGATGGTTGTACGGCACTTTTAGCTGATACTTGAATTTTGCCATTAACTTTTTTTGTCCCTGTAACTGTACCCATTTGAGGGGCTAAGTTTGGACCTGTAATGCCTTGTCCAAATACACGAAGTCCAACTTTTGTAGAACTTGGAATTTGTGCAATGATGCTAGACATTGTGCGTTTTGCTTGTTCAATCCATCTTGACATTGAGCCAGAATAGTCCATTACAAGGTCTATGTATTGAATTTGTGAAGTTTGAGCTTGTGCATTATAAGAAGTTGGCGTATAAACACTATACGGATTACTTTGTGTTTTAGGTTGTGCTACTGTATTACCTTGTGGGCTTTTAACAATACCTGATGTGTTTACTTTATATTTTGCAGCGAACGATGCTCCACCTAATAAAAATGCGCAAATTATTGATAAAATTACATACTTTTTCATAAATACCTCTTTTTATTTATTTTAACATATTTTTGCTGTATTAAAAGATGTAATGTTTTATTTAAAAGGAGAAACTTCTCTTGTAAGAGAAGTTTCTCCTTAATTTTAACTATTAAATTTTTTCTTAATCTTATGCAAAGATTTCAACTGCATCTTTTACAAGACTTATTGGTGAATCTTTGTATTGATTAAACATGTTCTGGAAAAAACCTGAAATACCTCCGTTATCTGTCGCTTCTTCGAAAGCATCTGCTAAGTTTTGAACAAGTGGAGATTTTTCTTTTGCCACGTTGAAGTCATTCTTTGTTAATGCGCCGTCGTTGTCTAGATCGAACATCTTCATAAAGCTCATGTTTTTTAGTTTTTCTGTCAGTGATTGAGAAGCTAAGTCTTGTTCCAAATCTAGACCTGCAGGTGCGCCTAAACGTGCTGTTAAGTTATCATCTGCATCTGTTTTATCGTTAGTAGATGTTATATCTTCGTTATCTGTTTTAGTTTCGTTTGTAGATAATAAAGCTGCAAGGCTTTGTTGAAAATCAATGCTTAAATCACCGATTGTACCTTGTAGTGCATTGCTTTTTCCGGTTTGTGTGCCAACAGAAGCAGTGCTTTCAGTACTTGTTTGATTTAATTTTGCAAGGATTTCTGCCAAAGTTTCTTGAGTTGATCCTATGCTTGTAATCATATTTCTTACCTCGTCTCCAAGAAATATGATAAATTATTTTTCATATATTTTAATCCTCTGAATATAGGATTATTTAAAAGTACTATTTCTTTGCTTTTATAGGCATATTATATAGTTGTTCTCTTTTCTTTTGCACATCTGGGTTTGCCAAATAATCTTCGTATTTCATTTGGTAATTCAAATATCCGTTCGGAGTTATTTCAATAATTCTATCTGCAACGGTATTAATAAATTGGTAATCTTGTGATGTGAATAAAACTGTTCCAGTATAATCAATTAACGCATTGTTCAATGATGTAATTGCTTCCAAGTCCAAGTGGTTTGTAGGTTCATCAAATAATAACACGTTTGATTCTTTAATCATTGTTTTTGCAAACATACAACGAACTTTTTCTCCACCAGAAAGAACTGTAACTGATTTTTCAGCATCTTCACCAGAAAATAACATTCTGCCTAAATAACCTCTCAAGAAACTGATATGTTGCTCTTGGGAATATTGACCTAGCCATTGGATTAGGTTTTTATCTTCTGTAAAAAATTCGCTATTATCTTTTGGACAGTATGAATGTGTCGCTGTAACGCCCCAGTTTACTTGACCTTCATCTGGTTCCATTTTACCTTCTAAAATTTCAAACAAGGCTGTTACTGCTAATTGGTTTTTAGAAATGAAAGCAATTTTTTCACCTTGAGTAACGTCAAAAGACAAAGCTTTAATTAAAAGTTCATCATTGATAGATTTCTTTAATCCGCTAACTGACAAAACATCTTTACCAGGCATTTTTGAGTATTTGAAATAAATGCTAGGATATTTTCTTGTAGAAGGTTTGATATCTTCAAGAGTAAGTTTTTCCAACATATTTTTTCTTGAAGTGGCTTGTTTTGCTTTTGATGCGTTAGCGCTAAATCTTGCGATAAATTTTTTAAATTCTTCTGCTTTTTCTTCAATCTTTTTATTTCTTTCTTCTTTTTGTTTTCTAATCAAAGCACTTGCTTGTGTCCAGAAAGAATAGTTACCTGTGTAAAGTTGAATATTTCTAAAATCGATATCCGCAATGTATGTGCAAATTCTATCTAAAAATTTTCTGTCGTGTGATACAACGATAACGGTATTTGGAAAATCAATTAAGAAATCTTCTAACCAAGTAATAGTAGCTAAATCCAAATGGTTTGTAGGTTCGTCTAAAAGCAAAATGTCTGGTGTTCCAAACAAGGCTTGCGCTAATAATACACGAACTTTTTCGCTGCCTGACAGGTCTTTCATTAAAGAATAATGTAAATCTTGAGGAATGCCTAAATCATTCAATAAAGATGATGCATCTGATTCAGCTTGCCAGCCGTCCATTTCTGCAAATTCCGTTTCTAACTCTGCAACTCTTAATCCGTCTTCATCATTAAAATCTGGTTTTGCATACAGTTCATCTTTTTCCTTCATAACATCATAAAGATGTTTATGACCCATAATAACTGTGTCAATTGCAGTAAATTCGTCAAATTCAAAGTGGTTTTGTTTTAAAACTGCAATTCTTTGTCCTTTTTTGATATGAACTTCTCCACTTGTAGGTTCAAGTTCACCAGACAAAACCTTTAAAAATGTTGATTTGCCGGCACCGTTTGCACCGATAAGTCCATAACAATTGCCTTCTGCAAATTTTATATTTACGTTTTCAAATAATGCTTCTGTTCCAAAGCGTACTGTTAAATTTTCTGTTGTAATCATAATATATAGATTTTAACATAAAAAATTTTTTTTAACTTGTAAAAAATTTTGTTTCCGTCATGATAAAGAAAAGGAGATTTTTATGTATAAAAATTTAAAAGTAGATAAAGAAAAATGTATTAAATGCGGTAAATGTATTGGAGATTGCATTGCAAAATGTCTTGTAATGGATAAAGATGAAAATATCCCTTGCTGGGCTGAACAAGGCGAAGCTCGTTGTATAAAATGCCAACACTGTTTTGCGATTTGTCCAACTGGCGCTTTATCAATTCATGAGAGAAAAGCTGAAAACTCTGAATTGGTAAATGAAGATTATAATTCAGATGAAATTTTACGTCTTATTAAATCAAGAAGAAGTTATAGAAAATATAAACAAGAAAATCTTGATGAAGAAAGAATGAATAAATTAAAAAATATGTTGAAATGGGTTCCTACAGGTGTAAATAATCACCGACTACATTTCTCATTCGTTGATGATATGCGAGTTATGCATGATTATCGTGATTATGTAAATAACAAATTAACTAGATTTATTGAAAAAGCTCCAAAACCTTTTGACGGTGTTAAAAAGAAATTTGGTCGCTATGCAAAAGCAATCCTAAGTGGTGAAGATGTAATCTTCAGAAACGCACCTCACATGTTGGTTGTTTCAACTCCTCTTGATGCACCTTGCAAAGATGTTGACCCAATCATCGCTCTAAGCTATTTTGAACTTTATGCTCAAAGTCTTGGAGTAGCAACTCTTTGGTGCGGGTTAGCGGCAAATTGTTTTAAAATGTTCCCAGAAATGAGCGAACTTTTAGAAATTCCAGAACATTACAAAATGAGTTATGTAATGTTGTTTGGCCCTTCTGATACTAAATACACAAGAACAACTCAACCAGATGAAGTGAGCATTGTTTCTGTTAAACCAAAACCAAAAGATTTTTCAATTATGCAACGCATTAAAAGATTTATTTGGAATTATTCATAAATTTATAACTTTAAAAAAGGCGAACTGAGATAAAATCTCAGTTCGCCTTTTTATTGTAAAAAGAGCGAGCGACATTTTTCAAAATGTCGCTCGCTCTTATCATCGTTATTTAATGTTTAATTTTATTATTCAACAACTCTTACGTCTGCTGATTTATCCATTGAAATTTTGTAATCGTTATCTTTTACATATTCCATAAACAAATCATCTGCATTATAGCCTGTTGGTTGGAATTTGTCTTTCATATTCATTAAAGTTTTAACGTTTGGTACTACGAATAATTCTTCTGGAAGAGCAACCTTGTAAGTTTTTTCCATATCAAGTTTTTGGTATTCGCCGTTTTTATCTTTAACTTCTAAGCAATTTGCATAATCTTTCATAGTAGCGTTGCCAGACATTAATAAGTTATCAAATTGACCTTTGTTAATTCTCATTCCAGAGTATTGAACTAATGGGTTACGGCTTCTGTTTTTCATGTTGTCGCCGTAGTTTTCAATAACAAATTTTGTAATATCTGCACCTTTTAAGTCTGCTTTTTGTAAAGCACCCAGTGCAACTGTTCTACCACAGAATAAGTTTAATAATTTGATATTGCTTGTCCAGCCGTTAACTGGTAAAGTTTGTCTAATACTTGCTGTTTGTAACCCTACGATATCAGCTTCGCCACCGTGTTTTTCGTATTGTTCTTTTACAACGTCTGATGTGAAGTTTGCTAACAAGTTAGCTGAGTTTCTGATACCGTCTGTACTTAAAGCTTCGATGTTTGTAGGCCCAGAAACGAATACGCTTGGTTTAAAATCTTCGCCTAGTAATTTGTCTAATTGAGCTTGTACAGGATTGATTTTTTTCTTTGTAGCTTCAATTGGGTTTGTAGCTTCTTTAGCTTTCTTTTCGTTCAATACATCTTCTGTGTAGAAGTCTTTGTTGTTGATAGTATCTAATTTACCGTCATCATCAAAGTGTAATTTGATAGAACTGAATTTTTTATTGTTTTGGTACAATGATGTGATTAGTGTTTGGTTGCCTGTTGTAGGGTTTGTAGCGATGTGATTTTCTTTTTTGTGGTCATGACCGTTTACGATAACGTCAATGTTTGGTACGTTTTTAACAATCATATTAGCAACAGGATTACCGTTGTGGCTTAATAACACAACTGCACCGTTTGGATTTTCGTTTTTGAATTCACCGATAATCTTATTTAATTTTTCATAAGATTTTGTAAAATCTTTTTCTGTTAATTGAACATCTTTTTTAGCGTTTCTATCAACGATATCAAGACCTTTAACTTGTCCTGGTAAATAGAAATCAACGCTTGGAGTTGTCATACCTAACATTAAAACTTTGTGTTTTAAGTTTGGATTTTTATCATCTGGAATTTCAATAATAGCTTGTTCTTTGAATTTTTCTTGTTCTTCTGGAGTTAAATCTGTAATAGATTTAGAATTTTTTAAGTTAACGTTAGTCAAAAGAGTTGTAACGTCTGCTTTTGTTAATTCTTTAACAGCTAATTCGTCGCCGTCGTCCATACAGTGATTACCTAATGTGTAATAACCTTCTAAATCAGGAACATCTTTTTTGATTTCATCTAAGAATGTGTTCATCAATTTAACTTGGTTGCTAGCAGCAGTAGCGTTTGGATCGCCAATAAAACCTTTTTTAGCAGGGTTGATAAACCAATCTCCAGCATGAGTGAATAAGTTTATATAATTTTTAGGCATTTGAGGTTTGTCTGCTGTTGCTACTTTTGGAGCATCAAAAATTTCAGCTTTTTTGTATTCGATAGCATCAAAAGCTGCTGGCAATGATTCAATTTGACCATGACTATCTGACATAGCTAGAATGTTAACTCTAGCTTCGCCAAACGATACATTATTTCTTGGATTGAAATGATTGAAAGGAGAAATTTTCAAAACCTTGACCCCACACTAAAAATTTACCACACCTACTTATATATATTATAACAACCTAAAAGCTATAAATTTGCTATATTTGAGCATGAAATATTACAATTCTTAACGTAATTATTTTTTATTTTTTAAACTTTATTTTTCTGTTAAAATTGTAGAATAGTTTTATAAATTTTAAAAGAAAAGAGATACCCAAATGCAAGAAACAAAAAGAAAAACAAACATTCCACTTTTAGCATTGTTATGCTTAAACTATTTTACATTTTCCTTGATTACAAATATTCCTGGTGTTTTATTACCATACTGGAAAGATTCATTCCATCTTAGTAGCATGGTGTTAACTTTCTTAGGCTCTGTATTTTTCATGGCTTATGGTTTAACAAGTTTTCCTCAGGGTATTTTATTAGATAAGTTTGGTAATAAAAAAATGTTTTTATTTGGTATTGGTTTAGTATTCTTAGGTTCAATACTTTTTGCTATTATTCCAGAATATATCGTGGGGTTATTTTCACTATTTATTATTGGTATTGGTGTTACTACTTTACAAATGGTTTCAAACTTATTAGTAAAAGGTATTGATGAAGATGAAACAAAATATTCTAGAAATCTAACATTGACACAAATTTTTGTTGGTGTTGGTGGATTAGGCGGTGGTTTCTTAATCGGTTTCTTAATCAGAAACTTAGGTTTCCACTGGCAATCAATTTATTACGTATTTTCAGTATTGGCAATGATAGTTGCAGTTTGGGTATTCTTAACAAATATTCCGGAAGTTCACGAAAAACATGGCGAAAAACCTTCTGCAAAAGATTATCTTAATCTTGTAAAAAACCCTTTGATGATTATGTTTGCAATGGGTATATTTGTTTATGTTGGTATAGAAGTTGGTGTTGCAACTTGGATTTCAACTTTCTTGGTTGATAAATTTGAAATGTTAAAAAGTTCAGCAGCTATGGTTGTTGGTTTATACTGGGGGTTTTTGGCGGTAGGCCGTTTTACGGGTGGTATTCTTTTGAATTACTTGAATACTTCAAAAGCTCTTTTATTATATGCAATCGGTGCTTTTGTTGCCTTAGTTTTTGCAGTTGTTGTTCCAGATAAAATGGTTTCTGCAGCTTGCTTTATTTTAGTTGGTTTCTTTTTATCAATTATGTTTCCAAGTATCTTCTCTTTATGTGTAAACTCATTTGATAAAAAAGAAGAAGGCGCTGTTGCTGGTATTCTTTGTACAACAATCGTCGGTGGTGCTGTAACAGCTCCAATTATCGGGTTCTTAGATAAATTAACTTCTTTACCGGTAGCTTTAATAATCGTAGGTCTTATCTCTTTCGGTTATATCGGTCTAATTGGTGTGAAGACTTTACCTAAAAAAGGTTAGTTTAATTATTAATAAAAAAAGAGGGCGATTTCGTTTTACGAAATCGCCCTCTTAGTAATTTACTTACCACTCACATTATTGAATTTTTAGTGTTTTTGTTTCTTTTTTTTCAGCCATTTTCTTTAATGTGATTTGTAAAATACCGTCTTTGTATTCGCAGTTAGAATGTTCTGCATCTACGTCTTTAGCAAATTCAAAAGTTCTATGGTATTTACCATATGAGAATTGTGAATAGTGCATGTTTTCATTGTCTTTCATTTCTTCAAATTTGCTTTCTGCAGAAATTGTTAAACTGTTATTATCCAATTCAATGTTGATATCTTCTTTTTTGATACCGGGAAGTTGAACAGAAACTTTGTATTCTTTTTCATTTTCTCTAACTTCTGACAATGGTTGGAAAAATCGGTTTTCAGAATCAGTAGCATCGCCTACCATTACGGCGTTCAATAAGTTTTCTAAGTTGTTACGCATATTTGTGAAACAATAATCCGGTTCTCTTTCAATAACATTAAATCTCATTTTTATACCTCCAATTCTTTTCTCTTTACTTCTTACACTATTGTTATAACTCTTTTTTTTGTTAATTCCGTATAATTAACAAAGTCTTAACTTTTTGGTGCAATTGTTATGAAAATGTTAAGGAATGTGTTAAAGAAAGGGTAAATTAAGGGGCGAATTTGCATATGCAAATTCGCCCCTTAAAACATATAAATAACTAGATTTAACTAAATTCTATGGTGCCAAACTCCACCTTGACGGTCAATCAAAGCATCGTATGCTGACCAAAATCTAAAAATACCTGTCAAACCTAAGATTGCATGAGTTACATCTTTTTCCACAGATTGTTCGTTGATTGCCTGTCCAATACCTGGCCAAACTAATAACGAGCATGCACATGCACCAACACTACGTGGTGAAATTTTTCCGTCTTTACCATGTGTGCCGGCAAAGGCTGGAATTGAAAAGCTTGTCATTGCTATTAATAAAGTGATAGTTAAAATCTTTTTCATAAATTTCTCCTTTATTTTATTTTATCACATTTTATGCCATAATGTCTAAAAGGTAAAGTTATTATTAAAAAGGAATTACATTATGAAAAAACTATGTATTTTATTTTTAGCGGTTTTATTCTTTATGAGTGGGCTTTCAACATGCGCTTGTCATAGAAGAAAAACTCCTAGCGTTTCTACAAATGTTGTTAAAAATTTAGATGTTTTAGCAACTATGGACAGTAAATCAACTTCAAGCAACCAAGTTTGGGTTGGTACTTTCCAACTTGTTTGGAACGATTTAATGGACGAATTGTTAAAACAACCAATTGAATTTGTTAATGGCAAATCTCAAATGGCTGAAGACTTGAATAAACAATCTTTCAAGGCAGAAAATATTTCAGAAGATGCTTATTACAAAAAATGGGGTTTAGCCTCTAAAAAATTGAAAAAAGAAATTGAAAAAGGTATCAAAGATAAATTTAATGAAAAAAGTGATATTTTAGACAATTTTGATTGGACTCCAGAAGATGGGCATTATATCTTATATGCAATGTTAAAGAAAGATTTTGAATACGCAAAAGCTTTAAATAAATTAAAACCAGAGGCTTTTAAAGGTAGCGAAGGTGATGTTGAATATTTTGGTATTTTAAAATCTAGCAAAACAAGCGCAAGAGATATCGTAAATGTTCTTTTCTATAACGATATGAACGATTTTGCTGTATCTTTAAAAACTAAGCAAAATGACGTTGTTTATTTATATAGAACTAATGATAACAAGACTTTCTCTGAATATTATGCAGATATGAATAAAAAAGCCAATGTATCAAAAACAAATAGAGAATTTACAAAAAATGATGAACTTAAAATTCCAAATTTAGATTTTAAAACTGAAACTTTATTTGGCGAACTTTGTAATAAAGCTATTAAAAATAGTGATTTAGTAATTGCAAAAGCAATAGAAACAGTAGAATTCAAAATGGATAACGTAGGTGTAAAACTTAAATCAGAAGCGGGTATTGAAATGATGAGAGTTTCTCTAGAACCACCTCAAAAATCTAGATATTTCTACTTAACAGGTCAATATGTAATCTTTTTACAAGATAAAAACAAACCTTATTTTGCTTTAAAAGTTGCTGATGCAAAAGCATTACAAAAATAACCTAGATATTTGTAAAGTTAGGTAATATCAAATTTTTCTATCTCCTTGATAATTTACTTGTAGGTAAGTTAAAAAGGAGATACAAATGTTTTATAACGTATTTGATGTTGAAAAAGCAATTGATTTAGACGGTCAAAAATTTAATAAAAAATCTTTAATGGAGAATGGGGAAAGCTCGTTAATGCTTGTCGCTATTGGTAAAGACGAAATTATTGATACACATACATCAAAAGAAAATGCAGCGGTGTATGTTGTTGACGGCAAGATTGAACTTCATTTTGATGCGCAACAATTTGTTGTGGAAAAAGGCGAAATGTTGATGTTTAAAAAAGATGTTCAACATAAAGTTTTGGGTATCAAAGAAAGTAAGTTTATTTTGATAAAAGTGTAAGCCTCAAACGGGGGCGAAGCTTAGCTTCGCCCCCGTTTCTTTTAGTCGTAAAATTAATTGTAAAAAAATGTAAAAGCATGGTTGTTATAATAGCAAATCATGATGTTCACGAGCTTTAAGTATGTATAATAAAGTGTGTGGAGAATTCATGAACATTAGTCCAATACAATCGCAAATTACAGCTTTTAAGGGGTCGGAACAAAAACCTCAAAAGTTGAAGTATCAAAAAGATACTTTATTAGAAAATAATTTAAAAACTAGACTTGAAATCGGTGCCGACAAGCTTACAAAAGCTTTTACAACTTATCCGGCAAAAGGTTTGAAGGGTGATAGAAATTCAAACTTCTACGAATTTTTAACAATGGGTACAGTGCCTTATGTTTTAGGTAGTGCCGCATTGATGGGTGTATTTAATTTCGCAAATAAATACTTTACTCCATTTGCCCAATCAAAAGCCGGTTCGTTAGGTAAGAAAATGGCATTAGGCGTTGCGATGTATGGTGTTGCAAAAGAAGCTTCAAAAGCATTGGTTACAAAACCAGTAAAAGCTTTAACAGGTGTTGATACTGAAATGCCTTATGCAAGAGTGGTAGAAGGTTTCCCAAAATTTGAAGGTGATAAAAATACAAAATCTGTAGAATATCATAAAGTTTTTGAATCAGTTGAATTCCCACGATATGACTTGTTATATGGAAAAACTACAGAAGATAGAAATGCTTATTACGATAAAGTAGCTAAAAAATTAGGTTTAGGTGAAAACTTAAATAGTTCTGATAAAGAAGTAAAACCAAGAATTAAAGAAATTGTTTCAACAACAAATGCAGCTAAAACAGTTTCTTCTTATTTATGGGCTGCAACTGGTGTAGGTTTAGCATTGCAAAAACCTTGGGATAATTTCTTTGTATCAGCTACAAAAGGTCAAGGTATTAAAAAAGTAGGAAATATGGCTCGTTCTTTCGGCAATAACTTTGTTAAAGCTGCAAAAGATTTATGGACAGGCGGTGCAAATCCTACAAAAGTTCAAAAATATGCAGGTAAAGCCTTGGTTGGTACTGCTGTTGCCGCAACTGTTTTAGGTGTTGCAAATACGGTTATTAAAGCTAGAAAATCAGCAAACTTAGAAGATAAGAATATGATTGATGAAAGCAGAAAGGTTGTGGTGGACTAAGATGACAATTACTGCAACTAATGGAATTAAAACTCAACAATACATCAAACCTTTAGAAGCAAAAGGTAGATTGGTTTCATCAAATATTATTCCTTCTGTTTCTG
The DNA here is from genome assembly GCA_934700335.1 of uncultured Candidatus Melainabacteria bacterium. Lineage (GTDB taxonomy): Bacteria > Cyanobacteriota > Vampirovibrionia > Gastranaerophilales > Gastranaerophilaceae > UBA791. The sequence goes on along the minus strand of CAKUXM010000001.1, from coordinate 202,810 downwards.
ATATTAAATATGATTTAAAATCTGTAAAAGACGGTTTTGCTGGAAAAGCAAATGACCACCAATTGGGTAAAATTAATGACGTAGGTATGAAGGTTGGCGGACTTGCATTAGCAAGTTATATCGCAACTCAAAAAGCTACTCCAAAAACAAAATTAATGGAATTTGTAGGCTTAGGTACATTCTTAGCAGCTATGAAATTATGGCCAAAAGTTGCAATTAGTGCTCCTGCAAAATTAATTCACGGTTTCGACCCAAATCAAGAATATGTTGATAGCTTTGGTAGAAAGAAACCATTCTTTCAAGACCCACAATATCAACCTTGGGATGTTTATTCAAATGAAAAATTAGAAAAAATCGGCGACAAAATGGGTGTTGATAAAAATGCTCAAGACAGAAATGATTTAACTAAATCAAATATGACAAAAATCGCTGTAAAAAATAATACATTATGGATGATTACAGCAGGTATTGCTTCTGCTGTATTCTCAGCATTAGCTTGTAACAAAGCAGAAAAAGTTATTGACCCTGCTTTAGACAAAGTTAATAATCAAAAAGCTGACAAGTTATTAGCAAACTTTGACACAGAAGTTGCTAAACGTTCAGAAAAATCTACAAAAGAAATGCAACAAGATTTAGATAAAATCTACGCTGATAACAAAGATAAAACTTTAGATGACAAATTGTTAGAAAAAATCACAGGCAGATTAGCTAAAGGTCTTGACCCTGTAACAGAACAAGGTGTTGCTGAAGATTTGAAAAATATCTTAGTTAACGGTAAATCTGTTATCAACGAAAATTTAGCAGAAACAATTTCTAACAATTCTAAGAAAATGTTGGCTGAAAGATTATCAGAAGAACAAGTTTCAAAACTTGCTCCAACAAAAGAAGAATTAACAAATCACTTTAAAAATACAAACGTAATTGGTAAAGAAGTAGGTGAAGACGAAGCAAATCAAATCCGTGTATCAGTTACAAGATTAGTATTTGATAAAGCAAAATCACAAGGTTTATCAAACGATAAATTGAAATTCGTTAAAAAAGGTATGTCAGAAGTTGCTGGTAACGCAATTAAAGCAAATTCTTCATCAAAACTTGACGAAAATGCAATGAAAAAACTTAGCGCAATCGGCAAATCAATGAGCGAATTACAAGCTAAAGATTCTGTTCTTACTGATTATGCTCAAATGAAGGTTGCTGATAAACCAGAAACAGTTATTGCAAACTATTGGAACACAACTTCAACTGCTTTAATCAAAACTTTAGGTATTGATTTTAAAGAAATGGAAAAAGTTAGAAACAACCGTGAATTAGTTCAAGGTATGGTTAGAAACAAAATCGAAGAAGTTACTTCTGATGATGCAAAATACGCAAAAGCAATTGGTGAAATTTCTAAATCAGTTGCCCAATTAGATAAGAAAATTAAACCAGAAGATACTAAAAAATATGTAGCTCTTGTTGGTAAAACATATGATGATGCAGCAGGTAAATTGTATAATCAAGGTATGGAAGCAACTGCCAATAAATTAACAGCTCTATCTGTTAATGGTAAAGGTTCATTAAAAAGAGTTAAACAAACATATTTTGAAGAAAGAATTTCTGGTGTAAGAAACTCATTCTCAAGATTAATCAATACAATGGACGTTTATAGAAGAATTTCTAAGGGTAATGTTCCAAAAGACAACTCTCCAAGAGAAGTTAAAGAAGCAATGTTAGAACTTGCTAAACAAACAACATTACAAGGTCATTCTTCAGACCATTCAATTAAATTCTTCTTCAATAGAAGTCAAGACAATTCTACAAATGTTGACAGAAGCCAAGTTGAAATCAAAGACGGTAAGGTAGTTAACAAATGCTTTAAAGAAGGTAAAGGTGTAGATGTTCCTCAAGATTACGACTTCTATCAAAAAACAATGAACTTTATGTACAATTCAGAAATGGATAAAGATACAATCGAAGCATTGAAAAAAGAAGGTTTAGAAAATCAAATCAGAACATATAATAACGAAGTTTATACAAAAATTGGTGGCGCTGATTACTTCACAAAACCAGACCACAAAACAACAGGTGATGTAGGTGCATCTTCTGAATATAAATTTTTGTTATTAGGTGTTGCACCTGATGAAATGATGACAAAAACTGTTCAACAAACTTACAATACTCAAAAATGGGGTAAGACATTTGGAACAGTAGGTGCGGTGTTAACAGCGTTGACTGTGGCAACTCAATTCTTGTTCGGTAAAGGTAAAGCTGTTAAATAAAAATTAAAATTACGGTAGGGAAAATAAAATGTTAACTGTTCAAACAATAAAAACAAATATATTAACAGGTAAAGACTTTAAGACTGGCAATAAAAAAGCAATGCCAAGTTTTACAAGTAACGTAAATTCATTTACTAATCTTGTTACTAATCCATTAAATACTTATATGGATAAAGAAGCAGCAATGAACAAATCATTGGTAAATGTTAGAAAACCTGTTACTGCAACAAATAAGATTGAAGATAAAAAAGCCGTAAACGTAAAACCTTACAAAAACAACTTCAAATCAATGTTGCAAAACGGTGAAGCTAAAATTTTAGCAATCATTCCAAGAACATTTAACGCAAAAGATGAAAACGGTGATGAAAAAATTACTGGTAACGAAAAAAGCGGTACCTTTTTAAACGCTATCGAAAGATTAGATGAAATTAAAGCAGAAGGTTTTAATACCTTCCACATTTTACCAATTCACCCAACTGGTAAAAAACACGCAATGGGTTTAGCTGGTTCTTTGTATTCACCATTGGATTTCTTACAAATTGATCCAAACTTGATTGAAAAAAATGATAAAAGAACTCCAGTAGAACAAGTTAAAGCGTTCACTGATGCTTGCCACGAAAGAGGTATCAAGGTTATGTTAGACTTGCCAAGTTGTTCTTCATACGATATGTATTTAGAAAAACCAGAATTAATGGCAAAAGAAAGAGACGGACAAGCTAAAACTCCTCAAGGCTGGAATGATATCAGAATGTTTCAACCATTCTCAGACGAATCAAAAAGAGAATTAAATCCAGAATTATTAGATTTACATAAAAAATACGTTGATATGTGCGTAGAAATGGGTATCGACGGTATCAGAGCAGACGTAGCTCGTGCGAAACCTACAGAATTTTGGGATATCATTATTCCTTATTCACACTCAAAAGACCCACAATTCGGTTGGTTAGGTGAAACTTATACTTACGAAGATGGTTCTCCACAAGCAAATATGCCTTTTGATAGACCAGAAGACTCTTTAAGAGCAGGCTTTGATGCTTATTATGGGCAATATCATATCTTCCACGAATGGAAAGGCGCTAAAGACTTAAATGATTTCGTAAAAGAAAATCTTGAAATGTCTAATAGACTTGAAAAAGGTAAATCTTTAATCGGTTCATTTACAACTCACGATGATATTTCACCAATGTTCCACGGTGGCGCTGAGTATTGTAACTTAACAGCTGGTATCCAAGCGACTTTACCAATGTTAAATCCATATTATGTAGACGGTTATCAATCAGGTGATTATTACGTATATGGTTATGACCATTCAAAATCAGAAGAGTCTGAAACAGATTGTCATGAAATGACTGTTCACCACGGTAAATTAGATATCTTCAATAAATCAAGAAAACCTGGTGGAAAAAATCCAGAAATTGGTAAATTTATGACAGAATCTTTCAAAATGAGAGATAAATACCAAGATGTAATAACAAAAGGTTCGTTTATTGAACTTGAAAAATCAAAAGATAGAGACGACCAAGTTATTGCATACGCAAGACACAAAGACGGTAAAACATTGTTGGTAGTAGGTAACAAAAACGTAAACAGAAATGTTACAGCTTCAATCAAAGTTCCTACAATGAAGGCTACACAAGAGCTTAAAAATTTACTTCCTTCATACGGTAAACAATCAAAATTCCAAGTTGAGGAAAATGAATTAAAAGTTGATTTAGCTCCAGCAAGAATTCATGTTTTTGAAATTGATACTCCAGAAATCGAGAAAAATACAGATAAAGTTTATAAACAAAACTTATAGTAAAAAGAGGGTTTTAAGCCCTCTTTTTTAACGTATATTTTTTGTAAAAAAATCGTAATATTTTAACCAAGTAATAGCAATTTTTTGGCTTTAGGGTTATTAAATAAACATCTAGTAGTGTGTATAAAGGCGAAGCATGCAAGTAAAATTAAATCTAAATAATCCAACTAAAACTATTAATTTTAAAGGTTTTGACCATAAAAAATCGGAAAATGGTTCAAGAGAATTTGAATTCAATTTTCCACATGACAGTAACAAATATGATTGTTACTTAGAAGTTTTTAGCGTTAAAAAAGATAAAAATGACAATTATAATGTCGATAAAATGTTGACTAATTCTGATTTGAACGTTCAATCAGTTAAGATTGGTAATCGTGGCGCAAAGATTGATATGAACTATGCGTACGATGATTTAGAAGAAAATGCCCCATTCGCTTATAGATACAAATTAGTGGATAAGAGAGATAATTCAAAATCTTTCTATCAAGTTGATGCAGGTTCTGTGATTGATTATTCAAAGAACGGCAATTTTGATAAATTTAACTTAGTAATGCAAAACGGTACACAGGTTGCTAAAGGTGGTTCAATGACTTTGGCTATACCTGATTCTTATGCAGTAGGTTGGGTTTATGACGAAAAAGGTAAACCAACTTTAAACAAAGATATTGAAAAAAATAGATATGCTACAAGAACTTTCTCAAACAAAATGGGTGGTACTTTAGCGGGTATTGAAGCAAATATTGATAAACTTAAAAAAGCAGGATATACAAGAATAGTTTCAACTCCAATCTTTACAGATGATAGCCTTTCATCTCACAGCTATTGGAACAAGAATTGCATGCAAATGTCAAATTCTATCGGTAATATTGACAATTATTCATCATTGCAAAAGAAATTATTCAAAAACGGTATGAACTTTGTTTCAGACGGTGCGTTTGTAAACGAAGGTCTTGAAGGTGTTCACTTTAAACACATGTTAAAATGGGGCGAAAAATCACCTTATTATAACTGGTTTAGAGCAAGCGGATTGCAATCAGGTCCATTATCAATGGGTATTTTTGCAAAAAACCAAGAGAATGTTTCTCACAAACTTGTAAATTCACCTTATAAATACGAACAAACTTCGGACGGTCAAATTAAATCATCTAAAAATCCAAATTATGATGCTAAAAAACCGACTTATGTTCAAATATTTGATAAGAGATTAGTAACAGATGAAGAAAAGAATGATACTAAAAACTTAATCAAAGCTTATTCAAAATTAGATACTGGTAATGCTTACGAAATCAATCATCACAACGACACAGTTGTTCCGTATTCATTTGAAATTAATCCGGAAATTTATAATAAAAACGTTAAAAACTTAAATGCTTATAATAAGAATGCTGAAAAGAAAATCAACTTAGATGCGCCTTTAGCAGCTAAATTCTTAACTCAATCAGAGTCTTATGTTTTAGAAGATAAATTTGAAAATGGTTTTGAAACTTGGGACGCAAATACAGATATTGCAAAATTAAACTTCGTATTCTCTCATGCTGATACAAAACGTTTATCAAATTTACCTCCTCATGACAGAGAATATCAAACAAAGATTATTAAAGCTAAAAACTTTGAAGCACAAGATTATGTAGTAAATTCTGGTAAATACTGGACAAGAAAAACAAATGATATTTTGAACGAATATGTTGCAAAATCATTGAAAAATGTAAGTTCAGATTCTGCAAAAGCAATGGCACAAATTGTTGATTTGACTAAGAAAGGTGAATTACCAGAAAATAATGAAATCAATGAAACAATCGTTAGAAACGTTATCAATGGTGATTACGAAACAAAAACTTCAAAAATTACTGATAACTATAAAGATTTAACATTGAAATCAATTATGGATTTACCACTTGATTCTATTGAATTTGCAGATGATACGGTTGCTGTGTTAGGTTCTTCATTGGTAACAAACAGAGCTACTAAGGCAAATCAAATCGGTATGAGCCGTTATGAATTGTTTAAAGCTGGTAATCCACATATTACAGCTGAAAATAAAGATACTTATGCAAAAGCTGATACTTTATTTACAAACGAATTGTTTGCATTTACAAATGACGTAATGCAAAAGGTTAATAAAAACTTAGGTGGTAAGTTATTCAAAGATAATAAGGTTACTAAGTTAGGTAAATACGTTTTACCATTAGTAAACCAAGATATTGCTAAGTTTGCATTGGTTAAAGCAGTTAGCCCAAAAACAAAAGCTACAGTTAAAGAAGACGGAACTGTTTCTTATGATTACAATAAGATGAAAGAAGAAACAACTTTAGCTTCAATGGGTATTTTAGCTGATTCACCAGAAGACGAAGCTAACTTACTTGTAAAACATTTGAGAAACGGTGTTAGAAGAATTTCTTTATCTGATAAAGAACAAATTACTAATGCTGTTACAAAGAGACTTGAAGGTTTAAATGAAAACAGTTTCGCTCTTGCTGAAATGATTGTTGATAGAAACAATGCAGGACTTGACTGGAGAATTGATGCGGCGAAAGATATCGCTGATATGGACGCATTAAGAAATGGTAACGCAAACTTTAAAGACGAATGGTCAAGCGTTGTAGATTTCTGGAGAAACTTCTCTAAAGGCGTTTTAGGTGAAAACAGAAACGCATATATGGTAGCAGAAGTTACAGATGAATTTGCTTTACATGATAATTCTGGTAAATTCTCAACTGCGAAAGATGCGGTTATGAAATTACACCAAGAAGCAGGCATGACAAGTATTGCAAACTATTCTTACTTCTTCACTGATGTTGCAAATATCTTTAATAAAGATATTACAACAGGTAGAGCAATGGACGCTAACGGTAGAGAAAGAAAGATTTTTGATAAGATGGTAGGTAGCGATAATTACTTAAATTCAGCACCACTTGATTCTATCTTGTATTCATATACATTTGTTGGCAACCACGATAAACCAAGAATGTTACATACATTGTCCTTAGATATGGAATTATTCCATACAAACTTCAATAACAACTATAATCACAAAAAGATTGCTACATCTGTGTTGAAGGATAAAATGTATAACCAGGTTACAGATGCAGATATTAATAGTATTGACTTTAATAAGGTAAGCAATAAAGCAATTGCTATGGGTGATGCTATTAAAGGCGGATTGGGAAAAGCTTTATGTAAGGTTCTACCAGAAGGTCAAAGAAAGAATGATGCTTTCTCTGCACTTTCAAAATCTGTTGCTGATTTGGCATCTGGTAAATATATGGATAAAGAATTTTCAGCTGATGCTTTTGGTACAAAACCAATTGATACTACTATTAAGTATGTTATTAAAAATGCAGAAGCTAAACATGGCTTGAAATTAAGCAAAGATGAAAAATTAAACTTGTTTAATTCAACATTTGAAACTATTTTAAAACCTGGCATGAGCAAATTTAAAGCTATGATGGGATTTTTGGTAGCTTTACCGGGTAATCCTACAATGTATGCAGGTGATGAATTAGGTTTGACTGGTTACGAAGAAAAAGCTAAGAATGTTTATATCCAAAACAGAAATGCTGTTCGTTGGGATTGGTTGAATGATAAGAATAAAGGCTTTATTAAAGACTTTTATAACGATATGAATAAGACAATGGCATTGAGAAAACGTCCAGAGTTGAAAGCATTGAATGACGGTGCTCCATTTACATTAGATTTACATAAAGATACTTATACAGGTAAACCAGTTTCAGCTATCTTGAGACAATCTTCTGACGGCGCAATGGCAATTTCATTGTTTAATGCTAATAATGTTAATTTAGATAAGGAAGCTGAATACGTACCAACACACGTTAAATTAGATAGCATTTCTCTTCATACAACTATGAACGATAAAGTTGGCTTGAAAGGGGGCTTGAAGTTTGGTACTACTTTCAAAAATGCTGACGAAAGAGATAAATCTATTTATAAAGTTTGCGAAGATAAAGGCAATTACTTTATTAAACGCTTTAATAATGAAGACGACTTTAATTACGTAACAAGAACTGGTAATTATAGAGAAGATAATAAGATTGATATGTATGATAGCACATTGATTTTATATTCTGTACCAGAGGAAACAAAAAAATCAAAAGTTATGTATAACCCACAATATAATTTTGTAACAAACCCATATAAAGTTACAAAACAAACAGAAATGGGCTCAAAATTAAAAGTTGTAGCTAAATAAGATAGAATAAAAAGGAAGAGGCGAAGCCTTCGGCTTCGCCTCTTCCTTTTTATTCTAAGTAAAATGTAACTAATTACTTGACATGTACAGCAATGACAATGTTCTATCCAATAACTGGAGCAACGAATGTTCTTGCACCTAAATCTTTATCTAATAGTAATAAAGCTTTTTTATCTTCGCCGATTAATTTCAATGTTGCCAAAACACCGCCAACATTTGATTCTTCTTCAACTTGCTCTTTCAAGTACCAATCCAAGAATGACAATGCAGCTCTATCTTTAACTTCTTCCGCTACGTCCATAAGAGCGTTAATTCTTGATGTTACGTATTCTTCGTGTTCAAGAACTTGTTCAAAAATTTCAAGAGGTGTTGAACCTTTGATTTCCGGTTTATCAATTGTTAACAATTCAATTTTACCGCCTCTTTCGTTCAAGTAATCATACATACCCATAGCGTGTGCGTGTTCTTCTTGTACTTGTACGTCAAACCATGTTACAAAACCTTGTAAATTCATTTCTGCAAATCTTGCTTTCATAGCTAAGTACAAGTATTCTGAATACAATTCTTTATTGATTTGGTCGTTGAATGCCTTTTCCATTTTTTCATTAATCATTTTTCCTGTCCTCCATTTTTCCTCAACTAATTATATCTCAAAAAATTATTCTATAAACCTTTTTGTAAGGTTGTTTTAATATTTGCAATATGATATAATATTTTAGAGAAAGTTCTTATTGGAGTATGATTTAATGAATCTTACAAAAACTAAAAAGGGTACAACTATTGTCATAAGTGTTGATGGCAGAATTGATACAAACACAGCTATGGAATTTGGTGAACAAGTTAATGATTCACTTGATAATATTGAAAACTTAATTCTTGATTTTTCTAATGTTGAATATATTTCAAGTTTAGGTTTAAGAGCTATTTTAGAAATTCAAAAAAGAATGATTTCACAAGGTACAATGAAAGTTGTTAATGCTAATCAAGCTGTTATGGACGTATTTAATATGACTGGTTTTAGCAAAATACTTACTATAGAAAATGTTTAAAACTCTTAGATTTAAAATCCTTTGTATAATTTCATTATTGCTTTCTCTTCTATCTATCGTAACATTTGCGGTGGCGTTTTCTGCATACGAAAACGGTAAGCAAGTTAAGATTGAAGCTTACGATTTACGTGTAGATATTTTTACCTATGATATTGAAAAAGTTATTTATGATTTAAAAATTATCGTTTCAGAACTTGCTTCTGGTGGTACAATTTTTGCTGAATATAAAGGTGATGTGAATAGATTGAATTTTTACGTGCAATCTATTTTTGAAAACAACAAGACTATTTTAGAGAATGATGAAATTAATTCTGGTGGTATCTGGTTTAAGCCATATGCTGTTTATTCTTCTCAAAAAAAATTAGGAGTTTTCTATAAAAATAATAATCTTTATAAAAACTCTTATTTGAATGAACTAAATTACAACTATCTAAACGAAAGTTGGTATAAATCACTTTTACCAAAATTAACAGAAAAGGATTCTATTGGTTGGGTTGTGCCATATGTCGATTCAAATCTTACTGATAGATTGATGACTACTATCGGTAAAGGCCTTTATGATAAAAGAGGTAATCTTATCGGTCTTGCAACCATTGATTGGGATATGGATTCAATCATTGATAAAATTCAAACTTGCGAAACTCCAAAACACGCTATAATCCTTTTTGCAGATAAAAAAGACAATTTTATTTTGTACTACAAAGAGTCTGATATCGAAAATATTGAGTTAATTGGTAAACCTTTAACTGACATTGAATGGTATAAAGAAGATTTAAAAGAAAAAACAGTTGTTCATTATAATCATAAAGAATATATTACCTTTATCAAAGATTTTGAAAATGGTATGATATTTATAGTAAATGTTCCAACTTCTGAATTGTTTAAGATTTTGCGTTTAAAAATTTTAATGATTATTCTATGCCTGTTCACATTGTATGTTGGCGTTTATACTGTTCTATATATCTTTTTACAACAAAATATCAACAATCCAATTGACTGTCTTGTGGATATGGCAAAGAAAATGGGGCGTGGTAATCTTGATGTTAAATCTGATATTACAAAACCTACAGAATTTGCTATTCTTTCTCAAACTTTAAACAAAGCTGTTGAAGATATTAATAAATATGTTCAAGCTCTTGATGGTTATAAAAAAGAAAAGAAACAAGCAGAGTTTGAATTAAAGGTAGCAAAAGCAATCCAGACAACTACAATGCCAAATCGTTTTCCGGCATTTCCTTATCACAAAGAATTTGATATCTACGCAACAATGGACGCAGCAAAGAAAGTTGGCGGTGATTTTTATGATTTCTATCTTATCAACGAAGATAAATTAGCATTTTTGATTGCAGATGTTTCTGGTAAAGGTATTCCTGCTGCCTTATTTATGATGAAAGCTAAAACAATTATCAAAAATATCGCAAAAACAGATGTTCCACTTCCAGAACTATTTGATAAAGTTAATAAAGAATTATGTCAAGATAATGATCAAGGGTTGTTTGTAACTGTTGTTCTTTGCGTAATGGAATTATCCACAGGTAAAGTTAAATTTGTGAATGCAGGTCATACTCACCCATTCATCAAACGTGCTGACGGCAAATTTGAATTGTTAGGTACAAAACAAAATTTTGTCGTTGGTGGGTTACCAGATATTGAGTACGAAGAAGAAGAAATTCATCTTCAAGCCAATGAAAAAATCTTTTTATACACAGACGGTATTACTGAATCTACTGATAAAGACGGGAATATGTTTGGTGAAACCAATTTAAAAAACAGTTTGAACGAAAATAAAGATAAATCTATTTTTGATATTTTGAACAATTTGAGTACAGATATTCACGAATATACAAAAGATGCTGAACACGAACAGCCAGATGACATTACAATGTTAGCTATCGAATACTTTGGTGTTAAAAACTTCAAACTTCCTGCCTCTGTTACATCTTTGAGTGAATTATTACATAGGGTTGAACATATTTGTGATAACTTGAACCTTGATGAGTCAAAACGTGCAAGAATGATGATTTCTGCAGAAGAAGTATTTGCAAATATTTCAAGCTACGCTTATCCAGACGATGAAGTGGGTAATGTAGAAATTAGCATTACTAATACTGACGACGAAATTGAAATTGCCTTTGTTGATTCTGGTAAAAGATTTAATCCTCTTAAACACCCAGAACCTGATATTACGTTGGGTGTCGAAGAAAGACCTATCGGTGGTCTTGGTATCCATATGGTTAAAAACTCTATGGATAATGTTTCTTACGAGTATGCTCACGGCAGAAATATTTTCAAGATTTCTATGAATTTAGACAAGGATAAATAATTTATTTTTTGGAATTTTTATCCAAAATATCTTTTAACATTTTTATGTATTCTTTCTTTAAACTAGCTGGTGATAAGATTTTTACTGATGTTCCCCATTTAAAGATATGCCACATTATTGACAAATCACCACTTGCGCAAAATTTTACTGTAACTGTGCCGTCTTCGTTTTGCTTAACCTTTTGTGTTGGGTGAAAATTATAATTTAAAACTTCTTCTGCAATCTCCTTATCAAATAAAAGTTTTACATTTAAAATTTCTCCGTGATAAACACCAAAAGATTGTTTATTGTATTCTTCTAGGTTGAAATCCTTTCTATCAAAGGTTTTATCTGTTAAAGATAAGTCTCTAAATTTGTGCAATAAGTAATTGTAAATATCATTGCCTTTTGCTTTTTCTCTTGCGACAAGATATATTTTTTCTCCGTAAATCAAACCTAAAGGCTCAATAAAACGCTCTTTGTTGTGATAAGTTCCTTTTACAACTTTTGAGTTTTTAATCGCTTCTCTAATTGTTATTAAAGTCTCATTTGAAATCTTGTATTGAGGCATTTGACGTAGAGCATAACCTTCTGATTGCATAATCATTTCAACATTGCTTTCTACTGAGTTTAGATGTTTTGTGCTCAATGTCTTTAATTTCGCAATAGTTTTTTCTAAGTATTCTTGAGTTTCTTTATTTGTAGTTCTTCGTTTTAATTGTTCAAGATTTGCAATCTCATTTGGACTGAAATGAATTAATTCTTTTATTGAATAATCTGAAAATCCCCAGTGTTTATGCTTTTCATCTGTTTCGATTTCAATAATTTGCGGAAAAATATTCAACAAGCTATCACGCATTCTTTCGGCGGTTCTTCTTGATACGTGGTATCTTTCAATAATATCGTTTATTGTAATACCTTGAATTTTTGATGCCATAAAGGTCGCTAAATCGATTATGTCTGAAACTCTTGAATATCTTGGCTTATCTTCCACGTTTTACTCCTTTTAAAATGTTGTTATTTTATACGTCCATTATTGACGCTATAAAAAATTATAATACAAATATCGAAAATGATTACTAAATAATTTTAAATGATATGCGACTATTCTGTAAGGAGTATAAACTCTCCGATGCTCATTCTTCCTCAGTGAATGAGCTTTTTTTTTTATTTGTTTTCGTTTCTTGTTGTATAATTAAAACTATGAAATGTTTACATTTTAATTTTGAAAATATTTTTAAATCATTTTTTAAAAGCAAAATAATTGTACAAGCAATTCTTGTTGGTTTAATCTCTGGGTTGCTTGTTGTTTTGTTTAAAATGTCTATTACAAATTTGTTTGAATATATTCAAAAATTAACAAAAAACTTTTGGTTTTTATTGCCAGTCCTTTCTGCTTTAGGAGGTTTGATTTCTGGATATTTGGTCTATAAATTTGCCCCAGAGGCTAAAGGTAGTGGTATTCCTTATGTAAAGGCATCTTTATTGCATTTAGGTAATTTAACAAGAGTTAGAAGTGTGTTTGTTAAATTCTTTGGTGGTATTGCATCAATCGGTACTGGTATGTCTTTGGGTAGAGAAGGTCCAAGTGTTCAATTGGGTGCAGGCAGTGGTGCTTTAATTGGTAAACTTTTTAGATTAAGTGGTTCAGATAAGGACAAATTGATTTCTGCAGGTGCCGGTAGCGCAATTGCTGCAACTTTCAATGCTCCTATTGCGGGGACTATTTTCGTACTTGAAGAATTAATGCAAAAATTCAATTCCTCTATTCTATTTCCAGTCTTGATTTCAACCGTTGTTGCATCAAGCCTTTCAAGATATATGCTAGGAAATAATACCTCTTTTTTAATTCCTGTTTTAGATAAAAATACTTCTTTAAATATTTTTGTATGCCTTGCGTTGGGTGTTATCGCAGGGTTATTAGGCGTTTTGTTTTCAAAATTAATTCATTTTAATAATGATTTATTTTTAAAAATAAAAATCAAACCTTATTTTAAACCAATGATTGCGGGTTTTGCAGTTGGTCTAGTGGGTTTGTTTTTGCCTCTGGTTTTGTGTAGTGGCAATGGAAGTGTAGATATTTTATTGCAATACAAATTACCAATAATTTTAGTCTCATTAATATTTATAGCAAAATTTTTCGTTACTCCTTTTTGTTTTGGTTCGGGCGCAGTTGGTGGAATATTTTTACCAATGTTAATGCTTGGTGCATATTTGGGATATATCGTAGGTGTATTTTCAAACTATGTTGGTGTTGAGGTTAACTTAGTTGCATTGTCTTTAATCGGTATGGCTGCATTTTTATCTGCTGTCGCAAGAACACCAATTACTGCAACTGTTATGGTTTTTGAAATGACCGGTGGGTATAATTTTATCCTACATATTATGTTAGCCTGTGCTATTGCTGATTTAGTAGCAGAGAAACTTAAACATAAACCTATTTACTCCGAACTTATTGTTAATCAGGTTAAAAATTCGACCGATGCAAAGATTTTAGAAAATAAAAAGGTTTCAGATATTATGAAAACCGATGTTGAAATAATTAATCAGGATTTACCAATTAAAGAAGCTTTATCTGAAATGACTACTCAACATCATAGTTTTTGCCCTGTTATAGATAATTCAAACAGCTTAATTGGTGCAATTATTAAATCTGATATTGAAGATGTGTTGATAAATTGCGGTGATAAAAAACTCTTTGTAAAAGATATTATGGAAACAAATATTATTACAGTTGATAAAGATTTGAACTTGTATACACTATATTTCAGATTACATTCAAATAATTGTGATAAAGCAGTCGTTATTGACGAAAGTAAAAAGATTGTTGGAATTGCTTCAAGGTATGATATACAAGAAATTTTGTAATGAGTTTAAAAGAGAGGCGAAACACTTTGTGTTTCGCCTCTCCAAAAGAATGTTAACTTCTCTAGAGATTTTGTAAAATTTTTGATAAAAACCTAATTGGTCTTAAACGCAGAATAGAAGTTTAAACGATAAAAAGAAGAGTCTTTCGACTATTCTTTTTAAATGGTGGGCGTTCTCGCATTTCAAAACACAAAATAAAAGACCAGATAACAAAAGTCATCTGGTCTTTTATGGTGGGCGTTGAGAGGCTCGAACTCTAGTTTAAAGTCCTTGTAGAACGAAATATCAACACTTTTTACACTATGAACAATATCCTAATTATATGAATTAATATATTAAATGGACACAGAATGGACACAGATTTTATCACTTCTATTTAAACAAAATAGAGGTGATTTTTTATTATTTTCAAAATGTGGATGTTGACCTTTTTCATGCTACGACTGAATTTGAACCGAAATTTGACTACTTAAAATGCTGTCCTGTTGAAGGAAAGAAACAAAAAGGAAACATTACTATATATGACTAAAGAAAACTATAACTATCCTAATATTGAGGATAAATTAATTACTTGTCTTGTACGTGATTATCCTAATGTACTTCCTGAAAATCAACTTAATGATTTTGAATTAGGAAGATTAATAGGTCAACAAGATATTATTAAAAGATTAAAATCAGAGAAAAAGTATAACGAAGAAGAAAGATTTTTAGATGAAGAATAGAGAGGTGAAAGTGTTATGTGTGATTTAATACTATCAATTCTTGGTAGTATTGGTACTGCGGTTGCTGGTTCTGTTGGTGTATCTACAGTTGGTGGTACAGTAGCAGGTGCTACTATTGCTGGTACAGTTGGCGCTGCTACTGGTATTAGTGCTGGAGCTGCTGTTGGTATAGGTGCTGCTGCAACTGCTATTGGAGCTGCTGCTGTTGGTGCTGGAGCTATTGGATTAAGTAAAGCAATGAGTAATAAAAACTCAGGTAATTTATCAATAAGTGCAGATACATTAAATCAATCTCCAACAAGTTTATCAGATACAGTAAGTAAATCAGCAGATAAAATGGTTGATATTAATAGAAAATCTAACCCATTAAGTTCATTAAGAATTAAACAAACAATGAACAACAACAAACAAGAGACAGGTATGAACACAGCTAATGATTCAGGTACTGGATTGAACTTAGGTGGTTAGGTATGGCAAGGAGAAAGAAAAGATTTACTGAAACTGAGTATATCGAAAGACTTGCATCTGAATATGAATCTATGAAAAATGACAGACAACCTTACTTAGATAAAGCAAGGGAAGCTGCTAAATATACATTACCATCATTACTTAAAGATGATAACGGTGATGTTATGGTTTATGAGACTCCTAACCAATCAATAGGAGCAGATGGAGTTAATAACTTAGCTTCTAAAGTAACTTTAACAATGCTACCTCCAAACCAACCATTCTTTAAATTTAGTATTGATTCAAATGATTTAAAAGAATTAGCAATAAATGGTGGAGTAGACCCTAAACAATATGAAGATGATGTTGTTAAGGGTCTTTCTCTTACTGAGAAGTTGTTGGTTGATTACAATGAAAAGAATGGTGATAGAGTTTGTTTAGGTGAAGCTAATAAACATTTGTACGTTGCTGGTAATGTTATGTTAATACACAGACCTGATACAGGTTTAAAGTATTATCCATTAAATAGATATGTTGTTAAAAGAGATTACTGTGGTAATGTTCTTAAAGCAATCACAACAGAAACAATTGGTTATTATGCTTTACCTGAAGATATGCAAGCTGAGGTTTTGTTACGTTTAAAGTTAAAAGAAAAAACTGATGAAATCAAAGATTTAGATGAGAAGGAATTAGATTTATACACAGTTTATAAGAGAGAGAAGAAACATTGGGTTACTTATCAAGAGGTTGAAGGGGTTGAAGTTCCTCGTTCTCGTGGTAAGTACCCATTAGAGATTTGTCCGTTTATGGCTTTAAGATACACAAGAATTGACGGTGAATCTTATGGTCGTGGATTGATTGAAGAATACATTGGTGATATTTCATATCTTGATGTACTCTCAAGAGCTATTAGAGAATCAAGTTTAGCTGCTAGTAAGTTGGTTATGCTTGTTAATCCTAATGGTATTACTAAAATTCAACAATTAGCAAACACAAGAAATGGTGGTTATTGTCGTGGTAAAGCAGAAGATGTTACTCCACTACAAGCTAACAAATACTACGATTTACAAGTTGCAAGAGCTGAGAAAGAATCTATTGAGAAAAGATTATATAGAGTTTTCTTACTTGCTCAGGCTGTACAAAGAGATTCAGAAAGAACAACAGCAACTGAAATTCAGTATATGATTAGAGATTTAGAAGAAGCTTTAGGAAATCATTACTCAATTATGTCTAAAGAGTTTCAAACAGCTTATGTTAAAATCTCATTCTATCATTTGAGAAAAGTTAAGAAAAATGCTTTACCTGATTTAATAACAGATGATAAAGTCCATTTGATTGTTACAACAGGTTTAGAAGCTTTAGGTCGTGGTTCTGATTTAAACAAATTAAATGTATTTGCTAATACAATGATGCAATTTGCCCAGTTTGCTCAAACATGTGGAGCTAAGACTGATAAGATTGCTAAGATGGTTGCTGCTAGTTTGAATATTGATGTTGATGACCTGTTCTATACGGAAGAAGAAAAACAACAACAAGCACAACAACTACAACAAGCACAACTAGCTCAAAGGGTTGCTCCTAATGTTGTTAATAAAGCTGCTGAAATGGAAATGCAGAATCAATAACAAGAGCAACAAATGTAGGTTATTAATTTAGGAAGAAAGAGGTTTTATTTATGGCAAAAGCAAAAGCAAAAACTATTGCTGATTTAGACAATGAAATTAAAGATAATGGTAAATTAACTGATGATGGTAAAGAAAAGAAACAAGGTGAGCAAGTAGTTAAAGAAGCTTTTGGAGTTCAAGTAGTTACTAATTACTAAGGTTTAAATATACATGGATGAAACTAATAACACAGAGCAACAGCAAGTTAATGCTGCTGCTAATTCTGATGCAATTAATTCATCAGAACAACAAACAACAGAAGTAAAAGATTCAGCAACTTCTAATGTTCCAGCTGAAGGAGAGAAGGTTGTTACTACTCAAGAAAATAAACAACCCGAATCTAATGAAGGTCAACCTTCAGGGGATAAATGTCAAGATGATGTTAATAAAGAAGCTGAAATCAAGCCTGAAGATATTAAAGATGCACAAAAGGCTAGTGAGTTTTTAAAAACTAAGAACATAGATTTTGCTGAACTACAACAAGAATATAACACAAAAGGAGAGATTTCTCAGGAAACAAGGGAAAAGTTAAAAGCAGCTGGTATTACAGATGAAATGACTGATAACTTCATTGAAGGTCAGAAAGCTAGAGTTGAAGCTTTTTATGATGATATTTCAACTGCTGTTGGTGGTCGTGAAGAAATGAATACTGTAATTGATTGGGCAAGACAAAATATCTCAGCAGAAGAAGCTCAATCTATTGATGCTGTTACAGACCCTAGAATTATCAAAATTATTTTAAAAGATTTAAAGGCTCGTATGGAAGATAAGGAAGGACATGTTCCTGAGCAAATAGTTGGTAGTGGAGGTGCTGCTCCTCGTGATGTTTATGAATCAATGGCTGAAATGAAAGCTGATATTTCAAATCCACAATATCACAAAGATGAAGCTTTCAGAAATAAAGTGTTAGTAAAAATTCAAGCATCAAAAGCAGCAGGAACAATCAGATTATAGAGAGATTAGAGAGAAGATTTAAGGAGTTTTAGAAGAAGAAATGGCAGATAATACAAATTTATCAAGAATGGGTCAGGTAAACAAATCAGGAGACGTATTTGCTTTATTTAGAGACCAATTCGTAGCAGAGCTTATTACTGAGTTTGATGCTCAAAGAAAAGTACAACCGTTTGTACGTTTCAAACAAATTGAAAAAGGTAAATCAGCATCATTTCCAAACTTAGGTAAAGTAGATGCAAAATATGTATCAGCTGGTGAAAAGTTAATTGGTAATCAAAAGATTGCAC
The DNA here is from genome assembly GCA_934700335.1 of uncultured Candidatus Melainabacteria bacterium. Lineage (GTDB taxonomy): Bacteria > Cyanobacteriota > Vampirovibrionia > Gastranaerophilales > Gastranaerophilaceae > UBA791. The sequence continues at coordinate 184,254 of CAKUXM010000001.1, read as the reverse complement.
ACTCAGAAACAACAATCAACTTAGACCCATTCTTAGTATCAGATATTAAAGTAGCTGAAATTGATACTTTGATGGCTGAGTATGATGATAGAGAGCAAACAAAAATCGAAATGGCAAGAGCTTTAGCAAGAAAAGAAGAATCACAACAATTAATCGTTGGTGTTCTTGCAGCTCGTGCAGGTGGTATGGTAGAAGGTCGTGCTGGTGGTTCACAAATCTATTCAGCTGGTTGTAAAACAGATGCAGATAAGTTAGCTGCTGCTATCTTTGCTGCTGGTGTTGCAATGAAAGAAAAGGATGTACCATTTGAAGATATTGTATGCTTCTTACCTCCAGCTCAAGTTGCATTGTTAGCTCAAAAAGATAAAATCACAGATAAAAACTTAGGTGGCGCTGGTGATTATGCAAAAGGTACAGTAGGTTTCATTGGTGGTATTCAAGTAATTGAAACTAACTACTTACCAAACACAAACATTGCACAATCAGATACAGGTGCTAGAAACATCTATTATGGTGATTTCTCTAACACTGTTGGTTTAGTAATGCAAAAGGGTGCTATTGGTACTGTAACTCGTAAAGATTTAACAGTTGAATGTACATGGTTGCCTGAAGAATTAACTTGGTTATTAACTGCTCGTAACTTACAAGGTCATGGTATCCTTGACCCTCGTAGAGCTGTTGAAATCAGGAATGATTCAGCTCCAACTACAACACCAACAGAACCAGCTGGTGGTGATGATAGTGAATCACAAGGTGGTACTTAATTAAACTTTCATCCATAAATTAGTATATTTTAGGGAGTTACTTGATTGTAGCTCCCCTTTTCTTAAAATAATAAAGGAGAGATAATGACAACAAAATTAGAAGCAATTAATTGTATGCTTCAATGTATAGGACAAAGTCCTTTAAGTACGTTAGAAGGAACTCGTAGTGCTTTTACGGTGTCTGCTATTACTCTACTTGATAACGAAACTGTAAATTTACAGATGAAAGGTTGGGATTTTAATACTGAAGAAAACTATGTTCTTCAACCTGATGAAAACAAACACATCTATATCACAGAGGATATGTTGTTAGTTAAAGTTCCAACATATTACAAAAATAGATATGTTATCAGAGCTGGTAAGATTTATGACAAATACAAACATTCTTTTGAAATAGACAATAGTATTGAAGTTACTGTTGTGTTTGGTTTTGATTTTGAAGATTTACCTGAAGTTGTTAAAAACTATGTTAAGATGTCAGCTGCTTATAAACTTACTAAAAGAGAATTAGGTTCTCAAACAACTTGTGTTTATACACAGGAAGATTTATTAGAAGCCAAAGCAGATATGGAATTACATGAGCTTACAACAGGTTCTTATACAATGATTCCTGAATATTATAACAACGATATTAAGGAGAGCTTGTAATGACTTTAATTACAGATTCAATTTCGAATTTTATTGGTGGTGTTTCACAACAACCTGATAAATTAATGTACCCAAACCAATCAAAAGAAATGAATAACTTTTTATTAAATCCAGCTAGAGGGGCTGTTAAAAGACCTCCAACCGAACATATTAAAAGGTTAATTGATGCTCAAGATAAACATATTAAAACACACATAATTAATAAAGAAGATGGTAAATACGAAATCTTATTAACAGGTTCTGATGTTAAAGTTTTTGATTTAGAAGGTAATGAAAAAACATTAACTTTTGGTAAACCTGTCTATAAAGTCATTAAAGATGAAACAATATGTTATACAGATGTTGAAGGAAACGATACTGAAGCTGTTGTTGAAAAAACTGTTCTTTATACAGATAAAACATTAGAAACTAAATATGAATTTGCAGATGGAGAATCAGAAATTAATTTTACTTATAATGGTAAAGTTTATCCTGAAGAAACTGAACTGAAAAAATACATAACAACAGAACATCCACTTAAAAATCTAAGGTGTGTTACAGTTGGTGATTATACGTTTGTGGTTAATAATACAATCCCAACTAAAATGTTAGATAAGAAATTTCCTGATGCTTACCCTAACACTGCCTTATGCTTTGTAAAACAAGGTGATTATGGTTGTGAATATACTTTAAAAATTAATGATAAACAAGGATATAATAAAACATCAACAAGTGATGTAGCAACTTGTAGAACAAATGTTATTGCAAATAATGTTTATACTGATTTAAAGAAAAATCTTGGTGAAACTGATTTTAAATATCAAAAAGTAGGTTCTACTTTCACTGTACAAAGAAAAGATAAAGGTAAGTTTACTGTTGAAGCAACTGATGGTAATGCTAACAGTAACTTTTATGCTTTTTATAAGAAAGCAGAAGATTTATCTCAATTGCCTTTAGTAGCCCCAAATGGTTATGTTATGAAAGTAATAGGTGAAAACATTAATATTGCAGATGATTATTACGTTAAATTTGAAACTGCTGATGGCTCTGCTTTTGGCAATGGTTCTTGGCAAGAATGTCCTTCCCCTGATATAGAATATCAGATTGATAAGGCTACAATGCCACATGCCATTGTGAGAAATGCTGATGGTACATTTACTTTTAAAGCAATTGATTGGACTGATAGACCAGCTGGTGATGAAGATTCAGCTAAAACTCCATCATTTATTGGTAATTGTATTCAAGATATGTTCTGTCATAAAGGTAGATTAGGTTTTGTTTCAGAGGATAGAACTTGTTATTCTGATGTTAATGATATTTTCTTATTCTTCAAATCAACAACTTTAACAGAGCTTGATACAGATGCTATTGATGTTGGTTCTAATTCAAGAATGAGCTTATTAAAGTTTGCCGTTCCTTATAATAAAGAACTTATGTTGTTTGGTGAGAATAGTGAGTTCTTAATTCAAGGTGGAAGTAGTAATTTTTCCAATGGAACTGTATCTATTGAAATGTTAATGGAATATGCTTGTAGTTCTATCTGTAAACCTGTTCCAGTTGGTTCAACAGTTTTATTTACTTGTGATAATGGTGATTACAGTAAAGTATATGAAGTTTACACAACAGATACATATAATGTTGGAGCAAGAGAGATTTCAGAACAAGTTTCTCAGTATATTCCAAAAGGTTTATATAAAATCTTTGCTTCATCAGAAAATAATATTGCTGGTTTTCTAACTGATAAAACATCAGATACAATGTTTATTTATAATTATTATTATAATGGTTCAAACAAAGCCCAATCAGCTTGGAGTAAATGGATATTTAAGAATACAAAGATTCTTGATGCTGAGTTTGTTAATAATTTCATTTATTTAACATTAGAATATTCTGATGGTGTTTATTTAGAAAAAATTAATATTAATTCGTTACAAGGTGATGATGATTTAGATTTCATTGTTTATTTAGATAGAAAACAAAAACTAACAGTAACAGATAAAACTGTAAGTTTGGATTATACTCCTGTAAATGATATTCAAGTTATTAACCCTGATGGTTTCCCTTGTGAATTTAGTTTAGAAGATAAAACAATAACATTATTAGAAAATTATGCTTATGTTTATGTAGGGAATCCTTATGAATCCAAATTGAAGTTAAGTAGTATCTATAAAAGACAAACAACACAAACAGGAGCTATGAAAGTTGTTGAAGGTATTTTAATGTTAAAAGATATTAATTTATCTTATGCAGATTCAAGTTATTTCAGAGTAAATTTAATCCCAACATATTCAACAGCAATATCTTCTACATTAGAATTTACAGGTAATGTTGCTGGTACTATTTCAGCAACATTAAATAAAATTACTCCATACAGTTCAACATTCTTGATTCCTGTTATATCAAGAAATAATGAAATTGATATTGAAATCATAAATGACAGTTATTTACCTAGTTGCTTCTTATCGTTAGAATGGCTAGGAGAATTTATAATTCGTGGAAAGTAAAGTAACAGTAACAGATTCTCTCTTAGAAGATGTGTATGAATTAATACCACTTCTAAGGAGAGAAGATGTTAGGGAAATTAAAACACTAGGACATACAGCTGAACAATCATTATTAAATGGATTCATTTATTCAAATAAATGTTATACAGTTAGAGTTGATAATGAAATAGCTGGTATGTTTGGAATCTCTAACTATAATCAACCTAAAGGCTTTGCAAGTATTTGGTTTTTAGGTTCAGATAAATTGAAAACAATACCTAGAGAATGGTTAATTCTAGGTAAAAAATATATAAAAGAATTTCTAACTACTTATGATTTAATTGGTGGTTGGATTGATTCAAGACAAAAATTACATATTAAATGGCTTCAGGCTATGGAATTTAGTTTTGCAGCTTCTCAATATGTAAATAAACAAAGATTTATACAGTTTTTTAAAGTTAAGGAGAGATAATAATGGGTTGGATTGCAGCTGCTGGTTTGGGTTTACAAGCTCTTGGTGCTATTGGTAGTATTGCTTCTGACAGACAAGCTGCTAATGATAATGCTCAATATAGAGCCTTACAAACACAATCAACATTAACAAATTATATACAACAATTAAATGCTGTTCATACAAGAGTAAATCAAGAACAACAAGCAACAGTATTACAAAAACAACAATTAGCAATAGAGAATATGAAAGCAAGAGCAACAGCTCAGGCTTCAGCAGCTGCTAATGGTGTTGAAGGTTCTACACTTGATAATTTATTTCAAGGTTATGATAGAGCAACTGCTGTTAATAATTATATTGCAAGTAAGAATTTACATTTCAAAGAATTACAAAGTTATCAAGAAATGATGGGTTATAGAGCTTCTGCTTTAAGTTCTATTTATAACCAAACTACTTATACATCAAACGGTGTTGGTAGTGTTCTATCAGGTTTTGGTGGTTTGTTATCTTCTTATAGTGATATGAAATGGCGAGAATCAATGAGTAAGAAGTAAGGATAGATAATGTACAGAGATAATAATAACAGAGTTACTCCTGATGCTCAGCAAGGTTTAAATTTACAACCAACTGCTGCTCCTGTAAATCAGGAAATAAGATATAAATTTGATACATCAAGAGCTGAAAAGACTAAGGCTTTAGCTGATGGTTTAGCTAAACTTGGTAAAGGTATGGTTGACATTGACCCTGTTTTAGAAAGAATGGCAGACCAAAATGTTGCTAAGGCACAATTAGAAGCTGTTGAGAATAAAGACAGTTGGAATGAAGTGTCTCGTAAAATTAAAGGTATGGCTATGTTCAATCCATATAATAGAGATGCTCATGAAAGACTAAAATCAGAAAATATCTGTAAAGCAACTTTATTAGAAGCTCAAGGTAAACCTGATTTTGAAAAACTATCTCAAGAAGATGCTAGTAAATATCTTCAAGATGCAAAACAAAGAACAATGGAAGCTTTACAAAAGAGTGGTGTTAAACCTGTTAATTATAGCAAGGCTTTGCTTGATTTTGATGCTAAGATGAAAGCTATTGATGATAATTATCAAGTTAAACATCAATCTTATCAATACAAATTAACAAATAATAGCTATCAACACAGTTTAACAACTGATTTAGAAATTGCAATGACACAAGGTGGAAATAAACCCGAAGCATTAAAGAATGTTTTAAATACATATTCAGATAGAATGACTACTGAATGTGGTATTCCAAAAGAACAACAAGCTGTTAATTTGTTAGCTGGTATTCAAAATTATATTGCTTCAAATCCAACAGGGATTTCTTCAGCTGAATTATTAACTTCACTAAAAGGTTTAAAAGTTAATGGTACAGATATTGCAGAGTTGATTCCTGATTATGAAGCTAAAATGAGACAAATTATAAGAACTGCTCAAAGAGCTGATTATGAAGATAGAGCTTTAGAATTATCAAATAAACAATTAACAGAAAATATTAAAGCTTTTGATGCTCAAACAGAATTTTATAAGAGATTTAGTCAATCAGATAAATCTTATAATACAGCAAAAGCTTTAGCTGCTGAGATTAGTAATAATTATGGTTTAGGTCAAAGTGGTTTAGGGTTTATGAATAGTTGTTTAAGTACAGCTGAGAATTGGAATAACTTTAATATCACAAGGTCAGACCCTAATATAATGCAACAATTAGGTTTAAAAGCTTATACAGGTGAATTAACACAAGATGATATAAAACAAGCTGTTGATGCTGGAAAGTTAAATTATGTTGATTGTTTCAATTTAACATCAGCTTTAAATAAATCAAATAATGAGGGTTCAACTTGGTTTAAATTGTTAGTTTCAAATTTGAATAATACTGTGATTAATTCAAAAGGAGCTTTTCATAGAGATTTTTCAAAAGAAGAAATGACAGATATGACAAATGCTATTACTGATTTAAAACTGAAAGTTGATAGTGGTGAATTAACTCCACAACAAGGTTATCAAGCACTGCAAAAATATAGTAAAAGAGTTCAACAATTAAGAGCTAAAAATGTATCTAGTAAAAACCAATGGCAGAAAATCTATAATGGAGCTTATAGAGCAGCTGCTTCAAGAGCTTATCATAACAAATATGGTACAGCTAATTTACAAGAATCAACAAATGCTTTAAGAAGTTTAGGTATGGTTGCAACTCGTTATGGTGGTGCTGATAAGAATATTTCAGCTAATGCTAAGGGCTTGGTTGGTACACAAAGAAATGGATATTATCACGTTGGCACAGATGTTAATGGTGTTGCTATTGGTCGTTCAGTTTTAGCTCCATCAGATTTAAAACTTGTATGTTCTAATTATGAGCAATCAATGGGTAATTATGCTGTATTACAAGATAATTATGGTAGATATATTGTTTTACAACACTTAAATAATAAACTTGGTTACAAAGCTGGTACAACATTTAAAAAGGGTACTGCGATTGGAACTATTGGTAATTCAGGTAGAGCTGATGCTGGTGGTTGTTTACATATTGAATTTTGGACTAAAGATTTAAACTTACTAAGTCCACAACAATATTTAAAAGGAATTAGTTAATGACAAATAATTTAAGTAATGATTATTATAACAACATGGTCTTAGGTGGTAAGACTATGGCTGAGTGGGATGCAGAGGAGCAAGAACAATCTCAATACAATTTAGATGAAGGTATTTCTTATGAAGATGCTGTTAATCTTGGTATGCTTGAAGCTCCTCAAGCAGAACCACAACAAGAAGAAAACAATGAAACAAGAGAGTTTCAAAAACTATCTGTTGGAGATACATTAAAAGATGTTGGAACTTCAGTTGCTAAAGAAGCTGGAAAAGTTTTTGTACCTAAGAAAGATGGTTTAGCTAATAAGGCTTTAAATAAAGTCGGTCTTGGTGGTTTTAATGAAGAAAACTTAGGATTAGATTATCAAGCTAAAACTAGAGTTGGTGAAACTTTCAAATATTTATATAGATATGGTGCTGGTACTTTAGCTACTGTTTACTCAGGTGGCTTAGTTGGTGGTGCTATGGCTGCTTCTAAAGTTGGAACTGTAGCTAAAATGGGTATTGGATTAAAGAAACTATTAGCATCAGATAAACTATTTAAAACATCTAAAGGTGGTTTAAAAGCTGCTGGTGTATGGTTAGGTAATAATGCTTTAAGTGGAGCTTTAGGTGGGGCTATAACTGACTTTATGGTTTACAGACCTGAAGAAGGACACATGGCTGATATGTTTGGTAATGCTGATTTAGCAAGACCATTTCAAACACAGGAAGATGATACTGAAATTGAAGGTAAAATGAAGAATGTGGTTGAAGGTTTAGTCATGGGTGGTCTTATTGGTACAACAGTTGCTCCAATAATGAGACGTGCTTTCTCAAAATGGTGGAAAGCAAATAAAACAGCTATTACAACAGAATCAGAAACAGAAGCTGCTAAAGCATTACAAGAAGCTGCTGAAGCATCACAACAAATCAAGCAAGTAACAAATACAAGTGATGTTTATAATGTGGTTAAAGAATTTAAAGCTAAAGCTGATACTGAAGGTGTTGATGCTTCTGAATTAATTCAAAATAATATTCCTAGTGAATATCAATCAACAGCAAGAGATATGCTTGAAATGATGAATAAAGGTAATGATATTTTTATTCATGAAGATGGTACTTTTGATATTAAAGTTTCAACTTGGGAAGATGCTTCTAAGGTTTCTAAAGAAGAATACGATAGACAATTAAGAAATGCAGATGAAGTTAAAGCAAAAGATTTAGATGATGTTAGATATGGTAATACAGCTTTAGAACACATGGATGTTGCAACTAAATCAACTTGGGAAAATAGAGGTTGGTTAGGTGAAGGTGATTCAAGTCTTGTTAAAGTCAAAACAGATAAAGAAGGCTTTGAGACTAAAACTGTAAATAAAACTGTTGCTAATAAAATTGCTAAAAACTATTCTGATAAATGGGAAATTGATAATAACATTAAAGTTGAAGTTGTTGATGGTTTAAAAGATTCTAATGGTAATCCTGTATCAGGGAGAACTGAAGGAACTAAATATCAAGGTAAAACAACAACTAACAAACAAAATGCTATTGATAAACAAAAACTTAAAATCTCAAAACTTGAAGATAAAATAACTCAGGAAGAAGGAGGTAATGCTCCTGTTACTGATGTTCTTGATAATCTTAAAGAAGAATTGAGAATTGCTAAGAATGAGTTAAAAGAGTTAGAAAAAGCAAATAAAAAACAAAACAGAATACCAAACATAACAATTAAGATTGATTCTATTTGTGAAAATCCTCATGCTGTTTTAAGAAGTGAATTAGAACACGCAAGAGATATTGCAAAAGGAACAGTACCTAACCAAAATGTAAAACATTTCAGTCGTTATGATGGTATGAATGAAGCTGAGATTGCTAGTGGTTATGTTCATAAGAAATCTACAAGTCGTTCTTTACAAAATGACATGAACACTTTAAACGATAAAGAAAATATGTTATCATCTAAAGTGGAGGATTCAAATGTATCAGAAACCAACACCCGAAGAACAACAGAAGATGAACGAAGCTTACGACAAGATGATAACGGAAGCAGCAGCTCAGATGGGCGAGGAGCTGATTCAGGAGTACATGAAGAAGTACGGCTGGACAAATCGAGATTGGGCAATACTGGCTTGGATAGACAGTTGGTAGAATCCAAAGTTGATAAAACATATAATTTATTAAAAAATACACCTGAAGCTTCCAATAAATTTGTGGAAGCTTTAAATTTAGCAAAAGAATCTAAAGAAGCAACTGGAAAACAAGTTCATACTTATACAGCAGAAGAATATAATAATATGAAATTATATTTATCAAATGATAGTAAGATGGGTTTTGCAATTAAACCTGATGGGGATTTAGTTTCTGTATTTATTCATAAAGAAAAAGGTGGTAAAGGGTTATCACATAAATTAATTGAACTTGCAAAACAACAAGGAGCAACTAAATTAGATTGTTATGACACATATCTAACTAATCTTTATAAGAAACATGGATTTGTGGAAGTTGGTAGAGATAAGTGGGATGATAAATATGCTCCTGAAGGCTGGGATAAAAGTAAACTAGGAGAACCTGATGTTGTTTATATGGAGTTATCAGAAAAACAAGATTTTAATTCAGTTGAAGAAGTTGCTGATGCTGTTGGTAAGGGTGATTTCAAATATCAAACAGCAGCTGATGTAGATAGATTAGCTATGGAATCAGCTGATAAGTTTACTCCTTATGCTAAAACAACTTGGAAAGAAATCTGTGAAGCTGTTGACAATGACCCTGTTTTAAAACAGATTATTGAAGGTTTAGATGCTGAAGATGTTTTAAGATATTCAGGTAATCCTGAGCAATTAGCAGCTTTAGTTAAGAGAGAACTTGGAACATTAAAACTTCAAGATGCTTTAAAGCAAAAATTAATGACAACAACAGATAAAGCAGCTAAACGAGAAATAATGAATTTAATGACTAAGCTTCAAGATAGAATAGAAGCCTATCGTAGTTATTCAGGTTTAGCATTAAATGTTCAAAAGGCTTCTTATATCATTGAAGATGCTTATGCAAATAAAACAATGACTGAGTTTACTAAAAATGGTATAACAGCTCTATCTGATATTATTGAAAATGCTTTAAAGAAAATAGATTTAAACTTTACTAAAGGTGAATTAGTTAATAAGAAACAGGAGATTCTTGCTTCTATTTTAGCTGATGCTGATGTTAATTTCTTAAAACTTATTAAAGATGAAGATTTACAACAAGCATTTAATGAATCTATTGATAAAGTATTAAAAGATAAAAGATTTGATAAAGAGGTATTTGCTAAAGATATTAGAAATGCTATCTTAGATAAACAAATCTCTTATGTTGAAAAACTTTCAAAAGAAGCTCCAACACTAGACGGACAAAGAAAAACATTATTGAATTGGCAAAATGCCCAATCATACTATGTTCACAACTTGTTATCAGGTGTTGGTACAATCTGTAAGAATGTTTTATCAGGAGCTATGAATACTTTATACTTTCCTGTTAAAAAGATGCTTGCTGGTGCTGTTTTTGGTGGTGGTGATGCTATGTATAAGGAAGGTTTAGGAACATTAAATGCAATGTTATCTAACTGGAATGATGCTTACTTATTAGCAAAACAAGCTTTCATCAACGGTAAGGGTGCTATGACTAATCTTGGTAAAGATACAATGTCAGAAACACAACAAGCAGCTTTCAATAAATGGGGTAAAGAAGATACTTCTATATTGGAACACTTACAAAACTTACACTCATTTATGACAAGATTAATAGGTGCTACTGATGAATTTATGTCTCAGTTTAATTATAGAAGCATTGTTAAATCTAAGGCTTATTTACAAGCTGAAGAATTAGCAAAAACTATCAGTAAACAAAATGACCAACAATGGATTGAAAATCAAGCTAATAAATTCTTTAATGCTTCCTTTGATGGTTCAGGTAGACCTTTAGATATTGATGCTTATTATGAATCTAAATCAGCTTTATATCAAACACCATTAGATGGTAAAGCTTTTGATGGTACACAGATGAGAGAACAAACTTGGGCAATGGCTGCTGGTGAAAGTATTAATAATGCTATTGCTGGTAAAGCCCCAGCTTTGAAGTTCTTATTTCCATTTGTTAAAACAGGTGTAAACATCTTACAAATGAACTTAGACCATAATGTCTTTTATGCTTTATGTTCTAAATCACAAAGAGAACTATTGTTTAGTCAAACAGCTGAAGGTGCTTTAGCAAGAAGTCAAGTTGCTTTTGGTGCATTTAGTTTAACAATGGCTAGTGCTATAGCTTTAAGTGGTGGAATCACAGGTAGTTTACCTAGAGACCCTAAAGAAAAGAGAGCTTTGTTAGCAACAGGCTGGAGACCTTATTCCATTGTAACACCTGATGGTAAATACATTTCATATCAAGGTTATGAACCATTGCATACAATTTTAGGCTTTGCTGCTGATATTGTTGAATTAGGAACATCAATAGCAACAGATGAAGATTATATGAGTATGGAAAAGGTAATTAATGAAGGTTGGGGTATTATTCTAAACAACTTCCTTGATAAGGCTGCTTTTAGAAGTGGTGTATCAGCTTTAAACATAATCTTTGATACAGATGGAAGTACGTTAGAAAACTTAGAGAAATTAGGAGCTAATACAGCTGCTGGTTTCTTACCTGATGCTTCTTTTGTTAAAGGTCTTTCTACTATTGGTGAGAGAGATGCTAAATCACCTAAGACATTTATGGAAAGATGGTTAAACATGTATTTCAATAGAGGTCTTGGAGAACAAAGAAGAAACTGCTTTGGTGAGAAACAAAATGTTACTAACTTGATTATTTCTAATACTACTTCACTTGAACATACTCCTGAAAATGATGAGTTGTTAAGGTTAGCTGAGTATGGTTTTAAACCATCAGAAATTACTGATGTAATTGCTAAAACAAACTACAACTATAAAGATTTCAAAGATGCTAAAGGTAGAAATGCTTATGATTATATGATGGAAGCTTTATCAGAATCAGGGTTGAGAGAAGCTGTTAGAGATTTAGTAACATCACCTGAATATCAAGAACTTCCTGATGGTATTTTAACAGATGGTGCTAAAGCAAATGGTGTTAAATTCACATCAGCAGATGAAACAAAGATAAATGCTTTGAAAGCTTTATTTATTGAGTATAACAATAAAGCAAAAGAAGATGTTATGTTTGACCATCCTGAGTTAATGAATAAAGAAGGTGTTTCACTAGGAGATGCTCAACAAGAATCTTTATCTAATAAATTAAATCTATTAATCAATCAAGGATTAAATAATGATTTGAATGAATTAAATAATTTCTATTAGGAGATATAAAATAAATGACAACATATTATGCAAGAGTTGATTACTCTTACTCAGGGGATAGTAAATTTACTATCCCTTTTCCTTATATAAAGAAAGAACATATTGTTGTTTTGGTTAATGATGTTAAAACAACAAATTATACATATATTACTTCATCACAGATTGAAGTAAAAGATGAATTACAAGCTGAGGATGTTGTTTCTATCAGAAGAACAACACCAATCAAAAAGAAATTAGTAAGCTTTACTGATTTGAATATTTTGAATGGAGAAACACAAAACTTAGCACAGGAACAAGTTTTTAATGCTGTTCAGGAAATGTACGACAAGAATGAACAACAAACACAAAACTTTCAAAAAGATATAAATGCTTATAAAGAAGAAATTGAAGATAAAATACAAGAAGTAAAAGATGCAACAGATGTAATTAACACATTTAAAGAGAGTGTAGAAACTTGTGTTAAGAAAGCAGAAGAAGCTTCTAATAGTGCTGATGTTGCAACTGCAAAAGCAGAAGAATTAAAAGATTCTGTTGATGTTGTTAGTGAATTAGAATCAGGTATAACAAACAAAGCCAACAGAAACCTCGACAATATCGACTGGAATAATTTAGACCAAAGAGCCAAAGACTCTCTTGGTGCTACTATCAAAACCTATCATAACGTAGTATCTGGTATAAATAAGACGGTTGTTTTTAGCGGTGATTATTCTTCTTTTACCCCTATCGACATTAGTTCCTATGCGGACGGTACATATTATGTCTACAAAGTGGACGTAACAAACGAAGAAACGCAAGAGGTTACTTCTTCTATCTCAATTACTACTACCGCAAGTGAAACAGCTTTACAGCTTGCTAAAATCAAGATAGCTGACGGTGCATTATCAGAAGTCTTGACTTCTCTACAATACACTACAGAAACTCCATTACAAGAAGTCAAAGAGCATACAGAAAGTAGTGCTAAGGATATTGATTATGATGAAACTGGTAAATTAAATTTAGTACCGTTTAATTTTGCAGGACTTAATTATTCAGATTATGCAACAGTTACAGCGAATACAGTTAGTACATATTCTAAGTCGGGTAAATTCTTTGCTAGTTCGATAACTACTGTCAAATATAAATATGCGGGAGATACAACATTTTTTGATATCCCATACGCTCAAGAAATTGATGTTCGTGCAGGGGATAGTATTAATTCACCAGTTGCAGGAAGAATGGTGTTCTACTACTAGATAGAGGTAAATATGGTTAGATATTATAAAAAGATAACAGTTGAAAAAGCGTGGACACAGCCAATAGCTACAACATATAACGGCTCTGATGTTAATTCTGCATTTGGTGTATTAGGTGGTGATAGTTTTGCAGTATTAGGTGATAGCTATTGGGATACTAGAACATACCTATGGCAAGCTTTTGATGGACAAGTAACACCAACAAATACTGCTTATTGGCAAACTGGTGCGGGTGGTAATCACTGGGTAAAATGGTACAATCCAATTGCCTTAAAGGTTTCTTCAATAAAAATATATAACATATCTGCTACAAGTTATAATGTGGCAGGTGGTTCAATTTATGGTTCTGATGACGGTGTCAATTGGGAGCTGTTACGTACATTTACAGGAAATCAAACAGCAAGTGCTGTACAAAATATAATAGTATCAGCTAATCATAAATATGGAAAAATAGAATTTACTAATACTTCACAATTGAGTATTAGTGAACTTCGAATTAATGCAACAACAGTAGAACACAAATGGCAAGAATGCAATAAATCAGAATATGACCAATTGTCAAATGATAACAGAAAAATTGTAACTGATATTTTTAGCGCTTTTGTTAAAAATAAACTTTGTAAAAAAGGGGCAGAAGTTATGAATTTTACACAACCAATTTTATCTTCTGCTGGTACTCTTGGCGGTAATAGTTTTGCAGTGGCTTTATATGCAACCACTGTTGCAGGACATTTAACAAATATCTCAACTTGTTTTAACGGGCAGACTGATACAAATAATGTGAGCAATACTAATGGTATATATGTACCTGCAAGTTGTGAAATTGTTATCTACAACCCAATTCCGCTTAATATAAAGAAATTTATTTTATCTCAAGGTGCGCCGAATGCTAATGGCGGACTTCACGCAGGTACTATTTATGGAAGTGATAACGGTATAAACTGGGTTAAGATTGCTACATATAGCAATCTTACTGCTAATGCTAGTACGATAACGGAATATATTAATTTACCTAATACTGGATATTACAAATATTACAAGATTGCCAATACTACAGGCGGTACACATGGCGTAGTAGTTAAAGAAATAACAATAACAGCAACACAAAAAGTAGAAAAATGGGTAGAATGTACAAAAGTTGAATATGACCAATTATCAGCCGACAAAAAATGTATAAAAAATGTCTATTTAACACCAAAGATTAAAAACATAAATTATATGGCTAATGTAGCTTAGAAAGGAAAACGAATGATATATTTTGATGAAAATAAAACCCCATACAATACACCAGTTGAAGGGTACATAGCAACGTGTGATGAGACACGCTGGGCATATTTTTCAGAACACCCAGACGAATGGGATATCATCAACGGCGAATTTACGGATTTGAGAGACACAGAAGAGTACAAAGCAAAAAAAGAAACTGAAAGACAAGAAGAAATAGGCAATATCTCTATGACACGTGGTGATGTGTTTGAAGCTTTAATCTTGGCACGTGGCATTAGGAAAACACAAATTAGAGCAATGATAGAACAAGCTGAACTTGATGAGATTACAAAGGCTTTGTATCTGAATAGATTTGATGAAGCTTTAGAGTTTTATAGAAAATTTCCATTATTTAATTTGCTAGGTCAAGCTCTAGGTGTTACATCTGAACAACTGGACAACTTCTTTCTTACTAAAGACTATAGATTTTTGGCAAAAATTGAAGAAACAGAAGATAATGAGGAAAGTGTTTAATTGGTTACGTTACTTTTGGATAACTCCAACCAATTTTAATGGTGGTTGGAGATTCCAAATAAATGTTCCTCTTGGTAAGAGAAAAGAGAAGAATAGTGAAAATATTAGACGTGTCATTAAGCAATGACCCTAATATTAAAACTAGAGCTGTGTTATTTAATGATAGTTTAGAAGTTATTAAACAAAAACAAAAGAAACAATTTAAAACAACATATCCATCTTCATTAACAATTAAATATGAAGATGGTTATGGTGTTGTAAGGTATCATACCTTGTTTGCACATGGTGGTTATGTATTTGATGGTGCAACAATTCCTTTTAACATTGGGAAGGGAAATATGAAATTTCAAATACCAGCTTTGTTTCATGATGTTATGTGTGATGATAAATCAACAATAAATTATCAAAGACACTTGTCTAGTTTAATATTTAAGACTTGCTTACTTAAAACAAAAGTTAATCCTGTTGTTGCTGAGATTATGTATCGTGTTGTTGATATTTATCAAACTCCAATATGGATTGTTGAAAGAATTAAAAAATTATATAAAGAAATTAAGAGATAAATGGATAAAAAGACATTAATAGTTTACGGAATTGTGTTTATGGTTTTGCAATTTCTAATTTCTTCAGGAATCTTTGTAACATATCAAGGAATGACAGCTTATGCTGCTCCAAAGGAAGATATAACAGAAATTACACAACACTTAATCCGTATTGAAAATAAAATAGATAAGTTAATTTTAGAAAGAAGGTAGTCAATGAAAAGTATTGTTAATCATTGGACTGCTGGAGGTTATAAACCTAATCAATGTGATTTAAACCACTACCATTTCATTATTGATGGTAATGGAAAAATCTATGAAGGTAAATATAAACCTTTCGATAATGAAAACTGTACTGATGGAAAGTATGCAGCTCATGTTGGTGGTGGAAATACAGGTCGTATTGGTGTTGCTATTTGCTGTCGCAAGGACATCAACACACCTCCGACACAAAAGCAAGTAGAAGCTATGTGTAAACTAAATGCAGAACTATGTCTGAAATATGGATTTCATCCATTAAAACAAGTAGAAACACATGCTGGTTTTGGATTAAGACATCCAAACACAAGTTCAGCTGGTAAGATTGACATTAATTCCTTACCTTATATTGGTTTAAGAGGGATTAAGGAGGTTGAGGATTACATACAACATAAATCTTATTGGTATTGGTTAAAATTAAAGGAAAAATAATGAGTAAAGAGAGTGAATTATACGATAAATTTGTTAATTGCTTATCAAACAAACTAGATGGAGAGCCAACAGGTAAAGAATTAGAAGTTGTTATGAACTTTTTAAAACAACAAAACATACAAGCAACGACAAAACATGAAGGATTGAAGAAATTAAGTGATAAGGTAGTTCAATTACCTTTTGATGATATGGATGTTATGCCTGAAAAGAAGGTTAATTAACTTCTATGGAAATTATGATAGATGGGATTCAGCACAGGAAGTGTAGAGATAACTTCAAAAACTTCCTTTATGTTGTATTTAAGTATATTGGATTACCTTCTCCAACTGATATACAATATATGATTGCTGATGAACTTCAATATGGAGCTTCTGATAAAGTAATTGAAGGGTTTAGAGGAGTAGCTAAATCAACAATTACAGGATGTTTTTCCGATTGGCAATTCGATAATGATGCTGTGAACACACAAATATTATCGGTATCAGCCAATCAAACAGAAGCTTGTAAGTTTATGAGGTTTACAAGAAACTTAATGGAGGTTGTGCCTTTTCTTGCCCCTCTAAAGCCTGTTGATGGGATATGTCGTGATAGTGCGTTACAATTCGATACAGCTTCATCAGCATCTTTAGCAAGGATTCAACCTAGTTGTAAAGCTTTAGGCATCTTTGGACAATTAACAGGGAATCGTGCAACACAAATTATTGCAGACGATATTGAAACATCTGAGAATTGTAACACTCAAACTGAGAGAGATAAAGTTAAAGCTGCTGTTACTGAGTTCAGACAGATTGTACAACCATTAAGAGGAAGTATTCTTTACTTAGGAACACCACACACAGAGTTATCAATTTATAATGAACTTTATAACAAAGGACATCAAGTAAGAATCTTTCCTATTAAATATCCAACACAACAACAACAAGAGAAATATGGTGATAAGTTAGCTCCAGCTATTATTCAAAGGTTAGCTGAGAAACCTGAATTAGTTGGTATGCCTACAGACCCATTAAGATTCAATGAAGATGATATTTTAAAACTTGAATCAGAAGGTAGAAGTAAGTTTGCTATGCAACAAATGTTAGATACAACCTTATCTGATTTAGAAAGATACCCTTTAAAGTGTTCTGATTTAATTGTTATGGATTGTGATAAAGAGATTGCTCCTGAGAAAGTTGCTTATGGTTCTGCTCCTAATCAGGTTATCAAAGATTTACCTTGTAATGGTATTGGTACAGATAAATTCTATTCACCAATCCCCTTAGTAGACATTAAATGGCTTCCATATACTTATAAAGCAATGGCAATAGACCCATCAGGTAGAGGTCAGGATGAGTTAGCTTTTGTTATTGTTGCTGTTATTAATGCTCAAATCTTCCTACTTAAAGCTGGAGGTTTACAAGGTGGTTATTGTCAAGAGAACTTAGAAAAACTAGCAAACTTAGCAAAAGAATACAAGGTTAATAAAATTAAGATTGAATCTAACTTTGGTGATGGTATGTTCACGACATTGTTATCACCTGTAACGAGAAGAATCTATCCTGTTTCTTTAGAAGAAGTTAGACATAATACACAAAAGGAAAGAAGAATTATTGATACTCTTGAACCTGTTATGAATCAACATAGACTAATTGTAGATAAGAAAGTTATTAGAGAAGATTTAGAGAGTATTAAAATATATCCACTAGAAAAACAACAACAATATTCATTATTCTATCAAATGACTAGATTAACTAAGGATAGAAATTCATTAGCACATGATGATAGACTTGATGTTTTAGCTATTGCTGTTGCTGATTGTTTGGATATGTTGTCTATTGATGCTGATGAGGAGATTAGACTTAGACAGGAAGCTGAGGAAGAAGCATTTTGGGATGAGTTCTTTGGTGAGGAATCAAAAGATACAGAATGTTGGTTTGATATTTGATAAAATTATTAAATCTCTATCGGAGTTATTGAGAGATTTCATGGGTTAGTTGTGATTTAGGTACAAACTATCATGACTAACCCTAACCAACCTTAAAATTGATTTATATTTCCTTTAAGAAAATTTATCACAGATTTTTAAGAGGGTATATACGCTATGGCTCGTGGGTGCTGTTCCCCCTATGGCATCAGATGATGTGAAATAAGACTGTTTACAATTCAATTATATATGTAATTCAATAAAATAATATATTTTATTTACATTAATTTAAGCATTATATTTATACAATATAATTATTAATAGATTAATTTTTATTAGAGAGTAAACAACTAACAACTAAAAGCAAAAATTATTTCACTTGTATCACTCTCTATATTTTTTTTATTTCAAATTATTATTGCTTTATAGCATGATTTCATGAAGATTTATTACAAATGTTATAACAAAATAAAACAAAACACTTGATTTTTTATTTCACTTGTGATACAATTTAAGAGTAAACAGAACAGCAACAAACTGGATATTTAAAAAATTAATTGACCAGTATAAAAGAATATATAAACAACTTGCTAACAGTTTACAAAAAAAACACTTAATCAACAGTAAAACAGAATACGGAGAAAAACGCTATGACACAACAAAACAAGTATGTGCTTTATCTTGGCTTGGCTGATAAAGACACTAAAAAACAACAAATGACAACATCAAAAGCAATGAGATTAGTTAATCAAGTTGTAGGTGATTGTACTATTAACAAAAGCAAAGGATATTGGCAAGGATTTAAAGAAAATACACTTGCTATTGAAATACTGTTCAGTACACTTGAGCAAGTGAAGAACTATTGTGAACAGTTAAAAACAATATTCAATCAAGAATGTATTGCAATTCAAGAAATACAACTTAATCAAGCATTGCTTGTTTAATAAAATTGTGCTTGCTAGTTACACGTTACAATAACTAGTATTTTAGATAACACTTAATCAATGGAGAATAGAAAAATGCTAACAAGAAAACACTTCAATGCTTTGGCTAATATTTTAAATCAAAGTAAAGATAAAACTGAGATTATTTATAAAATTTCAATGTTTTGTAAAGATGAGAATAACAATTTTGATATAAAACGTTTTAAACGTGCTTGCGGTTTAGAGGTGTAATAATGAATGTTTACTATGATTACATCTCAATTATAAACTGGAGAACAGCAACAAAAGAACAGTTACAGGCATTTTTAGAATGTTGTTATCAATTAGATATGGAGGATTAAACATGGATATACTAGAAAAAGCAAAACAAATAACAGTAATTCCATATATGGGTTATTTCTTTCCTAACGAAAGAAGAAAAGAACTTATCAAAGAACATATAAAATGGTTAAAAACAAAAGGTGATTATAATGTTGATTGATAAAAAAACAGAAAGAGGTAAAATATGCTTGATATAACAATACATTTTACAATTAATAAATCAGATTACAAAACTTATGAATCTATAATAACAGATTTTGAATCTGAAATATCAGAAATCTCTGATAACTTACTTATTACAGAATCTAATAATAAAAACTTATAAACAATAAACAACACTTAATCAACTATAAAGAATATGGAGAAAAAAACTATGACTAATTTATATAATAAAAAAATGTTTAGACATACAACAAAATCGGGAACAGACTATACTTTTTGGTGTTATTATCAATCAACTCAAACAGGATTTAGACACCTATGTTATAATTATCCACTACCAATGGCAAGACGTGAAGGATTTACTTATCAAAAAGATTGGAAAGCAAAACAATGTTGGTGTAATAGAACTTGGGAAGAATTTACTTACAAAACAGTATTAGAAACAGCAATTGAAACAGTAGCAAAATCAAAAGAAGATTATCAAGAGTTAATTGATGTTTTAATCAATCATAAAATTGAAACTGATAAACAAGAGGGTGAAAAGTTTTTAGAAGATTTTGAAAACACTTATAAACAACTACCTCAAGGCTGTAAAGATACTCTAGCAAAATCTAATATTATATTAGAAACTGAAGAACAGGCTAAAGATTTACTAAGCACTATGAAATTAATCAACGCAATTACAACAGTTACTGGAGAATAAAAACAATGAATAACATTAATAAACTTGAACCATTAAAAGATTTATTTGAACTTTTATATTTAAAATTAGACGGCTCTAATAAAAAAGATGACCTATTTGATTTTTATTATGACAATTATACTTTCACTCTTACTTATCGTAACAATCAAATACAATTAGCTGATAATGTAGATGTTTATGATGAACGTGAAAATTTTATCGGTAATTTTAATCTTGAAACAATTAACAGCATAACTTCAATAAACGATTTAAAGGAATAAACTATGATAACACTTTCAGAATTTTTATATGGGTTAGAATTTGATTATAAAATCAACAATAACAATGAATATCAATACAAAATTGCTGGAATATCAACTGATTTAAATACAAGAAAAACATTAACAGGACATGCTTATTCAATTAATAAACAGCAACTAATCAAGGCATTACAAGGATTATCAGCAAAACAGATTAACATCTCGGTTACTTTAGATGTAACAGATGATTTAAACAGATTAATCAGAATTGATTTAACAGACCCTAAAACTTGGCAAGAAACAACTTTAAGATATTAAACTTATAAAGTGAACTAGGTTGTTAAGATAATTTAACAAAGAGTTTTAACAATCTTTATTTTAAGTTAAGATGATTACAAAAGAAAAAGCCCTGAACTCAATCAAGGCTAAAAATAAAGGATATAGAATAGTGTTATTACTGCTACAACTTAATCAATTTAATTCAATGGATATATGCAAATCTTTACATAATTCTTGTAAAGTCTTATCTAAATCATTTTCTTGCTTAGTTAATGTTTTAGCAGTAAGTTTACATTCAACCCATTCATCATTAAGTTGTTTTAAAAATCCTCTTAGACATTTGATTGAGTGTTGTTTCATAGTTTTAATTCCTTTCTTTTGTTTAATGAAGTACGCTTACTTTTATATTATAAAATCATTAACTCAATTTTGTAAAGTGTACTTACTTAATAATTTTACAATTCTTAATAGTGAGCTTACTTTTAATGAGGATTTAATATGATAAAAGCAAGTAATATTAGCCTTAGAGTTGTTGTTACAAAAGAACTAAATGAAACCTTAAAACAACTAGCAACAATAAAAAATACATCAGTATCAAAACTATGTAAAGAATACATCTTAACAGGTATGAAAAAAGATTTAAAACAATATAAGGATTCAATCTGATGAAAGAAAGTATTAAAACAGTACTTTTATATCTTAATGGAGTTCTTGCTTTTGCTGCGATAGGTCAACTTGGAGCTTATTCAACTTTTGTAATTATAATGTTTCTTGCTATGTGGTTTAAAATGATAAACAAAGACAAAGAGATTAAAGCACTAAATGAAAAATATGAAAATCAAAAATGTACATTAGATGCTTATACTAACGCATTAATTAAAGCAAGGAAGAAACTAGAAGAACATAACATTAGCCTTAATGAATAGTACAAGAGAGAAACTAAACCCTCTTAACCAAACACATACAACCTAAACATCACGAAAGACCCTTTATATATCCTGTCCAAAAGTTAGGTTTTAATTTGAAACTAACTTTCAAAACTTTTAATACATTTCAAAAATAAAGAATTACATAAAACAAAATTGAAATCTCAAATTTATACTTTAGACATATAGGTCTATAAAATTTTTAACACTTAATCAAACAAGGAATACAACTTATGAACTTACTAGAACTAATAGAAATAACTAACATAACATACGAAAGAACTTCAAGCTATAAAGTGATAGCAAGTAAACAGAATGAACTCTTGGATTTCATTAAACCTGAAACTGATATAACAAAGATTGATTATAAAATTATCCAATCTTATATAGATTTCTTGTACGATAAACAAAATAAACCAGCAACAATAAACTCTAAACTTGCATACCTTAGAAGTATTCTGAATTATGCTTATCACAATGGTTTAATAAAAAACAAACCATATATACCAACAGTAAAAAACAAAGCAACAAAGACATTATACTTCTCAGATACTGAAGTTGATACAATGTTACTCTATACAGAAGAACATCAACTCAGGGAATTACAGCAAGTTATCCTGATAGGACTTAATCTAGGATTAAGAATATCAGAAATCCTTGCTATTAATCCTGTGCTAAACATACAAGATAATTACTATCGAAGTTATAACAATAAAACTCAGGAAGAATTTTCTATTCCTCTAAATTTAACTATGCAAGAATTGTTTAATAATAGTTTTACTAAGTTCACAATGAATTATCAAGCTATTCAATATCAATTTAAACAGATGTTATTAAACTTGGATATTAAAGATAAAACAATACATACACTTAGACATACATTCTGTTCAAGATTAATACAAAAGGAAATTTCTCTGCCTGTAATAAAAACTTTAGCAAATCATAAAAACATACAAACAACAATGAGATATACACATGTTGCTAGTAAACAACTTGAAAAAGCTGTAGAAATGTTGTAAAATAAGAAAATAATCTTCCTGTATTCTCAGGTTGATTAAGTGTTATTACTGCTACCTTGATTAATTTCAGGGTAGCTTTTCTTAATCTTATAGACGTACGAATCCTCTCTATTAAATTTGATGTTAGTTATGATAGATTGTTCCTGTCCTAATGTAAACTCTTAAAAATGATAGCTCAACTCTATCTCAGATTTAATGTTTTAATTTACTAAACAACAACAGAAAACAAATGTATTATATTCTAATAGAATTATATTAGATATGGTTAAGAATTTCTATTAGATTTATAGTAATGTTGTTATTGTTGTTATTTATATATTAATTATTTAGTAATTCATTACCATATAAAACTAAATAAAACTATATATTACTACAACATTACTAAACATAACTAAATAAAACTATTATATTACATATATAATAAGCAAATAGATTTATTGGATTGTTATTCAATAGTAATCAACAATACAGCGTTTCAAAACACCTCTAGCTTATACTCCTTATTGAGTTTCAGCCTGATTTTGTATAAAATAAGCAAAATCTCTGTAATGGTTATGGTTGTTATGTTTGGTACTGTTTATCTCGGAAACTCAAAGCATTTCTATTGAGGTACGTATAATTAGATAACACCTCTGCTTCCATTCCATAAGACTTTACCAATGATTCTAATTTCAAACTTATTGTCTTTGGAATTAGGATTGTATGTTTCAACAGGATAGTCAGGGTTGTTAGAAACAATTTTAAAGCAACCATCATAATCAATCTGAATCTTTTTAACTCTTAAATCTTTATTGTTGAAAAGTAGAACATAAATACCACCATCAACAGGTTCTATATCATTATTGTTTACAATTAACAAATCACCATCTTTAATATCAGATGATTTATTACATCCTGAATCCATACTATCACCTGAAGCTGTGATTGCAGAAAGATTTGATGTATTAGTTTTAGGTAATAATCTTTTATCAAAATAATAAACATCATCAGGTCTAATATTGAAATTTTCAATACCATCACCAGCAGCAGCTTTAACGTTATAATATGGAATTTTAATCAGGTTTAATTCATTTTCAGGATTCTTAATTCCTTGTGTTAGAAATTCAACAATAGTATTAATATCACTTCTGTTTTTGTTTTTTATAACATTATAATAAAGTTCTTTTATCAGTTCTTTGTTATCAATAGTTTCTAAGTTTATACCATATTTAGTATAAACGTTTTTAATTAAATTAGCTGAAACACCACGTTCACCTGTTAAAACATTGGAAACAACAGGTTGACTTACATCAAGCTCTTTTGCAAAATCAGTTTTAGATAATTTTGATAGATTGTAAAGATATGTGAAGTAATCTTTAATTGTCTCTTTGTCATTCATAGTAGGCATTTCAACCTCCTTGTTTTATAGTTTGTTATAACTTTTGAAATAGAAAACGTCTTAAAAGCTTGACTTTTTATTTCATTTGTTATATAATGGTAATGTAAGGTAAAGGTTAGCAAAACAAATTAATAAAAACCATTTACGATTATCAGTAGTTCCGAAGGGTGATAACTAAATGTGCTATTAATTATTTCAACCTCTATTACTATTATAACAAAAGTTATAAAATATACAACATATTTCTTCTGAAACATGAAGAAAACGTAACACTTAATTAACCAAATAGGAAGGTAGTAAATGGAACAGACAACAACAAACATTATGAAATTATGCTGTGCATCTTGTAATCAATGTACAGGAAACGTATGTAATAAATTAGGTAGAAGAATTGAACCTGATTTTAATAAATGCACATCACATCAAAATTACAGAGTTTCAAATCCAATTAAAGGAGGTTTGAGATAATGTCAGGTAGAGTTTTATTAAACGTAATAATTATATTTTTAATTATAAATCTAATAACAGTACTGAAAATCAATCATAGAATGAATGAAATAAATAACAGTCTTACAGCAAAAGAAGCTGTAACAGTACCATCAGGATTACCTGAGAATTTAGAAGTGATTTATTAATTAAAAAATAGGAGATAAAAATAATGGTAGAAAAAATAAAAGGTTATAAAGTATTTAATTCAGATTGGACTTGTAGAGATTTTCAGTATGAAGTAGGAAAAACGTTCACACATAAAGGTGAAATTGAATTATGTGGTTCAGGATTTCATTTTTGTAAAGAATTAAAAGATTGTTTTAGTTATTATAATTTTGATTCTAATAACAAAGTAGCTGAAATATTAGCAATTGGTAATACAATAACAGGAGATGATAAATCTGTAACAGATAAAATTAAAATCGTAAAAGAATTATCTTGGTATGATGTTTTAACAATGGTTAATATTGGAAAAGATAATACTGGTTTTTTGAACTCAGGCAATTGTAACTCAGGCGATTGGAACTCAGGCAATCGTAACTCAGGCGATTGGAACTCAGGCAATCGTAACTCAGGCAATTGTAACTCAGGCAATCGTAACTCAGGCAATCGTAACTCAGGCGATTGGAACTCAGGCGATTGTAACTCAGGCAATCGTAACTCAGGCAATCGTAACTCAGGCAATCGTAACTCAGGCGATTGGAACTCAGGCGATTGTAACTCAGGGATGTTTAATTCTTGTGATTATTCTAATGGTTTATTTAACACTAAATCACCAAAAATTTCACTATTCAACAAACCAACAAAAATGACATTTGAAGAATTTAAAGTAAAACATAATGAAGCATTTAATTTATTGTATTATTCAAAATTTAATTTAACTGAATGGATTGATATTTGTGAAATGTCAGGAGAAGAAAAAGTAAAACATCCTGAATATAAAACTTTAAATGGTTATTTAAAACAATATTCTTATAAAGAAGCTTGTCAAAATGTGTGGGATAATTTCACAAAACAAGAAAGAAACAAAATTAAAAAACTACCTAATTTTGATAAAGATATTTTCTTTGATATTACAGGTATTAAAGTATAAAATATGGCATACTTTTCTCCTTTCTTAGAGGGATTTTACTCCCTCTTCCCTTGAGTGAGTGGTGTAACGGTCAACATAGTAGTCTCCAAAACTATTGATAGAGGTTCAATTCCTCTCTTACTTGTATTAATCAATGTAGCAGAAATAACACTTAAAATTATGATAGAAAAACAAATAGAACTAGAAAAACAAATGACATATTTGTCTATTGAAAAATATAGACATGACTTAAATAAAGCAATAGCTTCAGAATCTTTTGGTGATACAAAAGTTGCAACAAGAATTATATCAGCAGTACTTGATGATTATGCAAAGGCTATTCAAGAATATTTGGATAATTATTCAGCTGGTCATGCTGTACGTTCAACGCTTGCAGCTAATTTATTAGCTAAATTACCTGTTGAAATTACAGCTTATATCTCAGCTAAAGCTATTATAAATGAATTAAACACTGAAAAATTATCTCAGAAACTTCAACAAAGATTAGGTAATATTGTTGAATCTGAAATAAAAATGAGACAGTTTAAAGATTTAAACACAAAATACTATTCAAAAATTCAAAAAGACTTACAATCAAGAGGTGCAAATGGTACTCGTAGAAAAAATATTACAGTTGGTGTTTTTAATAAAAGATTAGACTTTCATGTTCCCCAATGGACTGGTACTGAGTGTTTTCAGGTAGGAATGGTTTTACTTGAATTGTTTATACAATCAACAGGATTGGTTAACGTTGTAAAACGATTTAGAAAAGGTAAAACATTAAAATACATTGAACCAACAGATGAATTACTTAATGGTATTGAAAATTTAAACTGTAAACTAGAGGTTTTACAACCATTTTATTTGCCAATGATATGTCCTCCAAAAGATTGGAGAGGTGTTTTTGATGGTGGTTATATTTCTCCTTATTTAAGAAAAAACAAACTGATTAAAAATAATGATAGAGAATACCTAAAAAAGATTTCAACAGCAGAAATGCCAATGGTTTATACAGCAATAAATCATTTACAATCAACGGCTTGGCAAATTAATAATGGTGTTTTAAAAGTTGTAAAAGATTTATGGGAAATAGGAAATGCAATAGCAGAACTTCCTGATAGAGAAGATGAATTACTTCCTCCGTTTCCATATCCTGAAAAAGGAAAAGACGATTCTTTTACAGAAGATGAACAGAAAATTGTAAAACAATGGAAACAAGAAACCTATGAGATTCATAAAAGAAATGCTGCAAGAAAATCAATCAGAATCTCAACTTCTCAGATATTGAGAATAGCAGAACAATTTAAAGGTTATAAAGCTATTTGGTTTCCGTATCAAATGGATTTCAGAGGTAGGATGTATCCAATACCAGCTTTATTACAACCTCAAGGAAGTGATTTAGCAAAAGGTTTATTAAGATTTAGTGAAGGAAAGAAAATATATGGTAATGAAAGAGCAATACAATGGTTTAAAATATACGGAGCAAACTTGTGGGGATACGATAAATGCTCTTATCAAGAGAGGGCAAGTTGGGCTGAACAGAACTTTCAAACCATCAAAGGATATGTGGAAAATCCAACAGGAAATCGAGGATGGTCAGAAGCAGATAAACCATTTCAGTTTTTGGCTTGGTGCATGGAGTATGTTCTTTACAATGCTTCCCCTAGAGATTTTAACACTCACTTACCTATTCAGCTAGATGGCACATGTAATGGTTTACAACATTATTCAGCACTCCTGAGAGATGAAGTAGGAGGAGCAGCTGTAAACCTTACAGATGGAGATAAACCATCTGATATTTATGCAAAAGTTGCAGATAAATTAGAACAAAAATTAAAAAGGATTATAGAAAAGAATGATAATGAAAATGATACAAATAATGCTAGATACTGGTTAGAACTTGGACTTAATCGTAAGCTTGCTAAAAGACCTGTTATGGTTCTTCCGTATGGTGGTAGCAGAATGAGTTGTAGAGAATATGTAACTGAATATCTAACAGATAAATATTCCTCTCAATACTTATGGAATCTGTTTAAAGTAGGTGATAACCCAACAGATTGTGTCTATAAAGTTTCAATTTGGTTATCAAAATATTTATGGGAAGCAATAACAGAAACCTTAAAAGCTGCGATTGTTGGTATGGCTTATTTAAAGAAATTAGCTGGAATCACCAACAGAGCAAACAAACCTATTGACTGGTTAACTCCTGTAGGTTTACTTGTTAGAGAAAATTACAAAAGCAGAAAACAAAAAGAAATCAAAACTGAATTATTTGGAACAATTATTAGTAGTAGGTTTAATAACGAAACAGAAAATTTAGATAAGCAAAGACAGATAAATGGAATATGTCCTAACTTTATTCACAGC
The DNA here is from genome assembly GCA_934700335.1 of uncultured Candidatus Melainabacteria bacterium. Taxonomy (GTDB): domain Bacteria; phylum Cyanobacteriota; class Vampirovibrionia; order Gastranaerophilales; family Gastranaerophilaceae; genus UBA791. Next base: position 156,002 of record CAKUXM010000001.1, on the reverse strand, counting down.
TTAGATGCAGCTTGTTTGATGTTGTATCTGAATAAATGTAAGGAAAAAGGAATCAGTTGTTTTATGACAGTTCATGATTGTTATGGGACTTATGCAACAGATACAGATACGTCAACAAAACTATTAAGAGAAGCTTTTGTAGAAATTTATAGACTTCCAATATTAGATTATTTCACTCAGGATATTTTAAGTGAATTTACTGAAGCTGAGCAACAAAAGATACAGCTACCTGAAAAGCCTGAAGTTGGAAATTTAGATATAGAAGAAGTTTTACACAGTAGTTATTTTTTTAATTAGGAAGGTTAAATGAGATTAAAAGATTTTTTAAAAGCTTTTCCATTCTTTGATTTCAATTTGGAATGGATATTTAAAATTGAGGTGTAGATGGCTTATGTAATTCATGTTTGTAGGAACAGTAAGCAACCTAAAGATTCACCTGATTACTGTGAAAATGTTTGGGTTGATGTTGATAAAACAAACGTAACATTAGTTCCACCATCTTGGAAATACTGTTCAGAGTGTGTAAAGAAGGGATTTAAGAATCCTAGAACAAGAAAATGCACAATGACACCAGAGCAGATAGAAGCTTTCAAAATAAGAATGAAAGAATATAGAGAAAATAAACAAAAAGGAAATAAAGAAAATGAAAATTAATAATGGTTTAAAAGGGATACGAGTAGGTTATATCCGTAAAAATAAAAGAGAGACAATAATCAACTGTGGTATTAGTACACAAAATCAATCAATCAGTTGGCTAGAACTACAACTAAATAGAGCGTTAGGATTTAAAAAGGAAAGAAGACATAATGACAACAACAATAATAACAAATAATGCACAGACAATTATAGATGAAATGATTACAAAAGACCCTGAACAAATTAGTAAAATAGCACATAGTATTACAAATGGAATCATAAAATGTTGTACTCCAGCAACAAAGATATTAACTCTAGCAAGTATTTTAGTTTGTTGGTTACAGAAATACGATTTGAGCTATGTAAATACACTAGGTTTAGCTGATTGCCTAGTACATAGAGGAGATTTTAATAATATCAGTAAAGAGTTTTTAGATATTTATGAAGATTCAAAGGAAGGTTAAAAACAAATGGCAAACAAAGATTCTGTTTCAAAAAAATTAGTTACAGGTAAAGGTGAATTAACAGGTTTTATTTCTGTATTCAAACCATCAACAAAATTTGATAAAGACGGTACATATCAAGCAAATATTATTCTACCAAAAGAAGAAGGTGAAAGAATTGCAGCTGAGATTAAATCTGTTAGAACAGAACAATTTAAAACTTATGGTAAAGGTACAAAAGTAGCAGATTTAACACAGTGTGTTCCATTAACTATTGTTAATGATGAAACAGGTGAAGAAACTCCTGATGCAGAAGGTCGTTATGTTTTCAAAACTAAAGCAAAAGCATTTATTAAAGATGGTGTTCCAACAGCTTTTGTAAAAGTAATGGATTCAAAACTTAAACCAATGACAAATGCTTCTATTGGAGCTGGTACAGTAGCTAAATTAGGTGTTATTCTTAGTGGTTATTGTGTAGCTGGAAAAACAGGTGTTTCAGTAAAATTAAAAATGGTTCAAATCTTAGATTTAGTTGAATACGCTGGTGGTGGAAATCCTGAAGAATTTGGATTTACAGAAGAAGAAGGTTTTGAAGGTAGTGATGAAAACTTTGCTCCAGTTAAACCTCAAACAGTAGAAACTGAAGCCGAAGAAGGTGAAGAAGATTTTTAATGGCTAAAGCTAAGAATATGACCTCAAAACAAGTAGGTCTAACTCAAGGTTTTAGAAGTGGCTTAGAAGAAAAAATAGCTGCACAGTTAAGATTAGCTGGAATTAATCCTTGCTATGAATCAAGAAAATTACCCTATCGAGTAGAGGAAACTCATAATTATACCCCTGATTTTCCTGTAACAAAAAGTTTGATTATTGAAACAAAAGGAAGATTTCAAACAGCAGACAGAATGAAAATGCTAAAGATTAAAGCACAATATCCTGATATTGAGTTTAGATTTGTGTTTACAAACTCTAAAGCACGTATCAGCAAGGCAAGTCAAACAACTTATGCTCGTTGGTGTGAGAAAAATGGATTCAAATATGCAGATAAATTGATTCCAACTGAATGGATAGAAGAAATAAAAGAAAGATTAAAAAAGGAAGGTTAATAACAAATGGGATTATTTGATGCTTTTAGAGCTGTAAAAGTTTTAAGTACAGCTGGAAAGTTTGTAAAACAACACGAAGATTATGTAAATAGAATCACAACATTAGTTGAAAAAGTTAAAAGTGCTATTGCTTTATTTGAATCTAAGAAAAAAGATATTGAAGCAATTATTGCAGATGCAAAAATGTTAGTAGAAAAATTAAAAGGATTGAGAGGTTAATAATGAAATTTGATAGATATAAAATTTATGTGAATGATTTTATAGGTTTAAATAAAATTGAAAAAATAAATAATAAATTTGTACAATTAGATTTGTTTAAAACAGTAGACATAGATATTACAGGTAACGTGGGTTTTTCTTCTTTAGATTTTTTAAGAGACTATACTAAAAGACCTCTTTATGTTTTAGATTCATTAGATGATTTAGCTGATTTCATCAACGGTGAAAGAGATTTTCCAATCTTTAAAACAGATGAAGAAGAACAAAAAGAAAAAGAAGAAGATAAAAAATCTCAAGAATGTGATAATAGAGAATATAAGTTAGAAAAACTTAAAGATATTATTGGTGATTTATTTGATAGTAATTTAGATAAGAACGAAGACAGTTATACAGGAATTTCTAAAATCTGTAATAATGACTGTGGTAAAAACGATTATGACTGTAGAAACTGCTTCGTGAATTACATTCAAAGGATTGTTGCTTAGGTGAGTTTATCACATCAGCCTTGTCCTGATTGTGGTTCAAGTGATGCACTTCACATAAATGATGATGGTTCAACTAAATGCTTCTCGTGTAATACCTTTACTCCAGCAAGTAAAGTAACAAAGCACGAGAAGCTGGATGAGAGCTTCTTAAAGGGAATAGCAAAAGGAATTCCTGATAGATGTTTACAACAAGATGTTTGTAAACGCTACAAATACAACACAACAACTTATAAAGGTAAAGAAGTTCAAGTAGCAACTTACAGAGATTTAGATGGAAAAGCTATATTTCAAAAAGTAAGATTTGTTGATGATAAACAGTTCTTTACGATTGGTAAGTTCAAACCATTGTTATATGGTATGCACTTATTTAAAGGCAACACTAAGAAATTAATCATAACTGAAGGTGAGATTGATTGCCTTAGTGTTGCTCAGGTGGTTGGTGAATATCCTGTTGTTAGTATTCCTAATGGAGCTGCTAATGCAAAAGAAGCTATCAAACATAATTTAACTTGGATAGAACAGTTTGAAGAAGTTATTTTTTGTTTTGATATGGACGAGGTTGGTCAGAAATCAGTTAAGGAAGCAGCTGAACTTATAACGCTAGGCAAGGCAAAGGTTATGAGTTTACCTCTCAAAGACCCAAATGAAATGCTAAAAGCTGGTAGAGTACAAGAGTTATTCAAAGCTACTTGGAACGCTCAGGAATTTAGACCTGATGGTATTGTGTTTGGTGAAGAACTTTGGGAAGAAGTTAATAAGCCTATTGAATGGGGGTATGATTATCCATTTCCAACAATGACTAAATTAACTTACGGTATCAGAATCCCTGAGATTTACGCTTTTGGGGCTGGTACAGGGGTTGGTAAAACAACCATTATTAAAGAATTTCAATATGATTTAGCAATCAAACAAGGATTTAAGGTTGGTTGTATTCATCTTGAAGATACAGCAAAGAAAGTTACATTGGACTTTATGAGTAAGGCTTGTAACAAGCCATTACATAAACCTGATGTAGAGGTAACAGAACAGGAACGTAGAGATGCTTTTGAAAATACAGTCGGTACAAATAGGATATACATTTATGATTCAAAAGGTGCAAGAGATATTGAGACAATTAAAACAAAAATCAGAGAAATGGTTGTTGGTTATGGTTGTCAATTTATTTTCTTAGACCACTTAAAAGCGATTACTGATGCAACAGCAGCATCTGATGAAATCAAAACTACAAACAAGATTGTAAGTGATTTAGTTCAATTATCTTTAGAAATTAACTGTACAATTTTTATCATTACCCATTTAAGAAAACAACCTAATAATAGTAAATCATTTGAAGAAGGCGGAAGAATCAGTCTTGATGATTACTACGGTTCAGGAGCATTAAAACAATATGCTAATTTCTGTTGGGGCTTTGAGAGAAATAAATGTGCAGAAAACGAACTAGAGAGAAACACAACAACAATCAGATGTTTGAAAGATAGATACACAGGCGAAGCTGATGGTGGGGTAATTAAGATTAGGTATAACAAAGATACAGGTCGATTACAGGAAGTTAGTGATGATGAAGTTGATACAAGTGATTTTACTTCAGAAGGAGATGATTTCTAATGATAACAGTATTAAAAAAGAATACATTTTTTAGTAAACATGGAACACGTAAGTCTAATGTTGAATTTCAAGGTGATTATACAGAAGAAGATATAACTAATGGTTTAGCAGAAGATGCTCCTTATGGTTGGTGGTTAAATGTTAAATTAGTTGACTCAGATAAAAGAATATACAGAGGTGAACTTCATGAATACTGGGATTGATAAACAACCTTTAGATTTAGGTAATGAAGATGAAAAACTAACAGGTGATAACTGTCCTGTGTGTGGTTATCCAATAGTTTTGGAATATGGCTTAGAGGTTTGTTATCAATGTGGCTGGAGTCGAGAAGATGAGATTAGTATTTGATATTGAGACTAATGGCTTACTCAGAGAACTGACAACAATACACTCTCTTGTAATCTATGACCTTGATTCAAACAAATACTATTCTTGTACAGATAATTTTTATATACCTGAAGATGGTTCTATTGTTGAAATTAAAACAATAAAACAAGGTATTGAAATGTTATCTAAGGCTGATGTAATTATTGGACATAACATTGTTAAGTTTGATATTCCAGCTATACAAAAACTTTATCCTGATTTTACCTATAACAAAGCTAGAGATACGTTGTTAATGGCTAAATTAGTTTATCCTGATATTGGTTTGATTGATGATAGATTGATTCTCAAAAATCAATTACCAAAAGCTATGAGAGGAAGATATTCACTTGAATCTTTTGGTTATCGATTGAAAGAATACAAAGGTGATTATTGTCATAAAGAAAATGCTTGGGATAAATGGTCTTATGAAATGCAAGCTTATTGTGAACAAGACGTAAGAGTAACAGTAAAACTTTGGAATACATTAATTAAACATGAGATTCCTGAAATAACACTTGATATAGAACATGAGTTTGCAACAATCTTATTTAATCAAGAAATGAGAGGTGTTCACTTTGATTTAGATAAAGCAGTTGATATGGCAAGTCAATTACAAGCTAAGAAACTTGAGTTAGAGCAACAATTAAAAGAAGCATTTCCTGATGAAGTTGTGGAAGAAACTTTTATACCAAAAGTTAATAACAAAAACAGAGGTTATGTAAAAGGTGTTCCATTTGTTAAACGAAAGATTATAGAGTTTAACCCATCATCAAGAGATATGATTGCTCAAAGGTTAGTTAAAAAATATGGTTGGAAACCAAAACATTTATCAAACACAGGTAAACCAATTCTAAATGAAGAAATTATTGATACATTGAAATACCCTGAAGCTCCTCTATTAAAGGAATATTTCTTGGTAACAAAAGTTTTAGGTCAACTGTTAGAAGGTAAAAATGCTTGGTTAAAGCTGTATGATAATACAACAGAAGCAATACATGGTTCAGTAGATACAATTGGAGCTGTAACGTGTAGATGTACTCATAAATATCCAAACTTAGCTCAAGTACCAGCTGTTGGTGGTTTTATGGGTAAGGAATGTCGAGAGTTATTCTGCGCTAGAGAAGAATATAACTTAGTAGGCTGTGATGCTTCAGGACTTGAATTAAGATGCTTAGCACACTATATGAAAGATGATGAATACACACACGAAATCTTGAATGGTGATATTCATACAAAGAATCAAATAGCAGCTGGATTACCAACAAGAGCAAAAGCTAAAAGATTTATTTATGCTTTCATTTATGGTGGTGGTGATGCTTTAATTGGTTCATTGGTAGGTGGTAAATCAAAAGAAGGTAAAGAGATTAAAGCAAAGTTCTTATCTTCACTTCCATCACTAGATAGATTAATTAAAGGTGTTAAGAAAGCAATTAAAACAAGAGGTTTTTTAAAAGGCTTAGATAAAAGAAAACTAAAAGTTAGAGAAGAATATAAAGGTTTAAATGTTTTGTTGCAATCAGCTGGAGCTATTGTAATGAAAAAGGCTTTATGTATTCTGTGGAATGATTTAAAAGCAGAAGGATATAAACTATTTAGCTGGTCAGACTACTGTAAAGGCAATAGAGATTTTGATATAGCTTTTGTTTTAAATGTTCATGATGAATATCAAGCTGAAGTTAAACCTGAAATAACAGATGAATATAAGGTTATGGCTGTAGAAGCGATTAAAAAAGCTGGTGAGTTCTTTGGATATAGATGTCCGTTAGATGGTGAAGCTAAGGTAGGTCATAGCTGGTTTGATACACACTAGATATAAGGAAAATTAATGAGTAATATTTTAAGAAAATGTAATTGCTGTGGTAGAATTTTACCTATTACAGAATTTGCTCCTAAAACGCATAAATGCAAGATTTGTAGAAGAGATTATGATTGGCAATATAGATATGGATTAAGTCCTGAACAGTATTTTGAATTACATAAACAACAAGGTGGTAAATGTAAGATATGTGGTAAAACACTTCCTGAAGGGAAATATCTATCAGTTGACCATGATAAAGAAACAGGTGAAGTGAGAGGTCTTTTATGTCCTCAATGTAATACATTACTTGGAATGGCAAAAGATAATGTTGATGTTTTGATTAACGCTATTGAATATTTAACGGAGGTTAAATGTCAAGAACAATAATCATTGATGGTGATGTAGTTATTTATAAAGTAGCAGAAGCAATTTCAGATACATTTGAAGTTGAATCACAGGAAGATGAAGATTTCATTTACAGAACAATCAGCTGGGCAAATAAACATCAAGCTGAAGAAAAAATGATAGATATGCTTCAAAAGATAATGAAAGCTTGTAAAGGTCAAGATATTGTTATTTGTTTGTCCGATAGAGGTAACAACTTCAGAAAAAAAATCAACCCTGATTATAAAAGCAACAGAAAAGCTATTAAACCTTTACTTTATGACTATTTGAGAGATTACATCAAAGGTTTAGGGCATAAAGTCTATGTAAAAGAATCTTTAGAAGCTGATGATGTTATTGGAATTTTAGCAACAAGCAAAACAATTATTAAAGGTGATAAAGTTGTTTGGAGCTTGGATAAGGATTTTAAAACAATTCCTTGTAAATTTCATAGAGCAAAACCTAATGGTAAAGATGAATCACATTTAATTACAGAAGAAGCTGCTGATTGGTGGTTTATGTATCAGACCTTGATAGGTGATAAGGTTGATGGCTATGAAGGCTGTAAGGGAATAGGTGATAAAACAGCGAGAAAATTATTAGGTGAGATTGGTAAGAAACCTATTGAAGAACTTTGGAAAATTGTTTTAGACACTTATTTAACACATGGTTACACAGAAGAAGATGCTTTACTAAATGCTAGAATGGCAAGGATTTTAAGAGCTGAAGATTATAACTTTAAAACTAAAGAGGTTAAATTATGGAATTTATAGGATATGCTGTGAAACGCACTGATACAGGTGATTATTGGAATAAACAATTAGGTTGGAATCATTTTCCAACAATATATAGTGAAAAGAGATTTGCAACTTGTGCTGGTAAATATCACACACATAGTAGTAATTATCATCTATTGAAAACTGTAACTATTAAAGCTATTGAAATTGAAGTAAAGGAAACTGAATAGTGGGAAATAACATAATGAGGTTATTCTATACAGATTATAGAGGAAAACCTATGTTAGCTTTAGAGTTTAGTGCTGAGGTTGATGTTGAAATTTATAAAAAATTATTAGCAGATTGTCAAGTTAAAGTTATTTATGAATATCAACAATCAAAAATAAATGATTCTGTATCATATCCAATGAGTTATAAACCTCAAGATGCAAGTCTATTTACAAAGATATTAATTCTTGAAGGTGATAGACAGGATGTAAAGATTCAATTTCTAATGTGGAAATTGGAAAAGAGATGTAAGCTGGAGAATGATTTTAATTTACCAGCTTGTGAGAAGAAGATAGTAAGGAAAAGAAAAAGGAAACAAAAAGATGCGTAAAGCAATAATTGTAGATATTGATAATGTGTTAATGGATTCTAGGATTCCTGACAAAACACAACCTAATGTGAGAACAGATAAAGAAGCTTGGGTAAAATGGCAACCTGAATTAGCAAAATGTAAACCTATTGAAGATATGCTTTTATTTATAGAAGTTTTAAAAGGCTATAGTAAAGGTTTTTCAACTTTTCCTGAATTTAAAATCTTTTATATAACAAGTAGAGAATCTACTGATGAATTATTACAAATAACAAGAAATCAGATAGGTTATTTAGTTAGTGGTGAACCTGTTTTATTAATGAGAGCAGAAGGTGATACTAGACCATCAGCTGAGGTTAAGCGAAGTTTATATGAAAGTGTTATCAAAGGCAGATATGACGTTATGTTTGCTATTGATGATTTAGAAGAAAATATTAAGATGTTTAAAAGTTTAGGTATTAAGACATTACAGTTTAGATATGGAGATGAAAAAAAATAATGATGAATAAAGTTATAGATGGTGTTGGGGAAGATGCAGAAGTAATTACAAATGCAAACGGTGGTAAACAAAGTAAATCACCAATGGCATTACATTTAGTTGACCCTAAATTTTTGTTTAATTACTTACAAGGTCAATTTGGTTATTCTTTGTTTATAGATGAATTAACAGAATTTTTACTTGATGGAGAAAAAGACCATTTAACTAGAGCAATATTTGACTTAGCAGAAACAAATGATATAGATGCTTTAGTTGAGATTGGTAAGGTTCTTCAATATGGAGCTGATAAATATGAAGCAAATAATTGGAGATTGATTCCACAGGAAGAACATATTAATCACGCTTTAATTCACTATTATGCAGCTCAGGTAGGTGATACACAGGATGAACATATTCAACATTGTTTGTGTAGATTGATGATGGCTTATGCTACTGAGAAATCAGAAAACTTTGATTATAGTAGATACATTAAAGGTTAAATGTAACAGAAAGTTCATGAAGGAGTGTAACAATTTTATGTGTAATTTACTTAGTATAAAAGAGTTTTCAGGGAAGTTAAAGAAACCTGAAAGTACGATTAGAACATGGATAAGACGTGGAGACATTCCTAAAGATATTATAAAAAAGATTGGTTCAACAGTATTTATTAGAGAAGAACGCTTTAATGAATGGGTTGAAAAAGATGATTAGAGGTTAAATAATATTAGTATGACTATTACAAAAAGAAATGGCAAATATTATTGCAGATTTCAAATAAACGGAGAACGACACCACTACTTATGTAGTGGTGCTTCTTCAGTTAAGGAAGCAGAGAAAATAGAAAATGCTTTTAAATATAAATTACAACAACAGCAAAATGGTGTTATTCCAAAAGAGGATAAGAAAAGATATAAATTAAAAGCTTTAAAAGAAAACTTTCTTGAATATAGTAAAATTAATAGAAGTGTTTATAAACAAGATATTGGAAGATTAAACATTGCGTTTCAATTTTTCAAAGAAGATAACTATGCAGATAAGATTACTTTAAGAGAAGTTGAACAGTTTAAAGTTTGGTTGTTGTCTTTAGGAAAAAGTAAAAAAACAGTAAATTTATACATTGGGATATTTAGGATTATGTATAATTTAGCTGTGGAGATTGGCTGGGTTGAAAAGAATCCATTTACTTTTAAAACAGAATTTAAGATAGAGCCTTATAAAATACAGTATTTATCAGTTGAAGCTCAACCTGTATTAGAAAAAGCTGCTCCTGATTATTTTAAACCAATAATAATAACAGCACTAAACTCAGGTTTAAGAAGAAATAACATTATAGAATTAAAATGGGAAAATTTAGATTTTAATTTTAGAACAATAGAAATAACAAAAAATAAAGGTAATAAGAATATAAAATTACCAATGAACGACACTTTGTATGAATTATTCAGTGATATGGAAAGAGTATCTGAGTATGTATTTGTAAATCCTGAGACAAGAAACAAATGGGGAACTACAAGATTTAACGAAGTATGGAGAGATATAAGAGAAAAAGCTGGTTTACCTAATTTCAAATTTCATGGGTTAAGACATACAGTATGTACAAGATTGGTAAAAGAGAATGTTCCAATACCAATTGTACGAGATATTATGGCACATTCAGATATAAAAACAACAATGTTATATACACACGTTGATTCATTGGATATGGTAAATGCAATGAATGTTCTTAATTCATATAATTAGGATATTATTCAAATCAATAAATGGACACTAAACGGACACAGATAAAAATAAAAAAGCCTGAAACTCAATTGTTTCAAGCCTTTATAATGGTGGGCGTTGAGAGGCTCGAACTCCCGACATCTTCCTTGTAAGGGAAGCGCTCTACCAACTGAGCTAAACGCCCCCACCGTATTTAACTTTCAAAGCTCTCGCTTGTGTAACTAATATAACCAAAAAAAAATTCCTTGTCAACTATATTTTTATAATATTTAAAATTCCTTTATGTTATTATTATTTTATGAGTAAATTTTTTTTAAAATCTATGGGGTGCAAATCAAATCAGTACGAAGGTTCTATCATTGAAGAATCTCTTCTTAATGCTGGTTTTGTAAAAGCAGAGTCTATTGATGAAGCTGATTACTTTATCCTAAATTCTTGCACTGTTACTCATAAAGCTGACAACGAAACTTTCTACATTCTTAGAAATGCTAAACATTTAAACAATAATATTAAAACTGTTTTAACAGGTTGCGTTGCTCAAGTGGAAAAAGAAGAGCTCTTAGAAAAAGATTACATTGACTTTGTTATCGGTAATGATGAAAAGCTTAAACTCGCTGATTACTTATTATCTGATACAAAATTTGCTGTCCAAAACATTATGGAGCAATCAAAATTTAATGACACTCTTCTTTTAGATACAACTAAGACAAGAGCTTGTGTAAAAATTCAAGATGGTTGCGATAATCGTTGCTCATATTGCATTATTCCTTTTGCTCGCGGAAAAAGTCGTAGTGCTTCAGAAGATTTTATCCTAAAACAAATAGATACTTTAGCAGAACACGATTTCAAGGAAATTATCCTAACAGGCATTCACATTGGTCAATGGGGAAAAGATATTGGTAAAACTTTTTTAGATTTATTAGTACTACTTGAAGAAAAATCACCTATAAACAGAATTAGAATGGGTTCTCTTAATCCTCTTGAAATAACAGATGACATCTTAGACTTTTTATCGCATTCTAAAAAGTTTTGTCCTCATTTTCATTTGTCTTTGCAATCTGCTAACAACAATACTCTTCGTCGTATGAATAGGTTTTATACTGTAGAAAAGTATTTAGAACAAATCGAAGATATTAATAAAAAATTTAATTTGCCTTTTTTAGGTAGTGATATAATTGCAGGTTTTGTTGGTGAAACTGATGAGGATTTTTCCAATACAGTTGAAAATCTTAAAAAATCTGGTTTAACTCAAATTCACACCTTCCCTTACTCAATAAGAAAAGGTACAATCGCAGAAAAACTTAAAGGACATGTATCGGATAATATTAAAGAATATCGTGCAAGTGTTATTAAACAAGTCTCTAAACTTAAATTTAATGCCTTTTTAGATAAAAATGTAGGGACAACTCATCAAATACTTGTCGAGAAGCATTTAGATAAGCACACAGGCTTTTTAAAAGGTGTTACTGAAAACTACCTTAAAGTCATAGTTAAAGATAATTCTGATGAAAATCTTTTAAACTCACTTCAAAATGTTAAAATTTTAGAAGTTAAAGACAATACACTTTTAGGTGAATTAGTTAAATAATTTATAGCAAAAGAGGCGACAGCATAGCTGTCGCCTCTCCTTTTTTAGTTTTTACACCTATTTCAAGTTATTAATAAGTTCTTGAATAGATTCTTCTTGATGAGTGATTTCTTCAACTCTAGCTCTTGATTGTTCAATAACTTCTTTTGGAGCTTTAGAAGTGAATTTTTCATTGTTCAATCTGCCAAGAAGAGAATTCTTTTCAGCAGTCAATTTATCAAGTTTCTTTTCTTGACGTTTAATTTCTGCATTCAAGTCAATCAAGTCTTCAAGAGGAATAATAATTCTTGATTTTGAAACAACGCAAGCTGCTGATTTTTTAGGAACGTCAGTTGATGCGTCAGCAAATGAGATTTCATTAATTCTTGCTAATCTTTTAATGTAAGATGTAACTGCTTCAAATACAGGTTTTTCACCTTTTTCTGCTCTGATTTCAATGTTGATTGGAACAGATGGTGAGATGTTGAAGCTTTGTCTTACGTTTCTCAATGATTTAATTGTTTCAAATACTAATTCCATTTGAGTGGCTTCTTTTGTGAAAGCTAATTCTTCTTTATATGTAGGGTAAGTCGCTTTAATAACAGCCTTAAATTCAGATTTTTTTGGAATTAATTGCCAGATTTTTTCTGTGATGTGTGGCATGATTGGGTGAAGTAATCTCAATGACATATCAAGAACGTATCTTAAAACTCTTTGAGTATTTAATTTTTGTTCTTCATTTTGTAATTGGATTTTAGCAATTTCTACATACCAATCGCAGTATGAATTCCAGAAGAAATCGTATAAAATGTGTGCGATTTCTCCTATTCTGTAGTTTTTGATATTTTCGTTAACGTCTTTTGCTACGTCATTTAATTTGTTTAAAATCCATTTGTCCGCAAGAGTTAAGTTATTCATATCAATGTCGTTATTATCAACGCCATCAAGATTCATAAGTACAAATCTTGAAGCGTTCCATATTTTATTTGCAAAATTTCTTCCATATTCAAATCTTTCGTCTGAAATTTTGATATCTTGTCCACCGTATGTACAAAGTGATGTAAGAGTAAATCTTAGCGCATCACAACCATATTTATCAATGATTTTAACAGGGTCAATTGTGTTGCCTTTAGATTTAGACATTTTTTGACCTTTTTCATCTCTGATAAGACCGTGTATATAAACAGTAGAGAATGGTGCTTTTCCTGTGAATTCCAAGCCCATTGTAATCATTCTTGCGACCCAGAAGAAGATGATATCAAAACCAGTTACAAGAACTGATGTTGGATAGAATTTTTTAAAATCATCTGTTTCTGTATTAGGAAAGCCCATTGTAGAGAATGGCCATAAACCTGATGAGAACCAAGTATCAAGGCAATCTGTATCTTGCGTGTAATGTTCTGGATCAGGGTTTTGTTCTGCTACAACCATTTCACCTGTTTCGTTGTGGTAGTAAGCAGGAATTTGATGTCCCCACCATAATTGACGTGAGATACACCAATCACGAATGTTTTCCATCCAGCCTAAGTAGTTCTTTTCCCAACGTTCTGGAATAAATTTAATTCTACCGTCTTTAACAGCTTTAATAGCTTCTTTTGCAAGAGGTTCCATTTTTACGAACCATTGTTCTGACAATAATGGTTCGATAGTTGTATTGCAACGCTGACATTTTCCAACATTATGTTCGTGTTCTTTTATTCTTAATAAAAAGTTTTGATATTGAAGGTCGCCAACAATAGCTTCTCTAGCTTCGTATCTGTCCATTCCTCTATATTTTTCTGGGACTTCTGGGCAATCTTTTAATTTACCTTCTTCATCTATAACCCAAATCGGCTTCATGTTATGACGTTTACCTACTTCGTAATCGTTAGGGTCGTGTGCCGGAGTAATTTTAACAGCACCTGTACCGAATGATTTGTCAACGTATTCGTCAGCAATGATAGGAATTTCACGTCTAGAAAGTGGAATGTATACTGTTTTGCCAATAAGTTCACTATATTTGTGGTCATTTGGGTGAACTGCGATTGCAACATCACCGAACATTGTTTCTGGTCTTGTTGTTGCAACTACTATTGCACCTTGTTCATTTACTAATGGGTAAGAAATTTCCCATAAATGACCTTTTTCTGTTTCGTATTCTGTTTCAATATCAGAAATAGCTGATTGGCAACGTGGACACCAGTTTACGATGTAAGCGCCTTTGTAGATTAAACCTTTGTTGTATAGGTCAACGAAAACTTTTTTAACAGCTGCAGAACAACCTTCGTCGAATGTAAATCTTTCTCTTGTTCTATCGAAAGATACACCTAAACGTTTGCATTGGTCTAGGATTGCTGATTTGTGTTCGTTAGTCCATTTCCAAGTTTCTTCTAAAAATTTTTCACGACCTAAATCGAAACGAGATTTACCTTCTGCTCTAAGTTTCTTTTCAACAACTGCTTGAGTTGCGATACCCGCGTGGTCTGTACCAGGAATCCAAAGAGCTTCGTAACCAGCCATTCTGTGATAGCGTGTTAGAATATCTTGAAGAGTTTCGTCAAGAGCGTGTCCCATGTGTAATACACCAGTAACGTTTGGTGGTGGAATTACCATTGAAAATGGTGGTTTATCACTTTTATTATCTGCTTTAAAAAATTCGTTATCTTCCCAAAATTTGTACATTTCTTTTTCTGTACTTTGGGCATCATATACTGTTGCTAATTCATCAGCTATACTCATATTAATTTCCTTTTATTTTGCTAGTTTCCATATTTTAAAGTTAACACAAAAGTAACAACTTGACTAGAATTAATTTTAAATATAGATTTAAGTTATGAAAAAGAAAGTCTTTTTTATATACCCACCTTCTCCTGTGTTAAACAGAGAGGATAGATGTCAGCAACCAGTGAAGGAATTGTTTATAATTCCTCCACTTCCGCCTATGGACTTGTTGTATTTGGCAGGCGTTGCTGAACTGCTTAATTATGAAGCGAAGGTTTCAGATTATTCGCTAGGTGGAAATTTTATGGAAGATTTAGAAAAATTTCAACCTGATTATTTGGTTGTGAATGTTGCAACTCCAACTTTTGAGTCTGATATTAAAACTATTGAGCTGGCTAAAAAAAGATTTCCAAAAATGATTACAATTGCTAAAGGCGCACCGTTTTTAGCTAAGAATAAAGATGTTTTGTATGAAAACAAATATGTAGATATTATTATTGTTGGTGAAGCAGAAGAAACTTTGAAGGAAATTCTTGAAGGTAAAGAATATAACGATATTTTAGGTATTTGTTATAAAGAAGTTTATACTGTAAAATATACAGGTCGTAGACCGTTTATTGAAAATCTTGACGAACTTCCATTCCCTGCAAGACATTTAATTGATAATAATTTATATAGAAGACCTGACAATGATAAACCTCAAGCAATAATCAAGGTCTCAAGAGGTTGCCCATATCATTGCTTTTTCTGTTTAGCAACTCCTGTTTCAGGTGCTGTTGTTAGATATAGAAGTCCTGAAAATATTATTTTAGAAATAAAAGATTGTATTAAAAATTATAAGATTACAAACTTTGTATTTTGGTCTGATATTTTTAATCAAGATAAAGCTTGGGTTGTTGATTTGTGTAAAAAGATTATAAAAGAAAATTTAAAAATAACTTGGTCTGCAAATACGAGAGTTGATACGATTGACCAAAGCTTGTTGAATTTAATGTATAAGGCAGGTTGTAGACTTGTCAGTGTTGGTGTGGAAAGCGGTTCTCAATTTATACTTGATAAAATCGAAAAGAAAACGACTATTTTTGAAATAAGAGATTGCTTCAAAATGATTAAACGTGCAAAGATGAAATCTTACGCATATTTTGTAGTCGGTTTGCCTTGGGACGACGAGGCGACTATTAAGCAATCTATTGATTTGGCAATAGAACTAAATCCAGATTTTGTAAGTTTTTATACAGCGGTTCCTTTGCCTGCTACAAAGTTTTATAATTACGCTCAAAACTATAATTTATTTGACAAGGATTATTCATATAAAAATGCGTATTATTACCCAATTATTAAAACACATTGTTTATCAAAAGAAAGAGTTATGGAATTGCATAAACTTGCAGTAAGAAAATTCTACCTAAGACCTTCTTACGTGTTTAAGATGCTATCACAAGTTCGTTCTCTTTCAGAACTTAAAAACTACTTCCGCGCCGGCATGAGTTTGCTGTTTAACGGGTAAAATAGTGAGTAGCCGTTAGTGAGTTGTGAGTCGTAAACTCCTCGCAAGGTTGTGTCTTTTGTCATGCTGAACTTGTTTCAGCATCTTACCAACGTTGTATTTTATCATTCAGTGAAGATTCATTCATAAAACTGATTTACGCATTTATAATTGGTAAGATTCTGAATATACTCAACCATTTTGAACATACCCCAAGCGCGCTTCAGAATGACATAAAAGGTATGGCAAACTTTGTGAGTATGTCTGTTTTGTCTATTGTTTAGACAATTTCCAAAAATCTTTATTTAATAAAACAATTACAGGCACAATTTCCAAACGCCCGATAAGCATATTAAACATAAATAATATCTTTGTTGCTTGTTGGACATTGTTGAAACCTTCTGCTGGTCCTATGATTGAACCTGCACCAACACCAATTAGTCCCAATGTTGAAATGGAACCACTTAAACCTACAACTAAATCGTTTTCAATCAATGTTGTTACAAAAACGCTAATCATAAAAATTATAAAATAGAAGATTATAAATGTTAAAACTTGTCTTCTAACTTCCTTTGATACAACTGTGTTATCAAGTTTAATGTTAATAACAGCATTTGGGTGTAAGATTTTTGTAATTTCTGATTTTAAATATTTAAGACAAATAATTGCTCTGGCTATTTTGATACCGCCACCGCAAGAACCGGCACAAGAACCAACGACTGTTGTACAGAATAATAACGCTAAAGCTTGGTGAGACCATTGTGCAAAATCAGCTGTTGTATGTCCTGTTGAAGTTATTATTGATACTGTTGAAAATACGGCATCTGTAAATGTGTTAAATGTAATTGAGTGAGTGCTAAAGAATAGTGAGCCTGCAAGGATTAAACAGATTGCACTTACAAATAAGAAGTAAAATCTAAATTCTTCGTTCTTAATCATTAGGATTGGGTCTTTTTTCACGATAGCCTTGTGCATAAGTGCAAAGTTACAACCTGCGATGAACATAAATAAAATACATATCCAATTACAAATCATTGAATGATATCCACCAACACTGCTTGCAAGTGGAGAAAATCCTCCGGCAGAAATTGTTGTAAGTGAAATACATATTGCATCAAAAGGTTTTAAACCTGTAAAATATAATAAGATTATTTGTAATACTGTTAATCCTAAATACAAACCCCAAAGAGCACTTGCAGTGTATTTAATTCTTGGTGTAAGGTTTTCTTCTCTAGAACCAGGTGCTTCTGCAAAGAACATTTGTCTGCCGGCAACGGCAAATTGTGGTAATACGGCTGTAAACAAGATAATAATCCCCATACCGCCTAACCATTGAATGAAGGATCTCCAGAAGAAGAATGTTTTTGGAAAATCAAAACTTGTTAATATTGTTGCACCACAAGATGTTATACCTGAAATTGCTTCAAATAATGCGTTTATTGGTGTTAAACCATAAAATAAAAATGGTATAGATGCGATTAACCAAAATGAGACCCAAGAAAGCAATACAATTGCTAAAGCTTCTGTTTTCTTTAGGTTTAAAAGTTTTTCAGAAGGTGTTAGTCTGTGCATTAAATGTCCAACTATTGTTGTTATAACGCCCAAAATTGCAAATAGAATTAGAGAAAACATGTCTCCATAGATTAGTGCAGAAATGCAAGGTATAAACGACATTATACCGATTGCAGAAATTACTAAACCTAATGAATCTATAAGATAATATAATCTCATCTAAACACCTTTAAAAAAGTCTTTTATAACAGGTGCACTTTCTTTTGTTGTGAAAATAATCAAATTATCTTCCGGTCTAATCAAAGTATCACCTTTTGGAATAATGACTCTATTGTTTCTGTGAATAATACCGATAATCGCTCTACGTGGAAGTTTTAAATCCATAAGTTTGATTTCTTTAAATGAGCTATCGATATTGATTTCAAGAACTTCACCTTTGCCTTGTTCGACTGTTGCAAGGATATCAATATTATTTTCTTCAGAAAGTAAATTTTTGATTTCGTGTAACGCTGCAAGCTTTGGTGAGACAGTAATATCAATTCCAACTCTGTCGAATAATGGAATGTTTACACCTTTTGAAACTCTTGAAATAATACGTTTTACACCCAATTGTTTAGCTAAAAGTGAGCATAATAAATTCTTTTCGTCGTTATCAGTAACACTGATTACGGCATCTGTTTCAAGAATTTCTTCTTGAGTAAGTAGCTCTAAATCTGTTCCGTCGCCATTGATAACAAGAGTGTTTGTTAAGGCTTCTGCTAAATATTCGCAACGAGCCATATCTTTTTCAATAACTTTTAAATGAACTTTTGTTTTTTCTAAGTTCTTAGCAAGCATAAGTCCTACGTTACCGCCACCAATGATTGCTATAGATTTGTTGTAATTCTTTTCGTGGAAAAATCTTGCAGCAAGGATTGCCAAAGATGTTGATAAACCCATAAATATGATTTTATCGTCTTTTTCTAAAACTGTTTCCCCGTTTGGTATTGATAAATCCTCGTTTCTGTTAATACCAACGATAAGTGATTCAGGTGGAAAATCGCATTCACGAACTTTTTTGCCAACAAGAATTGAGTCTTCCTCTAGTTTGTATTCTAAAAGCATAGCTTTGCCCTTAGCAAAGTTTTGTGCATTAAGAGCTTTTTCGATAGTTACAATTTGGAAAATTTCTTTTGTAAGAATTTCTTCTGGCCAAATGATGTTGTCTATACATAGATTTGAAGCGTATTCGCTATCACGAGTTAAACCCATTGAAGTTTTGTATTCTTCTTTTGACACAAAGCAGATAGTTTTAACGTTAGAAATTCTTTTAGCTGTTAAGCACGCAAGAATATTCTTTTCATCGTTTGTTGAACACGCAATGAAACTGTCTATATTCTTGATATCAACTGCTTTTAGAACCTCTAATGTAATAGCTTCACATGTAATGAAGCGAACATCTAATCGGCTAAATTCGTCGGTTTTATTCTCTTCTTTATCTATAACTGTAATTTCGTGGACTTGGTGAAATTCCTTCGCAATTAAGCTTCCGATTTCACTTGCACCATATATGACGATTTTCATAACATAGTTAATTTACTCTAAAAATGTTTTTACGTCAAATATTATAAGGTTATATTTAATTGGTATTGTTGGTGGGAAAAACTCATAGAAAAATTTTGAAAGTTTTAAATTTATTTTAAATTCCCACCCTACTTTTAAATTGTGTCGTGTTGAATTAAAATGTTCAACACGACCTACGTTCTACCCCAACAAAATGCAAATAAATTTAGGCAAAAAAATAGGACTTTTAAAAGTCCTATTTTATTAAATTACTTACCTAAATTTATTTACCCTAATTTTACCAAATATTAATTCTTCCGTCATTTAAAAACTTTTTTAATCCAACAAAGCATCTAAAATTTGTGCATTCTTATCTGCTGCAACAGTATGTCTTGTTGTATCATTTTTATGAATATATGTTCTTAGAGCTTCACGAATAAGTTCTGAACGTGAACGACTTTCGTTACCTGCTACTTTATCAATTCTGTCTAAAAAATCTTCGGGCATTGAAACCAAAACTCTTGCCATATATCTTTACTCCTAATTTTACCTCTGTATAATTGCCTTACATTTATATAAAGTATTTTTCTTAAAATTTATTGCCTTTTTTGTTAAAATATTTTTTTTTTCTGAATGGCGAAATCGTGTTATAACACGATTTCGCCATTTGTAACATGTCTTAAACATGTATAAATGCGGAACTCGGCAGAATAATTTTCCGCCGAGTTAGATTGTTTTATTTGATTTGATAAAAATTTTTTAACCTACAATTGTATGTTAGCATTTCTTTTAGGGCATGTAAATCGTACATATTGTGGAAGATTTTTTTATGTTGATATAAAATGAACTTATGGAGAAGAAATTCAAAATATCATCAAAATATAGACCTTCTGGAGACCAGCCAAAAGCTATTGAAAAGCTGGTAGAGGGTATAAACAAGGGTTATGATACGCAAACTTTGTTGGGGATTACTGGTTCTGGCAAGACTTTTACGATTGCGAATGTGATTGAACAAATTCAAAAACCAACGCTTATTATTGCACATAATAAAACTCTTGCAGCGCAATTATATAACGAATTTAAAGAGCTTTTTCCTGATAATGCTGTAGAATATTTTATTTCATATTATGATTATTATCAGCCGGAAGCGTACATTCCACGTACTGATACGTATATTGAAAAATCTGCAAGTATCAATGATGAAATTGATAGACTTCGCCATAATACGACAAGAAGTTTGTATGAGAGAAATGATGTAATTGTCGTTGCATCTGTTAGTTGTATTTACGGTTTGGGGTTACCAGAAAATTATTTTAAAGGTGCGATTGATATTCACGTAGGTGATGAATTATCAAGAGAAAATTTACTAAAACATCTTGTTTCTGTTCAATATACGAGAAATGATGTTGCGCTTGAACGTGCGAATTTTAGGGCAAGAGGAGATGTTGTAGAGATTATGCCATCGTACGAAAAAGCAATAACTCGTGTATCATTTTTTGGTGATGAAGTTGAAAAGATTACGAAAATTGATGGAGTTACTGGTGAAATCCTTGAAACTCCTAAAAATGTTGTGATTTATCCGGCTGTACATTACATTTCGTATGACGAAAATGTTGATGAAACAATAAGTTTGATAAAACAAGAATTGAAAAATCGTCTTGTAGAATTAGAAAAGGATAATAAATTAATTGAAGCGCAAAGGTTAGAGCAACGTGTAAAATATGATATCGAAATGATTAAGGAAATGGGCTATTGTTCTGGTATTGAAAACTATTCAAGAATAATTGAACGCCGTCCGGTAGGCTCTGCACCCGCAACTTTGCTTGATTATTTTAGAGGAGATTTTTTAACTGTTATTGATGAATCTCACGTTACTTTACCTCAAATAAAAGGAATGAGTCATGGTGATGCTTCTAGAAAAGATACTTTGATAGAATATGGGTTTAGATTACCTTGTGCAAAGGATAATAGACCTCTTAAAAATAAAGAGTTTTTTGATAAAGTCGGACAAAAAATTTATATTTCAGCGACTCCTGCAGAATTTGAAAAACAAACTTCTTCACAAATTGTAGAGCAAATTATTAGACCAACAGGACTTGTGGATCCAAAAATTTCCGTTCGACCTATAGAAAATCAAATTATAGATTTGATGGCAGAAATCAAAAAACGTGCTGAAAAAGATGAAAGAGTTTTAATTACGACACTTACAAAACGTATGGCAGAAGATTTGACAGACTTTTTCTTGTCAGAAGGTATAAAGGTTCGTTATCTTCATAGCGAAGTTAAATCAATTGAACGTATTGAAATTTTAAGAGATTTACGTCTTGGAGAATTTGATGTTTTAGTAGGGGTCAATTTATTAAGAGAAGGTCTTGATATTCCAGAAGTTTCACTTGTCGCAATTATGGACGCTGATAAAGAGGGCTTCTTACGTTCAGAAACAAGTTTAATTCAAACAATAGGTCGTGCAGCTCGTAATTCTTGTGGCGAAGTTATTATGTATGCTGATGTAATGACTGATTCAATGAAACTTGCGATTGATGAAACAGAGCGCCGTCGTAAGCTTCAAATTGAATATAATAATAAGTATGGAATTATTCCGCAAACAATCAAGAAACCTATTGAAAACAACCTTCTTGCACTTGTTGCAAGTTATAGAAACCTAGAAGATATTGTAGCAGAAGAAATGGTTGAACTTGGTATTGATAAAAAAGATTTACCAAAACTTATTGATAAATTAGAAAAAGATATGAAGAAAGCGGCGAAAATTCTTGATTTTGAACGTGCTGCACAAATCCGAGACCAGTTGAAAAAATTGCGTGAAATGGTGTAAAAGTGCATAAATTTTTGATGCTTTTACTTACAATTATGTTGTACTATTTCTAAAATTTTATGCCCTATTTCACTATTTATTTCTTGTACAATTTTTTTCATTATTTCTGGTAAAATTTGTTTTTGTCTTTCTAATTCTGTTTTTACAAATTTTGGAGAAACATCTAAATCTTGTGAAAATTTTATCCAATCTTTTTCTGTTACATCTTTATAATAGCGTGCTTTACCAATTTTCATTGCAATTCTTTGGTCGCAATCATATACGCTAGAACATAATAAATCATAAGCGGGTGTTAATGTTCTAGAATCTAAGAAAATTGAAAAATTCTTGCCATGTGCATCTGTATTTCCAATTAAATAATTGAAAACTACTTGTTTAATAAATTTTATTTTTTGGATTGCAGGTGGTTTTAGTTGATTTAAAACATTTAAGCAATCTTTAAATGTAATATCATATTTATTTCTTGACTGAATACCAAGACTTTGTGCAAAATCCTCTTGTAAAATTCTTTTGATTTTGTTGTCTTTTATTTCTCTATCAAATCTTTTAACTAATAGAAATTTTAGGTCATTTATTTTTCGAATTTCTACGGAAGCTACGTCAAGACCGATTTCTTGTGCAGTTTTCATACAGATGTATTCGTTTTCTATTGATTGTTCATATCTTGGTATCGCAGTTTTTAAAATATGTGTAGTAGGAAAATCTTCAATAGGTAGTGCAATTTTATTGTTAATTAGGCAAATTGCTGTTTTTTCTTGAGCCCCTGCTAATGAAATCCTATTTCCCATATATGGTTTATATGGAAGTTCTTCTATAAATGTTTTTATTTCTTCTTCTGAAAGAAGTTTTCCTTTTATTTCAATGTATTCTTCTTTTTTTTCTGATTCTGATAATTTGTGAAAGGAGATTGCACCCGCACAATCTCTTCCGATTTCTTCTAAAAGTTTAAAATCATTGTTAATATTAAGATTATATTTTTGTGCTAATTTTTCTCGAATATTTCTATTTTCAGGTAACAACCCACCAAAATAAGCTCTACAAATTTTTTCTTTGTAACTTTCATTTTGTATAGGTAAACTCAATGAAATTTGAGATTTAGTATTTTTATCATAGGTAAATTCCATTTTACCTTTTACTAATTTTAGTATTCCAACCTGAATTCCATTAAGGCGGACAGATAATTCTTTAGTCATAAGTTGCCTCAATGTTTATTCCAAGGTTAGAAAAAATTTTTAAAACCTTGCCTATTTCGCAAGTTTGTTTGCCATTTTCTATATCTGATAAAAAACGTGTTCCTACGTTAGACAACTGAGCCAACTGTTGTTGCGTTAAATTTTGTTGTTTTCTAAGTGTTCTTATTAACTGTCCAATATCTTCTGTAGTTTTAAGTATTTGTTTCATAATTATTACCGTACTGTAATATTACAAAATTATATTTGTGTTGTCAAGTAAATATTCCCATACGGTAATATTTTAAAAATATAGTTATATTTTTTCAGGCATATTACCGTACGGTAATATGCCTGAAATTTAATTCTATAAGAAAATATAACCATATTTTGTATGTTTTTTATATTTTTAGAACTGTTTCAAGAATCTTTCGTCGTTATTGAAGAACAATCTAATATCATCGATTGCGTATTTCAACATTGCAAGTCTTTCTACGCCCATACCGAAAGCAAAACCGCTGTATACTTCTGGGTCAATGCCTACGCCTTTAAGTACGTTTACGTCAACCATACCTGCACCTAAGATTTCTAACCAACCTGTTCCTGAACATGTTTTACAACCTTTGCCTTGACACATAATACATTGAACATCGATTTCTACAGATGGTTCTGTGAATGGGAAAAACGAACTTCTAAATCTTGTTGGTCTTGATGCACCAAAATATAGTCTTAAAAATTCGTTTAAAATACCTTTCAAATCACCAAAGCTTACGTTCTTATCAATATATAAGCCCTCGATTTGGTGGAAGAAGTTGTTTTTACGTGAGTTTACGTTTTCATTTCTATAAACTCTACCAGGAGCAATAATTCTGATAGGAGGTTTCATATCTTCCATTACACGAACTTGCGCACCTGATGTTTGACCTCTTAAAATTACGTTTGGAGCAAGAGTTGTGTAGAATGTGTCTTGCATATCTCTTGCAGGGTGATCTTTTGGAAAGTTCAAATGGTCAAAGTGATAATACTCTGTTTCAACTTCTGGTGAATTCTTGTCTGGCGCTACTGAAAAACCTAATGTGTGGAAGATTTCAGTAATTTCGTTAATTGTTTCTGTGATTGGGTGAATTCTTCCCATTGGAATATTTTTACCAGGAAGTGTTACGTCGATTTTTTCACATTTTAATTTTTCGTCTAATTCTTTTTTGTAGAATTCATCGTATTTTGCTTTTACCTCATTTTCAAGTTTTTGAGCTACTTCATTCGCAAAAGCTCCAACAATTTTTTTATCTTCTACAGACAAATCTTTTAAATTCTTTTTAATTGAATTCAATTCGCCTTTTCTGCTTAAATATTTTAATTTAATTTCTTCTATATCGTTAATATTTTGTGATTTTTCTAAATCAGCCTCTGCATTTTTTAAAATTGCTTCTAATTGGTTTTTCATTTGTTACCTCTATTTATAAACATTGATTATATTTTTTTTCGTGTTCTACGCTTGTAAAATCACCGTGTCCAGGAAAGATTTTGATTTTGTCATCAAGAGTGTAAATTTTGTTTTCAATACTTGATTTAATTTCAGAAAAACTTCCGCCCTCTAAATCAGTTCTTCCTACAGACTCTAAGAATATTGTATCACCAGAAAACAAATTGTCATCAATAAGATAACAAACACTGCCTTTAGTGTGTCCCGGAGTGTGAAGAATTTTAATTTTACCGTTCCAAATTTCGCCTTCTTGAATATATTCGTCGATTTGTGGAACTTCAGCTTCGCCCATTCCGTATTTGTGCATAAATTCTTGAATACCTTCAATTAGGTCTTTGTCTCCGATGTGGGCAAGAACTTTTGCTTTTGGGTGAAGTCTTTTGGTGTCGTTAATTCCCATAACGTGGTCAAAATGTCCGTGAGTTAGGAGAATGTATTTTAAGTTTGCATTGTATTTTTTCAATTGTTCTTCTACAAAATCTGTTTGTTCTGAACAATCAATTAAGATTGCATCATTGTATCTTTCATCTATTAATAAATAGTTGTTTGCGCCTAAAATTCCGGCTGTAAAGTTTTTGATAATCATTAATCTTCAGCCCTCACGATATCAAAAATATCTTTGCAAACCTTGAATAAATGTTCAGCCTTGTCTAGTGGAAGCATGTTGTCTCCGTCGCAAAGAGCTTGTTCAGGTTCTGGGTGAACTTCAAAGAATAATGAGTTTACACCAGCAGCAACTGCCGATTTTGCAAGAACAGGAACCCATCTTCTATCGCCACCAGTTGCACATCCGTTTGTACCAGGCATTTGAACACTGTGGGTTGCATCAAAAACTACTGGATAACCAAGCATTTGCATCATAGGGATTGCACGCATATCAGTTACAAGGTTGTTGTAGCCGAAGGTTACACCACGCTCTGTAAATAAAATGTTTTCGTTACCAGAATCTGTAACTTTTTGAGCCAAGGCTTTCATTTGTTGTGGTGCTAAAAATTGACCTTTTTTGATGTTAACAATTTTGCCAGTCTTTGCAGCTGCTACTAGCAAATCAGTTTGTCTGCATAAGAAAGCTGGAATTTGAATAATGTCAGCTACTTCTGCAACTTTTTGTGCATCTTGTGGAAGATGTACGTCAGTTACTATTGGTAAATCAAATTCTTTTTTGATTTTTGCTAGGTATTCAAGACCTTTGTCTATGCCTAAACCTCTGTAACCGTCTATTGTTGAGCGGTTAGCTTTGTCATAAGATGACTTGAATACATAATTTATACCTAAGTTTGAGCAAACAGTTTTAAGCTTTTCAGCTACTGTTGCCATACATTCATAACTCTCAATTGCGCAAGGACCTGCTAAAATAGTTAATTTGTCCCCGCCGATTTCAAAATCTTTTAATTTTATTTTCTTAACGTCTATCATAATAAGTTTATAATATATAAAAAATGCTCAAATTTCAATAAAATAAAAAAAAAGAGCCCCATTTCTGGAACTCTTTTTTGTTTATTATTATGCCTATACTTTGATTAGTATCTGTAGTGAGCGAAAGCTTTGTTTGCTTCAGCCATTTTGTGAGTATCTTCACGTTTTTTGCAAGCTTGACCTTGTCCGTTTGAAGCGTCAATCAATTCGTTTGTTAATTTGTCTACGAATGATTTACCAGCTCTTTTCTTAGCAGCTGCGATTAACCAAGATGAAGATAATGCGAAACCTCTGTCTGCTTTAACTTCGATAGGTACTTGGTATGTTGAACCACCAATACGTCTTGCTTTTACTTCTAGTAATGGTGTTGCATTTGTTAATGCTTTTTCGAAAATTTCTAATGGTTTTTCATTAGTTCTTTCTTGAATTCTTTCTAATGTTGTATAGAAAATTCTTTCTGCTAATGATTTTTTACCTCTTCTCATAATTCTGTTGATGAATTTTGAGATATCTACACTATTGTATAGTGGATCCATAGGAGGAATTCTTTTTGCAGGTTTAGAACGTCTTGACATTATTTACCTCCTTTAGCACGTTTAGCGCCGTATTTAGATCTTGATTGATTTCTGTTTGCTACACCAGCTGTATCTAATGTACCTCTGATGATGTGGTATCTTACACCTGGTAAGTCTTTAACTCTGCCACCTCTGATTAGAACAACACTGTGTTCTTGTAGGTTGTGGCCGATACCCGGAATATATGATGTTACTTCAAAACCATTTGTTAATCTAACTCTGGCAACTTTTCTCATTGCTGAATTAGGTTTTTTAGGTGTTGTAGTGTAAACTCTTGTACATACACCTCTACGTTGTGGACATGACATCAACGCTGGTGATTTTGTTTTGTCAGTTAGCTTTTTACGTTCTTGGCGTACAAGCTGGTTGATTGTTGGCATAATTTCTCCTTTTATATAGCTTTTTCTTTATTTACTGTCTGTTAATAGCATATTTTCAGCACAAATATTCAGCTATTATCTGTAAATATATTCAACAACAACCACATTTTATTGTCAACACTTTTGTTAAGAAGTTTTAGAGCTTTTTTAATTTATTACAAAATAGTTACAATAATCTTGTATATGTTAGATATATGTTATTATCTCTTATAGGAGATAAATTATGATTTTTAAGAAAAAATGTAAAATTACTTATATCGCACACGGTGCAACAATTTACAGCGAAAACCATAAATTGAGTAATGGTCTTGAATATCCACCAATTAACAAAAATGGTGAAGAACAAATGTACAATATTCTTGAGTTTATTAAAATTCGTGGTGTAAAAAACGACAGAATTATTTCTGGTTCTGCTCTTTGCTCTATTCAAAGTGCTGAAATTCTTTCGGAAGAATTAAAGAAAGATTTTGTCATCAATAAAGAGTTATTACCAAGAAATTATGGTGATTGGGAAGGTTTAACTCTTGAACAGGTTAAAAAGAGATATCCAGAATTTGAAAACAGAACAGGGGTATCTATGTTTTTAGAAACTCCGGAAAATGGTGAAGATTTAGACTCTTTTAATAAAAGAGTTAAAGAAGCTGTTTCTAATATTGTTGAAGAAAACATAGGTAAACGTATTTTAGTAGTAACTCACCCTGCTATAATCCGTTCTGCAGTTTGTTCTGCTCTAAAAATTCCGACAGAAGCTCAATACAATATTTATATTAAAACAGGTAGTGCAACTCAATTGAGTTATTTTGAAGACGGTACTTGTCTAAAATATTCTAACTACGTTCCAATACATTAATTTAGGTAAAAAACATGTTATTTATATTATCTTTTTTATTAGTTTTTACTTCAAGTTATTTTATAGCTTCGTCGTTAACTAAGAAGTCTTATGAGCATTTTTCGATAATGTTAATTTCAGCATTTGCAAATGTTGTCTTAACATTTGAGACCTTGTCGCTATTTCATTTAATAAACATACCTTGTGTTTTATTATTAAATATCCTTGTATGTGCGATTTCTTCAATTTTTTGGGTGAAAAAAGATAAGCCTGTTTTTGTACCTGATTTCAAAGATTTTTTTAGAAAATGTAAAAACATCTGTAAATTAGATAAAACTTTTATAATTTTGTCTTTTTCATTTATAGTCTTTATTTTAGGAACACTGTTTTTATGTGCATTAATTCCTGTTACAAATGCAGATGCAAGGGATTATCACGTAGCAAGAAGTTTCTTTTTTATCCTAAATCATTCGCTAAGTCATGTTGATGTTGCCGATGTTAGAGCGCTAGTATTTCCTATAAATTCTGAAATCCTTTACGCATGGATTTTGATGTTTGTTAAAAAAGATGCGTTTTTAGGATTTGTTTCATTCTCCGGATACTGCCTAGCAATAGCTTCGGTATACAAAATTATGAATCTATTGGGTTTTTCTTTAAGAAAAATTCTATGGTCAATTCTTGTATTATCATCATTTGCTTCTATTATGGTGCAAATTTCAGGTACTGAAACAGACATCTTTACATCAAGCTTATTAATATCTTCGATAGCATTGTTTTGGTTATCGCTTAAAGAAAATAATAAAACAAATTTAATATTTGCATCATTAGCATATGCTTTAGCAGTTGGGATTAAAACTACTGCTATTATTGCAATTCCTGCAATAGCGATAATTATGTTAGTTTTATCTAAAAAATATAATAATTACAAAAATTTTGGCATATTTTGTGGATTTTTTACCCTAAACTTTTTGATATTTTCTTCTTACAATTATATTTTGAATTTTGTAGATTACGGAAATATTATGGGAACAAATTCTGCATTAGTTGTTCATAAAAATTTCTACGGAATAAAAGGTATGGTTTCAACTTTTGTTAGACATATATTTTTATTTGTGGATTTTACAGGTTTTAAATGGGGCGAATATATAGGAAATTATATTTTGTCTGCAAAAACTTCACTACTAAATATTTTGGGAGTTGCCTCTGTTCCAGAAGGTATTTATAGTAATCCAGAAGGCAAATTTCAAGTTAATGGAACTTTATTAGAGCCAAGTATGAGTTATGGAGTTTTGGGATTTTTAGCATTGCTACCCTGCATTCTGTATTCCTTTATCAAACCTTGTTTCACAAAGAATTTTAGAGTCAAATTTTTAGCAGTATTATCAATAGCCTTTATAGTTTATACCTTAACTTTGTCATACTTAATTGTATATATGAATTTTAACGCAAGATTTTTGGCTATGTTTACTGTTATTATTGCACCAATTCTTTCATACACGTATTTTAGAAAAAATAATTTTTATAAAATCATTTTGACACTTTGTATAATATATTATATGCTTCTTGTCTCAACTCATTTTTGGGCAAGACCATCTTGGCATTTTGCGAAAAATATGTTGTACAAAGGTGAAACTATTTCTCAAATAAGAACTAGGGCAGCATGCAGTAATGTTGAAGCGCCGGTTGGAGTTATTCTAAATCCTCATTGTAAATTTTGGAACAATGTTATAAATTCAGAAATGTTCAATGGTAAGAAAATTCTTTATTTCGCATCATCTTCGTCTGATATTTTTGCTCCATTATCAAAAGTGTATTTTAATGGTGCAAAAATTGATATCGGGTTAGTTCAAAATCTGGATAACTATAATTTATTAGATTATGATTACATAATTTTATATGGCAAATGGCAATATTCTTCTTATATTGATGAAAAGAATATCACGTTTAATTACTTTGTAGATGAAAATGGTATTAATTTAAAAAATGCTAATGTTCGTTATTATTGTTTTTATAGAAACCTTGTCGGAGCTTTTTCTGGCAGAGAAAGTGAAGAGTTTTTGAAAGAACTTAAAAACCAACCTGTAGCTACAGAATGCTTTTTTAACTACAAAGATAAATTTTTTGAAAACTTTGAATTCGTTCCAACAGTATCAAAAGATAATGTCGAAGACAGTATCTTAAACGATTTTGTTGTTTTAAAAAACGTTAATAAATAAGCTTAGCAACGACCGTACATATCAGAATATCTTATGATATCTTCTTCAAGTAGAATGCTTCCTTGTTGTAATTCAATAATTTCAACATCATCATCAGAAAGGTTTTGAAGAGAATGTTTTTCTCCGATTGCGATGTCAACGCTTTGACCAACTTTTAGAGTAAGCATTTCTTCACCTTTTTGAACTGTTGCAGTACCAAGCGCTACAACCCAGTGTTCTGCTCTATGGTTGTGAGATTGAAGTGATAATTTTTGATGAGGGTTTACGTGAATTTTTTTTGTTAAAAATCCTTCGCCACTTGCTATAACTGTGTAGAAACCCCAAGGTCTGTAAACCGTTTTGTGAACCTTGTGAGTATCATCATTTAATTTCTTTAATTCTTCATAAATAAGTTTAACGTCTTGAGTATTATCTGTTCTGCAAGCTAAAATTGCATCTTCTGTTTCAACTATAACAGCGTTTTCCAAACCTACTGTTGCAACTAATTTTGAAGATGAATAAGCTAATGTGTTTTTAGAATTTTTGTCAATAACATTTCCGATAAATACGTTGCCGTTAATATCTTTTGCTGAAACTTGATAGATAGCTTCCCAAGAACCTAAATCGTTCCAATCGCTTTCAAGTTTTACTAAGGCAATTTTATTAGATTTTTCCATAACAGCGTAGTCAACTGAGATGCTAGGCATTTTATTGAATGTAACGTATGGAATGTCTGATGAATTTGTGAAATCAAATTCGTCTAAAATATCAAATATTTCAGAATTAGCTTTTTTAAGTTCTTCCATAAATGTAGAAAGTTTGAACATAAAGATACCGCTATTCCAGTAATATGTTCCCGCATCAACGTATTTCTGAGCAGTTTCTGCATCAGGTTTTTCAACAAATTGTTTTACTTTGTAGCCGTCTAAAAGTTTTTCGTCTTCAATATTAACGTAACCATAACCAGTTTCTGGTGAAGTTGGTTGTACTCCAAAAGTTACAATGTACCCTTGTTCTGCCAATTTTTCGCCTTTTAAGATTGAATTTTTGAAGGCTGATAAATTCTTGATTAAAGGATCAGAAGGCGCAACTAAAATAACAGGGTCTTCTTCCTTTGATATTGTAGAAATATATTTTGAAGCAACAGCAATTGCTGGAGCAGTATTTTTAGCTACTGGTTCAGCCAAAACAACAGGGTTTTTGCACATATCTTGTAGTTGATATCTTACATTTGATACGTGTTTTGCGTTTGTAATGCTAACAATATTTTCTGATGGAGTGAAACAAGCTAGTCTTTCAAATGTGGCTTGCAATAAACTTTGATTCATATTTAAGTTTAATAATTGTTTTGGGTAAAGTTCTCTTGATAATGGCCATAAACGGCTCCCTGAGCCACCACATAAAATAATACTATACATATTTAACTCCTATTATTCTTTTTGTTGTCAATTATACCAAAAAAATATAAAAAATTTTCTTTTTTTGATTTTTTTAAGTATATCTACATGTATATATATTATTGTATATTAAAACTCTCCTCAAAAAATTTTAACCTATTATAGAAGGTTAAAATGTCTCTAAATAAGTTAATGTACAAAAAATTAAAGGTAGAAGATTTGGTCGTCCTTTCTCAAAAGAACGATTATAAAGCATTGGAAGAACTCATTAAAAGAGAACAAAAATATATTTATATGACATTTCTTTATTTGTGCAAAGATTCTGTAAAGGTTCAGGATTTAACTCAAGAAGCGCTTTTGAGAATGTCAAAAAATATTCAAAACCTTAGAAATCCAAAGGGCTTTAAAAGTTGGCTAAATCAGATTGTTATGAATCTTTTTTATGATGATTTTAGAAAATGTACAAAGGTAAATGTGGTTTCTTTTGATAAAGAGGTTAATAACGATAATTATACTACAAATCCGACTTTAGAAATTCCGGATAAACAGGCAAAACCTCTTGAAAAATGTCTGTCTTGTGAATTAGAAACTCTTATTAAGCAAGAAATTCAGAATTTGCCAGAACATTTTAGAGTCCCGATTGTATTGAGAGAACTGAGAGGCTTTTCTTACGAAGATATTGCCAAAAATACACACACAAATATTGGTACGGTTAAATCAAGAATTGCACGTGCAAGATTGAGATTAAAAGAAAATTTAAAAGATTATATTAATAAAGGAGTTTAAAAATGAGTTTATCTTGTTCTCAAATGAGTTCGTTAATGACGTTTTATATTAATAATAGACTTGAATATCCATTAAAACAAATGTTTGAGCAACATTTGGAGAACTGTCCTTCTTGTCGAGAAAAATATAATACGTTATTAAAAATCATGGATAATTTTTCTAAAGCAAAAGAAATTATTGATAATATGGACTTTGCCCAATATTCTGAATTTGAAGAAGAGTTAGAAAAAGAAAACGAGAAAGACTACGTTCTTGTTCAAAATCTTTCTGCATATAGCGATAATGAACTTTCCGCAGATGAGAGCTTAAGGGTTAAAAAATATATTATTTCAAACTCTTCTGCAAGAAAAACTTTGGAAGAATTTTATGCTCTGAAAAAACTTTTAAATAATTCTTTTGAAAAATCTTCTAATAAATTTAAAGAGGATTATTCAAAATGTATAATGAAACAATTAGACTTGAAAGAAGAATGCCACAAAGGGGGTTCAAGATTAAAGGTCGCATCTATTTTTATATTCTTGATGACTTCTTTAACATTAGGATTAATTTATGTTGTTTCAAGCATGCTAATTTAAAAATATAAATATACTAGCTGCAATAAACATTGCAGGACCAAATGGTAAAATAATTGTATCTGTTGCAGATTTTATGTTTCGTGTAACTTGTCTTACGCAATACAAACCAGAAATAACAACTAAAATTGTTCCTGCATATATAATTAACATGTTTATATCTCTGTTCATGCTGAATAATTTATAGCATGCTGTAATTATTAAAAATAATGCTAATGAAATAATAGTTTTAAATTCTTTTGCTTTATATAATTTCTTTAAATATAAAGGTAGAGTAATTATGGCTTGTACAATTAGAGATAGCAATAAAACAAATAATAAAGGATACCACCCAAATATTGCTCCTAATCCTCCTGCAATAAAAGTATCACCAACGCCGAAAGCTCTGGATTTTACAAATAAATATCCAATCGATGCAAACAGTTCCATTATTAATACGCCTTCTAAAATTCCTATTATTGAATTTTGTAAGTTGTGATTAACAAGGCTAAGGACTAGTCCAAAAATTACTAATAATATTGAATGAATATCAAATATAACTTTTTCTTTTAAATCTGTTACTGTCATGACGATAAATAATGAGAATATAATTAACATTAAAAGCATGCTAATTGATATTCCGAATTTAAAGAAAATCCCTGTAAATAATATTCCTGTTAAAAGTTCTACCATAAAATATTGAGGGCTGATTTTTTCATGACAAAAATAACATTTTCCTCTTAATAATATATAAGATAGTAATGGAATATTATGCCACCATTTCAAGGCATGCTGACATTTAGGACACTTAGAAGGCGGAAAAACGATTGATTCTTTTGATAAACCTCTAAGTATAACAACATTTAAAAAACTTCCTATACACAAGCCTATAACAAATATCCAAAAGGCTATGTATAATGTTAAAATATCTGGCATGCTTATTTATTTCTTTCGTGATCTGAGTTTGTGATTATGTCATACATAGCAGAAAGAGCTTTTTTAAGTCTTCTAGAGACTTGCATCTGTGAAATACCTAGTTTTTCTGCAATTTGGCGTTGATTAAGGTCTTCGTAGTAGTTTAATTCGATAACAGCTTTTAAATCTTCTGGTAATTTTTCAATAGCTTTAGAAAGCATAATTTTTTCTTCATAAGAATTTAAAATTTCTTGATGGTCTCCAGAAGGGATTTTATCGGCTAAAGATATGTTATCATCATCAGATGTATTAAAGGTTTGGTCTAGAGAAATTGTATTTTTTCTTCTGTCTACTTCGATTGCTATATTAACCTTTTGAACTGAAACGTCCATTGCTTTTGCAACTTCTTCAGTTGTTGGTTCATCACCAGATTCTTCCACTAATTGTTTAATATAATTATTAATTCTAAAAGCTAACTCTTGAATTTCTCTAGGAGCTTTAATCATAGAAGCTTTGTCTCTTAAATAGTGGCGAATTTCACCTGTAATTAAGTAACTAGCATACGTTTTAAATTTAGTTGAAATATCAGGATTGTAAAATTCAATAGCCTTGATAAGCCCTAGAGAACCAACTTGAATAAGGTCATCAATAGGGTCAGTAGAACGTCTAGCAAGAGAGCATGCTATTTTTTTTACCAAAGGCATAGTAGCAACAACAATTAAGTTTTGAAGTTGTTTCTTTTGCTTTTCATTATCAGTTTTTTTGTATGATGCAAGCCACTCAGTAACTTGTGCAAAATTGTCTTCTGTTTTGTTGTTCACTACTCAACCCTTTAATACGACATAATCAGTATAACATAATGGTTAATGTTTTTAAAACTGTAACAAATTGTTAAAAAAAATTAACATGTCGTCCATGAACTAGCAACTTTTTTTTTTAGGATTTTTAAATATCATGTGTAGGTAGAAAATTTAGTGTTTCTTTATATTTATTTTTAGAGATTCAAAATAATCCACAATTCATAAAACATATTTCAATTTACTTATAGGACAGGAGTTCAATATGAACATTAACAAAATCAACAATTTAGCAGTAGCACAAATGAGACCACAAATTAAGCCTCAAGCTGCACAACCAAAATTAACTTACGCAACAGATACAGTAGAATTATCGAAGCAAGAGTCGCCAATTACGTTAAAACGTCAAGGCAATGCTTTACATGTTTCATTTACTGGTAAAATTCAAAACCCAATGGAAACAAAAGCAAATGAAGATGCACCAGCATTACAATTTAGAGTTAGAGGCGTATCAAAACACCAATTAGGTACAGAAGGTGCAAGCGCAACTGCTGAAGATGATTCAGTTGTTCAATTAGCTAATTCAAACTGGAAAGAAGGCGACAAATTAGTTTGGAAAGAAGAAAAGACTCGTATGGGTAAATCAATCGCCTTATCTCACCCAAAATTTGGTGAAATTGGTTCAGTTCCAAAAGAAATGGCAGAAGTTTTACTTCCTGTATTAAAAAACAACAAACAAGATTACTCATTTGAATTAGGTAACGTAATTGCAGGTACATCAAAAGGTGCGCCAACAATCGGTTTAAGAGCGGTATTAAAATATAACGGCAACGATAAGAAAGTTGCAAAAGAAGCATCAGATGTATTCAATGGTTTATTAAATTCAGATGATCCAAAAATTTCAAAAGCTGTAATGGTATATCAACCAGAAAAATCACCAAAACAAGTTTTAGAAAGAATATTTGATGTAGAAGGTAAAGAAAATGGATTAGGAGCAGTAAGAGAAGTTAAAACAGCAATCGATAACATTGCAAACGAAATTAACAATCCAGAAAATAAAAGAATCTTACTTTTAGGACACTGCAAGCCAGACGGTGATACATTAGGTTCAGTAATCGCAATGAAAGAAGCTTTAAAATCAGCTTATCCAGACAGAGAAATTGATTGCGCAGTAGATGATAAAATACCTGGTTTATTCCGTGATAAAATGCCTGGTATTGAAGATGTAAAAAGACCTTACAATCCAGAAAAAATTCAAACATTAGAAAAGAATTTACAAGTATTAAACGCATTGAATACACCAACTGCAAAAGAACAATCTAAAGTTTTAGAAAGAGACTTAGCAGAATTAAAAGATCCAAACAACTTATTTGATGCAAATCCTTTAAACGGAAAAGAAAAGAAAAAATATGATTTGGTAGTAACATTAGATATTCCAACACCAACAAGATTCTCAGGTGCGTTCAAAGATTATATTGAAAGTAGTAAAAAACAAATTTATATTGACCACCACCCTCACAGAATTACAGAATGGCAAAATGCTAAAAAAGAAACAGGGTTGGATATGGACAAAATCCATAAAAACGGTCTAGCATTAGTATGTGATGCAGTTCCAGCAGCAACTCAATTAGTAACAATCGTTGCAGATAAAGCAGGCGTTTTAGGTAAGATGTTCGAAAAAGGTGGTAAAGCTGCTAAGAACTTTGTAGCAAGTGTAATCACAGGTACATCAACAGATACAGGTTCATTTACAAGAACAGCGAACTTGTTACCACACCATTCAGCATTGCCAGTACAACAAAGACCAAACTTCTTCCCTGAAGGTATGTCTACTTGGTTAACAAATCAATTAGCAAAAACAGATAAATCAGTAGATAAAAAATGGTTACGTGAAAACATCGCATACGATGTCCCTGATAAAAAATTAAGTGGAGACAGCGTAAATGGTAAAACATCACCTCGTGATAAAATGTTAAATTACGCTTTGGAAGGTAGAAAAATGAGTCCAGAATTGGGCTTAGGTATTATCGAAGTTGATTATGATCAAATGTATGATGTATTCAATTCTTCATTGGAACAAGACCCAGACATCACTTTATTAGATGTTCAAAATGGTTTTAAATATTCAGAAGCATTAGGTGCATTAAAATCTGACCCATCAGAAACATCTCAAAAATTAGTTAAAGGACAAAAAGCTCAAACACTAACAGAAAGAGCAACTCAAACTTACGAAGGACCTTATGATGCAGACAGAATTGCAATCTTAGTAATCCAAGATAAGAAAGAAAACTTCATTACTGAAAACTCAGATGTTGCTAAACAAAACGGTTTGAGATTATCATTCAGATCATCAGCAATGAGCAACCACGCAGAATTGCTAGCTAACTTGTTCGGTGGTGGTGGACACGGTGGTGCTTCAGGTGGCAGAGTAGACCTTCCAGGTGTTACAATCAACACTCCATTAGTAATCAAGGTTAATGGTAAAGTAGTTGAAGATACAGCAGAAGTTTACAAAGACTTGAAACAAAACTATGAAATTATGAAAGATAACAACATTCCAGCAGAACAAAGAGCTGGCAAATGCAAAAAAATCGAAATTGCATTAGCAGAAGATGGTCAAAAAGGCAGAACAACTTCAGAAATCATCACAGATGTTGTTAGAGAAATCAGAAAAGGTCAACCAGCTACAAGCCAAGTAAAAGGTGGTAGAGGTCCTAAAGGTCCAAAAGGTGGAAGAAGACCAGAAGCTAATCAACATGCTCAACAAGGTCATAGACCACAAGGCGGTAAAAAACCTCACGGACATAAAGGTGGTAGAAGATTAAATGAAGTTGCTTAGTTCAAAAAAGCAAGACAACTTCAACCGATGTAAAAGGTAGGAAAACAAAAATATATCGGTAGGTTAAGAACAAATCTTATAAGTAAATAGAAAAGAGGAACTTTGGAAACAGAGTTCCTCTTTAATTCTGTAATATAAATTCACAAATGCCCGAAACAAAGACAATTATTTAATTAGCATGGACTTTATATAAATATATAGGAGTGTGTAGGTAGTGAAAATAGTTCCGTTTATAAATTCAAATATTCCAGCTGTAGCAGATAATAAAAAGGTTAATAATTATCAATCTTTAAAATTTGGAGAAATCAAAGATACATTTGAAGCTTCAAATCCTATCAAAAACGACAAGATTATTGATATAAATCGTGTAGGTAAGAATTTACACGTATCGTTTACCGGTGGTGAATTTAAAAATCCTATTGTTAGAGAAGTTCCAGCTGTAAACTTTAAACTTTCTGGTGTTATGAAGCACCAAGCTGGTACAGCAGGTGGTAGAGATGCTGTTGATGATAGTGTTGTAAAATTAGCTGCTTCTGATTGGAAAGAAGGAAGAGAGTTTGATTATTCAATTAATATTGAAGAAAACGAAAAAGATGGAAAGATTTATAAAAACAAAGTTTTAAATATTAATGATAAAGAATACGGCAATATTGGTACAGTTCCTGTAACTTTAACAAATAGATTTGCGAAATTAATTGAATCAAATCCTGCAGAAAAAGACAATTTCAAATTTGAATTAACAAACGTAAATGGTGGGGTTAATAGTGCATTTCCTACTGTTGGTTTAGAAGTTGCTTTTAAATATGTAGGTAAAGACGAAAATGTTAAACAGCAAACAAAAGATTTATTTACAAGTTTAATTGACTCTGATAAGAAAACAGTTGCATCATCAGTTGCAATGTTTGAAGAACCAACTTCACCAAAAGAAGTGTTGGAAAGAATGTTTGATATTGAAGGTCAAAAGAAGGGTTTAGGAAAAGTAAGAGAATTAAAAACTGCGATTGATACAATTGCAAAAGAAATCAATAATCCAAAAAATAAAAACATTTTAGTATTAGGTCATTGCAAACCAGACGGCGACACAATTGGTTGCGTGTTAGGTATGCAAGCAGCAATCAAAGGTGCATATCCAGAAAGAAACGTAGATATGGCAATTGATGATGATATTCCTAACAACTTCGCAAAATTACCAGGTATAGATAATATTAAAAGACCTTATAATGGTTTTGCAGTATATCAATTAGAAAAGAATATTGAATTGTTGCAACGTAGCGATTCTGATGCTGCAAAAGCACAGATTAAAAAATTACAAAAAGAAGAAGAAAGATTAAAAAATCCTGATAGAACATTTGATGCAGGTGCAATCAACGGAAAAGCTAAAAAATATGATTTAGTAATTATGTTAGATACACCAGTACCAGGAAGAACAAGTAAAAACTTCAAAAAATACTTTGAATCAGCAGATAAAACAATTTTTATTGACCACCACCCACATAGAGCAAATGAGTGGGCAGCTGAATCAAAGAAATTAGGTTTAGACTTAGATAAGATTAAAGCAAATAACTTATTCTGCGTAGCAGACACAGTTCCAGCAGCGACACAAATTGTAACAGCAATTGCAGATAAAGCAGGTTTGTTAGGTAAAATGTTTAAAAACTCATTGGAAAGTGCAAAACAATTCGTAGCTGGTGTGTCAGCTGGTACATTAACAGATACTTGCAGATTTGATAAGGTTGCATCTCATGATTCTAAGGATTATGCAAAACCTGTAACAGAAAGACCAACTTATAAGCCAGAAGGTATGACAAAATGGTTGTATAATGAATTAGAAAAAGTCGGTGGTGGCATTGATAAACAATGGATTAGATTAAACCTAGATTACGAATTGCCAAATAAGAGAATTAAAAACGCTGATGGTACATTCGTTCCTGGACCAAGAGATATGGTTCTTGAAAAATCAGTTAAGGGAAGAATTATGGACGCTGATTTAGGTGTAGGTATGATAACAGTAAGTTATGATGATATGCAAGAAGTTTTTGAAGTAGCACAAAAACAAGATAAGAAGGTTCAGTTCAACGATGTATATTCTGCATTCAAGAGCTCACAAGCATTAACATCATTAAAAATGCCAGGCAGTGTAAAAGAAGATGTTGAAGGCATGTCAGTAAAAGGACAAGCTTATTCTACATACAAATCACCTTATGATTACGATAGATTAGCAGTATTGATTACACAAAGTCAAAAACAAGGCGAATTGAACGCAAATTCACAAATTGCTGATAAGAATACATATAGCTTTTCATTCAGATCTGGTGGTCAATCTAATTTGGCACAAGTTGCAGCAACATTGTTTGGTGGTGGCGGACACTCACAAGCAGCAGGTGGCGGAATTTCAATGAAAGATTTAACATTAGAAACTCCATTGAAGGTTATGATTAACGGTAAGGAAGAAAAAGATTTCGCAAAAGTATTTGCAAAAATAAATGATATTATTGCAAAGAAAGCTGATAGCTCAGAAATTAAGATTGAAAAAGCTGATAAAGAAGGTAAATCAATTCCGGAATTAATCAAATCTATCACAGCTGAGATGAGAAAAACACAAACTCCAAAACCAGTTGTAGAAAAAACAGCAGTAGCACCTAAAAAATTAGAAGTAGCTGCATAATAGAAAGAAATTACTCCAAAATGAAATAATGAACGGGCACTTTGTACAAAGTGCCCGTTTTGTCGCCGTAAATAGTGAGTGGTGAATTAAGTCTGTCATTCCGTGCTCGACACGGAATCTGAGGTCTTTTCTACTCACAACTCACAAATCACTACTCACTAATATCTATTCACTCCTTCAAACGTATGATTTTTCAATTTTTAATTAAAGTGATTTCAACTATATGTATGATGTGAATTTACATATTTATTAGTAAAGTGTTTATAAGCAAAGTGTTGTTTGCAAGGAATGAGGTAAGTTAATTGAAGAAGTTCGCATTTAGATTGCAAGTGGTACTTAATATGCGTGAAAAGACTTTAGAAGACAAACGTCTTGAGATGGCGCAAGTCGTAAAGAGATTAAACGTTCAGATAGAAAAACTTGAAGGTTTAAAAGAAAAACAAGAAAGACTAACAAATGAACTTAATGGAATTTACGACAACAGTGAAATCGATATCGGAGGAATTTATACCTACAAAAGTTTTATATCA
The DNA here is from genome assembly GCA_934700335.1 of uncultured Candidatus Melainabacteria bacterium. Classification (GTDB taxonomy): domain Bacteria; phylum Cyanobacteriota; class Vampirovibrionia; order Gastranaerophilales; family Gastranaerophilaceae; genus UBA791. Next base: position 115,285 of record CAKUXM010000001.1, on the reverse strand, counting down.
AAACTCTTTGATGATATAAGAAATCAAGAAAAAATAATTTCAGAGTGGCGAAAACTTTTAAGGATAAAACAAAACGAGGTAAATGAAGCATTAAAACAAGTAAAGATTTTAGAAAAACTAAAAGAAAAGGAAGAAAAGAAGTTTAATGATTTCATAAATTACCAAGAGGCGAAAGAAATCGACGACATAGTAACTACCAGATACAAAGCTAATGTAAATTAGTAAAGGGCGAGAGAAAAATTTAATGGCACAAGAATTATTAGAAAATACAAATACATATTTATTAAACATGACTGCAGATACATCAAGCTATGCTAAGAATGCTGTAAAAAATTACCAAGAGTCTTATACAAAAAATGGTCAAACTTTTGGTGATGTATTGTCAAATGCTAACGATAGATTTGCTAACAATAACAATAATAATAAGTATTTAAACAATCCTAATAAAAACAATAATAATATTTCAGATAGAAACACAAGAGATTTTAATAATAAGAATAATAATATCTCGGATAGAAATTCTGCAAGCAATAGAAATAATAATAATGTTTCAAGCAGTTCTCAAACAGTTGATAGAAAATCTCAACTTAGAGATGCACAAGAAAATTCAAAAGCAATGAGAGATAAATCTCAAAACTCAAATGATAAAACAGTAAAAAGTTCAAACGAAACAAATTTTACAGAAGAAATGAGTACTGTGGATACAGAAAATTTGAATAGTGTTCAATTAGTAAGTGAAGATGATGTCATCAATTCAATGACACAAGAAGATATTGATGCCCTAAATCAATTACTTGTTGATGATATGGCAACAGAAGATACAACTGCTGAGACTGATTTGTATATTAATGCGTATTATCAATCTACTTTAGATTCTTTGAACACTACCGCTGACGAATCAGCTACAATAGAAGATTTGACAAACTTAAATACTTTAGCAAATGCTGAAACTGAAGAAGTTACGCAAACAGTTGCGTTAAATACTTTAGATGAAATGAATAAAGTTGACGTTAACGCTGATACTACAACTGAGTCAGATGTTAAAGTAGATAATACATTAAGCAATTTGGATACAAAAACAAATGCAAAAGATACAACTGCAAATGAAAAAGATTTGAAAGCTGGAAGTCTTGAAAAAGAAAATTCAAATACAAAAGTTACTACAAAAGATGATATGAAACAACAACAGCAACAACAACTTTTAGATGATAAAAATAAGGTTGAGGTTGATACGTTGACAAACGAAACTTCTAATATTGATAATGATGTTTTAGTAAACGCTACTGACGAAGTTGTGGAACAAGTTAAACCAGTTAATACAAGCAATCAAGATAATAATAAAACAAGTTTTAGAGAAGTTATGGAAAAAGCTGGTTTAGACGATGCAAAACTTGAAGCTTTGAATATGACAATTACAAATACAGAAACAGGTTCTGATTTGTCAAACGGTTTTCAAGGCTCTGCACAAGAGGATATTGCAAAATTAGCTGTTAACGGTGTTAACGGTAAAAAAGATGTTTCTGAAATTGCGAATAATAAAGAATTTTCAAAATTGGTTGATACAAAGAATATGCAACAAGATGAAGCAAAAGAAATTTCTAAAAATGATATTTTAGCTCAAATCAATAATAAGATGCAGGCTAAAAACATTAATGGACAACAAAAAATTACATTGCAATTGACACCGGAAAGTCTAGGAAAGATTACAATTGAATTATCAAAAGGTAAAGACGGATTACAGGCAAAAATGTTGACAGATAATGCTCAAGTAAGAGATATGCTAGAAAAGAATATTGATGGTCTTAAATCAACATTGGCAAATCAAGGTGTAACAGTTAACAATGTAAGCGTTAAAGTAGCATCAGCAAGCGAAACAGCATCTGAGTTTGATTTTGGAAGAGAAAGTTTTAATCAAGAGCAAGCACAACAAGATTTCGCAGGAAGTGGTGAGAAAGGTGGAGAACAACGTTCTCAGTATGAAAATGAAAGTTCACCAAGAAGTGCTATGAACGATATAGAAATGCCAACAGAGGAAATAGAACTTGAAACAGGAATGGCAATGGGCGAAAGTGAAGAGCTTGAGTCTGATGTAGAAAGAGTTGCCGTTGGCGCAGGGAATGTGGATATAGAAGTTTAGAAAGACTAAGCGGAGGAGAAAATGGTAGCTAGTGTAAACAGTCAAATTACGAATATGAAGAATGCAACTTCTCAAGCAGAAGCGGCAGATAAAGCAAAAAACGGTATCAAGAATGATATGACCGATAAAAATATGTTCTTGAAATTGATGTTAAAACAAATGGAATATCAAGATCCGACAGAACCAACATCAAACGAAGAATGGTTATCTCAAATGGCACAGTATTCTTCTTTAGAAAGTGCTCAGAACACACAAACGGCAATTGAAAAATTATCATCACTAGTAAGAGATTTGTCAGACGCATATTCTACATCAGCTGGTATTACTCAAACATTAAATCTATTAGGTAAGGAAGTAACAATCATTGATCCGGAAGATAAGACAGGAGAGACAAAAATCACTGGTAAGGTAGATGAAGCTTCGTTTGAGAAAGGTGTAGGAGCGGTTACGGTAAATGGTAAATCATATCCAATTGCATACATTACATCAGTAAAAAACTAGATAATAACGAAAGTAAATAGGTAAAAGAGATTTAATCTTAAATTAAAAGACATAGAGGAGGAAAAATGTCTCAAGCACTTTATACATCAATGAGTGGTATTAACGCAGCAACAACATCAATCAGTGTTGTATCAAACAACGTTGCGAATATTAATACAACTGCATTCAAGTCAGCAGATGCAAGATTTGAAAACTTGTTTTCAAAGACATATACAACAGGTAACTCTCCTACAAAAACCGCAGGTGGTATTAACCCTAAGCAAATAGGTATGGGTGTAGAAGTAGGTTCTATTGTAAGAAACTTTACAGAAGGTACATATGTATCAACTGGTAGAACAGAAGACTTAATGATTTCTGGCGGTGGTTACTTTACGGTAATGGATTCTGCGGGTGAAATTTTCTATACAAGAGACGGATCGTTCACTCTTGATGCTGAAGGTAACATGGTTACACAAAGTGGTATGTATGTTTTAGGTGCTGCGCAAATTTATAATACATCAGCTTCTCAAACAAAAATTAATATTCCAAAAACAATTAAAACGTCTACAGTTGGTAATACTTCAATGGGTACTGCAACAGTAAAAGATTTGAATGATGCGTCAATCACAGCGGGTACATTCAATATTAAATTTACTGATAATAATACAACTAAGTATGCAGAAATCACAATTGAAGATGCCGATTTAGAAGGTTCAGTAGATGCCTTAATTACAAAGATAAATAAACAAATTCAAAATGCAGGTATGACAACTACAGTTGGTGGTAACCAAGTTCAACAAGTTGTTGCATCAATTACTTCAGATGGTACTCTTCAATTCAAATCTCAACCATCTTATAATAAAGACGTTGCTTTAAAAGGTGGTTCTCACAAAGTTGATGGCGATGGCGACGCTAATAATGGTAAAACTATCAATTGTTATGCGTTCAAATTTACAACAGTTCCAGCTGGTTTAGATGCAAACAAAACTTATTATGCAACAGGTTCAACTGGTGGTTCATTGTATGAATTAGTTAATAATACTTATGTTCCAGTAAGAAACGGTGGTAATATTGTTACAGTAACAAATGCGGCTGCAGTTCACGGTACAGATGGTGAAGAATATAAAATTACAGAAACGTCATTAGGTGCTGTTGACGGTGGTACAAACCAAGTTACAACTGGTACATTCTTTCCGGAAGTTGACTTTACAGCAGGTACATCAAACTTCTTAGAACAAACAAGATTAGCAACAGCTGAAGCTGACAATGGTGTATATACATCAAAAGTGCTTGACTATACTGTAAAAGTAGAACCGGTTGCAGCTTTGAGTGAAGCTGTTAACCTTGAAAGTTATTCAGTTGGTACAGATGGTGCTATTGAAGCTACATATTCAAATGGGGACCACTTAACGGTTGAAGCTAACAATGAGGATAATACATTTGAATGGAAATACACAACTTCAAACGGTGTTGTAATACGTGGTGCTGATAAGATTGATATTAATCCGAATATTGCTGATACATCAGGTTTTGTACTACAACTTGCAACAGTAACTAACGAAGCTGGTTTAGTTTCTCAAAATAACAACTTATGGTCAATTGGTCCAAATACTGGTGATACAGTTTATGCAGTAGGTGGTTCTATGGGTATTGGACAAATCCAAACAGGTGGCTTGGAAGGTTCAAACGTTGACCTTTCTCGCGAATTATCAAATATGATTTTGGCTCAACGTGCTATCCAAGCTAACTCTAGAGTATTCAGTACAGCTAGTAGCATAATGGAAACTCTATCATATCTTGGTTCTTAGTAAATTATTAAGAAATATTAACCAATATAGTTGGTAGGTTAGGCATGCCGAAAACCATGTCATGACATGGTTTTCGGTAGATAACATGAAGAGTTAGAAAACTCATACAAACAAATGATTGTCCTCTCATGAAAAATATCGTATAATCGATATATGTTCAAAAGGACATTTCTTGTAGGAGTAAGTATCCCTTATGATTGAGAAAATTAAAAGCAATCTATTACAAATACAAGAAAAAATCGTACCTTATACCGTGAATATCATTGCAGTTACTAAGTATTACGATACAGATGTAATGCTAAGTGCGTACAAGGCAGGCTTGAGACACTTCGGAGAATCAAGAGCTGTTGATGCAGTCAGAAAAATTAATGAACTTCCAGATGATGTGAGAAAAAATTCGACGTTTCATTTTATAGGACATCTTCAATCCAACAAGGTAAGGTTAGTGGTAAACAATTTTGACTATATTCATTCAGTAGATTCTTTAAAACTTGCACAAATCATTTCTGATGAGGCAATTAAAGCTCACAAAAAGCAAAAAGTGTTTTTACAGTTGAACAACGCATGTGAAGAACAAAAGTTTGGTTTTAGTAAGGGAGAACTTTTAAAAGATTTTAAGTCTATTATTGATTTAGAAGGTTTAGAAGTTTTAGGGTTGATGAACATCGCTCCTCTTACGCAAGACAAGCAAGAGCTTACAAGATTGTTCAAAGATGTAAAAGATTTTCAAATGGAATTAGAAGAAAAATATGAAGTTAAGCTAAATGATATTTCAATGGGTATGAGCAATGATTACGACATTGCAGTTGCAAACGGTGCAACTTGGGTACGTATCGGTACAAAATTATTTAGTTAAATCATATTGGAGGACAGATTAGTGGCAATTACAGATGGAATTAGAGGTATAGTAGACTTTTTAACACAAGGTATTGAATCAAGAGATGGAGATGATATCTTTGCAGATATGGTAGAAGATGGCGAAGAATATGCTACCGATGATAATTTAGCATTAGCACCAATGCAAGCTCAAGCTCCTAAAAACGAAAGAAGAAATGAATCTAAAGTAGTTTCTCACCCTTCTTTTAATAGAAGTGCTTATGAAGTAGTTATTGTTGAACCTCATTCTTTCAGTGAAGCTGGCTCAATCGTTCAAAATTTAATTGATAGAAAAACTGTAGTATTAAACCTACATTTATTAGATAAAGATCAATCTCAAAGAACAATAGACTTTGTATGTGGTGCAGCACACGCATTAAACGGCAAACCACAAAAAGTTGGAGATATGGTTTTTGTATTTACTCCTAGCAACGTAACAATGTCAGTTGATGTTCAAAATACTGGCTCAAAGTTTGCAGATATTTGGGGTAAATCTCTATAAGATTTCATATATTATGATTTGTGATAGTTGGATTTCTAGGGTGTATTTATACACCCTTTTATTTTGCTCGAGTGTGCAGCCACGAAATAATAAAGTAGGTCGGGTTCAACAATTTTATTGAACCCGACATTTCTGATTTTGTCGTGTTGAATTAATTCGTTCAACACGACCTACAGCTTGATATTTTTCTCCTCGCCACATTTGATTTATCAAATAGGGGAGAGGAGAAATATGAGTGAACCCTCATCTGTCCTTCGGACATTTTCTCCCAGTTTTGGGAGAAGAGAATATAAAATTATAAATTCAATTTATGAAATTTTCCCACCAATCTCTTTATTTGCTTTTTGTATGTATTTGATTTAAAATTTTATCTGTAGGTTGGGTTTTCTAACCCAACAAATTTATTTGTGAAAACCTATCTACAACCGTTAAGTAGTGTCGGGTTGGAATTAAAAAACTTACCGACGTAATATAAATTAAGGAGAAAATTTATGGTATCAAAAAACTTTTTATTTACTTCTGAATCAGTTACAGAAGGACACCCTGACAAGGTTTGCGATCAAATTTCAGATGCAATCTTAGACGAGTTTTTAACAAAAAGCCCATCTTCTCGTGTAGCAGCAGAAACTACTGTTACAACTGGTATGGCGCTTGTTTGTGGTGAAATAACATCAGACTGCTATGTTGATATTCCACAAGTTGTTAGAAATACTATCAAAAACATTGGTTATGTTGGTGAAAATGGTGGCGGTTTTGATTACAAAACTTGCGCTGTTCTAACAAGTATTGATGAACAATCAACTGATATTGCAGGCGGTGTAAATAAAGCATTAGAATCAAGAAATAGTAACGCTGATACTTCTTCTAATGAAACAGAGGAAATCGGTGCTGGCGATCAAGGTATTATGTTTGGTTACGCTTGTAACGAAACTTCTGAGTTGATGCCTTTACCAATTAGCTTGGCTCACAAATTGTCTTATAGATTATCAAGAGTTAGAAAAAAGGGTATAGTAGATTATTTGAGACCTGACGGTAAATCTCAAGTTACTGTTGAATACAAAGACGGTAAACCTGCAAGAATTCACACTATTCTTATTTCAACTCAACATGACCCTGTTATTGGTACAGAAAGCAATAACGAAAAAGTTCAAGAAATAATCAATCGAGATATCAGAGAACACGTAATTGATTTCGTATTCAAAAAAGAAACTATTAAACCAGACGAAAATACAGTTATTCTAGTAAATCCTTCTGGTAGATTTGTAATCGGTGGTCCTCAAGGTGATGCTGGTTTGACAGGTAGAAAAATTATCGTTGACACATACGGCGGTTATTCAAGACACGGTGGCGGAGCTTTCTCTGGTAAAGATCCAACAAAGGTTGACCGTTCTGCTGCTTATGCTGCAAGATATGTTGCCAAAAACGTTGTAGCTTCCGGTATTGCAGAAAAATGTGAAATTGAATTAGCTTATGCTATTGGTGTTGCAGAACCAGTGTCAATCTTAGTTGACACTTTCGGTACTGGTAAAATTTCAGATGATGATATTTCTGAAATTGTTAACGAAATATTCGACCTAAGACCAGTTGCAATTATTAACAAATTTGATTTAAGAGGTTTACCTGCTAAAAATGGCGGTAAATTCTATCAAAAATTGGCTGCTTATGGTCATATGGGTAGAACTGACCTTGCTGTTCCTTGGGAAGAAACAGATATGGCAGAAGCTATTTCACAAAAAGCTGAAAAATATTCTTCAGTTTGCGTATAAATTTAGTGGCGAAAATCGTAAATTTTACGATTTTCGCCTTTTAAACTTTTAGGAGATTTTATGAAACAACTAGCATTAGAAAATTTTAATAACTGGTATTCTTGTTCAGAGAGCATTGTAAAGGCAGCTGCCGATAAGGGTTATTGTTCTGAAGATTTAATTAGAGTAGCAACACCATTTTCTGGCGGTATGTCTGTAGGTTGTTTGTGTGGGGCGGTTGCAGGCTCTCAAATTGTTATTGGTGCTATCTTTGACCGAGATGATGCAAGACTTATGGCTCACGAGTTTATAAAAAGATTTAGAGAACATAACAAGGTTACTTGTTGTAAGGTACTTTCTCATGGGCTTGAAAAAGGTTCTCAAGAACGTAGAGTATATTGCAAAAATTATGTTGCAGATTGCGCAGAAATTCTTGAAGATTTGATTAAATCAAAAATTCAAGTCGAAGTTTAATTTATTATTTAGTGGTGAATTTTATGTATAAGAAAAGAGTTTTATTTGTTGGTATTCCGGATATGGCTTATGTTTGCCTTGACGGACTTGTAAGAGAAGGCGTTAATATTGTGGGTGTTGTTGGTCCTAAAAAAAATCATAATACCTACAAAGCTTTTAAAGAAAATGCTTTATCAAAAAATCTTAATTTTATTGAATATGACTCTTTAAAAGACGAAAACTTTTTGAATACATTAAGAGATTTAGACATTGATATTGCAGTCGTTTGCTCTTTTAATTACAAAATTCCAAAAGTTATGTTAGATATTCCAAAAGATGGGTTTGTGAATGTTCACCCTTCTTTGTTACCAAAATATAGAGGTGGAAATCCATATAGTGCAATAATTATGAATGGAGAAAAAGAATCGGGTGTAACTCTTCACCTCATGGACGAAGGGTTTGATACTGGAGATATTCTTTTACAAAAAACTTTCAAAATTAACCCAAACGAGACAATGGGTACATTGTTTAATAAAACAAATTTTATGGGCTTGGATATGCTTGTTGAAGTTCTTCAAAACTATGAACTTGGAGTTATGAATAGAACAAAACAACAAGAAGGTGAATTCCCTGTGGGTAACGGAATTGATGACGAAGATTTGTTCATTGATTTTAGTAAATCACCTGATGAAATTGAGCGTTTTGTAAGAGCCTTGAATCCATTCTTGAACGCATCTTGTATGTTTAGAGGGATACATGTTAAGGTTTATTGGGTAGAAACGGCATATGATTTTAAAGCTCATAATCTACCTTTCGGTCAAATTGCAAAAATTGAAAATAACAAAATCTTTATTGCTTGTAAGGGTGGCTTTGTAATCCCTACAATGATTCAATTTGGAAGCTTCTTTGTTTGCAATTCTAAAAAATTTATTGAACTTATTCAGCCAAAAGTTGGCGAAGAATTTATAGGAAAATAATTATTATGGATAAACTTAATTTTTTAACAGCAGGTATCCCTGCAAGCGCTAAAAAATCATCATACGAGGACGGATTAAAGGTTCTAACTGATATGAACTTGGACGGATTGGAATTAGAATTTGTTCGAGGCGTCAGAATTTCTGATAAGAGTCGTGAAGTCGTTTCTGCAAATAATAAAAATTTTATTTTTACAGCCCATGCACCATTTTTTATTAATCTTAATTCAAAAGAACCAGAAAAAGTTGATGCGAGCATAAAAAGAATAGTCGAAACGGCTCAAACTACATACGAACTCGGTGGGTATAGCATCGTATTTCACGCTGCATATTATATGGGTGATGATAAGGAAAAGACTTATAACACAGTAGCCACAGGGCTTGATAGAATTTTCTCACAATTAGACAAAAATAATAAAATTTGGATAAGACCAGAAACTACTGGAAAAGGCACTCAGTGGGGAGATTTAGACGAAATTGTAAGAATGTCAAAAGAGTTTGAACAAGTCTTACCGTGTGTTGACTTTGCACATTTGCATGCACGCTCTAATGGGGAATTTAACACGTATGATGAGTTCTGCAAAGCCTTTGAAAAAATAGGTAATGAAATTGGCGCTTATGCCTTAGAGAACTTCCACGCCCACATTGCAGGCATTGCATACGGTGCAAAAGGCGAAAAACATCATTTAAATTTTGAAGATGCTGATATGAATTATAAAGACTTATTGAAAGCCTTCAAAGCCTTTGAGGTTAAGGGGGTTGTCGTTTGTGAAAGTCCTAACATTGAAATTGACACAAAAATCTTGAAGGATTATTATGATACTTTGTAAAAGGAGATAGCATTATGATAGATAAAACATCAGTGTTTTTCAGAGAAAGAGATATTGAAGTAAGATATAGTGAAATGGATTATCAAAAGGTTTTAAAACCTTCTTCACTATTAAACTTTTTGCAAGATATAGCAACTTTTGCTGCTGATGACGGTGGTTTTGGTTATGACGAAGTTGTTAAAAGAAATTTAGGCTGGTTTTTGCTTAAGTATCATATGGAGTTTACTAATTATCCAAAACATATTGAACATCTTCATATTAAAACAGAGGCAAGAGGTGTAAATAGATTGTTTGCATCTCGGGATTTTGAGGTTTATAATAGAGAAAATAACGAGCTATTAGGTCGTGCAATTTCTCAATGGGCATTGGTTAATTTCACAGACAAATCAATGACTTCTCCACAAGAGATTTTCCCTCAATTTAACAAAGTTGAAAAAAGAGAAGATGATTTGAGCTTTGAAAAAATTCATAATCTTGAAAGAATTGATTATACAGACGAATTTAAAGTTCGATACGATGATATTGACGTAAATCAACACGTAAATAATATGAACTACATTGTTTGGGCATTTGAAGCTCTTCCAAAAGATTTTAAAGATAAAAATAAACTTAAAAAACTTGATATGGTGTTTAAAAAAGAAATTCAGTTCGGCAATGTGATTTTATCAGAAGTTCAACTTGATGAAAAAGTTGCAACAATAGTTGTAAAAAATAAAGCAACTGACGAAGATTTGTGTATGATAAAAGCTGAATTTACAGAAATGTAATTAAATATTTAAAAAGAGGGCGAAGCCAAAGGCTTCGCCCTCTTTTTGTTACTTGTTTATAATCATAAATGATTTTAGTCTACGACCAGTATCGCCTGTGTATTGAGTTGAAATTACGTGGATATTTTCGTAATCTAGAGATGTTGAACTTCCTCCGTCAAATGCCATAGCTTTTTCAAAACCTAAATTTCTACAGATAATGGCAACTTCGGGGATTGTTTTTCGTGCATTGTTTGTGAAAATTAGAATATGCAAGTTGTTATCTTTTATGCCTACAACTGTTCTTGCTGCTCTGAACAATACAGATGCTGACTGTCTTACAACTTTACCGTTTTTTCTAACTATAAAAAATTCGTCTTCAAGTGTTTGATAAATGTCTGTAACTGGTAAAAGTTGAGGTCCCCCTTGTGCAGAAGCTATAAGTTTACAGCAATTACAAACTGGGTCATTATGTCTTGCAATATCATACTTGTATTTTCTTCCGCATTTTAAAATTCTTAATTCTGAACGGTTTAAAATCTTGTCCATATAGGGTTGAAGCTCTTTGCTGTTCATTAAAGAAAAGTTTTCTGTCGGGTCTGCAATAATTTTTTTATCATTTACAATATATGAAATGGTTTTTTGATTTTTAAGGTCAAAAAAACCTGTATTTATTGTTAATTTAGAGTCGTATTTTTGGTGTATACATTGGTTTGTGATAAGTTTATCACTTTGCACAAATTCGATTTTCTTTTTAATTTTGTTTCCTGCTAATATAATGTGGTACATTCCATTAGCTTCTGAAACTTTAATATCTTGCGCAAAAACAGGTAGTTGCACAAACGCAATTAATAAAATTAAAAATAGTTTCTTCATAAATTATAAATCCTTAGATTTGTAGAATTGGAAAATTGCAAACAAGAAAGCAATTGGTGGAATTCCTGCTGTTAATAATGGGTGTAAAACGCCTTTTTCTGCAAGTAAATCAAAGAATGGCAATGTGATGTAGTAAACAAATATACAACCAATTGCGATTGTAAAACCAACAAGTCTTTGTTCTCTTGGTTTTGAGAAACCTAAAAGTGAACCCATAACTGCTAACAATATGCAAACAAATGGGTGGAAAAATCTTTGGAAGTATTTATTTAGCATAAATCTGTAATTTTCGTCCAAATCTTCTTTTTTCAAAAGTTGGATATATCTTCTAAGTTCTCCGTTTGTAAATTCTCTATCTCTTTTTGTAGAATTAACAATTAATGTCTCTGCATCTTTTGAATCTTGTCCTTCAAGAATTTTCATGGAATCAAGGTGTGAAACATCTGTGTAAATTCCATCATCTGAAACTTTATAAACTCGGATATCGTATAATTCCCAGTAATTGTTCATAACTTTTCCAGTTTTTGCGATGTAGATATGAGATAATCCGTGTAAATCTTGATAAAGTTGTTTAGAAAAATCTAAAACGATTACTTTTGTTAACTCTCGATTACTGTATTTAGAAACAATGATACTTTTTTGTGGAACATTGTTTTTATCTTTTTGAGTGTAAATATATTGTACAACTGGGTGATAATTATCCATCGCATTTTCGGTTTTTTCAGCCCATGGAATAAATTTATCATAAGTTACAAAGCATAAAATTGTACCAATTATGCTTATTGCGATTACAGGTACAATAATTCTTTTGTAAGATAACCCGATTGCTCTAAAAATTGTAAGTTCAGAATCTTTACTCAGTTTATCAAAAGTAAATAGCGTTCCTAGTAAAAGACCTACAGGTAAAGCTTTTCCCATAATTTTTGGTAATTCTAACAATAATGAAAGAACAGCTTGCTTAGGCGTATACAATCCGGCAATGGTATATTTAATAGTGTTTAAAAGTGTTTCCGGTGCAATCCAAACAATAGTAAACAAAAGGATTGCAACACAAGTTGTAACCAAAAGTTGATTAAAAATGTATTTATCGTAGATAGTAAAATTTAATAACTTTTTTATACGTTCCATATTATAGTTGAAAATCCTTTCCTAAATAGAATTCTTTAGCAACCGGATTAACTGCAACCTCTTCACTGTTACCTTGAATTTTAATTTTACCGTCAAAGATGATATAAGCTCTATCTGTGATAGAAAGAGTTGCTTTAGGGTTGTGGTCAGTAATTAAAACCCCTAAGCCTTTGTCCTCTGATAATTTTCTGATGTTATCTTTAATTTCGCCGATAGCGATAGGGTCGATACCAGTGAAAGGTTCATCAAGCAAGATGAAATCTGGGCTTGCTGCAAGTGCTCTTGCAAGTTCTACACGACGTCTTTCACCACCTGATAATTGAATACCTGTATAACTTCTAAGTCTTGTCATACCAAATTCATCAAGAAGTTCTTCAAGTTTTCTTTTCTTTTCGTCTTCTGTTAATTTATTGTTCATTTGTAGAACAAGTTTGATGTTGTCATCAACAGTAAGTTTTCTAAAAATAGAGGCTTCTTGTGGAAGATAACCGATACCATTAACGGCACGAATATTCATTGGCCAAGCCGAAATGTCTGTTCCGTCAAGAAGAACTTTACCTTTGTTAGGCTTTACAAGTCCTACTACCATGTAGAAAGTTGTTGTTTTACCAGCACCGTTTGGACCAAGTAAACAAACAACTTCACCTTTATTTACTTCAAAAGAAACGTCATTTACAACACTTCTGTCTCCATATATTTTAACTAAATTCTTAGCTTCAATTTTCATAAAATTTCCTCTTTAACAATTGTTTTTATTGTACGAAAAACATATTCAATAAACAATAAATGTTACTTACTGTTAAATATAAATAAAGGAAAACTTTTAACTAAGCATTTCGTTGAAATTAGTTGTATCATTCATAAGGTATTTATTTGACATTGCGTAAATTATTTCGACAGGGTATTTGTGAGTGCCTGTGCTTAATAACAATTTCCCAGCCTCATAGCAGTTTTGAATATTATTAACCGTTCTGTTTGATGTTAAATTATCTACAAAATTACATACAGAAATCAATTTGCTTATTTCTGTTAAGCTGTTCAAATCAATGCCCTTTGGATATCCAGACCCGTCTTGAAGAGCATGGTGTTCTAGTGCTGGTCTTGCAATTACGTTTCCTAATTTGAAAATTTCTTTAATAATTTTGTATCCGATAATAACGTGTTTTTCATATTCAGCTTGTTCTGGAATGTACAAAATTTGTTTATAGGCAATATTTTCGCTTATTCTGGTTTTGCCTACATCATGCAATAATCCGCTAAGGATTACGTCTCTAATGTCCATATTGAGTTCTAAGCTCTTTGACAAAAATCCTGCAAATATTGCTACATTTAGAGCATGGCAGATTTTGTAATCTCCAAAAAGCTTTAATTGTGATAAACATTTAACTTCTGGAAGAACTTTTAAAACTTCTGTTTCAAGCGTGTCCATAACTTTGATAACTTTGCTTAGCGCATTTTGATAACTTCTGTTTTCAAGCTCTTCAATTACGTCTGCATATATTTGTTTGAAATAATTTTGTGTATCTTCTGAGAAAAGAGAAGTCTTATTTACAGAACTTTCTGTTACAACTTGTGTTCTAGTTTCAACTGTCGGAACATTTCTAGTTATTGCATTAGAAGTCGTTATTTCTTGATCTTCTCCTTCTTCATCTTCTTCAAGGATAGAAAAACCGTATTGACGATTATTAATATTAGAAGAATCTTTTTCTGCTCTTCGTTTTACAACAAGCGGGTTTTCTCTTTCTTTTTGTGATTTATGTTCAAAATTTTCGTCATATAAAAGAATCATGGCATTTTTAAGCTCCATGAGCTTTCCAGGAGTAAGTAAATCCCCTGTATACATCAAAATCTGCCCTTTTTCATTATAAATGTTAAAAGGTAGTTTCTTGTATTTTATTAACTCTCTTAAATACAACTCTTTCATCGAGTTTATTATATCATATTTTTCCATAAAAAAAAGCTATGTACTAAGGTGTGCATAGCTAATGATTAGGGATATGTGTATCGTTGTCTCTAAGGAGTATGCTATTATATTAGCAATATGTTACAAAATATAAATCATAATTTTGTATGATTTATTATTTTATTAAATTTATATAAAGGCTCATGATTTTATGTTAAAGTAGAAAGGGTGAAGAATAAAAATAAAAATAAAAGGAGAGTCTCATGACTGAATTTAAGCATGTTCCTTTGAATGGAAAAGATATTACAGAAGACGAAATTAAAAAGATTATAAAAGATAAAAACGTTAAATTTATTGAATTGCAGTTCGTCGATATAAATGGACAAGTAAAAAGTTTAACTATTCCATCTGATCATATTGATAAAGCTTTAGAAAATGAAATGATGCTTGACGGCTCATCAATCAAAGGTTTTAGAAGTATTGAAACATCAGACATGTTGTTTTTCCCAGATAAAAACACATTCCAAATTTTACCTTGGAGAGAATACAACGGAACAAATACAGCAAGATTGATTTGCGATATTCACAATGCTGACGGCACACCATTTGAAGGTTGCCCTCGTTGTAACTTAAAAAGAATGATGAAGGAAGCTTCAAATCTTGGTTATACAATGAATATGGGACCAGAAGTTGAATTCTTCTTATTCAAAAGAGATGATGAAAACCACCCTACAACATTAAAAGTTGATAGAGCCGGTTATTACGATATTGGGCCAGACGATTTAGGTGAAGATATTAGAGCAGAAATCGTCCTAACACTTCAAGAAATGGGCTTTGATATTGAAGCTTCTCATCATGAAGTTGCAGACAGCCAACACGAAATCGATTTTAAATATGCTGATATTTTAACTGCAGCAGATAATGTTGTAACATTTAAAATTGCAGTTAAAGCACTTGCGGCTCAATACGGTATGCACGCAACATTTATGGCAAAACCAATCTTTGGTATAAATGGTTCTGGTATGCACTGCAATGTATCATTATTTAAAAACGGTAAAAATGCTTTCTATGATGCAAAAACTGAGTCTCAATTATCAGATATCGCAATGTATTCAATCGGAGGTATGTTGAAAAACGTTAAAGGTATTACGGCTGTTACAAACCCTACTGTTAATAGTTTCAAACGTATTGTTCCTGGATACGAGGCACCAGTTTATTTAGCATGGTCGTTAGCAAACAGAAGTGCATTGTTGAGAGTTCCTGCAAAACGTGGTAACGCAACAAGAGTAGAACTTCGTTCACCAGACCCATCTTGTAACCCATATTTAGCTTTTGCTGTAATTTTGGGTGCTTGTGTTGACGGTGTTAAAAACAAAATTAAACCTCCAAAACAAATTGAAGCTAATATCTACGCTTTGACTCCTGAAGAAAGAAAGAAAAAGAAAATCGATTCACTACCAGGTAGTTTAGCAGAAGCACTTTGGGAACTTGAACACTCTAAGGTCGCTAAATTTGCTTTGGGTGAACACGTTTACAATGAATTCACAGAAACAAAACACAAAGAGTGGGATTCATTTAGAACATTCGTTTCTCAATGGGAATTGGATAGATATTTAGAAAGATACTAAAAAAGCGCGTAAGCCGGTGTGAAGTGTCTGTGTCGGCTTTGAGACGGCAAAGACGAGCAGGACACGGAACATAATATCAGCGACGTTTTAAATCTTTGATTTGACAGGAGCTAAAACAAAAATAATTTATTCAAGCGGGGATTTTGCAGAATGCAAAATCCCCTCCTTTTTTATCTTCCTTTGACGGAAAGTTATCTTTGTTTTAAAATTGTTCTGTTAAAAGGGATTAGAAATATGGAAGAGAAAAATTCATCAGTTGTTATTGTAGGTAGTGGAATTTCAGGACTTTACTGCGCATTAAAATTAGCAGAAACTTGTCCGAATATTTATGAGGTCTCACTGATTACGAAAGCTACTATAAAAAAATGTAATTCACATTTTGCACAAGGTGGTATTGTGGCAGTTATGGTTGAAAATGTTGGTGATTCAAATTCTTCTCATATATCTGATACATTAAGAGCTGGTGCTGGTTTATGTGATTTTGATATGGTTAAATTTATATCAGAAACTTCTGAAACAGTTATCAAAGATTTAATGGAACACGGTGTAAATTTTGATAGAAAAGATGACGGAACTCTTAACTTTACACTTGAAGGTGCTCATAGCGTAAATCGTATTCTTCATGCGGGTGGTGATGCCACTGGTAGCGTTATGGAAGACGTTTTAGTAGATGATGCATTAAAAAATTCTAAAATAAAAATTTATGAAGACACAATGGCGGTCGAATTACTTATTAATGATGATAAAACTTGCGTCGGATTGCTTGCCTATAACGAAAAAGAAGATAAATACGTAAGATTTAATACGTCAAACGTTATTTTAGCGACAGGTGGTATGGGTAGATTGTATCCGTACACAACAAACCCTTCAATTGCAACAGGTGATGGAGTTGCGCTTTCTTATCGTGCAGGCGCAGTTGTTCAAGATTTGGAATTTATTCAATTTCACCCAACAGCTTTGGCTTTGAAATTGCCTGAATGTAATTTCTTGATTAGTGAAGCTGTAAGAGGTGAAGGTGCAAAACTTTGTTATGCTGACGGTACAGAGTTTATGAGTAAATATCATGAACTAAAAGATTTAGCACCTCGTGATGTTGTTGCAAGGGCTATTTATACGGAAATGCTTGAAAATAATTTGGACCACGTATATTTGAATGCGACTGTTATTGATAAAGATGTTTTGGCAAAAAGATTTCCAACAATTTCTAGAATTTGTGCTGAAAATGGTATTGATATTTCAAAAGATTATATCCCTGTTTTTCCAGTTGCACACTACTCAATGGGCGGTATTAAAACAAACTTTGAAGGTCGAACATCTATAAAAGGACTTTTTGCAGTTGGCGAAGCTGCTTCAACTGGCTTACATGGTGCAAATAGACTTGCTAGTAACTCTCTTTTAGAATGTTTGGTTATTCCGTATAAATTGAGTGAATATATTAGAAATTCTGAATTGTTCATTCCAAATTCAAACGATAATCCATTTGAAATGACTATTGCGAAATACTCTAAAGAACTTGGTTTTGCGCAATATGATGTCGATGTTTTGACAAATGAATTAAGAGAAATTATGTGGAAAAATGTTTCTATTTTTAGAAACGAAGATTCTTTGAGAACTGCAAAAGCTGAATTAGAAATTTTGAAAAAGAAATTCTTGAGAGATACAAAATGTTCAAGTATTGCAGAATATGAATTTAAAAACATGTTATTGGTTTCAGAGCTTATAATTCAGGCTGCATTAACAAGAGAAGAATCAAGAGGTGCTCATTACAGAACAGACTTTTTGACAGAAAATGATGTTGCTGAGCATAGTCAATTAATTAACGAAAAAGGAGAACTAGTCTTTGTTAAATAAATTTATGGTGAAAGAGCACGTTAGAAACGCTCTTAAAGAAGATATTGGTTTTATTGATATTACAACAGATACTTTGGTAGAAAATAAGGTTTTAAAATTAAATTTAATCGCAAAAGCTGACGGTATTATTTGCGGTTTAGAAGTTTTTGAAATCGTTTTCAAAGAATTGTCTGATGATTTTAAAGTTAAATTTTATTTTAAAGACGGAGATGAAATCAAAAAAGGTGATAAGGTTGCAGAAGTAGAAGGTTTAGCTTCAACAATTCTAATCGGTGAAAGAACAGCTTTGAATTACATTCAACGTATGAGTGGAATTGCAACTTTAACTAACAAATATCAAAAAGTCCTTGATAAATATGGTGTAAAAATTACTGACACAAGAAAAACAACTCCATGTTTTAGATTGTTTGAAAAATATTCTGTAATGGTTGGTGGCGCTACTCCTCATAGATTTAACCTTGCAGATTGCGTAATGATAAAAGATAATCATATTTCTTACGCTGGTTCTATTACAAAAGCTGTAGAAAAAATCAGAGGTTGCATTTCTCATACTCACAAAATTGAAGTTGAATGTGAATCTCTTGAACAAGTAAAAGAAGCATTGGCCTGTAAAGCAGATATAATCATGCTTGATAACATGTCAAATGAAATGATGACTGAAGCTGTCAAAATTATAGATAAACAAGCTATTGTGGAAGCAAGCGGTAATGTTAATTATGAAAGACTTGAAGAAATAGCAAAAACAGGTGTTGATATTATTTCAACAAGTGCAATTGTGGCATGGGCGGAAACCCTTGACTTATCATTAAAAGCCTAGATTATTAACAATTGTAACGATTATTATAAGTGTTGAAATCACGCAATAAAAAATGTTTTTATATACATGTAAAAGGATATTAGGAGTGTATGTATGGCACTAAGTTTTAACTTAAATTTGTCGCAAAGCAATACAACATCTAGCAATAATAATAGCAACATTGAATCAGCAGGTTCATTAGCAAGTGTAAGTTCAGAATCAGCAGGCTCTTTAGCTTGTGCAGGTCAATCACAAGGCGGTTTACTTTCAAGCCCAGCTCAATGTGATGAATTCGTTTCTAGCAACCCATTTGCACCACAAGTTGATTATTCTCAATATTCAGAATCAGCTGGTTCTTTAGCAAGCACAGGTGAATCAGCAGGCTCATTAGCTTGTGGCGAAACAGCTGGCTCTTTGGCTTGTGCAGGTGGCGAATCAGCAGGTTCATTAGCCTTCGGTGGCGGTGAATCAGCTGGCTCAGTTGCTTCATCATGTGGTGGAGACTCATTCTCATCATTCTGCTAGTACTTTATAATTTAACGAGGTTTTAAGAAAAAACAAAATTTAAGGCTCCAATCGGGAGCCTTTTTTTTATGAAACGAGTGGCGAAGCCTTTGGCTTCGCCACTCCTAAAGAGGCGATTTGAACAAAGTTCAAATCGCCTCTGAAACTTATTTACATCATTCCCATCATTTGCATGTGCATCATATTATCTTGATTCATTTGATTGATGAAGTTTTGTTGATTAATTGTCTCCATCATCATTTGATGTTGCTGATTTGCAAGCATTGCGGAATTGTCATTGTTTAAATTATTTGCCATAACTGGTACAGGCATTTTTGGAACTTTTGAGAAAAAGTTTTTTGCCTTTTGCATAAAATTAGAAACTTTTGCTTTTATTTTAGCAAACCCTTTTAATTCTTTTGTTTCAGTTTGTTTATTATCTTCTTTGCCAAAGATATCACTTGCTAACTGTCCGTTGATTTTAATTTTATTTGGGTCAAAGCCTTGTTTTATAAAACTTTCTGCTGCTTCTTTAGCATCACCAAAGCCATCGCCCGTAGTAACGAGTTCTGCTGCTTTTCCATTATCATTTCTGTATTCATGGAAGTAGAAACCTTTTTTGCCATTACCTTTATCAATCGTATTTATTGCGTAAAAATTAGATACGTTCATTCCCATATATAGTTCACCCTTATCTACACTTACCTCTATATAAAAACAAGGTCTAGTAGATAATTGCCATGATTGTAACAATTTATTTACTGTTATGTGCAATAAATTTTTTAACCTCATCGGCTGGGATTGCAAATCCGATACCTATGTTTGAAATATTATTATCAGGATTGTAAATTGATTGGCTTATACCAACGACTTCACCTGTTGTATTTAATATTGGACCACCAGAACAACCTGGATTAATTGCTGCATCAGTTTGAATTTTCTTTCTTGCGTAATCAATTCTAGACACAATTCCTTGTGTTAACGTTCCTGAAAATCCAAAAGGGTTACCAATTGATAATATCTTTTGTCCAACTTTGATTGTGTCAGAATTTCCCAAGGTTACGACTTTAAGAGGTTTTTTAGGGTTGATTTTTATTAGCGCTAAATCACCTTTACCCTTTGTCGGTATAACCGTTGCCTTGTAAGTTTTTCCGTCATAAGTTGTTACATCAATCTTTTTGCTATTTTCAATAACATGCTGACTTGTTAAAATTGTTCCGTTCTCATCAATAACGCAACCTGTCCCGCCAGAAATACCAACCTCTAATTCTGCATCAATTGCAACAATTGCCGGATTTATTCTCT
Organism: uncultured Candidatus Melainabacteria bacterium; assembly: GCA_934700335.1. Taxonomy (GTDB): domain Bacteria; phylum Cyanobacteriota; class Vampirovibrionia; order Gastranaerophilales; family Gastranaerophilaceae; genus UBA791. The sequence continues at coordinate 94,743 of CAKUXM010000001.1, read as the reverse complement.
CGTACAAGTTTATCATAGATGTCTCTTCATTATCATAGCTCATGACTGGATTTAGCCCAAATAAAAACAATATCAAAATTATTGATAAATATTTTTTAACTTCTTTTAAAAACATTTCCCCACTCCTTTGAAACCATTGTAAATCCTTTATTAAAAAAGTTTACTACCTTTGTAATATTTTTTAGCATTATTCTTGTATTTATTATTTTTTTAATTTATAATTTATTTGCAAAAATATTCATAATTTAATTAGGTAGGAAAGGAGAAATTATGAGAAATATTGAAACATTCAAAAGAGCATTAAATGAAAAAAGAGCATTAAAAATTATTTCAGGTATTAATAATATTGATTTAGATAGAGTAAAAATGGTTGTATCTTCAGCTATCGAAGCTGGTGCAGATGCAGTTGACGTTTCTGCTAACAGCAGAGTTTTAACAATGGTTAAAGAAATGATTGAATCAGCAAATTCTTCAATTTCTTTATTCGCATCTTCAATCAACCCAACTGAATTGGCTGAAGCAGTTAACGTTCACCACGTTGATGCTATTGAATTAGGTAACTTCGATGCATTATACAGAGAAGGCAGAAACTTCTCTTCTATGGAAGTTTTAAGCTTAGTTCGTGAAACTTTATCAATGATTGAAGAAAACAGATCAAACGTTATGTTCTGTGTAACAATCCCTGGTTCTATCTCAATCAACGATCAAATCTCTTTAGGTAGAGAATTAGAATCATTAAACATCGATTTAATCCAAACAGAAGGTTTTGTTCAAAATGAATCTAACTTAGAAAGCACAAGAACTTGGTTAAACAGAGCTGAATTAACTCTTTCTAACACAATCGAATTATCAAGAAACATTGAATTGCCAATCATGACAGCTTCTAACATTAACACAGTAACAGCTTCTATGGCTTTCGCTGCTGGTGCTAGCGCTATCGGTTGTGGTTCTTGCGTTAACAAATTAGAATCTCAAATTCAAATGTTAGCTGTTATCAAAAATTTAAGAGAAATTTCTAACAGAAACATGAACATGAATATGAATATGAACAGAAAAGAATCTTTAGCTTGGTAGTTTGATATCAAATTAAAGTCTTAAAGTTTAAGAGGCGAAAGTTGGTTCCCAACTTTCGCCTCTTTCTTTTGTGAGAGGTCGAAATAAAATTTCGACCTCTCTTATAACGACGGTCGCCAGCGAAGCTGGCGACCTTCGTTTATCTTATAAACCTAATTCATTTAAGATTTCATTTATTTCTTTTTTAAGGTTAAAATCTTTTTTAATTTTTTCTTTTATTTGATCGCTACCATACATAATTGTTTGGTGCTTTTTCACTAGATATTTAGCTATATCTTCAAGTTTTAATTTTAGATATTCTCTTGAGATATATGCAATAATTTTTCTAGGTTTTGAGATGTTTGCACTTCTTGCAGAAGATTTTATTTCATTCATTGAAACATTGTATTTTTTAGCAATTTTTTCGGAAATGTTTTCTATATTAAGCTCATTTCTTTCTTCGCATTTCAAGATGTGTTTTGCAAATTCAAGAGAGATTTCTGCATCTTCAAAGGTTGCAAATGCTTCTACTTTATTAAATGCGCCTTCTAATTCTCTTACATTATTTTTAAAGTTTTTAGCTATGTATTCAAAAACTTCTTTTGGAACGGTTAGATTTTTTGAGTTTGCGATATTTTCTAAGATTTTAATTCTTGTTTCTTCTTTTGGAGGTTGAATTTCCACTACAAGACCTTGTTCAAATCTTGTGATTAATCTGTTTGGCATTTCTGGCATATCTTTTGGAAGTCTGTCAGAAGTTAGGACGATTTGTTTATTTGCATTGTGAAGTGCATCAAACGTGTTAAACAATTCTTCCATGCATTGTTTTTTGCCTTCAAAGAATTGAATATCATCAATCAATAAAACATCTACATTTCTGTATTTATTTCTGAATTTGTTCATTAGATTGCTTTTGTTAAAATCTTTGTTTCTAGCTGTGCTATTGATGTATTCGTTAATAAAAACTTCTGATTTAATACATTGGATTTTTTTATCTTTGATGAGAGCGTGTCCAATTGCTTGCATCAAGTGAGTTTTGCCTAAACCTGAACCACCTTGAATGTAAAGCGGATTATATGTTGCATTAGGGTTTTGTGCAACCATTTGTGCTGCTAATTTTGCATTTTTGTTGTTGTCGTCTGTTACAAAATTATCAAATCTGTATTTTAGGTTTAGGTTCATTGATTGAACGTAACCTAAGTTTTCTATAGATTTTTTATGCTCTTCTTCTTTTTTTAAAGCTTTTTCTTCTTTTTTCTCTTCTTTTATTTTTGTTTTTTTGATTTTATCAAAGGTTTCTTTGTCGTATTCAAGAGAAACTGTTACCTCTTGATTTAATACTGTTTTGAAACCATCTAAAATTTCAGGGTAATGATTTTTCTTTAAATATTCAATAGCGATAGATTGTCCTGAAATAAGTTTGATTTGATTGTCTTCAAACTCAATTATTTCAAGAGGTTCAATCCAAGTTTCATAAGAAGATTCAGGTATATTTTCTTTCAATACCTTTTTCACATCTTCCCAAATCTTTTCCATTTCGCTAGTGTTCATAGAAATATTTTACAACAAAAATAGTTTATATAAAACAATTCCTGCGCTTATGCTCAAGTTTAATGATTCAACATTGTTTTTCATTTCAATTGTCATTTTTGTTGTGGCAAAGTTTATCAATTCCTCTGTAAGTCCAGAGCTTTCAGCGCCAAACATTACAAGAGTTTTTTCTTTTGTTTGATAATCTTTTAAATCTACTGTATCATCTGCTTTTGGAAGAGTTGCTATTCTATCAAAATCTTTAAAATATTTTTCTAAAACAGTGATATCTTTTATGTTGAAAACTGGTGTTTTCCAAAGGTTTCCGACAGATGCTCTAACACATTTTGGGTTGTAGATATCAACTGTGTCTCCAAAAAGTATGATTGCATCAATGTCTACGGCTGTTGAAGTTCTAAGAATTGTGCCTAAGTTTCCTAAATCGTTTATGTTTTCAAATAGTGCAACTTTTTTTGCATCTTTTAAAATATCAAGATTATATGTTCTTTGAATACCTACGGCAACAATTTCGGGCGCTGAAGTTGTTGTTGAAATTTTTTTCAAAACTTGTTCAGAAACGTAGATTACATTTTTTTCATCAAAGTTATGTTTTGCGCCTTTTTTTAAGAAAATTTTATCAAGCTTAATGTTTGATGAAATCGCTTCTTCGACTGCTTTATAACCTTCTAGTAAGAATTTTTTTGTTTCATCTCTGTGTTTTTTTTGTTGAAGTTTAACAACTTCTTTTACTAAATCATTGTTTACGCTTGTAATTTCCATTATTGAACCTCAAATTCTTTTAACCATTCTTTTTCTGTGTCTGTTAACATATCAAAGTTGATTAATTTTTTTTCGTAGCACATTCTTGAGAATGAGTGGATTTTTCTGTTTTTCATATATACAGAATTTTCAAGTCTTACTCCACCAAAATCTTTGAAATAAATTCCGGGTTCAATTGTAAAACACATATTGTCTTCTAATATTGTCTTAGAAGATTCAGCTGGTGAAAGTCTAGGTGGTTGTTCGTGAACGCTTATACCTATTCCGTGCCCTAATCCGTGTGAGAATTCAAAGTTTTTAGGTGAAATTTCGTTTAATAAATCTCTTGCAACTTTGTCTATGTCATAACCAGTTGTTTTGTTGGTTATTGGAGTATTAAAGGCATGCAAACTTGATTTTAAAACGGTTGTATAAACTGTTCTTTGTTCTTCTGTCGGGTTGCCTTTTACAAAAACTCTTGTTATGTCTGTTGCATAACCACCTTCATAATACGCTCCACAATCAATTAGGACAAGCGAGCCGTCCTTCATGATTTCTTTTTCAGAACTCTTTGAATAGTGCGCAAGTGCTGAGTTTTGGTCTTTTGCAACAATTGATTTGAAGGATAATAAATTTGCACCATATTTTTTGAATGCTTTTTCTAAATTTTCTGCAATATCTTTTTCTGAAATATTATCATTATTGTTGATGTATTCTCTTATTTCAAAAACTGCTTTGTCTGTGCGTTTAAAGCATTCTTTGTAGTGTTCAAGCTCTGAATTGGTTTTTACTGATTTCATTTTTGAAATAATATTTGATTGTACAGGTTTTGCAATGCTTTTCATAGCTAAATAATCAGCCATGTTTGTGCTAATTCTGTCATAATATACAGTTTTTAAACCTTCTAGATTTTTTGAAAAATCTTCTAGCGGTTTAATTTCTATTTCTGAATTTTCAACTTTGTCATTACAGAATAAAATAGCGTTTTCTTTTGTTACTAATACTTTTCCGTTTATTGCTGTTGAATAAGCTTTTGAAAAATCTCTCAAGTTTGTGATATAAGAAACCTCTTCAAGATTTGTAAAAAGTTGTGCTTCGCCGGCTTTTAATTGGTTTTGAACTTCTTTTATTTTTTCTTTTGAAGTTAAACCTGTGATACTTTTGTCAATTGTAGAAAGAGTTTTGACCTCGTTTGTTGAGTCTTTCACATAAGGGTCTTCGTCTAAAACTTTTATTTCTACGTTTTTGTCTTCTAAAATTGCTTGTAAACACTCGTATCTGTAAACAGAAGTCTTTTCTCCAATGATACCAAGTGTTGAATTAGGGTTTATTATATTTGTTGCTTCTTCTAAAAAGCTTTGATTTTGTTGCAATTTTACAACTGTAATTTTGTCTAAATCACATTCTCTATCGGCTTGTTCGTGGTATCTACCGTCAACAAATAAATAGATATCTCCCTCACAAGATACCAAAGCATCGCCAGTTGAGCCAGAAAATCCTGTGAGGTAATATCTAGAATTTTCTTCTAAAACATTGTATTCAACTAAAAATTTGTTAGTCGAATTTATAATTATATAGTCTAAATTATTTTGTTTTAGAAAATTTTGCATAAATTAAGCTTCCTTTGCATCTACTAATTGAATTAAGTGCCAGCCGAATTGTGTTTGAATAGGGTTTGAAACTTCACCTTTTTCCATAGAAAAAGCTGCATCTTCAAAAGGTTTAACCATTTGACCTTTTGTAAAGAAGCCTAAGTCTCCACCTCTAGCACCTGAAGGGCAAAGGGAGTGCATTGCTGCTGCATCTTCAAACGCAACTTTACCAGATTTAATTTCTTCTAATAATTGTTTAGCTTCATCTTCTGTTTGTACTAGAATATGGCTTGCTCTAACGCTTTCGTACATAAATTTTCTCCTTTTTTATTTGTATAAAGTTATTATATAATAAAAATTCTTGACAAGCTCAAAACCATGATGAATACTAATTATTCTTCTGGTTTTAATTTAAATTGTAACGAATTGTAAAAATAAAAGGCATGGAACTAACAAAAAAAAAATTCTTGAATTATCATGCATGTACAACTATCCCCAAATCTCCTCCCAAGATTATGAAGTACTAGCTGCAGTAGCAGCTATTTTTTTGCCTTTTTATTGAAGTTTGAGACGTTTTTAGAATTTTTATCAAATCATGCTCAAAACATGTCCCTATGCGGGTTTTAACATGTTAACGTTTGTAACAAAAATTTTAATAATTGAGTCTTAAATAGCAAAAATTTTAAAAATAATGTTTTTATCTTTATGTAGGTAGTTTATAAATATTATTTAGTGTGAAAAATGCAATCAGTAAATTCTGTAAATACTAATCAAATATATTTAAATAAATTGGCTCAACCCCAAAATCAAGTTGCATTTAAGGGTGCTCCTGATTTAGATGCCTTGCGTTCTAAACAAGATGAGTTTATTCGCATGTCAGAAAATTCTGACAGTAATGGTATTATGGGTAAGATTAGTAAATTTGCTTCAAAAGCTCTTGGTGTTGCCATTGCATTTACCGCAACTAAAATTTGTTTAGGTAAAGCTGCTGATATGATTACTGGTACTTTGGGTAAAGGTACTGATAAAATCGTTGAAAAAATTGGTGAAAAATCAGCTGAAAATGCTGGTAAAGTAACAAATTTAGTAGACAGAGTTAAAAAGTTAAATATAGATAAAATCGTTGTTAATACAATCGCAGGCGGTGCAGCTCTTGGTGTTGCTATGAAAGACTTCGGTCTTGTAAAAAAACCTGTTTCTGAACAAACTGAAGATTTAGTTAACAACGCTATTGACAAAGCAACAGACAATAATTATAATAGTTATGACAGCAATCCAACTTCTGGTAGCTACGATGAACCAGATTTAGATGTAGATCATGACGATGATGTGTAGGAAGGTAAGTGTTATATGATTAGACCAGTTTCAAATGTTTCTTTTAGAGCTGAATTACCAAAAATTGATGCTATGGACGCTATTAGCAAAACTCAAAAAACTATGGCAACAATTAATAATTTATCTCAAGGTGCAGATGAATTTAAAAAGAATGTAGAAACAGATAAAGCTGCTTATTCTGATGGTATCACTGATTCTATCAAAGAAGCTGCTAAAGATAACAAAGCTTTAGAACCTTTAGCAAAAGCTGCTGAATCAAAAACTGGTAAGAAAATTGCCGATATCTTTGGTAGTTTTACAGCATTTTGTACTAACTTAGCTGGTGCAGCTACAACAGTTACAAAATAGTCAATTTTAAATATTTTAAAAGGGCGAACGCTTTAGCGTTCGCCCTTTTTTTATTCTATCTTAATAATTTAAATTTGCATTTTTTCTAAACCATGTTAATTGTCTTTTTGCGTAATTTCTGGAATGCTGTTTGATGAGTTCAATCGCTCTATCTAGTGTAATTTCTTTATCTAAATATTGGAGTATTTCGTTATAACCTATTGTAGATATTAAATTTTTTATTCTTCCGTGTTTTTTTAGTAAGTTTTCGGTTTCTTGAACTGCTCCAATTTCAATCATTATATCAACTCTTTTATTTACTCTTTCATATAATTCTTCTCTTGTCATTCCAATTCCAATCCATTCAACCTCGTAAGGTGGTTCTTTTTTATTAGAATAATTTGACATAGCTTCGCCAAGTGATTTGCAAACTTCTATAGCTCTAATAATTTTTCTTTTTTTAGGTTCGATAAGCATTTGTTTATAAGTTTTTTCATCAAGAGGTTTCAATTGTTCTAAAAGATTTTCTATTTCAAAATTTTCAAGTTCTTCTCTTAATTCGTAATTTGGTTCAACTCGAGGAAGCTCCCAACCTTCAAGTAGAGCTTTAAAATATAATCCAGTTCCGCCTACGATAATCGGAGTTTTTCCTTTATCTAAAATATTATTTATAGCAACTGTCGCATCGTCAACGTAATTTGCTACGCTATAATCGACTTCTGGTTCCACGATATCAATCATATAATGTGGAACATTTTGCATTTCCTCTTTCGTTGGTTTTGCACAAACAATATTAAAACCTTTATAAATTATTCTTGAATCAGCAGAAATTATTTCGCCATCAATTTGCTTTGCAAGTTCAATTGCATAAGCTGTTTTTCCTGATGCCGTTGGGGCTGCTATTGCTATTACTTTTGATTTAGTCTTCGTGTTCATAAGTATATTTTTTATAGTAATACAAGAATACCAACATTGACATATGAACAATAAAGAAAATATAAATTATTGTCATAATAAAATACAATATAGGATTAAGTATGATATATGAATTTATTATTGCAAAAATGAAGTTGATTATAATTAAGCTTAGTAATAATGTCAAAATCTTTGGTGATGTAAATGCGTCAGTTATTGAATACCAAAGAGCTTTGAATACGTTTTTTGTTCTGAACATCAAATATGGAATCCACATTAAAGTAAATAGTGCATATATCATTGATGAAACAGTAAACAAAAATAGCCAGCCGGAAAGTTTTATAATTTGTATATAAGTTAAATCTACAAGCAAATATTGCCAAGTCGAGATATCTTGTATCTGTACTAAATTGTTTATTGTCAATCCAACTTTACCAATAAATTTTAATGCTATAAAATAATCTGCGGTATAAATTAATCCTAAAATTGTTAAAGAACACAATATAAAATATATAAATGTTACAAAGTAATCAGAAACACCTGTTGAAAAGAATTTTAATAATTCAAAGTCCTTTTTCAGGTCGATGATACTAAAGCTTGTGTTTACGATAGCCATTTTTATCATATAGAACCAACCTGCAAAAAAGATTGCAAACATAATGATTAAAGTTACTAATGAAAAACATAATGAGACAGCGTTAAGTATAGAAATTCTTGCTGCACCTAAGTATAAGGTTACAGCAATCATAAATATTAGTAACGGTGAAATACATATTAGGTTTTCGTAAGCTAAATCAAAAGCTTCTTTAAAGCATTTTATCATTATACTTTAGCCTCTTCTTTTTCTGTTGATTGTTGTTGAAGTTTACGTTTTTTTCTTCTCATTAAGTCAACAAATGCTTCAAGTCTTGTGATATAACCAGCTTTACCAGTTTGTTCGTCCATAACCAAACTTAAAATTGGAATATCGTGTTCTTCTCTCATTTTAGGGAAGATATTTTGAGACATAATTTCTGGCATACAAGTAAATGGTGAAATGTGAATGATACCGTCTTTACCTTTTTTGTCTGCATAAGCTACGTCTGATACACATTCAAGAGCATCTCCACCGATATCTCTCATAAGATAAGGTTTTGCCATTCTTTCTGCTCTCTCCAAGTGAGTTTCTTCATCATTTTTTCTAAAGATTTTTGGAATGATAGCATCTTTTAAGAAACTACCAACTGTAAGGCTTCTTCTTGTTTGAACGCCCATTTTGCCAAGTTCTCTTTCAATATTTTGGTTAGAGAATTTGTCGCAAACCAGGAAGATTTCACCTGTTAAATCTACGTATAAAACTTCTCTGTTTGGGTCAATTTCTGTTTTTGCCATTTCTTTGAATACACGTTTTCTACATTCTTTTAGCATTCTTGTGTTTTTAACGTTTGAAATTAATCTAAGAGCTTTTTTGTAATGTTTTTCAGCTTCGCCAAAAACAACTTCTCTTGCTCGGTAGTATGATAAAGCTGTATCAAGGTCATCTAATAAGAAGATAATTCTTGTGATTAAAACGATTGCTCTTGAAAATAGTACGTAATCATTTTTACCAGTTAATCTTTTTAAGAAATCAAACAAACCTTTAATACCGTCATATAAAGATAATTCAATGTAGTTTGCGTGATAACCTAAGTCTGCAAGTGCTTCTTGAATATTGGAACCGTATTCGCCAAGTCTGCAAATACCGGGAGATGTAATCATTGCTACGTAATCTACTCCACCTTCGATTGCTTCAATGAAGTTACCTAAAATTAATTTATATGGTAAACATACTGCTTCTGGTGAATATTTTGTACCATAGGAAAGGGTTTTTTTACTTGTGTATGGTGGAATGTATGGTTCAATTCCAACTTTTCTTAATGCTGCTGCCCAGCCTATACATATCGTTCCCATGTGTGGGAATGCTACTTTTACTCTTTTCTTTTCTTCTTTAGCCATTATCTTATCCTTTAAAATTCAAGTCAGGTTTTCTTGCTGCCAGAGTTTCATCTATTTTTTTTACTATTGTTTTTTCTGGTGCGGATTTCACCATTTCTGAATTTTCTTTCGCTTCCTGTGCTATTTTTATCATAACATCAATAAAATTATCTAGCACATGTTTTGTTTCTGATTCTGTTGGTTCAATCATCATTGCTTCGTGTACGATTAGTGGAAAATATATTGTTGGTGGGTGAATATCGTAATCCATCAATCGTTTTGCAATATTAAGAGCTGTTACTCCAAATTCTTCTTTTTGGTTGTCAGCTGAAATTACAAATTCGTGCATACAAGGTTCGTCGTATGGTAATTTGTAGTAATTTTTAAGTTTTTCTTTTATGTAATTTGCATTCAAAACCGCATCTTCTGTTGCAAGTTTTAGGTTTTTGCCACACAAAAGAATGTAGGCATATGCTTTTACAAGAACGCTAAAATTACCGTAAAAAGCTTTAACTTGTCCAATTGAATGTTTTAAATTGTAATTTTTGTAGTATTTTTCTCCATCAAATTCAACTATAGGTGTTGGTAAGAATTCTTTTAATTCTTCTACTACACCAACTGGACCTGCTCCTGGACCTCCGCCACCGTGTGGTGTCGCAAATGTTTTATGTAAGTTTAAGTGTACAACATCAAAGCCCATTTCTTTTGGGTTTGTATGACCCATAATCGCATTGAAGTTTGCGCCATCATAGTATAATAATGAGCCGTTTTCGTGCATTATTTTCGAGATTTCTAAAACATTTTCCTCATAAATACCCAAAGTATTAGGGTTTGTCATCATAATCGCTGCAACATCTTTATCAAGAGCGGCTTTTAAGGCTTCAATATCAACTTGTCCTTTTTCGTTTGATTTGATTTCAACAATATCAAATCCACAAGTATGTGCACTTGCAGGGTTTGTGCCGTGTGCAGAATCTGGAATGATAACTTTCTTTCTGTTTTCGCCTTTGACTTCAAAGTATTTTTTCACAATCATCATACCAGTTAATTCACCGTGAGCGCCAGCTGCTGGTTGTAGGGTAATAGCAGACATACCGGTAATTTCTTTTAATGCTTCTTGCAATTTGTACATCAATTCTAATGAGCCTTGTGTGTCTTCTTCCGAAGCTAAAGGGTGAATATTTAGGAAGTTTTCTAAATTTGCCAAATATTCGTTAACTTTTGGATTATATTTCATTGTGCAGGAACCTAGTGGATAAAAACCTTTCTCTATGCAAAAGTTTTTATCTGAGAGTTCTTTAAAATGTCTCATTGCTTCTAGTTCTGTAACTTGTGGCAAATTAAGTGGCTGTTCTCTTAACAATGATTTGTCTATGCAAGTACATTCTTTCTTGTTTTCTTTTAAACTTTTTATATCTTTTTCAAAAATAGTTGTCATTTTAAATCATTCCTTGTTCAGCAAGTTGTTTTTTTATTCTGTTAAGTCCATTTTGTATAATTCTAGAAATTCTGGACTCTGAAATCTTGTATTCTTCTGCCATTTCCCGAAGTTTTTTGTCATTGAAAAATTTTTGTTCAATAAACTCTTTTTCTCTATCCGGAATATTCTCCATTGCTTTTAAAATTTTATTTTTCAATTGGAAAAATTCATAAGTTTCTTCTGGGTTTCTGCTACTGTCTTTTATCTGTGTAGGGTTGTCAGCTTCTGCCATTTCATCAATTGAAAGAATGGATTTGTAAACAGCTTCTCTCAATTCTTCGCCTGATTCCATATCAAGTTTTTTTTGTTTCAAAGAATACCATTTATAGCGTCTTCTGATTTCGTTTCTGATAGCCCATTTCATCGCTGTAGAAAGGTATGCGTTATTATAATCCTCAGGTTTACCGTTTTTTAAGAGAATGTAGAGAGTATGCGTATTAAGATTAACAAGTTCTTGATAATCAACAATATGAGAACCAGTCGAAAGCTTTGAGTATTCAACCTTTGCAACTGTTTCTATCAAGTCTTTGTATTCTCTTAAATCAATAACTTGTTTATGAGTTGTTTGCATTTACGTAAATAATCCGATATAACTTGTTGTTCCCTACATTTTTAGTCTACATCAAAAATGCTTTCTTAACTACAAAAATTAAAAATTTTGGCAATATTTTTTTACATAAAACAAAAGGACGAAGTTACTGATAACTTCGTCCTTTTGAAATGTTTTTACAAATTAATTATTCAGCTAATAATTTGTTTACTGCAACAGTTAATCTTGATTTTTTTCTAGCTGCTGTATTTTTGTGTAAAATACCTTTTGATACAGCTTTGTCGCATAATTGATATGCTTTTGATAAAGCTACTTTTAATTCATCTTGATTTTTTGCTGCTGCTAATTCAAGAACTTTTTTCAATGCAGTTTTGATAGATGTTTTCATTGCTACATTTTGAACTCTATTTTTTTCTGCTACTAAAATTCTTTTCTTTGCTGACTTAATGTTTGCCATTTTATTTTCCCTTCTTTCTTAACATTGTGCGTTTAATGACTACGCAACTTGTTGAGGTTTGGTGAGTATCTTTATTTTAGTACAAAAAAATAATTTTCAACATGCCTTTTTTAAATTTTGTAACATTATTATAATTATCATCTTATGTGAGTATAGAAATAATTATTTTTTGGTATATAATCCATGTAAGTGTAGATATAGTTTACAAATTACTAACACATATAAAGAGAGAACGGAGGCACTATATGGCACTAGGACAATTCGTTTTTATGCTACACAGTCATTTACCCTATTACAGAAAAGCAGGTATGTGGCCGTTCGGTGAAGAAAACTTATATGAATGTATGGCAGAGACATATGTTCCATTGTTAAATGCTATTAGCGAATTATACGACGAAGGTATTAAAGCTAACTTAACTGTTGGTATCACTCCTATTTTGGGTGAACAACTTATTGACGATCATTTAAACCAAGGTTTTGTTGAGTATCTTGATTCTAGAATTGAAGCAGTTGCGGAAGATTTGGAAAGATATCCTGATCCAGCTGTTCCACATTCTCAACACTTGAAATACTTGGCAGAATATTATTTTAAACATTTTAACAAATTGAAGGACGATTTTGTTAATAAATACGAAATGAACTTGATTAAATATTTCAAAAAATATCAAGATTTAGGTTGTATTGAAATCACAACTTCTGGTGCAACACACGGATTTTCTCCATTGTTAGCAACAGATTCTAACTTGAATGCTCAATTCAAAGTTGGTTCAGATACAACAAAAAGATTATTTGGTAAAAAAGCAACTGGTGCTTGGTTGCCAGAATGTGCTTATAGACAAGGTTATGAATATACTGGTTCTGACGGAAAGAAAAAATGGAGACCTGCTATTGAAGTAACTTTACAAAATAACGATATTCAATACTTCTTTACAGAATCACACGTTATTGAAGGTGGTAATTCTATTGGACACAGACGTGTAGTTGGTATGTACGGTAATATTGAATATATTCCATTACCAAAACGTGAATTAACAGGTTATGACACATATTCAGCATACTGGCTACCAGATGCACAAGTTGCTGTAATGGGTAGAAACGATAGAGCTGGTTACCAAGTTTGGTCAGCCGCAGATGGTTACCCAGGTGATGGTTGTTTCAGAGAATTCCACAAAAAAGACGATAAATCAGGTATGCAATATTGGAGAATTACTTCTTCTACAACAGATTTAGGCGACAAAATGCTTTATGACCCAGTTTTGGCACAAAATAAAGTATGTGAAAACTCAGACCACTATACTCACTTAATTGAAAACTTATTGAGAGATTATAAAAATTCTCACGACGGTAAAGAAGGTTTAGTAATGGTATCATTTGATACTGAGTTATTCGGACACTGGTGGTTTGAAGGTGTTGAATTCATTAAACAAGTAATCAAAAAATTACATGATTATCACAAAGATGTCGAAATGATGACAGCTGGCGCATATCTTAAAAAATATCCTCCAAAAGAAGCTATTCAAATTCCAGAATCTTCTTGGGGACAAGGTGGTCATTTCTACGTTTGGATGAATCACTTAACAGAATGGATGTGGCCAATTATTCACTCTTGTGAAAAACGTATCAACGATATCGTTGCAAAATATGAAAAGAAACCAGAAGATAAATTGTTATTAAGAGCTTTGAGCCAATTGGCTAGAGAAAATTTATTGCTACAATCTTCAGATTGGCCTTTCTTAATCACAACATGGCAAGCTAAAGACTACGCAACAGATAGATTTAGAGAACATGTTGATAGATTTGAACTTATTGCTGATATGATTGAAGCTGGTAATATTGATGAAGCTAAATTACACGAAATTGAAGAAATTGATAACTGTTTTGCAGATATTGATTACAGAGTATATCTTCCAATCGAAGAAGGTGTAATTCCTCAACAAGCTAAAAAGCTTCAACCATTATATGCGAAAAAGTTAGGTAACTTAGAATAATTTAACAAGGGCGAACGCTTTGCGTTCGCCCTTCTAATTAAAGAGGCGAAGCCGAAGGCTTCGCCTCTTTAATTTATTCAATTTTTATATCACATAAGTATATACATGTTGAATATGTTTTTTATAATCATCTTTGTTGTGGAAAGAGATTGAGAATTCGCAAACATTTTTCCCTTGCATTTGCGCATCTTTCAGTGGTAGAGGTGGACCAGCAGGAGTTGAACGAGCAGGGTTTTTAGGATTTGAGATAATACCTGTTGCACGTAGAAGTGTTATTGCGATTGTGTTTTTGAAGATTTCGTATTCTGTAAGCCCTTTTGTTACAATGCCTATGCCGTTTGCATTAACGTAACGTTGCATTGGTGCAGTGTTTGTTGGGGCTTCTATGCCTTTTGATTGCGGAAGATTTTTTCGAATGTCGTAATCTGGGTCGAAAGTACGTTTTATAAGCTCGTTCATATCTTCGGAATACGTTTCTACGACTGGACTTGATGTGTTTATAACTGCTTGTACTTTGTGATTTTCTTCTTTGTTTTTGTAGATTATTTTAAAATCTAGACTGTCTGAATTTTTATCTAAAGAGACGTAGATTTTAGAACTTTCGGTTTTTAATTTTAAAGTGCAACGAAGGTTCCCTTTTAATTCAATTTTAGAGGAATTGATTTCTTCAATTTTTCCATAATCATTGACTTCTGGAGCGAAATTGTATGTGTCTCCTAGGTCTTTGAAATCACGGATTTCTAGAAAATTTTCGTTGTTGTTCACTTTAATTTTTCCGTTTATTATTTCAAGACTGATTTTAGAATTCTTTATATAATTATCTCCAATTTCTAAATCTGTTCCGCTATTGCTTTCTATTTTTTCACGCAGTTCAGTTGGTTGAAGGTTATTTACCTCAACTAGATATGTGTAAATATTTCTAAAATCTTCTGTGATTGGTATTCTTAGTGTGTCTTGAAGAATTTCGTTTTCAAAACCTTTGCGTGTTGAAATTTTTTGGAACGGAAGTTCAAGCTCGGAGTCGAATTCTACGATGCCTGAATATGGTTCGTCTCCGAAGTTTACAACGAACGCATCTGATAATTTGAAATGAACTTCGTCAAGGATTGTTTGCGCTATTTGAATAACTTTTTTGTATTTTAAAGTATTTTCAAAATGTACGTCATCTGTAGAACAACCGCAAATACCGTCGTGAGCCATATTTTCTATTAATAATTTATATGCGTAAGTAATTAAACTTTCATATTTCAGGTTGAAATGTTTTTGAGCTCTGTCTGCTAAATCAAGCATATATGAAGCTTTTGTTCGCAATTTTTTTAAATCCATTCGTGAAGAATAACAACCCTGCAAGATGAAAGTTAGTGAGTTGTCTCTAAGTTCATCGTTATGTTCGTATACGAAATTGTCTTTGACCTCTTCAAAGTAGTCAAATGGTGAACCCAAAACGATTTGATAATCTTCAAGGAGTGAGTTTACTTCTCTGATTTGAGAAGTAATGTTTTCTGGAATTCCTAAATGGTCGGCTCCGATAGGCATTAACAATGTATTAGAAGATTTTTCTGCAATTTTATCAAGATTTGTTTTTAAGAAAGTTGCTTTTTCTTCTATAGTTAAATTTGTGGCGAAGATGTCCATAAAATAACCTCGAACAAGGTTTATGCAATCTATTCCCATGTATTTGAATTCAGATGGAAAATCTCCGCAACCACGCCATACTACGGCTTTGTTTATTCCGTATTTTTTGAATAAAGTCGGAATGTTTTTGCTGTGTCCGAAGGTGTCTGCAAGATATCCGATAAAATCTTCACAGCCTAGTTCTTTTGATAATTTTAATCCGATTTCTAAGTTTTTTTCAAAGGTTGTTCTGTCGCATAAGTATTCATCAACAAGACAGTAACAAGGACCTACGAAAAGACGTTTTTCTTTGATTAAATTTTTCACTAAGATTTCTTTTTCTGGTCTGATTTTTAGATAATCAAGGATTGCGCCGACTTGTCCGTCAAAATAGAATGACGGAATTTTGTTTGCTTCAAGCATATCTAAAACATTGTCGAACACTCTCAAAAGACGAATTCTAAATACTTCAAATTCTCTGTACCATTCTCTGTCCCAGTGGGTGTGTAAATATGCAATAACTTTTTTCTTCATGTTATATATTATACCACTTTTTATTTGTATTTAATACTTTATTAACATGATTGACAAAGTTTTAAAAAACTGTACAATTAGTTTATGGCTTTAGTATATTTAAGTTTAGGATCAAATAAAGGAGACAGAGTAGGCTTTATTCAGCAGGCAACAAGTCTGTTGAACGAAGATAAACAGGTTGAGTTAATTAGAACATCTGCTTTTTATGAAACTGAACCATGGCAAACTGATTCCAGCAATTGGTTTGTGAATGCAGTCATTGAGATAAAAACAGGATATCCTCCAGAAGATTTGCTAAAATTGTGTAATTGTGTTGAAGCAAAATTGGGTAGAGATAGAGAAGCAGAAGGTTTTTATGGTGATAGAACAATCGATATCGATATTTTGTTCTATGATAAAGAGATTATTTATACAGAAAATTTAGTTATTCCTCATAAATATTTCCATAAGAGAGCATTTACTTTGGTTCCAATGTTGGAGCTTTCACCTGATTTTGTTCATCCTGAGTTGAAAAAATCTGTAATGGAATTGCATGATGAATTAGAAAACCCAGAAATGGTATTTTTATATGGAACAAGGGTTGACGTATAAGCCTAGCGTTGCAATTATTGGTGCTGGACCAGCGGGTTGTATGTGTGGAATTACGATTGCAAATGATTGCGACGTAACACTTTTTGATTTATCGGAACCTCTTTTGACACTTTTGCCAACTGGTGGTGGAAGATGTAATTTGGCACATAATGAATTTGATTTTAAAGAACTGGCGAATGCTTATCCTAGAGGTGAAAAGTTTTTGTATTCACCTTTTTCAAGATTTTCTACTAAGGATACTTTAGAATTTTTTGAAAGGATTGGGGTTAAGACCTATACGCAAGAGGACGGACGAATTTTTCCTATTTCTAATTCTGCTAAAGATGTTAGAAATAAAATGCTTGCTAAATTGGATAAGGCTAAATTTTTAAAAGAAAAAGTTTTAGATGTTCAAAAAGTTGATGAAAAATTTTACGTAAGAACTATAAATAATAAATATATATATGATTATGTAGTGGTGGCAATTGGTACTCACTATGGATTGCAATTTTTAAATAAATTGCCACATAAATTAATAGAACTTAAACCTTCTTTGTGTGGTCTAATCACAAAGTATGATGTTTCTACTCTAAAAGGAGTAGTTTTGAAAGATATAATATTCAGATATAAAAAAATAGCTCTTGAGGGTGATATGCTATTTACGAACAATGGAATTTCTGGTCCTGTTGTTTTTAAATTATCCTCAATAAACTCAAGAATTAATTTTCCATATTCAGTAAAAATTCAGATAATAAAAGACTTGAAAAATTTTGAACGAAGACTAGAAGAGGCTGGTGATAAGGCTTTGCATAATGTCGTTTCTGAATTTGTGCCAAAATCTTTTACTAAATTTTTATTGAATTATTTAAAAATTGATGAAAATATTAAGGTTAAATCTTTAAACACTAATACTAAAGTATTACTTCTTGAGACTGTTAAGGGGTTAGAATTAGAGGTTGTAAGTACTCGAAAAGGCGGAGAAACGGTATTTTCAGGTGGTGTTGATTTGGGTAAAATTGACTCAAATTTTAAATCAAAATTGGTTGATAAACTATATTTTTGTGGTGAAATACTAGACGTTGACGGTCTTTGCGGAGGATATAACCTGCAAAATTGTTGGAGTAGTGGCTATTTAGCGGGTGTTGATATCCTCAAAACCATGTAGGAACATGGGTTTTGGGTTATTTCCTGAAAAGCTTGATTTTAGTGTGTTTTACCACTTCACAATGTTTTATTTTATTAAGAAATGTAACATATTTTTCTAATACTGTTATAAAGAACTAATACTATGGTATTATATAAATGTAAGCATTATGCTTTCCAACTACTTCTTTTAGATGACATTTATCATAATATGTTGATTTTAGAATGAGTTAGTGATAGTATAACTGTATTAATCGCAACTAGTAATAAAGGATTAGACATGAACAATAGATCTGGTTTCACTCTTGCAGAAGTTTTAATCACATTGGCTATCATCGGTACTGTTGCCGCAATGACTATCCCAACATTGATGACAAACACTAATAAGATGGAATTTAAAACAGGGTTTAAAAAGATTTTATCAACAACAAACCAAGCAATTACTATGAGTGTTGCTTTGAACTATGTTGATTTTTCAGACACTACTTCTCAAGATAGTAATCCTACAACATCAATTTTAGGTATCTTCTTAAGTAGAATGCACGTTACAAAGACTGCTCAAGGTAATACTTCTGATACAGCTGTAAACCGTATGTTCGGTGGTGGTGCTGCAAGTAACTACACAGTATTCTTTGCAGATGGTATGACTTTATCATTTCCAACAAGTTCTACTAGATGTAGGGTTGCTGATGCGAATGGTGCTAACGGTAACCTATGTAGAGCAATCGTTGACGTAAACGGTACTCGTCCTCCAAATATTTTATCAAACTGTCAAGGTACTGCTGTTAAGAGTGCTACTGCAGATAATCAAGGTGTGTGCTCTCCAACAAACGCTGGTATCTTTGACCAATTTTCAATTATTATGGCAGACCAAATGGTTCAACCGAATGGTAGATGTTCAAAATACGTTTTATTTGAAAACTAATAAAAGTTTAAATGTTTAAAATTAAAAGACCACCTTTCAAAAGGTGGTCTTTTTGTGTGTTTTGTGTGTGGGGTAATGGCTTGTGAATGAAGCGTTAGTGAGTAGTGAGTAGGTTTTTGTTATTCCTTTGTCATTACGTACTTGACAAAGCGAACAGTTGAGCTAGAGCGAAACTTGTGAGCCTGTCTCCGTAGTTGACTTTAAGCCGTTAGGCGTATTAACCGATTTAATGCCTTACGGATAAAAGGAAACGTAGCGTGATACGAAATCTGTCCAATAAGCGTATTATCAATTCTTCGAACTCAGATGCTGAGTCAAGTTCAGCATGACATGAAGGATTTGTTATATATTTGTCTACCTTCTCTTATCCCCCACTTAAACATTTATTAAAAAAACTTGCATTTAATTGTAAAATTTTGTATAATTTCTATGTAAAAATACATAATTTCTTTAATAAATTTTAATCCACATAGCAATTATTTTTATGTCATGGTTTTTATATTTATATAAGTAAAAGTAAAGGTTATTATAGTTTGAACAAATCAGATATTATTAAAGCAGAAAAAGAAGTTTTATATAACAAATCAATGGTTTCAAACCCAATCGCTCGTAAAGGTTTACCTTCTCGTACACCTGTTAATGCTAACAGAGCTTCTTATAATAGACTTTACTGTGGTTACAACCAAGCATTTAACACTGCTATTACTTCTTCTGAATTAGATTATAGTGAAGTTATCAAGTTTTTAAATGCGGCTATTTCCGGCAAAACTTCTGTTGTAGATTTCTACAACTCTTTACATAATTTTATGACTAAAAAAATCAATTGCTTATTTACAGCAATTGGTTTATTCCAACCTCAATCAAAATGTATTAACATCAAATTGACTGATAAGGTTGGTGGTACATATTCTTCAAGAGTTTTCTTATCAGACGATTCTAACCCAATTGTTGAATGTTTTAACACTCAAAAACCTGTTGTTAAACACGATTCTAAATTCTTGAAGTTATCATATTTACAACAACCAAAAGTTGCTATCTTACCTCTAATGTCTGTTAACGAATGTTTAGGCGTTATGATTATTGGTGATAACAATGTTAACGAAAATGTTGATTTATATTCATTAATCTCTAATCACTATGCGTTATTTATGCACAACGCAGACTTATTAGAAAAAGCTAATGAGCACGCAAATACAGATAATTTAACTTCTTTGCATAACCACAGAGGTTTCCAAGAAATCTTATCTCAAGAATTAGCTAAAGCTGAAAAAGCAAATTCTGAAGTTTCTGTTGTTATGATGGACGTTAATAATATCTCTAAAATCAACAGAGAATTCGGACACGCTAAAGGCGACGAAATTATCAAATTGGTTGCTCAAAAAGTTAAACAAAATATCAGAGATATCGATGTTGCTGGTAGATATGGTGGTGATGAAATCGCTATCATCTTACCAGAAACTACTATTTCTGAAGCTAAATATATTGCAGAATACTTAACTTACAGCTTATCTTGCTGTTTTGTTGATGATATCGGACCTGTTAAAGTTTCTGTTGGTATCGCTAATTACCCTCAATGTGCCAAAGATCAAGAAAAATTATTAATCTTAGCTGAACAAGCTATGTATATTTCTCAATCTAAAGGTTACAAAGACGGTATGAGTGCTATCATCAGTTCTTCTGATTTCAACTTCTGGGACGATATGGCTCTTAAATCTTTCGCAGATGTTGTTACTAAACGTCATTCTCAATTAGGTATCAACTTTGAAGAAGAATTATTACACAAATTCAACAATGAAGATATAATTTCTCAAACTCACTTAGAAGAAATGGCTACATCTTTAGCTGGTGCAATTGATGCTAAAGACCCATATACAAAAGGTCATTCAACTTCTGTTTCTAAATATGCTGAAGCTCTTGCTAGAGCAATTAATTTACCAGAAAATGAAGTTAAAAGAATTTCTCTAGGTGCATTGTTACACGATGTAGGTAAAATCGGTATCCCAGAAAGCATCTTGAAAAAACCAACACATCTTTCAGATGAAGAATGGGAAGTTATGAAACAACACCCTACTATCGGTGCAGAAAAAGTATTGATGCAAAATGAAGCATTGAAAGACTTGATTCCAATGGTTAAATACCACCACGAACATTACGATGGAACAGGTTATCCTTGCAAGCTAAAAGGTGAAGAAATTCCTCTTTCTGCAAGAATCGTTGCAGTAGCTGATACATATCACGCTCTTATCAGTGATAGACCTTACAGAAAAGGTTTGGGTGTAGAAAAAGCTTGCGAAATCTTGAGAATGGGTGCAGGTGTTCAATGGGACGCTGAATTGGTTAGAAAATTCATTCAAATCGCTCCATCAATCTCTACAACAATCTAGTTGTTATAAATGTTTTAAAGAGGGCTGGTTTTCAAAGAAAACCAGCCCTCTTTCGTTTTCTAAATTTCTATTCCTATTTGAGGTGGCGATTTTGCGATTCCGCAAAATCGCCACCTTTTTACCCTTTAATTTTTCTTGTAAAGAAATATTTCATTTCTCCTACTCTTTGCGTAGAATTTTTACATTCTTAGACTTGAAACCCTCTAGATATATGTTATAATATAGTATATATTAGTATATAGTATTAATAAAATGGAGATTTATTAATGAGTTCAATTACTTTCACTGGATTGGCTTCAGGTATGGATACAACAGCCTGGGTTGAAGAGTTAGTTAAAATAAAAAAAGCAAACAGATATGACAAGCTTGTAGCTAAACAAGAAACTCTTACTGCAAAACAAAAAGCGGTTTCTACTGTTCAATCATCTTTTACAAGTCTTCGTACTAGTTTAGAAAAAATCACAGACTCATCTCTTGGTGGTGCTTTTGATTTATTTTCTAAAACAAAAGCTACGTCTTCAGTTGATAGTATTGCAACAGCTACTTCTTCTGCTGGTGCTGCTAAAGCTTCTTACACATTGAGTGTAAAACAATTGGCTTCTGCAACAAAAGCATCAAGTAGTGCATCTGCCCTTGCTATTAATGAAAATACATCAATGGCTTCTCTTTCTGATGAAGTTGCTAAATTAGCTGATGGTGAAACTGCTTCATTTAGTGTTTACGTTGATGGTGAAAAACAATCAATCTCTGTTGGCAAAGATGATACTGTTAAATCTGTTTTAGATAAATTAAATGAAAAAGGTCTGACTGCAGAACTTAAAGACGGCAAAATCTCTATTTCTGGTGATAATGTAGTTGTCGGTTCAAACTCTGATACTCTTAACATCACTAAAGCCTTTTCTTTATTGAAAAATTCTGAAACAGGTGCTTATGAAAGTTATGAAACAAAAACAATTGCAACTTCAAAAGATAAAATTGCTGATATTTTAGGTGCTGATGCAAAAGGTACTTTTAAAATTGGTGGTGCTGAATTTACAATTGATGACGATACAACTTTTGATAGTTTAATTAAAGAAATTAATTCAAAATCAGATGAAGCTGGTGTAAAAGCCGAATTTGACAGCAATAATGGTCAATTAGTTTTTACTGCAACGACAAATGGTTCTTTCAATATTAATATTGAAAAAGGTACAAGTTCTTTTACTGATAAAATGGGCTTTACTAATGGTTCAAAATTGAACGACCAAAAATTAGGTTCATTCGCAATCTTTACTATTAATGGTGAAACTCGTATGGCATCTTCTAACACTATTTCATCTGATGTTACTGGTATTGAAAATGTAACTTTCAACTTGAAAGGTGTTTCAACTGACGAAAAGACTTCTACAACAATCAAAGTTGGTACAGATTCTGACGATTTAGTTTCTGCTGTAAAAAGTTGGATTGAACAATATAACAAAACACTTGATTTAGTTGATGAACAAACTGCAAGTGGCGCTACCTTATCAGGCGAAAGTTCATTAGAATCTCTAAGACGTTCTGTTAGAACAAGTGCATCTGCTAAACAATCAGGTGCTGGTGAATACTCACTATTAGCTCAAATTGGTATTTCTACTGGTAAAGCTTCTACTGATTTAAGCAAATTAACAGATCACTTAGAACTTGATGAAGCCAAATTAATTAAAGCTCTTGAAGAAGATCCAGAGTCTGTTAAAGCTCTATTAGTTGGCGGTGAAAATAACAAAGGTATCTTAACAAATATGGAAGATATTGTTGATGAATCATTAAAATCAACAGGATACTTCACTACAAGAAATAATTCTTTAGATAGAGAAAATACTAACATAAAAAGTAGTGCATCTGCTGAAAATACAAAAGTAAAAGCTTACCAGGCTCGCTTACAAGCTCAATTCCAAGCTATGGAAAATATGATTTCAAAAATGCAATCAGCTTACAGCTCAGCAATGTCTCAAATGGGTTTATCATAGCAAATTTATTTAAAAAGAGTGGCGAAGCCAAAGGCTTCGCCACTCTTTTTATTTATTAAAATGCTTTTTCAATGTCTAAAGTTTCTTCTTTTACAAATCCTGGTGCTATAGGAATTATAACTTTAATCTTGTCATTATCTGCTTTTTTGTCGTTAAGCATAAATGCAGTGATTTTATCTTTGTTAAACATTCCTTGCTTATCTGTAAAACCGTATTTATTCAAGAATTTTGTAGCTTTTTCTCTGTAATTTGCATCAATAAAGTTTAGTTTATGAGCATAACAGAAAATAAAGAACATACCGTATACAACAGCTTCGCCGTGAGTGAATTTATTGAAGCCTGTGATTTCTTCAATAGCATGACCGTATGTGTGTCCAAAGTTAAGAATTTTTCTTAATCCGCTTTCTTTTTCGTCTCTTGAAACAACTGCAATTTTTAGTGCTAAAGATGTTCTAATGATTTTGTCTAAGAAGTTGAAATCTCTTTCCATAACTTTTTCGTAATTTACGTTCAAAAAGTCAAAAAATTTGTAATCATTTACGCACATACAACTTTTTTCAATGAAGGCATATTTTAACACTTCGCCAATACCTGAACGGAATTGTTTTTCGTCTAAGGTTGTTAAAAAGTTCAAGTTTATGAATACGGCAGAAGGTTGGTAGAAGGTTCCGACCATATTTTTTGCTATTTTTGTGTTGATAGCAACTTTGCCACCAACTGATGAATCTACACAAGACAATAATGTTGTTGGAACTTGGATTAAACCGATGCCACGTTTATATGTTGCTGCCGCAAAGCCTGCCATATCACCGATTACACCACCGCCAATTGCGATGACATATCCCTTTCTTGAAATCTTTTCTGATTCAAGTCTTTCTAAAATCTTGTTGTAGTTATTGAAATTCTTTTCTTTTTCTCCGTCAGGAATAACAAGTATTTTCTTTTTGTCAAAGCCTAATTTTTTTGCGTATAATTTGTTTACACGGTTATTTATCACTACTAAATAGTTTGTATCACCTGTGATTTCCAAAATTTTTGATTTTAGTTCTTCTACTGGTGCATCGTCTATATAAATTGTGTAGTTGCTATCTTTTTCTGGAATATTAACTTGAATATCGCTGTTCATTAAAGGTTTCCTTCTTCTACTATTCTTTTTACTATATTTTGTGGAAGCTTATTTTCAGTGTCTATTATAATGTCAGCTTTACTGTAATTTGCTTCTCTATTGTCTAAAATTGATTTTACTTTTTCTACTCTAAATCCTTGTTGTAACAGAGGTCTGTGAGTTTGAGATTTTATTCTGTCAAAGAGTTTTTCTGCTGAGGCTTTTAGATAAAAAACTGTTCCTGTTTCTTTTAAAATGTTTCTGTTTTCCTCTTTTTCAAAAACTCCGCCACCTGTTGATATTATTTGATTTTGGTTTTTACTAAGCTCTTTTAAAAGATTTGTTTCAAGCTCTCGAAAATGTTTTTCCCCATATTTTTCAAAAATTTCTGAAATTTTCATTTTTTCACGATTTTCTATTTCAGAATCCATATCAATCAAGGTGTAATCTTTTAATACATTTAAAAGCTCTTTTCCAATGGTGGTTTTACCCGCACCCATCATTCCAACTAAAATAATATTATTTTGTTTCATAATGAGATTTCATTTCTTCAATGCTGTCTCCGCCATATTTTTGAAGTAGCTCGTCTGCTAATACGCAAGCAACTCTTGCTTCTGCAACAACTGCGCAAGATGGTACTGCACATGCATCAGAACGTTCAAAGTGTGCTGTTGCTTCTTCATTTTTGCGGATATCAATTGTGTTTAAAGGTGTTCTTAATGTCGGAATTGGTTTCATTGTCCCTTTAACGATGATAGGCTCACCGTTAGTCATTCCGCCTTCAATACCACCTGCATTATTTGTTTTTCTGTATACACGTTTTTCTTTTGTGATGTAGATTTCATCGTGCATTTCCGAACCTGTTCTTTCAGCGGCTTCAACACCACAGCCAATTTCTACCGCTTTTACTGCCGGAATAGACATTACTGCTTGTGCTAATTTGCCGTCAAGTTTTCTGTCTGCTTGAACGTATGAACCTAAACCGATTGGTAAATTGCCATAGATTACTTCAAATTTACCGCCAAGAGTGTTGCCTTCTTGTTTTGCTTTATCAATTTTTTCTTTCATTAAATCTGTTGCAATGTCGTCTGCACATCTTAGTTCAGAATGTTCTGCCGCTTCTTTGATAAGTGTATAGTTTGGAGGTAAAATTTCTGCTTTTACATCGCCGATTTGTGTTACGTGAGAAAATCCTGTGATGTAAAATTCTTTAAGTAATAATTTTGCAATTGCTCCAACTGCAACTTCGATAGCTGTTTTTCTTGCGCTAGAACGTTCTAGAACATCTCTTAAATCTTCTAATTTATATTTTATAGAACCTGCATAATCTGCATGTCCCGGACGAACTGTTGTGAATGATTTTTCTGCAACAAGTTTTAGAAGTTCTCTGTTTGAAAAATCAACTTCATCTACGCTCATAGGAATTTTCCAATTTTCCCAGTCTTTGTTTCTAACTTCTATACAAACTGGACCACCTGTTGTTCTACCTAGTCTAACACCAGATGTGATTTCTACTCTATCTGTTTCAATTTTCATTCTTGCGCCACGACCGTAGCCCATCTGACGTCTTTTTAGTTCGTTGTTTATAAAATCTCTATCTATTTTTAGACCCGCTGGAATACCTTCTATTATCGCAGTTAATTTTAAGCCATGACTTTCTCCGGCTGTTAAATATCTAAATTTTTGTTCCATTGCTATTCCCTATTTGTTAGTTCGTTTAGTTTGAATTATTTTGCATATTTCAAGAAGATTTGTTGTCTTGTTTGCATCATTTCTTCTACAATCATTGGTTTGCCGTTAACCGGTGCAATGATTTGATACATATTTAAGCTGTCGTTGTCCATTGACGGGTGTCTTACAGCACTAACTTTGTATCCTTTTGAAACTTTTGTTACAGTTATGTTTGTGTATCTATTTTTATAATTTCTTGCTTTTGCAACGCCTTCACTGATTTTCATTTGTTTTAAGTATGTTGCTGTGTTTGTGTAAGCATTTACAAGTTGACCGTTTGGTTTGATAACTTGTCTGATGATTACAGCGTTTGGTGCGTACATTCTGCTAATTTCGTTACTGTATGAATTAGCTTTCGTTACGTAGTTATTGAAAAATGCTTTTGCATCATTTTCTGTCATAGCATTTGCTTGTAGTGCTACAAATAATAATAAACATATAGTTAAAAATAGTTTTTTCATAAATATTCTTCTCCGTCTAGTGTATTAAAATCCTATCATAAAAAAAAGAAGTAGTCTATTAACTACTTCTTTTTCTTTATATTAATTCAAAACTTTATTATTTTCTTAAAAAGTCTGGAATTTCAATGTTTCCAAATGATGGAGCAGTTTCACTTGTTGTTGTTGGGTTCTTCTTTGGTGCGTTAAACGCATTTGAGAAAAAGTCAGAAGCTGATAATGATTTAGAAGCTGTAGCAGTTCTTTCTGGAGTTGCATTAGCTTTTAATTCAAAACCAGTTGCAATAACTGTAATTTGAACTTCTGTTTGAATATCGTTATCGACAACTGCACCAATGATAACTCTAGCATCATCAAGAATTGCATCATTGATAATATTAGCCGCATCAGTAACTTCGTGTAATGTTAAGTTTGGACCACCAGTGATGTTAACGATAACACCTTGAGCACCGTTGATAGATGTTTCAAGAAGTTTAGAATCGATAGCGTTCTTAGCAGCTTCAACAGCTCTACCTTCGCCTTCGCCACGACCGATACCCATCAATGCAGAACCTGAAGATTTCATTACTGAACGTACATCTGCAAAGTCAACGTTGATTAAACCAGGTATTGTGATGATATCTGAAATACCTTGAACACCTCTTAGTAATACTTCATCAACAATTGAGAATGATTCTTGTAGAGAAATTCTTCTGTCTACAACATCTAATAATTTGTCGTTTGGAATAACAATTAACGCATCAACTGCGTCTTTTAATTTTGTTAAACCTTCAATAGCTTGGTTTTGTCTACGTTTACCTTCAAAAGAGAATGGTTTTGTAACAACACCAATTGTTAAGATACCCATATCTTTAGCAGTTTTAGCAACGATAGGTGCTGCACCAGTACCTGTTCCGCCACCCATTCCAGCTGTGATGAATACCATATCTGCACCTTCTAAAGCATCGGCAATTTCTTTTTGTGCTTCTTCAGCTGCTTTTTCACCAACTTGAGGTTCTCCGCCTGCGCCAAGACCGTTTGTTAATGATTTACCTAATTGGATTTTATTTTTTGCTGTTGAGCAATTTAATACTTGTAAATCTGTATTCATTAAATAAAATTCAACGTTTGCTAAACCTTCTTTAATCATTCGGTTAACAGCGTTTCCACCGCCACCGCCTACACCGATAACTTTAATGACTGCTGGGCTTACGCCGTTATTTGTTGTCATACTTGAGTCATTCTTTAAAAATAAATCTGAACTATAATTTTCCACTTATTTTTCCTCTTCTTTTTCTTCTTTAATAACAAAATAATATTTTAAATATAAAATTTTTACAAGTGATTTTGTAGAAATATGACCTTATACTAATATATTTTTCTACCTTTTGGCACTTTGTAACGATTTTGTAATAATTCTGTAAAAATAAGAGAGAAGTTTTAGGCTTCTCTCTTAGTATGTTTTATAACTCTTGTCTTAATTTGAATGATTCGTATAACAAGTATGTTAATAATGCTCTAACGCCGGCACCCGTTGCACCTTTAATGAAGTATTTTTGTGCTGAGTCTAAGAATGCAACACCTGCAATATCGATGTGTGCCCATTTTTGTTCTGGTTTAACGAAGTTTTCTAAGAATAAACCAGCTGTTGAAGCACCACCCCATCGTGAACCTGTGTTTTTCATATCAGCAATTTCACTTTTTAAGCTGTCTTTGTATTCATCATACATTGGTAATGGCCAATATCTTTCACCAGCATCTTCTGCTGCATCAATTAAGTTGTCGATTAGTTCTTCGTCATTGCCCATGATTGCTGCGGCTTGAGTTCCTAATGCAACCATGCAAGCACCTGTTAATGTTGCGATATCAATAACCTCGTCAACACCTAGTTCGCAAGCAAAACATAAAGCATCAGCTAAAGTTAATCTACCTTCTGCATCAGTGTTATCAACTTCAATTGTTTTACCGTTTCTGGCTGTTAAAATATCACCTGGTTTATAAGCTGAGCAACCTGGCATATTTTCACAAGCTGCAATAATACCATGAACTTCAATATCAGCATTCAATTCTTTAACTTTGCTCATAACTGCAAGTACGCAAGCTGCACCCGACATGTCATCTCTCATTGTAAGCATTGATGAAGCTGGTTTTAAATCTAAGCCTCCAGCATCAAATGTAATACCTTTACCAATGATTGCAACTTTTTTCTTTGGGTTTTTTGGTACATATTTAATATGAATGAATTTAGGCTCTTCTGAGCTACCTTTTGCAACGGCTGTGAAAGCTCCCATATTCATATCTTCTAATTCATATCCGCTATAAACTGTTGTGCTTAAATCTAATGATTGAGCAATTTCTGCTAATTTAGTTGGTGTTATTATTGCTGCAGGTTCGTTTGCTAAGTTTCTTGCCATGTTCATTGCTGAAATGGCAATTTCTGCGTATTGTAAATCAGCTTCTTCAATATTTAAAAATACTTCAACTTCTTTTTCTTCTTTTTTGTCTGATTTGTATTTATCAAATTTGTAATCACCAATTAACAAGCCTTCTGCAATTGCACCAATGTAATCTTCCATTTCGTCAAAATCAATTGCAACAGTTTTAGCATGGATTGATTTAATTTTGTTTGTAACTTTAGCTCCGATTTCTCTAGCTCTATCTAATGACATTTCGTCTTTTTTACCCATACCAATTACAAGAATTTTTCTTGCAGGAATTTTATCATAAGTTTGAAGTAAGTATGTATTTTTAAATTTACCTTTGAAATTATCTTCATCTAAAGCATATTTATTTGCTAATTCTTGAGAAGTTTTTTCACCTTCAAACATGTTAATTACTAAAACATCACATTTTTGTTCCCTTAAATTTTCACTAATAGTTAATTTCATGAGTTTTTCCTTTCTTTATATAAATTAATAATAACATATAAATTTTTTTTGGTTATGGTAAAATTTTATTAGTTAGTAGATATAAACATTTTTGAAAATATATGCAATAATTTAATATTCTTTTAATAAAAGACCCATTAGGCTATATGTAGTGGGTGTTGTGTGTATTATAAAAAATAGAAAAGGACAAACATGAATACAACTTTAATGATTGCAATTATCGTACTTGTTGTACTTATTGCGCTTTTAATTGTTCAACAGACAAAGTTCAAAGCTTTGAAAAATGAAACTAAAAAGAACATGGCAGATTTGGCTGAAAAAGAAGAATTACTTCAAAAAGAAGCTATGCTAAAAGCAAAAGAAGCTTTGCAAGATGAAAGAGAACAATTTAACGAAGAAGAACGTGAACGTAGACAAGAAATTCAACGTTTAGAAACAAAATTAGCAAAAAGAGAAGACGTATTAGAGGATAAAATTCAGGAAGCTGAAGAAAAATCTTCTGAAGCTCAACGTAAAATGGACGAACTTCATGATAGAGAAGATGAATTAAATGGTTTAATTCACCAACAAACTTGTGAATTAGAAAGAATTTCTGGTATGTCAGCTGAAGAAGCTAAAAACCAATTAATGGAACAATTAAAAACTGATTTAGCTCAAGAACAAATGCAATTAATCAGAGAAAACGAAGCTAAAATTAGAGAAGTTTCTTTAGAAAAATCAAAAGAAATTTTAACAACAACAATGCAAAGATGTATGATGGATCAAGTTGTTGAAAGTACAGTTTCAGTAGTAAACTTACCAAGTGATGAAATGAAAGGTCGTATTATCGGTCGTGAAGGTCGTAATATCAGAACTTTAGAAACATTAACTGGTGTAGATTTAATCATTGACGATACTCCAGAAGCTGTTGTACTATCAAGTTTTGACCCAGTAAGACGTGAAATTGCAAAATTAGCTTTAGAAAAACTTATCGCTGATGGACGTATTCACCCAGTAAGAATTGAAGAAATGGTTGAAAAAGCTCGTGAAGAAATTGAAAAGAAAATCATTTCTGAAGGTGAAAATGCTGCTTTAGATATGGGTATTATGGGCTTAAATAAAGAATTAATCAAAAATTTAGGTCGTTTATATTACAGAACAAGTTATGGTCAAAACGTATTGAAACACTCCCTTGAAGTTGGTCATATTGCAGGTATGTTGGCAAGTGAATTACACGCAAACGTAAATGTTGCAAAGCGTGCAGGTCTTTTACATGATATCGGTAAAGCCGTTGACCAAACTCAAGAAGGTACACACATTCAATTAGGTGTTGAACTTGCATCAAGATATGGTGAAAAACCGGAAATCTTACACGCAATCGAAGCTCACCACGATGACGTTACAGCAAATACAATTGAAGCAGTTCTTGTTAAACTTGCTGATGCTATTTCTGCTGGTCGTCCTGGTGCAAGACGTGATACTTTAGAAATTTACATCAAACGTCTTCAAAAAATTGAAGAAATCGTTAACAGTTTCCAAGGTATTAAACAATCCTTTGCTGTTCAAGCAGGTCGTGAAGTTAGAGTTATTGTTCAATCAGAAATGTTTGATGATTTAGCTTCTCAAAAACTTGCTCGTGATGTTGCAAAGCGTATTGAAGACGAACTTGATTATCCAGGTCAAATCAGAGTTACTGTTGTTAGAGAATTCAGAACTACTGAAATTGCAAAATAAATTTGTTTAAGGAATAAAGCTTTTTTGCTTTATTCCTTAATTTTTGAGGAGAAGTTATAAATGTCTGAAAATAAAGACATAAAAATTTTATTTTTTGGTGATATTGTCGGCAGAGTTGGCAGAAATGCTGTTATTCAATATTTATCTGACTTGTCTAAGAAAAATGAAATGCCAGATTTTGTTATTGCAAATGTAGAAAATGCATCTCATGGTTTTGGTTTAACTTCTAAAAATTATGGTGAATTGTCTGATGCAGGTATTGATTGTATGACAAGTGGAAACCATATTTGGGATAAAAAAGACATTTTTACTATTATTGATACTTCTGAAAAAATAGTTAGACCTTTAAATTATGAAAAATCTGTTCAGGGTAAGGGTTTAAGATATTTTGATGTGAATGGTTACAAAATAGCTGTTTTAAACTTCTTAGGTCGTGTTTTTATGCAACCTTTGGATTCTCCTTTTGAAATTATGAAGGATAGAATTGAAGAAATAAAATCTGTTACTCCAAACATTATTATTGATTTTCACGCAGAAGCCACTGCTGAAAAAATTTGTTTCGGTAGATTTTGTTCTGAATTAAGTGTAAGCGCAGTTTTAGGAACTCATACTCACGTTCAAACTGCTGATGAAAAAATATTAGGTAATATGGCATATATATCAGATGCTGGTTTTTGTGGTTCTGTTGATAGTGTAATAGGAATGGATTACGAAACTTCTCTAAAACGTACGTTGACTCATTTGCCATATCGTTATGATGTTGCAACAGGTTCGGTTGCTCAAATTAATGCTGTTGAAATTTCTCTTGATTTGAATACTGGTTTTTCAACAGATATAAAAAGAATTAATTTTAATGTAGACATAAGTAATAAAAAGGAGATTGAAAGTGAAAAGGCAATTGAATGAATGGAGGAATGAATAATGAAAGGTGATTATCATGTTCATACTTGCTACTCTGATGGCATTTATACTCCAGAAAAAATTGTTGATTTGGCTATCGATGCCGGTTTAGACGTTATTGCGCTTACCGACCACGATAATATTTTGTCATATCAAATTGCTAAAGACTATCTTGAAAAAGAAAGTAAAAAAGACAAATTAGAAATTATTCAAGGTATTGAAGTAAATACAATTTATGAAAACAATGAAGTTCATATTTTAGGTTATTTTATGGACGTTAACAATTCTGATTTTAAAGAAATGCTTAAAATCCAACAACAAGCAAGAACTAACCAAACTCATGATATCTTAGACTTGTTGAAGAAAAGAGAAGGTATCAATATACCTTTTGAAAATATAACAAAATTGGTTGCAGAAGGTGGAAGTATTGGTCGTCCACATATTGCAAAAGCCATTACTGCTGTTGGCGGAACTCAA
This sequence comes from uncultured Candidatus Melainabacteria bacterium, assembly GCA_934700335.1. Taxonomy (GTDB): domain Bacteria; phylum Cyanobacteriota; class Vampirovibrionia; order Gastranaerophilales; family Gastranaerophilaceae; genus UBA791. The sequence goes on along the minus strand of CAKUXM010000001.1, from coordinate 62,395 downwards.
AATGTTGTGGAAGCTTACAGTAAATATATCAACGACAATTCACCAGTTTATGTAAAGAGAAAAACTGTTTCTCCACAAGATGCGGTTGAAATTATCTATGATGCAGGCGGTGTTCCAGTTGTTGCTCACCCTCACGATATTGATAATAGTGCAGATTTAATTAAAGAATTAATGAACTATGGTTTAAGAGGTATTGAAGCTTACCATAGAAAACATTCTCCAGCAATGGTTGAATATTTCTCTTCGATGGCAGAAGAATTAGGACTTATCGTAACAGGTGGCTCTGATTTCCACGCTCCAAATCCTAATAATGGTCAAATCCTTTTGGGTAAACATTTCGTTCCTGAATGGGTTTATGAGTCTTTGATTAAAGAGAAGAAAAGATTGGATATGGCAAGATAACATGAAAAAAGCGTTTACTTTAATAGAAATTATTATTGTATTTATGCTAATTCTGATAGTGTCAGCATTGGTTATTCCGCTTGTCTTGAATGATTCTAAAACAATTCAAGATGTTAGCAAGTGGAGACATTCTTATGATGATATTTTGTATGCTTTTCAGTCAATGGACTTAAATAATGATGATACTTACAAAACATTAGTTCATTCAAAAATAACAAGTGCATCTAATACTTCTGAAATTGAAGATATTATTTTAGATGAATTTAGACCATATCTTAGAATTGAGGATAGATTTTATGACAAAAAATATTCTCCAAGATATTTGAATTCTGAAAAAGTAAAAGAAGGTCAGTATTACCACTTTGACAAATTGTTCAAAACTCAAAACGGTCAAATTATCGGGATAAAATGGTTGAAGGAATTGTATGACAATTCTTCTATGATAGCTTTGATGATTGATACAAATGGTGAAGATGCTCCGAATGTTTGGGGAAAAGACCTTTTTGGTATAAATATTTATAAAGATAAAATTGAACCTTTTGGTAAAGATATTTCTTCAGATGAGGTTGATATGGATTGCTCTAAAAAGGGTCGAGGCGTTTATTGCTCTTATAAATATTTAATTGGCGCACAATTCTAATTAAAGTTCTCCATTAGGTTTAATAATTTTTTATGCATTTTAACGTTATGAACTCTTAAATAATGAATGTTTTGTTCAATTAATAATGTCGATAATGCTGTTGTGTAGATGTCTTTTTCTAGTTCATCATCAAGAGCTAGAAAAGATTTTCTAGAAATTCCCGCCATAATTTCGCAACCTAAGGCTTTAAATTCTGACATGCGTTTTATTAGTTCAAAATTGTCTTCTCTTCTTTTTCCAAAGCCAATTCCGACATCAATTATAATACGAGATTTGTCTATTCCATTGGATAGGGCATAATCAACTTTTGCTTTTAAGTTTTTAAATATTTCGTCTATAACATTATCGTAAGTTGGGTTAACTTGCATATTTTCAGGTGTTCCTTGAGAATGTTGAAGAATGATTTTTACAGTTGAATTTTTTATCACGTCAATCATTTTTTCGTCATAATCAAAACCTGAAACATCATTAATTATACTTGCACCATTTTTAATACATTCCTGAGCAACTTCTGCGCTTCGAGTATCAATACTTATAGGGGTCTTGATATTTTTTTCTTTTACATAATCAAGGATTGGTAAAATTCTTTCTAATTGAATTTTGCTGTCAATCGGTTCAGAAAAAGGCTTAGTACTTTCTGCTCCGATGTCTATAATATCAGCACCTTCTACAACCATTGTTTCAAGATGTTTTATCGCATCATCTTTTTCAAAATATTTTCCTCCATCTGAGAAGGAATTTGTTGTTATGTTCAAAATTCCTGCAAGTTTAGTCTTGTGGTTTTCTTGTTGTTGGCGGATTATTTCTTCAAGTCTTTCGCTTAAAATATTCAAACTAAATTGTTGATATTCAAGACTTTTCGCTATCTTTTTTATCTGAGAGATTGAACCTGTCAAGATGCAATCAGTTTTATCTATTTTGTTTATTAATACATCTTTGTGGATTGCGCAATCACAACCATAAGATAGTGCAGTTTGTTTTAAGATGTTTGCTTGCGGAATAGATAAATCATAAATTTTAATATTCAAATACTTATATTTATTTTGAGCAATGTTTGAATAAGATTTGTCAAAGCCAATATTTTCAAGCTCTGTTAAAATTTCAGTATTATCAATTGTTTTGAGTGTAAAGTCTTTCATAAGAGAATTGTAGCACGAAAAAATAGCACTAAAAAGGCGAAATTCGTGAAACGAATTTCGCCTTCAAAAATATATCAGCTAAACTACTAAGCTTCAGTTGCTTCTTCAGCAGGAGCTTCAGCGGCAGCTTCTGCAGCTGCTTTAGCTTCAGCCTCTGCAGCAGCCTTTGCTTCTGCTTCAGCTTGAGCTTTTGCTTGAGCTTTTTTAGAAAGTTTTACTGTTTCTTTCTTTTTGTAGTTTAAAGTACCGTCATCATTACAGTTGTTAATTAAGTATTTAACAGTTTCAGTAGGTTGAGCACCTTTGCTAATCCAATCTAAAGCTGATGCTTTGTCTAATTTCATAGCTTTAGTTTTTGGGTTGTAATGACCTAATTCTTGAATAGGTAAACCTTCTCTTTTTGTTGTAGAGTTGATAACGATAACTCTGTAAGTTGGAGCTTTTTTAGCGCCTAATCTTTTTAATCTGATTTTTAACATTTTTTCTTTTTCCTTCTTAATTTGTTGTTATAAATACCTAGCCGCTTGATATTTATTTACGGATAATCCAAAGAGAGGAAGGAATATCCACATGAATATCTAAGCACGAAAATATTTTTTTATCAATAATATTTACATTCACTTTTATATTTGTAAACAATTTGCCCAGCCATTTTATGCTGTTAAAATAATATTATGGCTAAGACTAAAATATTATTACTTTCTGATAATGAAAGTAAGTTTAATGAAATAGAAACACTTTTAGGACGCAATACTTACGATTTATATTTTGAAGATACTGAAGAATCTTGTCTAAAATTTTTAATAGATGAGGCGCCAGAGGTTATCATTATTGATAATGATTTGAAAAATATAGATTTACGTTTTCTTCCTAAAAAAATAACTTCAGCAAGAGACGGTATTATTGTTATTCTTATTTCAAAAGAAGACAATATTCCTCAAGAACTTTTGCGTTGGGCAGATGCGTTCCTTATTGGCAATATTTCTGCAAAAGTTTTAGCATCTACTATCAATTCAAATTTGCGCAACAAGTTATCATACAATCTTCTTGCAGAAACAAACAAAAATAATACAAAAAGCTTGTATACTCTTAAAGTTTTGTACAATATTAGTTCAGAATTTGCAGGAACTTTGGAGAAAGAAAAACTTATTGAATTGATGATGGAAGGTATCAATCGTTCATTAGAGTTTGATTTATGTTATGCACTTACTCTAAATAATGACAACAAACCAGAATTAATTATTCATTCAAAATACACAATTTCAGATGAATTATTTGCATCTTTAAAAGATCATGCGTGCATAAATTACAACAACTTATTTAAAAATAAAAAAGCACCTTATGAAATCAATGTTGATAATTTGATTTGCGAAAAACATATAAAGAGCGATATAGATTGTCATACGTTCTCAATTTATAGATATGATAATATGTTCTCTCCAATAAGTTCAGGTGATAATTTCTTCGGACTTGTTGAAATCTACAAAGAAAACGGTTTTACATCAACTGATGTGGAAATCTTTAGAACAATTATTCAACAGGTTTCAATGCCTTTGAAAAATGCTTCTCTTTACCAAGAAATAAAAGAGACAAACAAAAAACTTAAAAAATTAGAAAAGATTAAATCAGAATTTATATCAATCGTTTCTCACGAATTGAGAACTCCTTTGACTGTTATAAAAGGTATGGTTGATAATATAAAACGCTTCTTCACTTTACCAGAAAAAATGGTTCCTGCTATTGATACAATTTCAAGAAACATCAAACGTTTATCAGGTATTATCAATGACTTGCTTGATATTTCTAAAATTGAAGCAGGGAAAATGGATTACAAATTTGGCGTAACAACAATTGATGATACAATCAAGGCTGTTCAAACGTCTCTTCAAGGTTTGGCAAATGATAAACACATTTCATTAAATCTTGATATTCAAGATAACAATGCTCAAATTTTTGCTGATATTGATAGGGTTGAACAAGTATTGGTAAATCTTGTGAATAATGCCATAAAATTCACACCTAATGACAAAAATATTACAATTAAAACTTATATCAAAAATGCCTCTGAAATTAACGATAAACATTTTGATGAGGTGTTGAAAACATTAAAAGGTGATTATCTTGTCGTTTGTGTTTCAGACGAAGGTGTAGGTATTGCAGAAGAAAACTTAAAACACGTATTTGACCGCTTTGAACAAATTGAAAACTCACTTACTCGTGAAGCTGGTGGTACCGGTTTAGGTCTTTCAATTGCACGTCAATTATTAGATGCACATAATGGTGCTATCTGGTGTGATAGTGAATTAGAAAAAGGTTCAAATTTCTACTTTGCATTGCCTTTATCAAGTGAAAAGAGTAATTTCTGGATATCTCACAAACAAAAAGTTAATCAATCAAAGTCTAGCAATGAGCAGTTTGCTACAATAACAATTTCTGCTGACAATGAAACAATTAACAATCTTTTAGCTGAAGAAAATCTTATTCATAAAAATTATCTTAACAATTCACTAAAAGAAATTGACGGTGATACAACGACTCTAACTCTTGTAATTACTGATGCCGACCGCAATTTCACTAAGTTGTTCAAGCAAAAAATAGATGACATAATGGTTAACAATAAAACTCGTTATCCAAAATGTGATATAATGTATTCATATACAATCTATCCGGAGGGGATTAATCAATGAAGAAAATTCTAATTGTTGATGATGAAAAAGATATAGTTGAAACTCTAAAATTCATGTTAGAGGCTTCTGGTTATACTTGCTATTGTGCTTATAACGGAGAAGACGGATTAAGAATGGCAAAAGAAATTATTCCAGATTTGATGATTTTGGACGTAATGATGCCAAAAATGAATGGGTTTAAAATTAGCAGACTTTTAAAATTTGACGTGAAATATAAAAATATCCCTATTCTAATGCTTACTGCTCGTTCTCAAGAAGCAGATAAGCAAATCGGTGAGGAAACAGGTGCTAATGAATATATTACTAAACCTTTTGAAATTGATGATGTGTTAAATAGAGTAGCAAAATACTTAGGAAATTAAAATAAATGATTGAAACAGAAGGCGCAAATAAAACTTTAGAAAGACTTAAATATGACCTTGTTAAAGAAGGTCTTATTGAATACGAAACTTTGGAGAAAGCTCAAGAACTTGCAAACGCTCAAAAAATTAATGTTGGGCAAGCTCTTGTAAATTCTCACGTGTTGACAGAAGATGCTTTGTTGAAATTTTTAGAAGCTAAACTACATCTTCCTTATGTCAATCTTGATGAATATTCTCTTGATGAAAAATGCTTGCAATACATCAAATTTGCTGATGCTAAAAAGTATAAAATTATTCCTTTATTCAAAATAGAAGATGAACTTACTGTAGCTATGGCTGATCCTTTCGATTTATTTGCAATCGATAGAATTATGGAATTAGCAGAGTGCTCAATTGCTCCTGTTATAGCTTCTGAATCAAGTATTTTACGTAAAATTGATGAGTATTATAAAACAGGTAATACAGTAGGTGAAATATATACCAACGAAGATGCTGTATCTTTTGATTGGCGTGATGAATTGAATTCTGATGATATTAGTGAAGACCATATTCAAAAAATCATTAGCGCAATTCTTAAACAAGCTATTTTGGAAAATTTACATGAAATCTCTTTTACTCAAGAAGAAGACGGTTTGGGTGTAAATTTTAAATCTAATGATGCGGATTCTCACAAGGGTTGCATTCCTTCATTGTTAATGGCTCCGTTCGTTAATAAGTTAAAGGATTTGGCAAATCTTGATGCTTCTGTATCTGAAATTCCACAACTTGGTAAATTATTCTTTATCGTTGATGGTATTGGTTTGTATGCTCGTATTTCAACATTCCCAACTGTTATGGGCGAAAGAATTTCTTTAAGCATTTACAAACCTCCAAAATCTTTAAATCAATTTATTAAAGATGAAAACAGTTTGAAAATTATTAAAGATGCTCTTTCAGCACCGGGAATTATCTTGATTTGTGGTTCTCAATTGTGTGGTAAAACTCACATAATTTATTCTTTATTGAATGAATTGAGTAGCACTTCATCTGATTTGAATATCATGACGATTGAATCTATTTCAAAATATGAGTTGCCAAAAATTAATCAATGTGAACTTAATGAAAGTATTGGCTTTAATTTAGATAAGGCATTGAGATTTATTGAGTTCCAATCCCCAGATGTGATTTATTTTGAAAATATTAGAAATAAAGATACATTGGATTACTTATCAGGTCTTGTTTTTGCTGACAAAACTATCATTACTGAATATGTTGCAAACAATATTACTGAGTTAAGTAGAAAAATGTCTTACAGTGATTTATCAACTTTTAAATCATTGATTTCTTGTATGATTTTCATTCACTCAAAAGATAGTATTGAAGTTTTTGATAAAGAAACTGTTCAAAAATATTTAGCGTAAAGGTTTTTTGATGTTTGCTTATTACAAAAAATATGCACCATATTTATTTTTATTACCAGCTACAATTGTATTGATACTGTTTTTTTTCATACCGTTTTTTCAAACTATTGGATTAAGTTTTTTTGGATATGATAATTCGCTTTATAATCCTGATTTTGTTGGTTTTGAAAATTATAAAAAACTTATTACATCTCCAATTTTTTATAAAGTTATGGCAAATACGTTTATTTATTTGATTGTTGCTGTACCATTTTTAACAATATTCCCTTTATTTTTAGCTATATTGATAAATCAAAAAATTAGAGGTGTTACATTATATAAGATTTTAATTTATTTACCAGTAATTGTTTCAATTGTTGTTGCAGCAATTGCCTTCAAATGGTTATATGCTCAAACTGGTATTTTAAATTATTGCGTAGAACAATTGGGCTATAATCCAATAGGGTGGCTTACTGACCCAAAATATTCTTTATATTCGGTTGCGATAGTTACAATTTGGAAAGGTGTTGGATATTATATGATGATATATCTTGCATCTTTGATGAGTGTCCCTCAAGATTTGTATGAGGCGTGTGATATTGATGGTGCAAGCTTTTTTAGAAAACATTTAACTGTAACAGTTCCTCATCTTATGCCTACAATCGCACTTGTTTCTACAATCAGTGCAATTTCTGCGATGAAGGTTTTTGCAGAAATATATGTTATGACTAAAGGTGGTCCTTTAAATTCTAGTAAAACAATTGTTTATTATATTTATGAAAGAGCTTTTGAAAACCTTGATTTAGGTTACGCATCAGCATTGTCTGTCGTATTGTTGGTCGTTGTTTTAGCTTTTTCTATAATAAATGTTGTTTTCTTTGAAAAGAATAGGTATCAAATATGATAAGAAAATTTGTCGAAAAATTATCTATACATTCAATTTTGATATTCGTATCATTATTATCAATCTTTCCTTTTATATGGCTGATTTCGACTTCATTAAAAGGGATAGATGAAAATATTTTTGCATATCCTCCAGTGCTTATGCCACAACAATTTACGTGGGATAATTATTTGGGTGTGTGGAACAAGGTTAATTTTATGGGTTATTTTATTAACTCAATGATTGTTGCAGGATTGACTGTATTTTTAAATCTTTTACTTTCTTCTCTTGCGGCATATCCATTGGCAAGAATGAATTTTGCTGGTAAAAAAGTTGCATTTTTCGCAATTTTGGCAACAATTATGGTTCCTTTTCAGGCAATTATGTTACCTGTTTATTTAATTACAATTAAGTTACATCTTCTTGATAGCGTTAATAATTTAATGGGATATTTGGGACTAGTAATGCCGTTTGCAGTTAGTGCTTTTGGTATATTTCTTATGAGACAAGCTTTTCTTGCCGTACCTAAAGAACTTGAAGAGGCTGCAATCGTTGACGGTTGCAATGTTTTTCAAGTATTTTTTAAGGTTGTTTTACCAATGGTGAAACCTACGCTTGCTGTTTTGGCAATCTTTACATTCATCGGTTCTTGGGGTGAATTCTTGTGGCCAAGCATTGTGCTTACAAAAGATGCTATGTATACTTTGCCAGTTGGGGTTAATAATTTGCAAGGTATGTTTTCAAGCAATTGGAGATTTATTGCAGCGGGTTCAATTTTATCTACAATTCCTATTTTAATTTTCTTCCTTGCTTTGCAAAAATACTTTATTTCTGGCGAAAATGACGGAGCTGTTAAGGGCTAATACAATTTATTCATTAATGTTTCAAATTCAGGAAAAGAAATATTTACCCACTGAAATTCGTTGATTTTGATAGGTTTTTCACAAATTAACCCTGCAACATAAAGGCTCATAGCAAGTCTATGATCGTGATATGTTTCGATTTCAGCTTCGCCTTTAAGCTGTTTTTTACCATTTATTATGAAACCATCTGGAGTTTCTTCAATATCAGCACCGATTTTCTTTAGTTCTCTTACTGTTGCAGAAATTCTATCACTTTCTTTGTTTCTTAAATCTTGCGCATCTTTAATTATTGTAGTACCTTCAGCTTGCGTTGCAAGTACTGCAATAACAGGGATTTCGTCAATTAATTTAGGTATTACCTCACCTTCAATTGTTGTTGCTTTAAGGTTTGATGTTTTAATTCTTAAATCTCCTACTTCTTCTTTTCCAAGAAGTTTTTTGTCTAAAATTTCAATATTTCCGCCCATTTTTTTTACAACTTCTAAAATACCTATTCTTGTTGGGTTTAGGCCTACATTTTTAATAATAATATCAGAATTTGGAGTTATTAAACCTGCAACGATAAAGAATGCAGCGCTAGAAATATCGCCTGCTATTTCAATGTCTTTTGCTTCAAGTTCTGATTTTGTAATTAAAGTTGTTGTACCTTGAACTTTAATATCAGCACCCAAGTATTCAAGCATCAATTCTGTGTGATTTCTTGATAAAAATGGTTCTGTATATTTTGTTATACCTTCTGTATTTAAACCAGCAAGCAAAATGCAAGATTTTACTTGTGCTGATGATAATTTTGAATTGTAATCAATTGCTTGTAAATTCTTTCCATGTATTTTTAATGGTGCTTTGTTATCGTTTGACGAGATTTCTGCACCCATTAGAGAAAGTGGTTCAATTACCCTTTTCATAGGTCTTTTAGAAAGGCTTTCATCACCCATTAAAACAGAATCAAAATTACGAGAGGCTAAAATACCACTCATTAATCTCATAGTAGTGCCACTGTTTCCGCAATCTAAGTATGATTGCGGTGTTTTTAAAATGCCGTCAGATATGATTTCAAGCGTTTGTTCATCTAAAAACTTATGTTCAATTCCAAGAGAAGAAAAAACTTTCAACGTTGAATGGCAGTCTGCACCCTTAGAAAAATTCTTAACCAAAGTTTTACCTTTTGCTAATGATGAAAACATTATTGCTCTGTGTGAAATTGACTTGTCAGAAGGGATTATGACCTCTCCTGATAATTTATTTTTCTTTTCTACAATTAAATCCATAAATTTATTTTAGCATAAACTACACCATTTGGAGGATATTCAAAACAATTGTGTAAAGATTATTTTTCGATTGCCGATATAAAAGTCATAAGAAAACCGAAAGGTTTTACTTACCTCCTCCCCAAGTCTGGTAGCCGCCCTCGAGACGGCTTTTTTTTTTGATTAATTTTTGGTTTCAACTTAATAAAGGATTTTAAAAACTATAATTTATATAATAATAATACTAATAGAACGTTGAAAATAAAAATATAAGAGAGTGCACTGTTTAGAACTCCCGCTTAGAACAACAAAGTCAGTGGTATTTTTGCTAAGAAAGGGGGGATTATTTTATGAAGCATGATAAATGGCTACTAATAATAAAAGTAGTAACCGTCATCTTGTTACTACTTTTAAGTTCTTTATCCGCTTTATAGAGAACAGTGGTCTGTGAATAATTCGCCTATTATTCACAGGCTCTCTATACCTTTATTATTTACGATTACTCTCAATTTGTCAACCCTAGACCTATTCTAAATAGTCCTTAAATGAGCTTAGCTCTTTATCTTTTCTCAATTTTTCAAGAGCTTCATTTTCGATTTGTCTTATTCTTTCTTTTGAAAATCCTAAAATTTGCCCCAACTCTTCAAGTGTTTTAACCCTTTCTCCATTTAGTCCAAATCTATGTATCAAAATCGTTTTTTCTCTCGAATCAAGGTTTTTTAAAATTTTACCAATATCGTTTCTAAGTCCGTGCTTTATGCTTTCCGTATCAGGTGATTTGTAGCTGTTATCTGAAATATAGTCTTGTATGCTCAAATCCTCAGTTACAGGGGTATCAAGGCTAATTGGTTCTTTTATCATTGATTTTTTTATTGTCTGTATGCGTTTAGGATTGATTTTTAAAACTTCGGCTATTTCTTTTTCTGTCGGTTCGTGTCCTTTTTTCAATGACAAATCAACGTATGCACGTTTGTATTTTCTAATTTTATCGTTCATGTGAACAGGTATTCTAATTGTTTTTGAATGATTTGAAATTGCTCTTATTATAGATTGTTTTATCCACCAAGTCGCATAAGTTGAAAATTTCAATGCTCTTGAATAATCATATTTTTCGGCAGCTTTGATAAGTCCAAGAGAACCTTCTTGAACTAAATCCATAAATAAAACGCCTTGCCCAATATATCTTTTTGCAATGCTTACAACAAGTCTAAGATTAGATTGAATAAGTTTTTTCTTAGCGTAAAGACTTTTTTCTTTTTTGTTTTCTTTAATGACTTTTCCTAAATATTGTTCTTCATTAAAAGATAATAGTTTTATTTTTCCTACATCTTTTAAATAATTTTGCAATAAATCATCTTCTTTAGAAATAGAGTTAAATGTTTTAGGTTCAGTATTTTTGATTTCGTCATCAAGTAAACCTAATTCTTCTTCAAGTTGATACTCCAAGTTACTATTCATACAAATTTCCCCTCAAATCTTTTTCAATACACACATGTATTGACGAGGAAAATGAAAAATTGTTTCCTAATTTTCTGGAATATAATATTCTACAAAGTCGCATTTTATACGCATTGCTGGAGCTAAAATTTGTCCTAGAGGTGAATTTATAAGACCTTTAAATGCTTTCAATGTTTTATTGTATTCAACAACATAAGGTTGTAGTAAAGATTGAATATTTATAAATTCTTGCAAATATTTGTTTAAATATACATTTGATTTGATTTCCGGATATTTCATCGCAGCTGTAAACAATGTATTTAATTTTATGTCTAAATCGTTTTCAAGGTTAAATCTATCCTTGTTATTATTCCAACGGATAGGCAATTTGTTTATCTCAATAATTGTTTTTCTAACAGCGAAAATAATTGCTTCGTCTTGAACCATAATAGTTTGAGCAGCATCAATAAAAGTATTAACAGCTTTGTGTCGTGCTCTTAATCTTGCATCAACGCCTGCAAGTCTTTGCAAGATTAGTTCTTTATGAACTTTAAGTCCACAATATGTTGCATAAAAGGCAAGACCTACTGCTAAAATTATTGTTATCAAAATCAATACTGCAATCATACTAATCTCCAGCTAAAATGATTGTGAAATCACTCTTTGGACAGAAGTTTTTAACTGGGTCGTATACGAATTGTATATTTTTAAGGTTAGATACTTTTTTCTTCATCCAATTAAAGAACTCATTTGAAATAGAAGATGATTGAGCTATGAATTGTGAGTGAGTAATATCTGCTCTATAGAAACATGAAACTGTTATTCCTAATTCTTCCATTTCAGCCTTCATTTGTTCTGCTTGGTCAGCTTTTTTAGAGGCGTAAATGATACCGCCTATGATGTGATTATTGTCTAGAGAAGCTTTATCTCTATAAATCATTCTATTAATAACTTCTTGAGTCTTTTCAGGATCTAAAATCCAGTAACTGATAGAACCTTTTTGGTTAGGTGCTCCAGGAAGAGTTGCAACCTCAATTTTGTTCATATCAATGTTTTTAGATAATGATGCCAACTGAGATATTTCATATAATGATAAGTCTGTTTTTACGTATGTTGTAACGGTATTAATCAATTCTGGAATTTTTGGAATAGCTTGAGGTGATTGTAATTTTTCTAGTAAACCTCTCAAAAACCATTGTTGTCTTTGAGTTCTACCGATATCACCTAAGCCGTCTTTTCTAAATCTTAAATATCCAACCGCATTTCTACCGTCTAAAATATTCAAACCTTTGTGCAAGTTTACGTGTAAGTTACCAGAATAATCGTGGTAGTGCATTTCTTTTTCTACATAAATTGGAACTCCACCTAACGCATTAACAGCCTTTTCTACAGCAGCATCGTTTACCATGATGTAATGGTTAATTTTGATACCTAAAGTTTCTTCTAATGTTTCTTTAGTTAAATCAATTCCACCAATAGCGTGCGCTGCATTGATTTTTTGAATGCCGTGGTCATGTGGAATATAAACTTTACTATCTCTTGGTACAGAAATAGCGTTTACTGATTTTGTTTTTGGGTCAACATTTAATAAAATAATAGTATCAGTTCTTGTTCCAAGCCAAGGGTCAGCAGCATTTTGGTTGGCATCTGTACCTACAAGCAAGATTGTTTGTCTTCTTGTGAATAATGGCATTGTGAATTGTTGTTTGTTATTTTTCTTAAATGAAAATTTTGATAAAAATTCTGCAAACCATGACTTTTCTGTTTGTTCTCCACTTTCATTTGTATTTGAAACGATTGCCGTATCACTTAGTAGTAAAAATCCTATTACTACACCACATACTATTGATATTATAATAAGCATAATTTTCGCAAATCCAGAAGTCTCTTCTTTTTCTTCTTGCAAATGCTTTAAAAATACACTATATTCGTCTTTTTCCTTTAAACGATTGCTATTCATGTAAAATCTAATCCCTATTGTATATGGTACATTATAGGATAAGAATAAAATAAAATCAATTAAAGTTAAGTATTATAAATCTTCTTTTTGGTATGCCCAAGCAGAGTGATTATGAATACTTTCAAACGACTCGCAAGAGAGTTCAAAACTTCTTACTTCTGGTTTTTCTTTAACTTTTATTATAACGTCTCTTAGTAAATCTTCTACAAATTTAGGATTGTTATAAGCTTGTTCTGTTACAAACTTTTCATCTTCTCTTTTCAGTAATGAATAAATCTCGCTAGAGGCACATGTTTCAATGTCTTTAACCAAATCTTCTATCCAAATATGTGCGTTTTCATCATAACTGATTTTTAAAGAAACAATGCTTCTTTGGTTATGTGCACCATTATCAGAAATTTCTTTTGAGCAAGGGCACAATGTTGTTACAGGTACTTTTACGCCTAAATAAAATTTGTATTCATTATCATAATAAGTTCCTGTAAATGAGCAATCATAGCACATAGGAGAAACCAATTTTGATACAGGCGATAGTTTGTCGATGAAATATTTGAACTCAAAAACAAGCTCTCCGCTTTTAGCATCAAGTTTTTCAACGATTTCTTTTAAGCACCCTTTTATATCAACGCCAAGCATATTTTTATTGCGCCATTCTGTTAAAACTTCTATGAAACGGGACATGTGAGTGCCTTTGTAGTCTTTTGGTAAAGAAACACTTGCAGTTGCTTTTGCCCAAACCACACTGTCTGTGTCATTTTTGCGTTGTATTATCAATGGTAATTCGACATCTTTAACACCTACTTTTTGAATATCGATACCTCTTTTATCTGTTGAATTTTGTACGTCTTTCATTATTCTGCGTCTTTTTTTAGTTGTAGTTTAAATTTTGAAAAATCATTTTCTTCAATTGCTAATAAAATTTTTAATGCAGCTTCTCTTTGAGTTTTAGCAGGAGCTAATCTTAATAATTCTATTGCTTTCATAATAACAGGGTCAGAATCGTACCAACGATTTCCTTTGCCTTGATACTTCTCCATCATATCATAAACGTGCTCAAGTACTTCTGATGCAACTTGGTTTTGTAATTGTAAAATAAACTCTGCTGCTTCATCTTTTGTTTTTGCTGGTGATAATTTTAAAAGGTCTAACGCTTCTCTTAAAATTGGATCTTTATCATACCAACGTCTATTTTCCATATCTACCTCTTAAATTTTAATACATTCGTGTAATATATCTTAACATAGCTCTTAAAATTTTTATAGGTATTATATTTTTTATTTTTATTTTTATTTTATTTGTGATAAATTTTTTCTGTAAATAAAAATCGGAGAAATGTATGAAATTACTTGTTTTAAATGGTCCAAACTTAAATATGTTAGGTAAAAGAGAACCTGAAATTTACGGAAAAAATACTCTAAATGATGTACAAGATTTGGTGGAGAATTATTGTAATAAAATTGATGTATCAGTTGAATTTTATCAATCAAACCATGAGGGTGATTTAATAGACAAAATTCAACAAGCAGATGTTGACGGTATTGTCTTTAATGCTGGTGCTTACACGCACACGAGCATTGCTCTACGAGATGCAATTGCAAGCGTTAAGACTCCTGTTGTAGAAGTTCATATTTCTAACGTTCATTCTCGTGAAGAATTTAGACACAAATCAATGATTGCACCTGTGTGTTTAGGTCAAATTTGTGGCTTCGGTATGAATAGTTATATCCTTGCTATTGAGGGTTTGAATCGCTTTCTTTCAATGGACGTAAAATAACTATTGATCTTAGATTTAATTGAATAAAATCATGAAATTCTGCGGGTTTGTTAGGAATTAATCTATTTCTCAACTCGCAGTTTTTAATTGCAACGAACTTTTTTACACCATTAAGAATATCGCTTAGTACACGATTTCTTTTACCTGTTTTTGGCATAAAAACTGAACCTCTAATTTCATAATCTTGAGTTATTACTAAAACTCTTTCTGACCAAACTCCTGAGTTGAAGTCATTTGCAGATAATTGTCCTGTCATTTATAAATCCTTTCATTATTTTTTCATTATATCTTAGATTTCGTAAGATTGGAATAGTGGTAAGTACAATGCTAAAGCTAGAACTAATACGATACCACCGATTACAATAAGCATAATCGGCTCAATTGCTTTTGTCATTGTATCAATAATCTTGTCTAACGTTTTATCAATAAATACAGTTGCTTGCAACATCATTTCACCTAAACGACCTGATTGTTCACCTGTCGCTATCATAAACAAAATCATATTAGGGATAGCTTTTGTTGCTCTCAATGCAACAGATAAGTGTTTACCTTGTTGTACGTCAGCAGTTGCCAAACTGATTTTATCTTTTAATGCTGAATTTGTTAATGTAATATTTGATAGGTATAAGCAGTCAACTACAGGAATACCGGCATCATATGCAACTTGCATTACGGATACGAAGTTTGAAAAATTTGAAAATTGTATTAATTGATTAATCAAAGGTATTTTTAGTGAATATTTATCAATAAGTCTTCTGGAAGGTGTCCATCTTAGTAAGAACATACTTCCAAAAATTACTGTACCAAAGATAGCCGGAATTGCTGGCCAATAAGTTTTCAAGAATACGCCCATATCCATTAATGTTCTAGTAATCCAAGGCAATTCTTTATCCATAGTTTCAAACATTTCTGCGAATGCAGGGAATACGAATACTAACATAACAGTTGTTACAACCATTGCCAAAAGGATTACGAATACCGGATACATCAATGCTCCGACTACTCTACCTCTGATGTTTTCTTCTTTTTTTAAAAGTTCAAGTAGACGTTCCATTGTTTTTTCAAGTTCACCGGCATCTTCACCGGCTCTTACAAGACCGATATAAATTTGTCCAAAAACTTCAGGATATCTGGCAACTGTATCAGCAAATGTTGAACCTGACATAATTTGTCGTCTAAGTTCTTGGGCAACCGATTTCAATTTTTTATTTGAGGCATCGTTTTCGATAAACATTAAAGCTTCAATTACTGGAATACCTGATTGAACAAGGATTTGAAATGTCGATGTGAATTCTACTCTTTCACTAAGTTTTAATTTATTGATTTTTTTATAATCAACTTTTTTTTCGGATTCTCCGCCCTTGCCTGTTTCCATAATCTTTGTAGGAATATATCCCATCTTACGGATAAGGTCTCTTGCCTCTTTATGATTGTTGGCTTCAAGAGTTCCTTTTATTACATCTTTATTTTTTAATGCTGTGTAGCTATATATTGGCATTTGCTAAATCCTATTCGTTAACTAAACCTAGAACTCTTACGTATTCTGATATTGTAGTTTCACCATTTAGTATGTGATTTAAGCAAGATTGACTTAATGTTTTCATACCTGTAGCGATAGCTGCATCTTCAATTTCAATATCGTGTGCGCCTTGAGAAATTAGTTTTCTAATTTCTTTAGAGATTGGAAGAATTTCATAAACTCCCATACGACCTTTATAACCTGTCATATCACATTGACCACAACCTTTAGCTTTGTACAATTTTGTCGCCATTAATTTTTGAATATCTTCTTCATCATTGAATATTTGAGCTGCTTCATCGTGTGTTGGGTAGTATTCTTCTTTGCAATCTGCGCAAAGGTGTCTTACTAATCGTTGAGAGATTACACCCATTAATGTCGAAGATACAAGATAATCTTTTGCACCCATTTCTATTAAACGAGTAAGTGTTGATGCTGCAGAATTTGTATGGACTGTACTTAATACTAAGTGCCCAGTAAGTGCGGCAGAAATCGCAACTTCAAGTGTTTCGTAGTCTCTGATTTCACCTACAAGTATGATATCTGGGTCTTGTCTTAAAATTGCTCTCATACAAGATGCAAATGTAATACCTGCTTTTACGTTAACCTGAGATTGGTTTACACCTTCAAGTTTAATTTCTATCGGGTCTTCAATTGTGGTAATATTTACAGCTTCTGTATTCAAATTCTTTAAGATTGAATATAAAGTTGTAGTTTTACCAGAACCTGTTGGACCTGATGTTAGAATAATTCCGTTCGGGCATGAGATAAGTTTTTTTATCTTTTGTAGGTCTTTTTGGCTTGCACCAAGTAACTTGATTTCTTTTTCAGAAGAATTTAATGTAACTGCCGGAGCAAGTACACGGATTACCATTTTTTCCTTGTTAGATACTGGCAAAGAGTTGATACGGAAGTCGTATTCTTTATCTTTGTACGAAATAGTAAAAGTACCATCTTGAGGTCTTCTGTGCTCAGCGATGTTCATTCTTGATAGAACTTTGAAACGTGTAAGTACTGGTTGTTCAATTTTTGCAGGCAAATCAAGAGCGTGTCTTAAAATACCATCAATTCTGTATCTTACAACGTGGTTTTTCAATCGTGGCTCAATGTGAATATCTGATGCTTTTAAATCAATTGCATCTGTTAAAATTTTTGTTACAAATTCAGCTACAGTACTAGAATTTTCTTGTAATTCTTTATCAATTTGTTCCCATAGAGAATCTTCAACGCTTAACTGGCTCGCTTCTGCTTCCAATTTACGTAAGATGTTTTCTGATTGTTTCTTTTCTTTTGAAAAATATTTATCAATTGTTTGTTCGAATTCAAAAGACGTAATGATATATGGCTTAGGATTTTGACCTGTAATGTATACAATTTCTTTTAGTGAACTTGTGTTATAAGGTTCTACTAAACCGATTTTCAATATTTTTCCGTCAGAAAACATTGGTAAGATTTTATTTTCTCTGATAAAATCTTCTGGTAATAGTTTAATATTTTTATCCAAGTCTTTAAACATTTCCGCTGTAACAACTTCTTGTTCAAAAACTTCTGCAAGAGCTGTTTTCAAACGAGGTAAAGAAATATAGCCCATTCTATAAAGAGTTGTACCGATAGGCTCCATTTTCTTTTTAGAATCTTCAGTAGCTTCTGCTAGTTGAACTTCAGTGATTTCTCCTGCGTGGTAGAACAAATCCCCAACCATTTTGTTCATTTCCGAAAAAGTTTTAGGAGTTTGTTTTGAAGGATTAGTACTTGCTGTTTGTTGTTGAGCGTTAACCTCTTTAACTTTTTCCTCTTCATCAATAACTTGTGGTTCAGGTTTGTGTTCTTCGGCTATGCAAGAAAAAAGTTCATCAAAAGCTTCGTTTGGTAAAAATATAAATTGAGTTTCGCAACCACAAACGGTTTTAACTAATTCGCTAGCCTCTTGCTTGTGTGTATGTTGATTGCCCACCGCAAATAAAGTTGTATTTTTTGTGTTGATTGGCAAAAATTGCAACTCTTTTAGCTTTGAAATATCAAATTTTGATACTACAGCCTTATTTATATTAGCTTTTAATTTTTGTATTTTCTCGTCCATTATAGTTCACTACTTCTTTTAGTTTTTGGAATTTTTTTGTATGTTTCAATATCTTCTTCGTCGAAGATAATTCTTGGTGTTACCATTACGATAAATTCAGATTTACTTCTTGAAAGATTTGAAGATCTAAATAAAAATCCAATTACAGGAATATCACCAAGTACCGGAATTTTAGAAATGCCTTTTGTTTCTTGTTCATTAACAAGACCACCTAAGATTAATGTATCACCGTCTTTTACACGGATATTTTTCAAATCAAGATTTCTTCTTGCAAGTAATGTTGCTTCTACATCATCACCTTCACCTAATTGACCAGCAACAACTGTATATGTTGGATTGATGTTAAATGTAACATAACCCTCTGGGCTGATTTGAGGTGTAATTGTGAATTTCAAACCTTTATCATCACCAATTTCGTAATTTTTAGATAATTTATAAGATCCAGTTGTTGTTGAGTTTGTTGCAGAATCTGTTGTAACTTTTTTGATGTAGTCTTCTGTTAAGTCAATTGTAGAAGTTTGACCGTTTGTAACTAAGATACGTGGGTTTGATAACAATTTACCTTTTGCATTTGTTAATAAGTAGTTTATAGCCCAAGATATTGTTGTACTAGTTGGGTTTGGCATAAGGTCTCCACCTCTAAAGAAAATTGTTGTAGCCAAACCTCCATTTAAAGCTACTTTATATTTTCCATGCTCTAAATACCATTGATTAGTAAGTTGTTTAGAACCGTTTTCACTTGATTCAACAATGGCAATTTCAAGATATGCCATTAATTGTTTTTTATCGTGTTCTTCTACGAATTCTCTAATTGTCTCAATTTGGTTATCGTTACCACCAATAACGTTGATAGTACCGATTTGTGGATAATAAGAAACAGTTAATGATTGAGTTGGGAATGATGAAAAGTTCCCAGCTTTAACATCATTTTTAATTTCACAAGCTACAAAACCTTCACCAAGTTTGATAGCAGAAGAACCTCCGTCAGAACCTCCACTTATCCCTCCAGCTCCACCTGTCATTTTTCCGTTGAATATATCACTAGCACCACCTGTTCCACCGCTTTTTGAACCAAATGTTGTTGGTACCAAAATTTTACAAATTAAATCTGCCATTTCTTTTGGTGTTGTGTGGTTTAATACAAATGTTGTTGATTTTGGTTTTTTATCGAATTTATCCAGAATCTTTTGTGCCATTAATACGTCGTTTTTTGTTCCGAAGATTAATAACTCGTTATCAAGAGGGTTTGTTGTTACTATATCTCCAGTTGAAAGTCCTGGTAAGTTTTGGTTAAAAATATTTTTATTCAAAAAGTTTGCAATTAACGCAGCGTCTAAGTGTTTTACCGGCAAAGATGTCATTGTGTGTCTTGAATATGTTAAATCTTTTGCCTCTTTCGCATTTGCTACAATCATTGTTTTATTTTCAATATAATATGTTAATTCAGAAACTTGTAGTACCATTTTGAACGCATCATTTAAAGGTACGTTAACTAAATCCAAAGTGATTTTTTTGTCTTTTGGAACCGAGTTATGAAACATGATATTCAAACCGGCTTTGTCTGCAAACATTCTAAGTACTTGTTGCACATCTGAATCTCTCAAACTCAATGTTATTTTAGGATTAGTACGAGTGAATTGAATATCTCCTTCCAATTTCATTTGAGTTGGTTTAGTATCTCTAAGGACAGGTTTTTGTGTTACCGCAAGGGCTGAAATCCCTACCCCAAAGAGAATTGTTAATATTGAAAATATTATTATATTTTTAACCTTTAATCTTATCATTTTTTATTGTCCTATAATCTTTGATTAGAATTGTATATCATTCTGTCGATTCCAGAAGAACCGCCAAACTTGTTACCTAAATTAGAAATTGTATTGTATTCTAATTTACCGTTAATTTGTTCCCCAACACCTGCGCTGTAAACATTTGAACCAAGTTTTACAGTAACAGTTGAGTGTGTTATGTCTAATATTTTAAATCTATTGATAATATCACCTTTTTTTACAAGGTAATCAGAACCTTGTATATTCAAGATAGCAGAAGGGCTATAGTGATCATACAAGATACCTGAAATTGTTGTTGTTAAAACTTTTTGAGCATCAGAGTCTGTTGGAACTTGTGGAACGGGTTCCGGATAACTTACTTTTCTAGTTGCGCCTAATGCATTAGTGTAAGGTACAAATGGATTTGTTCTTTCTTTATTATATATAGAGAAAGAAACTTTCTTTTCGGCTGTCGCAATAGCAATATCGGAATTGTCTATGTCATCTGTAACTTCAATAATCTTTCTGCCTTTTCTTGGGAAAGCTACACCAGAAACACCTCCGTCGCCGGTTGGAGGTGTTTGTCCATAACCTCCAGAAGAGTTGATTGGTGCAGGAACTCCGCCCACATTATTTGCTCCATATTGGGCGCTTAATAAGACATCTAAATCGGATACGTTGCTAGTGCCAATTCCTGTATCGGCTACAAATTCATCTTTAATACTGATTGGGTGTGAGTCTAATTGATACAAATCGTAAATATAATATATAGTATATCCGGCTAATAGTGAGAATAAGCTTATTAATACTGCAATTGTAGCGTACATTGCTTTTTCATTTTTAAATATATTGTTAAATCGAATTTTGAACACATTAAGAGTGTCATGGCTGATTTCAAATCTATCAGTCATGGCTGTTGGCATGTTAACATATCTTATGTTAACGTTAACTTTATCGTTGCTAAACCCACTTATCATGGCTTTTTGCGCCCCTATATCCTTTTTCGATTTGTTGTTGGTTTTCCTAACTTCCCAAGTATTAATATACATTTTATCATACCTGTCTACAAAAGACAAAATTCTTAACAATATTTCTTTTACAAAGTTATTTTTATTATTGATGTTTTATAAATTTATACCTATTTTATTAATTGAAAAAATTTTTTATAGATTTATGATTAATAAAAAATAATTTTATTATGTTAAAATAAAAATATAATTGAAAGGAATATTAAAAATGAAAAATAAAATAATTATTGCCGTTGCTGTTTTTGTATTAGGTTTTACTTTTAGTGCAACTTTGTTATCAGTTAATGCGGAAGGTCAAAAGGTTCAAAAAACAACGGTTACAACTGTTGAAAAAACTGAAAAAACAGTTTTGAATAAAAAATTACAAAACGCACCCCAAATGCAACCTCAAAATGCAGAAGTTGTAAGCGTTTCTCCTCTTGATTTGATTGAAAATCCAGATAAATATTTGAATAAAAAAGTTAAAATTACTGGTAACTTTGATAAATTTTCCATTTTGGGTTTAGACTATAAACCTGCAATGAAAAGTTCTGAAAAATATATTACCTTCTTAATTCAAAGACCGAATGTTTCAAATGATATTCCATTATCAGAATTGAAAAATTTTTTATCAAGAGATATAGCTGAAAAATTCATTGATTTGAACAATGGAGATGTTATTGAATACACTGGCACAGTTTTTTCTTCAGCCTTAGGTGATGCTTGGGTTGATGTTGAAAGTTTAACAGTGATTAAGAAAAAAGAAGTTAAAAAATAGTTTTAAATAATTCATATATATGAGAAAAATTTTTGTCATATATGTTACACTTATGTAATATAGGGAGATAATATTAGATGAGTGATAAAAATAATTTTTTAACTATACATGGGCATTTTTACCAACCTCCAAGAGAAAATCCTTGGTTAGAGGCTATTGAAACTCAAGAAAGTGCAGCACCTGCTCACGATTGGAATGAGAGAGTTTGCGCTGAATGTTATAATCCAAATTCTGTATCAAAAATTGTTGATAGCAGAAATAAGATTTTGGACGTTGTAAACAACTATGAATATATGAGTTTTAACTTTGGGCCAACACTTTTGTCTTGGATGGAAGAACATGCTCCACAAACTTATGACAGGGTTATAAAAGCGGACATTGAAAGTGTTATTGAACACAACGGGCACGGCAACGCTTTAGCTCAAGTTTACAACCACATAATTATGCCTCTTGCAAATTATCAAGATAAGCAAACTCAAGTAAAATGGGGTATTAAAGACTTCTTTTATCGTTTCGGTAGACAACCTGAAGGTATGTGGTTAGCAGAAACTGCAGTTGATGATGAAACTTTAGAAGTTTTAGTTGATAATGGTATTAAATATACAATTTTATCTCCATATCAAGCTTTAAAATTCAAAAAAATTGATGAAGATGTTTGGCAAGATGTAAGTTGGGGCAACATTGACCCTGCAAGACCATACCGTTATTTTTTAAAGAACGACAAGGGAAAATACATTGACTTATTTTTCTACGACGGTGCAATTTCTAAATCCGTTGCCTTTGATGAACTTTTAAAAGACGGTAATAAATTTATTAGAAGACTAAAAGAAGGCGTTTCTCCTACAAGAGGTTATCCTCAATTAGTCAATATCGCAACAGACGGAGAAAGCTATGGTCATCATACAAAATTTGGTGATATGGCATTAGCTTATGTTGTAAAAGTTAGAGCAAAAGACGAAGGTTTCAAAATCGTAAACTATGGAGAATTTTTAGATGAATTCGGTGTAAAATACGAAGTTGATATTAAACAAGCGTCAAGTTGGAGTTGTTTCCACGGTGTTGGTCGTTGGTCTGATGATTGCGGTTGTTCAACAGGTGGACACCCGGGTTGGAACCAAAAATGGAGAAAACCTCTTCGTGAAGCTTTAAATTACTTACGTGATAAATTGGTTGAAATTTATACGAAAGAAGGTAAAAAATATTTTAAAGATGTTTGGGCAGCAAGGAATAACTATATTGACGTTATTCTTGATCGAGCTCTTTTAAATGTTAAAAAATATCAAAAAGCTAACTTTGTAGAAGGTTTATCTGGTGAAGATAAAATTTCTGCAATGAAATTGTTAGAAATTCAGAGACAAGCCCTGTTAATGTTTACAAGTTGCGGTTGGTTTTTCTCAGAAATTTCTGGTATTGAAACAACTCAAATTATGAAATATGCTGCTCGTGCTATGCAACTTGCTAAATCTTTCACTGATGAAAATTTAGAAGAAGGTTTTTTATCAATCATAGAAAAAGCAGAAAGTAATATTAAAGAATATGGTAATGGCAGAAATATTTATGACAAATTCGTAAGACCTTGTGTAGTAAGCATTAAACAACTTGCATCTTTATGGGCGATTTTGTCGTTATTTAAAGATCTTGATGATGAAGAAGACTTATATTGCTACACTGCAAGAAAATTAGCTTACAAGAAAATCGTCAAAGGTTCTACAAATCTTGTTATAGCTCATGTTGAAATCAAATCTAATATTACATTAGAAACTTTTGATACAATGGTTGCTTTAATTCAGTATGAAGGCGGAGATTTCCACTGTGCAATTAAAGATTTTACAAACGAAAAAGATTACTATTGTACACAAGAAGATTTAGCTAAAACATTCTCTGACCAGCCTTTGACAGAAATTATTAGAAAAATTGATGAATATTTCGGCGAAAAATATTTTACATTGAAAGATATTTTTGCTGAACAACGTAAGAATATTCTAGCAATGTTGTTGAAAGATCAGATGGAAAAATTTTCTGAAACTTATCAACAAATGTATTATGATGGCAGAAGTTCTATCGCTCAAATGCAATCTTTGGGCTTGAATATTCCTCCAGAATTCAAGATTTCTGCTCAATATGCGTTGACTAAAAAATTCAATGACTTGTTTATAGACGCAAGTTACTTTGATGATGATGAGATTAAAGAGGCTGTAGATATTGACAATGAGGCTAAACAACTTGACCTTAAAATCGATAAAACTCCAACAAGTAAAATTTTCTCAGCAAAATTGCTACAAAATATTACTCGTTTAGCTGAAAACTTTGATTTTAGTCAAGCCGATGCAACTTTAGAAATTTTCAAGCATATTGAAGATTTAGATATGAAGGTGGAAATTTCTGAAGCTCAAAATATTTATTTCAGTAAAATATTTATTCAAATGGGTGATATTTTAGAAGATTTTGAAAAATCTCACACGGAACGTGATAAAGAATTTTTGGAAATCTTGTTTTCAATTGGTTCAAAGTTGAATATTAATACTGAATTCTTTAAAACTAAATTTACAAAGATTTTACTTGATACTATGGAAGAATAATTATAGTAAAATTGATAATTAAAAAGAAGAGGGCGAAGCCGTTGGCTTCGCCCTCTTCTTTTTATTAAATTATTTATTAAAATATTCAGAAATAAGTTGTTCTATTTTTTGAGAAGATTTACCGTCTCCGTATGGGTTTTGAACGCTCAATCTTGTTTCTGCTTTGTCTTTTGATAAAATTTCATCGCTAAGTTTAACGATTTTATCATATTCTGCGCCTACAAGAGTTGAGACTCCGGCTTCAATACCTTCTTGACGTTCTGTTTCATATCTCATAACAAGTGTTGGACAGCCAAATGACGGTGCTTCTTCTTGAATTCCTCCACTATCTGTTAATATTAGTTTTGCATTTTTCATTAAGTAAACCAGATTTGGATAATCAAGAGGAGATAGTAAATGAATGTTTTTAATATTATCTAGATGTTTGTAGATTTTTTCTTTAACATTTGGATTTGGGTGGACAGGGATTATAAAATTATGTGAAGAATGTTTTTCAGCAAGTGTTTTTATTGCTTCAATAATTCTATCAATTCTTTCACCGTGATTTTCACGTCTATGAGCTGTAACTAAAATTGTGTTGTTATCAATTTTGATATTTTGTTCTTCGTAGAATTTTTTAGCGTTATTTAATGTTTCTTCTGATAAGCAGAAAAGAGCATCAATAACGGTGTTTCCTACTACGTGAACTTTGTTTTTATCAATATCTTCTTTTAATAAAGCTTTCTGATTTTTCTCTGTTGGACAGAAATGTAAATCTGCAACGCGTGAAGTCATTTGGCGCATAACTTCTTCTGGAAATGGTTCAAAGATATCGTAAGAACGAAGACCTGCTTCTACGTGGAATACTGGTACTTTGTTATAGTAGCTTGTAAGAGCTCCACAAAGTACTGTCATTGTGTCGCCTTGAACGATTGTTGCATCAATTTTATTTTCGTCAAAAACCTTGCTTAGAGAAGTTAAAATTCTTGCTTGAACTTCTGCTAATGTTTGATTTGGCTTCATGCAATCAAGGTTGATGTCAGCCTTTAAATTAAAGTATGACAAAGTTTGGTTAGAAAGTTCTTTTTGTTGTTCAGTGTTGCATACAATTACGTTGTATTTTTCTGGATACTTTCTAAGTTCTAGTATAACTGGTGCTAATTTAATAACTTCGGGTCTTGTTCCGAATACGACTAATATATTTTTCTTGTTCATATAGTCATTTTACACTAAATAAATTTTTTTGGTATACTTATTTTATGAAAGTTAAAATTATTGGTGCAGGTTTGGCTGGAAGTGAAGCGGCATTACAACTTGCAAAAAGAGGGATAGAAGTAGATTTATACGAAATGCGACCTGTAAAAATGACAGGCGCTCATACCACTGAAAAATTGGCAGAATTTGTTTGCTCAAACAGTATGGGCTCTTATGATTTGTCTGTTGCAAGTGGTTTGTTGAAAAAGGAAATGGAGCTTTTAGGTTCAGAACTTATTAAAATTGCCTTTGATGTTAAAGTTCCTGCTGGTAACGCGCTTGCGATTGATAGAGAAGAGTTTTCAAAAAGAGTTACGGAATTAATTGAAGCAAATCCTTTGATTAATTTAGTAAGAGAAGAAGTTAATGAAATTCCGGAGGGTGATGTTATTATCGCATCTGGACCTTTGACTTCTGATAGTATGGCAAAAAGTATTCAAGAATTTACTCAAGAAGAACATCTTCACTTTTTTGATGCGGTTGCTCCGATTGTAGAAAAAGATAGTATTAATTTCGATAAAGCTTTTTACGGCTCAAGATATGATAAGGGCGAGGCTTCTTATATTAATTGCCCTATGAATAAAGAAGAGTACGAAAAGTTCTATAACATTTTGATTAATGCTGAAAGAATTGAACTTAAAGAATTTGAAAAAAATGCTAAATTCTTTGAAAGTTGTTTACCAGTAGAAGTTTTGGGTTCTAGAGGTGTTGATACGTTGAGATTTGGACCTATGAAACCAGTTGGACTTGTTGATAAAAGAACAAATGAAATAAATTATGCTGTTGTTCAATTAAGACAGGATAATGCGTTAAAGACTTTATATAATTTAGTTGGATTTCAAACTAATTTAAAATGGAGTTTCCAAAAAGAACTTATTCATTCTATTCCAGGGTTAGAAAATGCTAATATTGTTCGTTATGGCGTAATGCATCGAAACACGTTTATTAATAGTCCAAGAATTTTGACGAATAAATTGAATACTAAAAAACGTGATAACCTGTTCTTTGCAGGTCAAATCACTGGTGTTGAAGGTTATACAGAAAGTATGGCGTCAGGTCTGATTGCTGGTATTAATATGGCAAAATATATCAAAGGTGAGCAAATGTTAGAAATGCCTTCTGAATGTATTTTGGGAGCTTTGTTGAATTATATCACTGACGAAAATCACAAACAGCTTCAACCTGTAAATTCAAATTGGGCATTGATAAATAATATTGAATTACCAAAAAAGATTAGAAAAGATAAAAAAGCTAAGGCTGAAATTCTTGCGAATAGAAGTTTAGAAGCTTTAAGTGGAGTTTTGAATACTTTATGAGAAATAAAATTGCTTTAATAATTGGTGGTGGACCAGCTGGTCTTGCGTCTGCATATAAATTTTTAACTGAAACTGACGATATAAAACCAATTATAATAGAAGAGCTAAATGAAGTTGGTGGAATTTCTAGAACAGTTAATTTTGATGGGTCGGGGGTTGATTTAGGTGGTCATAGAATGTTCTCTAAATCTCAAGAAATACTTGATTTGTGGGAAAATTTTTTACCTCTTCAAAGTGAAAAATCAATTGATGATGAAATCTTAAATAGGGAAGTTAATAATTTATCAAAGATAAATAATGCAAATCCTAATGAAATTGATGATGTAATGTTAAAACGTCGTAGATTTTCGAGAATTTATTATACACGCAAATTCTTTGATTATCCTGTGTCTTTAAAATTAAGCACTGTTCTCAATTTAGGTATTGCAAAAACAATGCTTGCAGGGTTTAGTTATTTAAAATCAATGATTTTAAAAAGAAAAGAAAAAAATCTTGAAGATTTTATGATAAATCGTTTTGGAAAAGTTTTGTATAAAACTTTTTTTGAAAATTATACAGAAAAAGTATGGGGACGACACCCAAGAGATATTTCAAAAGAATGGGGCGAGCAAAGAATTAAAGGTTTGTCTTTGATTAAGGCTGTTTTGAATGCTTTACATTTGACAAAAAAGAAAGAAACGACATTAATTGACGAATTTTTCTATCCAAAGTTTGGTTGTGGGCAACTTTGGAATTTAATGGCCGATTTTATTAGAAATAATGGTGGCGAAATTCATTTGAATGCAAAGGTTACAGCGTTAAATAATGAAAATAATAAGATTAAATCTTTGACGGTTATTGAAAATGACAATGAGTATGAATATTATGGCGATTTGATTTTATCTTCTATGCCTATAAAAGATTTGATTTTAGGACTTAAAAACAAACCTTCTGATGAGGTTTATAAAGTGGCGAAGGATTTGCCATATCGTGATTATATGCTTGTAGCATTGTATTTAGATGAATTTATACTTAAAAACAATACTGATTACAAGACAATTGGTAATATTTGTCCAGATAATTGGATATATATTCAAGAACCTGATGTAAAGGTTGGCAGATTGCAGGTTATGAATAACTGGTCGCCTTATCTTGTCAAAGATTTTGAGCACAAGGTTTTGGTTTCAATGGAATATTTTTGCAACGAAAATGATGAATTCTGGAATATGTCTGATGAAGATTTTATTCAATTTACTATTTCTGAGGCTGAAAAAATCGGTATTTTAGATAAGAAAAATGTTTTAAAAGCTCAAAGGGAAAAGGTTAAAAAAGCTTATCCTGCTTATTTTGATGTTTATGAAAGCTT
Source organism: uncultured Candidatus Melainabacteria bacterium (assembly GCA_934700335.1). Classification (GTDB taxonomy): domain Bacteria; phylum Cyanobacteriota; class Vampirovibrionia; order Gastranaerophilales; family Gastranaerophilaceae; genus UBA791. Next base: position 33,999 of record CAKUXM010000001.1, on the reverse strand, counting down.
TGATAAAGTTAAAGAGTATTTAATGTCTTTTGAAAATCTTTATTGTATCGGTAGAAATGGTCAACATAAGTACAATAATATGGATCATTCTATGTTGAGCGGTTTTGAAGCGGTTAGTGTTATAAAAAATAATTCTGATAAAACTATCCTATGGAAAGTGAATACAGAACAGGAATACCATGAAAAATAAAGTCTTTATTGTTTCAATAGTTATTTGGGTATGTGTAACATTGTTCAGAATGTTAAATCATATTCCGTGGCTAGATGAGGCTCATGCATGGACCATAGCGCAAGAATTGAGTTTTATAGAAATCATAAAGTTAATGAAGGTTGAAGGTCATACTCTGATTTGGTATTTAATGCTAATGCCTTTTGCTAAACTAAATTGGGGTTATCCGTATATAATGCAGTTTTTAAACTGGATATTTTGTTTTGGCGCAATTCTTTTGTTATGGAAAAAATCTCCTTTTAATAATTTAATAAAGGTCTTGATAACTTTTTCATTTCCATTTTTTACAGTATATCCGATACTTGCAAGATGTTATTCTATCGGAATATTTTTACTATTTTTACTAACAATTTTGTACAAAGATAAATTAAAACACCCCGTTATTTATTCAATTTTGCTAGTTTTATGCGCAAATACTTCGGTTATGGCATTGTTTGGCGCAACTGCTTTTGGGATATTATTTTTATATGATTTCTTTAAAGAAAAATGTGATTTGAAAAATTTGATAATTCCGTCAATTATATTTTTATTAGGCGGAAGTCTTATTTTGTACGTTCTTTCAGGTTCTGACTCTACGTATTTGCTGGAGTTTAGAGGGTTGATGCCATTGGTTAAAAATATTGCCTGGTGGTATTTTGTGCCTGTCTTGATTTGTACGTTCATTTCTTTGTTTTGTATAAAGCAATCTAAAAAAGCCTTGTTCTTTGTAGGTTTTACTTATGTGGCTCTTTCTTATTGTTTTATTTTTAAATATTTTGGACATTATTGGAATCACTATTTTTATTATATTTATTTGTTAATTGCAGTTTGGGTAGCGCTTGATTTGAGTCAAAAACTAAACAAAGCATTAATTATTTCGCTATGTATAATTTCTATTTTAAACGTAAATGCTTACGGAAATTTGAGTAGAATTATTAACAGAGAAGTTTTTTCTTATGAAATTCAAAATATTTTTAAGGTTTTGATTAATGATGAACATATTAAAAACAGAACAATTATTCTTGATGATATTAATTACATTGGTTATGCGTTAATTCCATATTCAAAAAACAATAACTTTAATTTAAAAAGTTATTGCTATGACGTGGTTTATGATGTTGATACAAAAGTTATATCTGAAAATACTCAATGGTGCTATTTTGAAGATGATAAAGATGATTCTTTTATTCAGCGTAATGATAGCAAACGACTAGCTTCTTTATTTGATAAAGATGCCTTTTTCGTTTCGTATTTTAATCAGGACTTGTATCCAGAGCAGTTAAAACAAATTCTAAAAAATCACCCGAAAGCTGTTGTAAATATGGCAAATTTTGAAAACGATAAAATTAAAGGAAATTCAATCGTTTGGGATAATTTAAAAATGACACCTTACAAATGCTTTGCGTACGAAAAAACTCAAATTAAATGTATTTGGTATGTCGAAAAATTCTAAGATTTTTCTGTATCTTCTTTTTTCATATTTTTTAATAGGAAGATAAATGGAATTACAACAAAGCATGCAATACCACAAATTCTGAAGGTTTCAATAAATCCCCAAAGGTTAGCTTGTTTAACCAGTTCTCCATAAAGTGAATATTGTGCCATATAATTTGCCATATCCATAGATGTGTATTGCGACAATGCGCCCCAAGTTGCTTGTAGTTTTTGTTCAAAAACAGGATTTAGCGGGTGTAAGTTTCCTACTAAATATGCCTGGTGAATTTGTGCATATCTTGTGATTAATGTACCAACAAGTGATGTACCGATTGAACCCCCAATATTTTTAAGCAAGTTTTGAACACCACTTGCGTTTGTCATTTGGTCATTACGTAAAGTCATTACTGATAATGAAATTACAGGAATCATCGCAAATCCCATACCAAGACCGAATACAAAGTTTGGTATAACAATGTTCATACTTGAAATATCAAGGTTTAAGTTCCCAAGCATTAAACCTGATGTACCAACGAGTACGAAACCTATTAAAATTAGTATTTTATTGTTAACTTTATTTGTAAGCTGTCCGCAAAGTGCTAATGATATAAAACTACCAACCCCACGAGGCATAATTGATAAACCACTTAGGAACGCATCATAACCCATTAGTGATTGTAAGAATTGCGGTAAGATAGCAAGTGAAGCTAAAACTACCCCTTGAATTATGACTTGAACAAGTGTACCGATTGAGTAGTTTTTATCTTTGAAAATACTTAAATCAACAAGTCCATTTTTATTTTTAATTTGGGAAATGATAAATATTATCATCGAAATTACAGATACGGCTGTTAATTTGCATATCCAAGATGCGTTGAACCAATCGGCATTGTTACCTTTATCTAATACTATTTGAAGTGATACAATCCATAAAGCTAGAAAGAAAAATCCTATTGCATCAAGTTTTACACCTTTTTGTTTTTTAGCATAAGGTGGGTCTTCTAATAAAGTTTTAGAAATATATAAGGTTAAAAAGCCGACAGGAATATTTATAAAGAATATCCATGGCCAATTCCAGTTATCGGTGATATATCCACCAAAAACTGGTCCAATGATTGGTGCCATTACGATTACTAATCCGAAGGCTGCCATTGCTTTACCACGTTGATCTTTTGGAAATGATTCCAGTAAGATTGCTTGCGAAATCGGTAATAAACCACCACCGCCGAAACCTTGACAAATTCTTGATGCAAGTATCATTTCTATTGAGTTTGAGATACCACAACAGAATGATGATATTGTGAAAATCATAATACTTAGCATAAAGAAATTCTTTCTGCCAAGCAGTTTACAGAACCAGTCAACAGTCGGAACTGTGATACCACTTGCAACCAAGTATGATGTTAAAATCCACATTGACTCTTCACGGCTTACAGAAAATGTTCCTGCCATGTGAGGAAGAGCAACGTTTGCGATAGTTTCATCAAGTACGAACATAAATGCTGCGCACATTGTCGGAATTGCTGCTATCCAAGGTCCATACTTAGGTTTCCATTCTTCAGTTGTAGCTACTGCTTCTGACATTTTTCTACCTATTATTCAACTACTCTTACTTTTGGAATTACAGACATTCCCGGAACTAATAAGTATTGGTCTTTGTCAATATCTTCTGTGAAAACGATTTTTACAGGTATTCTTTGTACGATTTTTACGAAAGAACCTACAGCGTTTTCTGGAGGAAATAAGCTAGCTTTTGCGCCAGAAGCTCTTTGAATACTGTCAACTTTGCCTTTGAATTTGTGTTTTGGATAAGTGTCAACTTTAATCTCTACGCTTTGTCCAGCTTTCATTTTTTCTAATTGGTTTTCTTTAAAGTTTGCGACTACCCAAACTTCGTTTGGAACGATTACAAATAAAGGACTTCCAACTTGTACATAAGCACCTTTTTCAACTCTTTTACTTGAAACAGTGCCATCTTGTGGGGCATAAATTTTTGTATATGATAGGTTTAATTGTGCTTGGTCTCTGATAGCTTTTAGGGCTTTAATATCAGCATCAGCAACGTTTACTTGGTCTTTTGTCAAGATTGCTTGTTCAGCATTTTCTTGTCTTGCTTTTACGCTTTCGTATTTTGTAACAGCATTATCAAGTGTTTGTTTTGATACAGAACCTGTTTCATACAATTTTGTATATCTGTCTACATCTTTTTTTGCTAAAGCAATTTCGGCATCAACGGCTGAAAGATTTGCTTTTGCAATGTTTTGAGATTTTAGAGCACTTTGATAATTCGCTTCTGCTTGTTCAAGTTTTACTTTATAATCTGCATCATCGATTTGTGCAACTAAATCACCAGCTTTAACTGCTTGGTTATCTTTAATATAAACGTTCACGATTTGACCAGCTACTTTTGGTGCAACTTGAACAGTGTGATTTTCGATGTAGGCATCTTCTGTTGATTGGTAGTGCATTGCATCAATAACAGCAATTATTGTCGCTGCTATAAGTAGGATTGCAACAATGATACCAATCGATTTTTTATAACTTTTTTTTAATTCTTTTCTTAATTCTTTATCTTCTGTCATTTTATCTTTCTCCTATGACGTTAAATGTTAAATTCTACAATTTCTGATAATGCTTGTTCTAGTTGAACTAACGTATCTCTTAAATCTATCATTTTTTCTTCAGAAAATTTTTCTAATAATTTATCCATAATTTTTTCCATTATCGCAAATTGTGTTTCATAAAGATTTTTCCCTGATTTAGTTACCCTTAGTCTTCTAACAAGTCTATTATTTTTGGTATCGTTTGTTCTTGTGATAAAACCTTTTTCTTCAAGAGAGTTAAGTATTCTTCCTGTTCTAACTCTATCTCTTAAAATTAATTTTGCTAAATCACGTTGACAAATATCTGGGTGATTTAAAATTTGGTTTATTGCTACAAATTCATCATGTGTTATATCTACATTTCTTATTTCAAAAAAATTTTTAGCTAATTGGTCTGTATATATGGATAATTTTTGTATCATATAAAAGGCACATTTACTAAAATCTTTTTTTAAGTCTATTATTTCTTGTTTTGTTGTCATTTTCTTACCTCTAGTCTGTTTGAGAATGTTACATTGCTAATCTGTTTCAAAAAATACATGTTGCATTTGTAACAAAACTATGGTAACATGTGCCTATCAGATTTGTCAAGTATGAGGTAAGATAATGAATTTGAAAAGATTTACGGCAATTTTAATTTTGGCATGCTTTAACTTCACTTACGTAATGCCAGTATTTGCGATTACCGAAAATAATAATAAAAATAATCAACAAACTGTTTATAATCGTAAAGTTAAAAAATCTAAAAAAGAAAATGATGATTATAAATATGCTTATGTAAATATGGATTTTTGGAAAAAGTTTAATGATGATAACTTAAATCATTATATTGATTTAGCTATTAAACAAAACTATGATCTTAAAATTGCAAGTTTGACTGTAAAAGAATATTATCAAAATATGAAATTACAGTTTGCAAATGAACTACCTTCAGCAGGCGTTGGTATTTCTCCAGCGTTTGTAAACGTTATGGGTATGCAATCAGACGATTTTGCAGTAAATGTTCCTGCAATGTTTAATTATGAGGTTGATTTATTCTTAAAAAATAGAGATAAAACAAAATCTGTAAAAGAATTATACAAAGCTTCTCAAGACGATGAAAGAGCTGTTTATATTTCTGTAGCATCTGCCGTTGGTAATGTTTATTTTAATATTGTTAAATTAAACGAAATTATTAAATATCAAGAAAAAATCGTTAATTCTAGACTTGATATATATAATATGATGCTTGCAAGCAATAAAGAAGGTATTGTTTCAACATCTGATACTGTAAAAGCTAACAAAGCCTATGTTTATGGTGTATCTGATTTGATTGACTTGAAAAAATCAAGAGCAAAATTGCTAGACCAATTCTGCGTATTGATTGGCGAAGACCCTAAAAATGGTGAAAATTTAGCCTTTACTCCTTTAAATCAAATTAAATTTACTGGTACTATTCCAAAAGAAATTTCATCAGAAATCATTGTTGATAGACCAGATTATTTAAAAGCTGAAAAAATGATTAAGAAGGCTGGTATTGACGTAAGAGTTGCTAAAAAAGAATTTTTACCAACAATAAATCTTACTGGTTTAGCAGCCTTAGATGTTAAAAATAGTATGTTTTCAAAAGAAACAACTTTAGCTGCATTAGCGTTAGGAGCTATGTTACCTGTGTTTACGGGTGGTGCTAGAGTTGCTAATTTAAAATTGAGCAAGGTTAAATATGACAAGATGCTAGAAAATTATTACAAAACTAATTTGACAGCTATTCAAGAGGTTAACGATGCTTTGGCATCTGTTAAATATGATAATGAAAAATTAAATGAACACATTAAACAACATCAACTTGAAACGAAGGATTTTGGTTATACTAAGGATAAATATAATCAAGGTATTATTTCAAGATTAGATTTAGTTCAAATGGAAGAAAATTTGTTGAACGTAGAAAAGTTGATTAATTCAACACGTTCAGAATGCTACATCAGCTATATTGATTTGTATAAGGCTGTTGGTAGTAAATTATAAGATGTTCTAATTCCAAGAAAGTAAGTCGAATTGCTGAAAATAAATAGCAAGACGTAAGCCCCGCAAGGGGCTTTTTATTTTGGTTTAATGATGATAAATAACAGACATTCTGTTATTGCGAACGAATAAGACAAATTAAATAGATTGCCACGCCTGCGTTCCTTGCAATGACAAACAACTTATACCATACCTTTTGTGTCTTTCTGCGCTTGACTTAGGATTTAACCAACGACCGCATTATCCATTAATCATCTTCAGATTCCCGAGCGGAGTACGGAATGACAATTCTACCTCTGCTCACTCGCGCTGTCTTGCTCGTTCGCGTTAAACGGCAATTCCGCGTTTTGCAAAAGTTGATAAAACTATTTTGCAAAAGCGCTCCAGCCTCTGCTCACTCGCGCTATATTCCCAATTTAATCTTAAATTCTGTTAATACGCCTTCTTCACTTGTTACAGTAATTTCGCCGTCGTGTGCTTCAATAATTTGTTTTGACAAATACAAGCCTAAACCTGTACCAATTTTTCTGTATTTTTTAGATGTTGAGAAGTATTTATTAAATACTAATCCGATATCTTTAGGGCTAATGCCTTTACCGTAGTCGATTACAGAAATATAAACATTTCCGCCTTGTATATTTGTTTTGATATCAATATCGTTTGATGATTCTGAATACGAAAGAGCATTTTGTATAAGGTTTTTGATTACACGTTTAAATTGTAATCTATCAATATTAACAATAATGTTTTGAGGAGATGTGAAGTTCAATTGAATATCGTTCTTTTTTGCCAAAGGTCTCATTTCATCAATTACTTCTTCCAAGAACTCGTTCAAGCTTGTATCTTCTTTGTATAATTCAATTGTTGTGTTATTGCTTTTATATGTTTCAAGAAGCATTTGTACAAGTTCAATAAGTTCGCTATTAGAAGTTTTCATCTTACTTAAAACTTCTCTTTGTTTATCATTGATTTCGCCGAATGTTCCGTTGCTCAAAAAGTCTAACATATTAGATTCAGCAACAATAGGAACTTTCAAGTCGTGAGTAAGAGTTGCGACAAAGTCTTCTCTCAATTTTTCTAGTTCTTTTTGGTTTGTTACGTTTCTAATCAAGATAATATATCTGCTAACTCTATCTTCTACGTTTAATCTTAATGCCGTAGCTTCAAACAGGTCTGATGAATATGTTTTGATATAAACTTCTGTATTGTGTAAGGTTTCAATTGAAACTTGTTGAGTTGGCTCAATGAATTCAAAAACATTTTTACCCATAAGCTTTTTATTGCTTTGACCAAACCAGTTTGAAATTTTTGGAGTAACTTTTAGGATATTAGAATTTTTGTCAACTATAATAAGACCATCAGAAAGCGCGTTTAAAACACTTTCTAAAAATCTATTTTGTTTCATCAATTCTGCTTGTTGTTCTTTAACTTTTTCTTCTGTTTCTTTCAAAGTATCAATAAGTTGGTTAATGCTGTCAGCAAGAGCTTCACCAGATGTAGAATCAATTTTGCCAATCTTTTTTGATAAGTTACCAGAACGAATTGATTCTACAATGTTTGCTGCATCTTCAATGAACAAGTCTGTTTTTTGCCATTGTCTGTTTGTAGATCTTACAACGACGAACAGCAAAACTAGAATGAATATTACTATTAAGTTGAATACGTACCAAAGCATATTTTATCCGAATAATTTTTTTTGTGTTATATATATTATATAAAATTATTATAGGTATTTTAACATGAAAAAACTTTTAAATTACATGATTATATTTTTAGTATCTCAACAAACTTGTTTTGGTATGTGTTCTGTTGATGATATTTTGAATTCACAAGTCTCTCACGAAACTAGTCTTTTCTCAGTAGTAGGCGCTTTAGCTTTTGTTATTGGATTAATATTTTTGACTGGTTTTATTTATGCAAAATTGAATGTTGTTGGTTCAAAGTTGGCTAAAAAAACTAGAAATTCTGATATTGAAGATAAGATTATCGTGTTATCTTCAACTCATTTGAATAACAATCAATCTTTGCACGTTGTAGAAGTTAATGGTAAAAAACTTTTACTAGGCGCTACTCAATCTGAATTGACTGTATTGAAAGATTTAGGTGAAGTTAAAGATAGAGATTATCACGAAGATGTTCAAGAGGAACATATTAGTAATAAGATTGAAATTAAAGAAGAAGAAAAATCACCTTTGGATAATATTTTCAACGAAGAAAACGAAGTTGAAGAAAAACATTTTGGTGATGACGATGAAGATTTCGGTCTTTATAAAAAGTATCTATAATGTGAGTAAAAACTGTTATGGGCAAATTAAAATTTTCTAAAAATATTAAATTAGTTGTAACTGATTTTGACGGTGTTATTACAGATAATAATGTTTATATTGACGAAAATCAAAACATGTCTAGAAAATTGAATTTTCGTGATGTAATGGCATTTTCTTTGTTAAAAAAGAATGATATTAAAATTGCAATAATTTCGGGTGAAGAAAATTCAGCAATGAATTTGGTTGCAGAAAAATTTAGTATAAAAGATGTTCACGGAAATATTAGATTAAAAAAAGCGGTTCTTCAAAATATTTTAGAGAAATATGAATTAAAAGATGATGAATATATTTATATTGGCGATGATGTGAATGACAGAGAATGCCTTGAAATGGCAAAGTTTAAAGTTACTGTAAAAAACGCACACAAATCAATTTTAAGGATTAAAAATATTCAAATTACCAAAAATAATGGTGGAGAAGGCGCTTTTAGAGAAATTGTTGATAAAATTTTAGAATACAAAAAATAGTAAGTTTCTTTATTGTTAAACCACTTGCCAAACTAAATTTATAAGGTTATAATTAATCTCGATATATATTATACTAGTATAAGAGTGAAATTATGACAAAGAATGTAGTCGTACAAAAATTTGGCGGAACATCAGTAGCTGATACTGACAGAATTAAAAAGGTTGCAGAGACTGTAGTTGCAGAAAAAGAAAAAGGCAATGATGTTGTGGTTGTTGTATCTGCAATGGGTCATACTACAGACCATTTAGTTACTATGGCAAAGCAAATTTCAGATGTTCCATCTCCTAGAGAAATGGATATGTTGCTATCAACTGGCGAAGGTATTTCTATCGCTTTATTAACTATGGCAATTCAGGCTAAAGGTTATGATGCAGTTAGTATGAATGCTATGCAAGTTGGTATTATTACAGAAGATTTACATACAAAAGCAAGAATTTTAAATATTGAAACTTCAAGATTAAAACAAAACTTGAATGCAGGTAGAATTGTTGTAGTAGCAGGATTTCAAGGTGTTACAAAAGACGGTGAAATTACAACTTTAGGCAGAGGCGGTTCTGATACGTCTGCAGTTGCAATCGCTGCCTCTTTAGGTGCAGAACGTTGTGATATTTACACAGACGTTCAAGGTGTATACACTTCAGATCCGAGAATGGTTAAAAATGCTACTAAATTAGACACAATTACATATGACGAAATGTTAGAGCTTGCAAGAGTTGGTGCTGGCGTAATGCACCCACGTTCAGTTGAAACAGCTAAAAAGTTCAGCTTACCATTAAGAGTAAGAAGTAGCTTCTATACTGACGATTTAGGTACAATGATTACAGGAGCAAAAGATATGGAATTAGATAAACCAGTCGTTGGCGTTGCTGTCGACTTTACGCAAATAAGAGTTGTTATGTGCGAAGTTAAAGATGAACCTGGTATTGCGGCTAAAATCTTCAAAAATTTAGCTCATAACAATATTACAGTAGATATGATTATTCAATCTTACGCAAAATCTTTTAATAACACTAATGACATTGCATTTACTATTAATAGAGAAGATAAAGAAAAAACAATGACAATCTTAGAAGCAATGAAAGATGAAGTTGGTGCTAAAGAAATTCATTTAGATGAAAATACAGCAAAACTTTCAATCGTAGGTGCAGGCATGATGGACAAACCTGGTGTTGCTGCATTGATGTTTGAAACTCTTGCTGACTTAGATGTAAATATTAAAATGATTTCAACATCTGAAATCAAAATTAGCTGTTTGATTGACGGTGAAAAAGCTGAAATGGCTTGTAACAAAATCCATGAAGCTTTTAAATTAAACAGTAATGATATTGTAGAAGTTAAAGGCACTTTGCCTCCAACAGTATAGAAAGGAAACAATTTACTATGGAAAAAACTATTGAAATCAAAATTTCCAAAAAAGCAATTTTGTTTTTATTAGCTATTTTAGGCTTTATTGCAACTATTGCTTTGGCAGTTGTTTATAACAACGCAAACTTTAACCCCGCTGCTGGTCCAAGTTTCTGTACAGATGCTAACAACCCTGTTGTAAACTGCGACGGCGTGGCAAAATCAGTTAATGCTCAATTTTTAGGTATTCCTCTTGCATATTGGGGAATGATTTTTTACCTAATCGTTGTAGTTTTATTAGGTTCAGAAAAATTGAAAAACCTTAAAGGTTTTGCTTGGATGGAAGTTTTCAAAAATCCATGTAGCTACATAGCCGTTTTAGGTTTATTCTCATTCTTAGTATCAATGATTTTAGCTTTAGTAAGCTTTATTTCTTTGAAAATGATTTGTGTACTTTGTGTTGTTACATATTTCATTAACTTATTCATCGCATTATTTGCATCAGAATTTGCAGGAGAAACTTTTGGCGCTTCTTTAAAAACAACTATCGTTGATTTCGTAGAAGCAGTTAAAAAATATACAAAGGCATTCTGGATTACATTAGTTCTTGTAATTGTATTCTTAACAGTTACATCAACAACTTATGTTTTTGCTCCTCAAATTAAAGATATTAAATTTATGGATCAATTGTACAATATGCAAGGCAATGATTATGCTGACGTTGCAAAAGGTAACGTTTTAGGTAACGAAAACGGAAAAGTTGTAGTTAAAATGTACTCAGACTTGATGTGTCCATATTGTGTAATGGAAAACAGATTAATGCACAAAGTTGCTAAAGATTTTTCTAACGTAAAAATCGAATTTGTTCACTATCCATTAGATAATGCATGTAACAAAAATATTCCAAATCCATTCCACGTAGGGGCATGTGATTATGCTAGATTGTCTTTAGCTGCAAGAAACCAAGATAAATTCTGGAATATGGTTAACTTGTTGTTTGAAGAAAAAGCTGGTTCAATCGAGGAAGTTTACACAACAGCAAAAACTCAAGGTTTTGATGTTGATAAATTGAAAAAAGATATGAAAGATCCAAAAATCAATGCTGAAATCTTAGCTAACATTGACGAAGCTTCTAAAATGAATTTAGGTGGTACACCAGCATTTTCAGTAAAAGGACAATTATATATGGGCTTAAAACCATATAACGAAGTGAAAGCGATATTAATTGATGCAGGAGCAAAAAAGCAATAGTAGAGTTCTACTCCATGCTTGTTGCGGAATCTGTTCAGGATATCCAATCGAATACTTAATAGATAATCAATATTTACCGGTTGTGTATTTCTATAATCCGAATATACAGCCGGTAAATGATTATATAAAGAGATTGGAAGCTCAAAGAACTTTATGCAATCATTATGGGGTGGAATTAATAGAAGAACATTACGATACTCAAGGATTTGAAAATTATATTCATGGGTATGAAGAGGAACCGGAACGAGGAAAAAGATGTGATAAATGTTTTGAACTTCGTTTAATTCAGACTGCAAAAAAATCAAGAGAATTAGGGATAAAGCTTTTTACAACCTCAATTGCGATAAGTCCTCATAAAAATTTTCAACACTTAAAAGAAATTGGCGAAAGAGTTGCAAATGATTTTGGTTTAGAATTTATGGCTGTTGATTTTAAAAAGAAAGATGGATTTTTGAAAACTAATAAAATTGCAAATGGATTAGGTCTATATCGTCAAAATTATTGTGGTTGTAGGTATAGTTTTAGAAAATAATAAGGAGTAACATATATGGAATGTAGAAGAGATGAAAACAAAATAGGTTGCACATGTACATATACAAGTTGTTCAAAAAGAGGTTTGTGTTGTGAATGTGTAAGAGCACACAGAGAAAATGGTGAAATTCCGGGGTGTTTCTTTACTGCAGCAGGCGAAGCAACTTATGATAGAAGCATTAAAAATTTTGTAAAAATTATGAAAGATAGAGTTTAAATAAAGCTTTATTAACAATTATTAAATAAAGTAAACAAATTGAAAAATGTTATGTTGACACTAAAAAATGTTTGATATACGATTTTTAATGCACAGAGCTGTATATTAGTATGCAAAAAGGTTATACAATAAGTAAGAAAAGGAAATAAAAAATGTCAACTACAAGCAGACAAAGAATAAGAGTATGTTTAAAAGCATTTGATCACAAATTGATTGATGTTTCAGCAGAAAAAATTGTAGAAACAGCAAAAAGAACAGATGCAAAGGTAGCAGGACCAATTCCTCTACCAACAAAAAGAAGAATTTACTGTGTATTACGTTCACCACACGTAGATAAAAAATCTCGTGAACACTTTGAACTAAGAACACACAAAAGAATTATCGACATTTATGATGCTTCTCAACAAACAACAGAAGAATTAAGCAGATTAGATTTACCTGCTGGTGTTGATATCGAAGTAAAATTATAATTTTTAAAACATAGCTCAAAACTCGCCTTTAAAAGGCGAGTATAAAATATCAGACAAACAACAAATCATTTATGCGTTAAGCAATAATGCGAACTACGGCTCTAGGCAGTCTAGAGGGTAGCAATCACAAGAAGAACCCTTGAAGGGGAAGAAAGGACGAAAATTATGACACTTGGTGTAATAGGTGAAAAACTAGGAATGACTCAAGTTTTTGATGAACACGGTCTAGCTATTCCAGTTACAGTAATAAAAGTTTCAAAAATGGTTGTAACTCAAGTTAAAACTGAAGAAACTGATGGTTACAATGCAATTCAAGTAGGTACAATTGCAGCAAAAGAAAAACACTTGACAAAGGCTGAAATTGGACACTTAAAGAAAAACAATGTAGAAAATTTAAGACATCTACAAGAATTCAGAGTGGATAATCCTCAAGATTATACAGTAGGACAAGAAATCCCAGTATCTGTATTAGCAGATGTAGAAAAAGTTGATGTAACAGGTACATCAATTGGTAAAGGTTTTCAAGGTACAGTAAAAAGATGGAATTTCTCAAGAGGACCAATGGCTCACGGTTCTAAAAACCACAGAGAACCTGGTTCAATCGGTGCAGGTACAACTCCAAGCCGTGTTATTAAAGGTAAAAGAATGGCTGGTAACATGGGTAACGAAAGAGTTACAATTAAAAAATTAAAACTTGTAAAAGTTGATAACGAAAAACAATTAGTTTTAGTAAAAGGTGCTGTTCCAGGTCCAGAAGGTAAATTGGTAACAATTAAACCATCAATTACAAAATGGAACTAATAGTAAGAGAATTAACTAGATAAAGGATATAAAAAATGTCAAAAGAAATATTAAGTACAAAAGGTGAAAAATTAGGTGAAATTACACTAAACGAAGGTGTATTTGAAGTAGAACCTAACTTACACGTAATGCATTTAGCATTAAGAAGACAATTAAATAATGCAAGACAAGGTTCAGCATCAGCTAAGACAAGAGCAGAAGTTTCTGGTGGTGGTAGAAAACCTTGGAAACAAAAAGGTACAGGTAGAGCAAGAGCAGGTTCAACAAGATCTCCATTATTTGCAGGTGGTGGTGTTTCATTCGGACCAAAACCAAGAGATTACTCTTTTGCAATGCCACAAAAAGCAAGAAAATTAGCTTTAAAATCTGCATTGTCAGCTAAATTAAGCCACACAATCATCGTAAAAGATTTTTCAGCAATTTCTGAACCAAAAACAAAATTAATGATGGACGCTTTAAAATCATTAAAAGCTGAAGGTAAAATTCTAATCATTGCTGATACAAAAGCAGCAGAAAACAAATTCTTAGAATTATCAGCAAGAAACATTCCATCAGTAAAATTGTTATTACCTTCAAACTTAAACGTTAAAGATTTAATCGAAGCAGATACAGTTTTATTGACAGAATCATCAGTAAATGAAATCACAGAAAGACTTGCATAGTCTAAGTTAAAAAGGATAAAGCAATGAGTAAAGAAAGAACAAACAAAGAAAAATTATTTGACATAATTAAAAAACCATTGATTACAGAAAAATCAATGATGGCAACAACAATTGGTCAATATACATTTGAAGTTTCTATGGATGCAACAAAAGTTGAAATTGCTCAAGCAATTGAACAAGCATTCCCAGGAAGAAAAGTTAAAAAAGTAAGAACAGTTTACATGCCATCTCATGCAAAAAGAATGGGTTATAAAATGGGTAGAACTGATTCTTCTAAAAAAGCAATAGTTACAATAGACGGTGATCCAATCGAAGAATTAATTGGGGCATAAGAAAGAAAAAAGGTAGAAAAATGGCAATACGTAAAATTAATCCGACATCTCCGGGACAAAGAGGTATGACAAAGAGTGATTATTCAGAAATCACAACATCTACACCAGAAAAAAGTTTATTAAAACCAATAAAAAAACATGCAGGTAGAAATAACACAGGTAGAATTACTTGTAGACATAAAGGCGGCGGTGTAAAACAACACTATCGTATTATTGATTTCAAAAGAAATAAAGTAGGTGTTCCAGGCACAGTAATGACAATTGAATACGATCCAAATAGAAACGTAAGAATTTCATTAGTTAATTATGCTGACGGTGAAAAAAGATACATTTTATCACCAGAAGGTTTAACAGTAGGTTCAACAATTGTTGCAGGCGCTGAGGCACCAATTCAAGTAGGTAACGCATTACCATTAGACGTTATTCCTCTAGGTACAATGATTCACAACATTGAATTAGAACCTGGTAGAGGCGGTAAAATGGTTAGAGCAGCAGGCAACGCAGCTCAATTAATGGCAAAAGAAGGTAACTACGTTACAATCAAATTACCATCAGGTGAAATGAGAATGGTAAGAAAAGAATGTATGGCTACAATCGGTGTATTAGGTAACCATGAATTCAAAAACATTAAAATTGGTAAAGCAGGTAGAAAACGTTATATGGGTGTTAAACCAACAGTACGTGGTGTAACAATGAACCCTTGTGATCACCCTCACGGTGGTGGTGAAGGTAAAACTGGTCCTGGTGGTAATCCAAAAACACCATGGGGTAAACCAGCTCTTGGTCAAAAGACTAGAAAATCTACTAAAGCTTCTAATAAATTAATCGTTAGAAGAAGAAAATCAAGATAAATAAAATAAGAAGGAGAATAAATTAATGGCACGCTCATTAAAAAAAGGACCATATATCGAAGAAGCATTAGCAAAGAAAATTGCGAAAATGAATGAAAATTCAGAAAAGAAAGTTGTAAAAACTTGGTCAAGAGCTTCAATGATAAGTCCAGATATGTTAGGACACACAATCGCTGTACATAATGGTAAAACTCACGTTCCAGTATATGTAACAGAACAAATGATTGGACACAAATTAGGCGAATTTGCACCTACTAGAATGTATAGAGGACACGCAGGTTCAGATAAAGTAAAAAGAAAATAATAATTGAAGGATAAAACAATGGAAGCAAAATCAAGACAAACAGACATAAAAATGACTGCAAGAAAACTTCGTAGAGTAATCAACGAAGTAAGAGGTAAATCTGTAACAGATGCTCAAAAAATGTTAAAATTTATGCCATACTTTGCAGCAAGAGTAGTTGAAAAGAACTTAAAAGCAGCAGTTGCAAATGCACACGAAAAATTTGGTGCTGAAGCTGATGCGTTAAAGATTTCTGAAATCTTCGCTAACGAGAGCGTAACTTACAAAAGAGGTAAACCAAGAGCTCAAGGTCGTATTTACAGAAGATTAAAAAGAACATCACATTTAACATTAGTAGTAAGCGAAAAATAAGAAAAAGGAATAAAAAATGGGACAAAAGACACATCCAACTGGATTTAGAGTAGGCGTAATTCAAAATTGGGCAAGCAGATGGTATGCAAAATTTAAAGATTACGGTGAATTCGTAGCAGAAGATGCTAAAATCCGTAAATACATTAAGAAAAAATTATACAATGCAGGCGTTTCAAAAATCTTAATTGATAGAAAAGCTCAAAATACAATCATTACAGTTGTTACAGCAAAACCTGGTATCGTAGTAGGTAGAGGTGGACAAGGTATTGACGAATTAAAACAAGATGTTTCTAAATATTTAGGCAAAACAGTTGTTTTAAACATTGTAGAAGTTGCAAGAGTAAATGCAGATGCACAATTAGTAGCAGAATCAATTGCTCAACAACTTGAAAAACGTATCGCATTCAGAAGAGCAATGAAATCAGCAATGCAAAGAACAATGAGATCAGGCGTACAAGGTATCAAAGTTATGGTATCAGGTCGTTTAGGTGGTGCTGAAATCGCTCGTTCAGAATGGGCAAAAGAAGGAAGAATTCCTCTTCAAACATTAAGAGCTGATGTAGATTACGGTTTCACAGAAGCAAACACAATAATGGGTAAAATCGGCGTAAAAGTTTGGATTTTCAAAGGTAACTTAATGCCAGGCGAAAAAGCTGATATGAACATTAAAGCAAAAGGTGCTAAAGACGGCAACGAAAAAGGTGGCAGACGTCCAAGAAGAAAAATCGCTACTGAAACAGCCGCAGAATAGAAATTAATAAGAAATAATATAACAGGAGAACTATAACAATGTTAATGCCTAAAAAAACAAAACATCGTAAAATGATGAAAGGTAGAATGAAAGGTACTGAAACAAGAGGTACACAATTTGAATTCGGCCGTTATGGTTTAAGAGCATTAGAACCAGGTTGGATTACAAGCAGACAAATAGAAGCAGCAAGACGTGCGATGACTCGTGAAATCAAACGTGGCGGTAATGTTTGGATTAAAATTTTTCCAGATAAACCAATTACTGCAAAACCAGCTGAAACTCGTATGGGTTCAGGTAAAGGTAACTTAGAATACTGGGTAGCAGTAGTTAAACCAAACAGAATGTTATTTGAATTAGATTACTTTGATAGAGATACTGCAGTTCACGCATTAGAATTAGCAGCTCAAAAATTACCAATCAAAGTTAAAGTAGTTGAAAAAGAAGCACAACAGTAGTTTAAAGGAAAATAAAAAATGAAATTAAGTGAAATGCGTGAAAAAACTGTAGATGAACTTAAAAGTGCAGTAGTTGATTTCAAAAAACAATTATTTGATTTAAGAATTCAATTAGCAACTCACAAGTTAGAAAATACAGCTTTAATCGAAAAAACAAAGAAAAATATAGCACAAGCAAAAACAGTAATTAAAGAAAAAGAAAATGAGGTGTAAATAAAATGCCTAAGAAAGAAAGACAAGGCGTAGTAGTAAGCGCTAAGATGGATAAAACAGTTGTAGTAAAAGTTGCAACATATGATCCACATCCAAAATACAAAAAAATTATGGAAACAACTACAAACTATAAAGCACATGATGAACAAAATCAATGTGAAGAAGGCGATGTAGTAAGAATTGTAGAAGCAAAACCATCATCAAGAGATAAAAGATGGACAGTTCTAAATATTGTAGAAAAGAAAAAATAGCTTGAAATAAAAGCTCTTTTGGATTTTAATAAAAGAAAAGACGAAAAAGGAAAAAACAATGATACAACAAGAATCAAGATTAACTGTAGCAGATAATACAGGTGCAAAAGAACTTTTATGTATCCGTGTAATGGGCAGTTCAAATAAAAAATTTGCTCATGTTGGAGACGTAATCGTTGCAACAGTAAAAGATGCAACACCAAATATGGCAGTAAAAAAATCAGAAGTTGTAAAAGCAGTTGTTGTAAGAACAAAAGCAGACATCAAGCGTAATGACGGTTCAGTTATCAGATTTGATGAAAATGCAGCCGTTATTATCAACAAAGATGGCAACCCAAGAGGAACACGTGTATTTGGACCAGTTGCAAGAGAATTAAGAGATAAAAACTTTATGAAAATCATCTCTTTAGCACCTGAAGTTATTTAAGAAGGAAAAAAGAAATGGCAGATAAGAAAAAATTACAAGTAAAAACAGGCGATAGAGTAATGGTTATCGCAGGTAAAGATAAAGGTAAAGTTGGCAACGTAACAAAAACAATGCCGTCTGAATCAAAAGTAGTAGTTGAAGGTGCAAATATGGTTACAAAAGCACAAAGACCTAACCCAATGGCAGGTGTTCAAGGTGGTTTAGTAAAAATGGAAGCTCCTTTAGATAGCTCAAATGTAATGATCGTATGTCCAAACTGCGAAAAAGTTACAAGAGTTAAATCAGAAATAAAAGATGACAAAAAAGTACGTGTTTGTAAAAAATGCGGTGAAAAATTAGATGTATAGTGCAAGGTAGTTCTTGGCGCGAAACCATCTTAAGGTAAAGGAAAGAAAAATGACAGTAACAAAAAGCTTAAAAGAAAAATACGATAACGAAGTAAGAAAAGCTATGAAAGAAAAATTTGGTTACACAAATGACATGGTAATTCCAAAACTTCACAAAATCGTTTTAAACATGGGTGTTGGTGAAGCATCACACAACTCAAAAATTGCAGAAGTAATTGAAGCTCAATTAACAAAAATTGCTGGTCAAAAATCAGTTGTTACAAAAGCTAAAAAATCAATCGCTTCTTACAAATTAAGAGAAGGTATGCCAGTAGGTGCAATGGTTACTTTACGTGGCGAAAGAATGTATGACTTCTTACAAAAATTAATCTGTGTTGTATTACCAAGAATTAGAGACTTTCGTGGTATTAGTGCAAAAAGTTTCGATGGTAGAGGTAACTACACATTAGGTTTAAAAGAACAAACATTGTTCCCTGAAATTTCATATGATGAAGTTGATTTAGTAAAAGGTATGAACATTTCAGTTATCACAACAGCAAATACTGATGAAGAAGCAAGAGAATTGTTAAGACAATTAGGTATGCCATTCAAAGGTTTAAAATAAGAAGTAAAAGTAAAGGAGAAAATCGTGGCTAAGAAAGCGATGATAAATAAAGAACAAACAAGAAGAGAACTTGCAGCAAAAGGTAAATACCCAACTGTTAGATTACATAACAGATGCAGTATTTGTGGTCGTCCTCACGGCTATCACAGAGACTTTGGTATTTGCAGAATTTGCTTAAGAAAAATGGCTCATCAAGGTTTATTACCTGGTGTTACAAAAGCAAGTTGGTAATTGACGTTCTTATAAAATGTACGACTATACTGCCTAAACAGTTTAGGTAAGTAGCAACAAAAAGGAAGAAAATATGAACACAGATCCAATAGCAGATATGCTAACAAGAATCAGAAATGCAAATACTGTTTCTCACGAAACTGTAGAAATTCCTGCTTCTAAATTAAAAATTGAATTAGCAAAATTATTAAAAGAAGAAGGTTTTATTGAAAACTACGAAGTTGTTGAAAACGGCAAATTTAAAGTTATCAATATTACTTTAAAATACACAGATAAGAAAAAACCTGTGATTACAAATTTACAAAGAATTTCAACTCCTGGTTTAAGAACTTACTGTAAATCTAAAAAATTACCACAAGTATTAGGTGGTTTAGGTATCGCTATTATCTCTACAAGTAAAGGTCTTTTAACAGACAGAAAAGCTCGTAAAGAAAATATCGGTGGCGAAATTCTTTGCTACGTTTGGTAGTTAATTAAACTTTAAAAAGACTTGCCTTTAGGGTAAGTCTTTTTTATAATTATTTTTGTTAGGTGAAATTGGTAGAAAAGCCTAATTTGATAGTATATACCATAAGGAGAAATAAAAATGTCAAGAATCGGTAAGTTACCTGTAGAAATTCCTGCAGGCGTTGAAGTAAAAATTGACGGTCAATTAGTTACTGCAAAAGGACCAAACGGTACAGAATCAGTAAATGTAAGACCAGAAATTTCAGTAAAAGTTGAAGATAATCACATTATCTTAACACCAGTAAATGACGAAAGAAAAACAAATGCTTTACACGGTTTATCAAGAACTTTAGTTGCAAACGCAGTTAAAGGTGTTAAAGACGGTTTTGAAAAGAAATTAGAAATCGTTGGTGTTGGTTACCGTGCTAATATGGAAGGTAAAAACTTAAACTTAGTTTTAGGTTATTCACATCCAATTTTAGTTGAAGCACCAGAAGGTATCACAATTGCAGTTGATGCTAATACAAAAATTTCTGTAAAAGGCTCAAACAAACAATTAGTTGGAGATA
This sequence comes from uncultured Candidatus Melainabacteria bacterium, assembly GCA_934700335.1. Lineage (GTDB taxonomy): Bacteria > Cyanobacteriota > Vampirovibrionia > Gastranaerophilales > Gastranaerophilaceae > UBA791. The sequence continues at coordinate 13,549 of CAKUXM010000001.1, read as the reverse complement.
TCGCAGCATTAATCAGAAGCAAACGTCCACCTGAAGTTTACAAAGGAAAAGGTGTTAAATACGAAGGTGAACACATCAGACGTAAAGCTGGTAAAGCTGGTAAGAAATAACGTTTAACCGGTGTGTAGTGTCGGTGTTGGCTTTGCGAAGGCAAAGACAAGCAGGACACGAAACATTACGGTTGCGACGTAGAAATCTTTGATTTCACAGGAGCAATCGAGCGAGCAGAGGCTGTAGAGCTTTTGCAACCTCAATAAGTACAAGTAGCCCATAGAAACCCTTGATTTTGTTCAAGAAGGTTTAGGTAAAAGGAGAAAGAAAATGATAAAACAAGAAATTAGAAAAAACAAAGTAAGAAAAAGACATCAATCTATTCGTGTTAAAATCGCTGGAACTTCTGAAGCTCCAAGATTAGCAGTTTATAGAAGTACAAAACACATCTATGCTCAAATCATTGATGATACAAAACACGTAACTTTGGCATCTGCTTCATCATTAGACAAAGATTTAAAAGAAACTTTAAATCATGGTGGTAACATTGAAGCAGCAAAAATGATTGGTAAAACTGTTGCAGAAAAAGCTTTAAAAGCTGGTATCAAAGACGTTGTATTTGATAGAGGCGGTTTCTTATATCACGGAAGAATCGCTGCTTTAGCAGAAGCTGCAAGAGAAGCTGGTTTGAACTTCTAGTTTAACTTTCAAATGTTTTAGGAGCGACTTTGATAAAATCAAAGTCGCTCCTTTTGTTTTAAAAATATCCTATATTCAGATGATACCTTTTTACTAAAATCATGTGATTATATTATAAGATATAGGGATTTTAAGGAGGTACTCGTGAATTATACTGCGGTATTCGCATTGATTTTTGGTGTAGGCTTGATGCTTGCTACTCAAAAGTTTGAGGGTGCATCGCTTTCTTTGTTTTTACAGCCAGAGGCTTTTTTGATTGTTGTTGGGGGTAGTTTTTGTGCTATTTTGCTAAACTTCAATTTTAATATTGTTATAGGGGCTTTAAAATCTCTTAAAGAAGTATTTTTAAAAGACACTAATAAAAGTGTTAGAATAGTTGAAGAAATTGTTCAAATATCTTATTTTGCAAGAAAGAATGGCATATTTGCATTGCAAGGATTGGTTGATAAAGTTTCTGATTCTTTTTTGGCAAGAGCTTTACAATTGGCATTGGATTTGAATAATCCTCAGTTGTTGTATGACATTTTGACTTCTGAAATATCTTATGAGGAAGAAGAGGAATTAATTAACTCAAGAGTGTTTGAGGCTTTAGGTGGTTATGCTCCGACATTTGGTATTGTTGGCGCTGTTATGGGTTTAATTCAAGTTATGAAGGATATCAATAATTTTGAATTACTTGGTATTGGTATTGCAACAGCATTTATATCTACTCTATATGGTGTCGGTTTTGCTAATTTAATTTTCTTACCTATCGCAGGAAACTTAAAACATAAGACAAGAGAAAAAATCTTGTTGAAAGAAGTTATGGTACAAGGTGTAATTTCTATTATGATGCAAGAAAATCCTGCAATTATTGAAGAAAAATTAATTGCGTATTTAAAATATCACAACAAAAGACGTATGGAGGTTCCAGTGTAGTCTATGAGAAATGATTATTACTCAAATTCAAAAGATTATATTAATAGATGGGTTGTATCATATTCTGATTTTGTAACCATGCTTTTAGCGCTTTTTATTGTTATGTTTGCAATTTCTCAAAATGTTGCTAAGACACAAGCAAAGATTATAGAGGATAATAATCTTCAAGTGATTGAAAATGCGACTGGTGAAACTCATAAAACCGTAGATGAGTTGATACAAGAATTGAATACAAAATTGGCAGAAAATTCGTCTGTAAAATTGGTAAAAGATGAACGAGGATTGATTGTTCGTATGAATGATAGTATACTTTTTGATGAAGGTTCTGCTATAATAAAGAAAAATGCTTCAAATACGTTGAATGAAATAATCAATGTGTTGACGACGGTTGATAACAAAATATTGGTGGAAGGTCATACAGATTCGACACCAATTAACACAAATACCTATCCTTCAAACTGGGAATTATCAACTGCAAGAGCAACAAATATAATAGGATATATAATCAGAACTGGAAAAATTCCGCCACAACGCTTATCAGCTGCAGGATACGGAGAATATATGCCAATCGCAGATAATACATCAAGTGGTGGACGACTTTTGAATAGAAGAGTTGATATAATTATCTTAAAATAATTCGCAATAGATAGGAGAATAGTATGGCTAAACCTACAGCACCAAGAGATAATAGACCTCAAAATAAAGATGAAGAAGAAAATAATAAAAAAACCATAACTTTAGATTCAAATCTAAAAATGATATTAATCGTAGTACTTTCAATGTTATTGGGCGGAATTATCTTCCTATGTTTGAACTATGTTTTAATAGATAATTTATTAGGTTCAAAATTACAACAACAGGCACAAACAGAAGAAACTGATGAAGATACTTCTGGCGAGGAAGAACAGGTTGAAAAAGGTATAATTGTTGACTTAGGTGATTTTGTATTAAATTTAGCAGACGTAGATTCAAAGAGATATTTGAAGGCGAACGTTGCATTAGAATTGTCGAAATTGCCAACAGACCCAGACTTATCTGCTTCACAAGCTCCAGCAGAAGGTGGCGGACATGGTGGTCATGGTGGTGGCGAAGCTGCCGATCCTATGAAAGCTATTGAGTTGGAAATGGCTCAATACAAACCTGCAATCAGAGATGCTATTCTTACAACTTTATCAAGCAAAACTTCTTCAGAAGTTTCTACAACAGTAGGTAAAGAATTAGTAAAAGAACAAATTGCACAAGACGTTAATGCAATCTTTGCTGGTACAAGAGAAGTTATTAGAGTAAGTTTCGGACAATTCATTATTCAGTAGAAAGGTAAAATAAATTGGGTATATCAGAATACGATACTGATAATAATAGTTTAATTGATGATTTCGGTGATTCTTTTGCTGGTTTCGGAGATGAATCTGATGTTAAAAAATCTTATAAGTTGTACAACTTTAAAAGACCGGATAAATTTTCAAAAGATCATTTAAGAGCTTTGCAAGATTTGCATAGAGAATTTTCAAGACAAATTTCATTGGTTTTGACAGCGTATTTACGTATGCGTGTTGAGATTGATGTAGTTTCTACTGACCAATTGACGTATGACGAATTTATTCGTTCAATGCCTACACCATTTACTATTGGTATCTTTGAATTGAAACCATTACCAGGTCAAATCTTGTTGGGTACAAGCTTTGAGGTTTTATCTTGCGTAGTTGACCGTATGTTGGGAGGCTCAGGTTTAAGCGAAACTAAACAAAGAGAATTGACTGTAGTTGAAGATGCTTTGGCAAGAAAAGTCTTTGAAAAAATTATTAAAACAGTTGAAAATACATGGGGCAATATTTTACCAGTTCAAGGTGAATTAATTGGTTTGGATAGTAGTTATCAAATGGTTCAAGTGGCAGGAGCCGGTGAAATCGTTGCGTTAATTACTTTTGAAGTTCAAATAGCAGGTAAATATTTTGGCTTAATGAGCTTATGCTTCCCTTATCCTGTTTTAGAAAATGTTATCGGTAGCTTGTCAGCGCAACACATTTTCCAAACAAAAGGTATTGTCGCAACTACTGAAGAACGTCAAAAAATGATTCAAAAATTGAATACTTCTACTGTTGATGTGAATGTTTTGTTCGGTCAAACAGATATAACTTTAGAAGAATTTTTAGAATTAAAAGAAGGCGATATTATAAAACTTGATAACAAAGTTAAAGACGATTTGGTTGTTAAGATTAATAATGAGAAGAAATTTTTTGCAAGACCTGGTATTAGAAAAAATAAAGTGTGTGTGAAAATTGCAGATATTTATGATGCACAAACTGACTTTTTGAAAGATTATATGTAGAGGAGAGATTTAATTTATGCTTGAAGACGATAAAGAAAAAAACATGCTAGATGACTTGAATTTGGGCGATGATAAAGACGAAATTCAAGAAGAAGTTGATAGAATGGAACAAAAAGCCTTTGATGATAATGAAATAAATGTAGATTCTGACTCAGTAACAGTTCAACCTGTACAGTTTGCCTCATTTGAAGATACAGAGCATGCTCAAGGCGATGCAAATAAAAATTTAGATATCTTAATGGACGTAAAATTGCAGTTAACAGTTGAATTGGGTAGAGCAGTTTTGCCAATTAAGAAAGTATTGGAATTAACAAGAGGTTCAATTATTGAGTTGGAAAAAGTCGCTGGTGAACCAGTAGAATTGTACGCAAACGGTAAATTGATTGCGTATGGTGAAGTAGTTGTAATTGAAGATAACTTCGGCTTGAGAATTACAAGTATAACAAATCCTGATGAAAGATTGAAAGGGCTAAATTAAGCGTTTGGAAGAAAAATTTTAGACGATAAAAAAAGTTCTTGAAAAATAAAAATATTTATGTAAGAATATACGTACGAGCTGAATTTGCATCGTTGCTCAAAGTTATGTCAAATTCAGTAAGGCTAAAAAGGCAAGGTAGCTCAATATGGTGAGACTCGACGAAATAGGGTCAAATTAAAGCCAGCTGAGCATTCGTTAGCTAAAGAAAATTAAATAATAAGGCAAGGTAGCTCAATATGGTGAGGCTTGACGAAACAGGGTCAAATTAAAGCCAGCTGAGCATACGTTAGCCAAAGAAAATTAAATAATAAGGCAAGGTAGCTCAGCTGGCTAGAGCGTACGGCTCATACCCGTGAGGTCGAGAGTTCGAGTCTCTCCCTTGCTATTAAAAAGAAAAATTCCACTTGGTGGAATTTTTTTTTATGCAAAAAATTCAATCGACTCGAACTGTTATGTTGCTCATGATGTTCGCAACATAATGAGTTCATTACATTTAAAGTCCATTTTGAAAGTCGTATTATAATACTCAATTTAGCATATATGCCCAACACTAAAAGGTTTCGTCGGTCGGAAGTAAATTGATTATCAAAATTCAAACTGGACGAAATTGGACTTTTGCTGGACTTTCAAAATGAAAAATTTTCCTATTATTTTAACAAAATTCACCTCATATCCCTATAAAGACTATAACTAAGCAAAAAATATAGATGAGTACAAAAAGCCCATTTTGAAAATAAGGTCGGAAACTTTCCTATAAAATTGGCATAAAATATTTTCCAAAATTCCTTAACGTAATAAACTTATCTATTTAGAAACAAATTTGCAAACATTGATAATAGTGGATGTCCTGTATCAAATACAAATATTCCACCGTTGTTTTCTTCAGCTAAATCTTCTTCACATGAGTCAATAATTTCATTTTTATAATCTTCAAAATCTTGTTGCATTTTTGAGATAACGGCTTTGTTATTATTAAATATCTCTTCTCTATATCTTTTTAATTCTTTATCAAGTTGTTTACGTTCTGTTTGCGTATATTTACTTTTTGGCATTGTATTATTAAAACCAGATTTAAAAGAGTTTTCATTTATAACCTCAATTAGCATTTGAATCCCAATAACCTTATCATGCACCGATTCTAATACTGCATTGTAATTGCCTTTGTTATATGCTTCAAGTTCGTCTTTACCATTTAGAAAATCATCAAACAACATATTATTAAACATTAAAGTTTGTTTTAATGATAATTTTTTATTTGCTAATTTTTCTACTATTTTTGATAAATCGATTTTGTTTTCATTAGGTATATCTTTTATTTCTATGTCTAATTCTTTGCAACGTGCATTAATCGCATTGAATCCAAAACTTTGACTATCCATATTCCAATGAGCAAAATATTTATCGGTATTTTGATTAATAAAATCAGCAAACTTTTTCAACAAAAGTTTTTCTGATTCTTTAAGACTATGTTCACCTAAATAGTCTTTCACATAAAATTTGCGTTTATTTTCGCAATTCAAGTTACTAACGATTATGCAAGAAATATTAGGGGCTGGCGATAAACCGTCATATAAGCCATTACAAGCATAATAAATTATCCAAGCATTTGTATTATTTAACTTTTTTAAATCTAAAATATTGTTTATCATACTTATATATTAAAACAAACATACGTCAAATATGGTTATACTTATTTTAAACTTTATTTCTAAGTAATGCTATATTTTTTATTGTTTTATATACATATTGCAATTCTTTTGAAGAAAGTATTTCTAACTCTTTTTTTATTAGAGTTTTTAATTCTTTATCAGATTTCAAATGTTCAAAATCATATAAATCTTTAATAGAAACATTTAGAATTTGTGCTATTTTTGCTAAATTTTTATCTGTTGGAGCTTGTTTCCCACTTTCAATACGTGTAAAATTAGAGCGTTCCATATCAAGCATATCAGCTATTTGACCTTGTTTTATGCCCTTCGCTATACGTAATTCCCTAATTCTTTGTCCTAATTTTTTATTGTGAGATAATTCCATAAAAACTCCTATTTATAATAGGATAATCTATTTTTTATCACTTAGACACACTATTTTTTAATACTAAATATTGCATTATGTTCTATTTCATGACATGAATATTGAAAAATGTGCTTTTTTTTAGCAGAAATAAGTGTAAAAAGTATTAAGAAATAAGGATTTTGTCATGGCTGAAAGTTTGATAGAACAATTACCAAAGATTGTTGCAGAGGGCAAAAAGGAAGTAGAACGCATAATGGAGCGTTTAGATAGTAGTAATAAAATTACACTTCAAACCAATGAATATGTACTACCAGTCAGAAAAGAAGATAATTTATTTAGAAATAAATATCAAGAAATAAATGGACAAAATTGGTTTAATAGACTTTGCTATGGTGATAACCTTCTTGTTATGCAAGCATTATTAAATGGTGATGAGGCAACAGGTTTACCATCTATGAGAGGTAAAATAGACCTTATCTATATAGACCCCCCTTATGATTCAAAAGCTGATTACAGAACAAAAATCACACTTCCTAATGGTAACATTGAACAAAGACCGAATGTTTTAGAGCAATTTGCATACTCTGACACTTGGAAAGAAGGAACAGTATCATATTTAAAAATGATGTATTCAAGATTATATCTTATGAAAGAGTTGTTAAGTGATAAAGGCTCTATATATGTACACTTAGACTGGCATGTAGGACACTACGTAAAGATTTTAATGGATGAAATTTTTGGTAAAAACTCTTTTAGAAATGAAATTATTAGATGGTATTTGTGGGGTGGTCGTGGCAAAACACAATGGAATAGCAAACACGATACAATATTGTTTTATTCAAAAAATACAGATAACTGGATATTTAATTATTTAGATGTATTAGATGACCATAATTTAATGACCGAAGGGTCAAAAAATAGACTAAATTATAAAGGTGCAATGGTTACAACGAAAAGTGAGTCATCAGAAATACCAGAAGATAAAGTGTTGCCATCTGATACTTGGTATATAGCAACTATAAATGCTATGGCAAAAGAAAAATTAAATTATGCTACGCAAAAACCAGAGGCGCTATTAGAAAAAATTATTAAAGCATCCTCTAATGAAGATTCCATTGTAGCAGATTTCTTTATGGGAAGTGGAACAACTGGAGCAGTTGCAGAAAAACTTGGCAGAAGATGGATAATGTCAGATTTTGGTAAACCTGCAACAATGATTTCAAGAAAAAGATTGATTGACCAAGAGGCTAAACCTTTTTTATATCAATGTGTCGGAGATTATCAAAAAGAAGTTTTTGCTAGTTCAAAAGAATTTAAACGTGTTGGGGACTTATCACAGGTTGTTTTAAACTTATTTGGAGCAACTCCTTTTTTTGATGAAAATTCTCCAAAAAATTTAGGTCAAATAAAAGGTTCAAGAACTCTTGTATATGTTGATAGCCCAAATAAAATGACAGGTTCTTCGACTATTAAAAAAGCTCAAGAACTTAGAGAAACCTTTATGGGTGGTTGGAACAAAGTTATTATTTTAGGTTGGAATTTCACGTTTGATATAGTTAATATCTTAAAAGATATTGACCGTTCAAAGGTTGAAGTTTTAGTAATACCACCTGATTTATTAGATAAATTGAAATCAAAAGCAAATTATAAAAAATTAGTAGAAAATAATAAAATTAAATTTTCATCACTACAATATTTAACAATCAAAGAACCTAAAATCACTCCAATCACATGTGATATTGATGAAATAGAAATAGAATTAGATAATTATATTTTGTTATCACCTGATGCACTACCTTTAGATGATAAATACAAAGAATCATTACAAAATGTAATTGCAAATGAACCTCTTGCACTAATTGAATATTGGAGCATAGACCCTGATTTTGATGGCGAAACATTTAGAAGTAAATGGCAAGATTATAGAGAAAATACACACAATGACGATGACCCACTAAGAGTAATCCAATGGGCAAAAATTCAAGCACCTACAAAAGAACATCGAAAAATATGTGTTAAAGCAGTTGATGTATTCGGATTTGAAAGTGTAGTAGTTAAAGAAATTTAGGAGCAAAAATGCCAATATCAACAAATACAGGAACAAAAGATATTCCTTTAGATTTTGCTAAACAATTAACAAATATTGTAAATCAAGAATGGGAAAATGGTAATTTTATGCAAAAAGTTACTCCTATTACACAAGATTTATTACGATTTTGGTTTAATGATAATTTCTGTTCTACAAGATATATAAACTTTCATAAAGGGCAAAAACAAGCAATTTTAAATGCAATCTATTGTCATGAAATTTTAAAAACAGATTCTATTTTATCAATGTACCAACAAGCAAGTCAGGATTTGCTAACACCTGAATTTTTTAACTACATAAAAGAAGATAAATATAATCATCCAAAATATTGTGTAAAGATGGCAACTGGTACTGGTAAAACTTTTGTCCTTAATGCTTTATTAATTTGGCAATATTTAAATGCAAAATATAAAGAAGTTGAATCAGATGTTAAATTTACTAAAAATTTTCTTCTAGTCGCTCCTGGTTTAATTGTTTATGAAAGATTATTAGATGCTTTTTTAGGAAAAGAAGAACAAGATGGAACAAGAAATTTTGACACATCTGATATTAAAAGAAATATAAATTTATTTGTTCCTGAAAAATATAGAAATGCAATTTTTAGTTTTATTCAAGGAAATGTCGTAAAAAAAGAAGAAATTGGTAAAAAAATTACTGGTGATGGTATTATTGCTATTACAAATTGGCATTTATTGGCAGGTGTAGATGAAGATGTTGAAGAAATTGAAGTTTCACCATTAGAAGACCCTTCTCGTACAATTTCTGATTTGTTACCAATTACACCTGGAACAACAACAGGACACGATTTAAACACTATTGATAATAAAGTTTTAAAAGGTGGAGAACTTGAATATTTACAATCCTTAGATAATATTTGCGTGTTTAATGATGAAGCACACCATATTCATGAAAATAAAAGTGGAGGAATAGTTTCAGAGGTTGAATGGCAAAAATCTTTAAACTTTATCTCTGAAAATAAAGGTAGAAATTTTATACAAGTAGATTTTTCTGCAACTCCTTATGATGTAACGGGTTCAGGGCAAAAAAGAACAAAACATTATTTTCCACATATTATTGTTGACTTTGCTTTAAAAGAGGCTGTACAATTAGGTTTAGTAAAAACTATTACTATTGATAAAAGAAAAGAAATTGCAACTCTAGAAAACGAAGATTTAGATTTTAAAGCAATAAGAGATGGGAACAAAGTAGTTGATTTATCAGAAGGTCAAAGACTTATGCTTCGTGCTGGATTACAAAAATTAAAACTTTTAGAAGAAGAATTTACAAAAGAAAATCCTGACAAATATCCTAAAATGCTTGTAATTTGTGAGGATACGAAAGTTTCACCATTGGTAACAAAGTTTCTGATGCAAGAAGGTTTACTTGAAGACGATATAATGCAAATTGATTCAGATAAAAAAGGCTCAATTAAAGAAACCGAATGGAAAGAGATTAAACAAAGATTGTTTAATGTCGATAAACATTCTAAACCTAAAGTTATAGTTTCGGTATTAATGCTAAGAGAAGGTTTTGATGTTAGTAATGTGTGTGTGATTGTTCCGTTACGTTCATCCCAAGCTCCAATTTTGTTAGAACAAGTTATTGGTCGTGGTTTACGTTTAATGTGGAGAGAAAAAGACTACTTAGATGTAAAAGCAGAAAATCGACATAAAATGCTTGTTGAAAAGCAAAGCCCAGCAAACTATCTTGATATTTTAAGTATTATTGAACACCCTGCTTTTATTCAATTTTATGATGATTTAGAAAATGGTATGGTAGTAGATGAAAAAGAAATGCCACCAAGAGAAAGTATTTTAGGTGATATTATAACAGTTGGTTTAAAAGAAAATTACCAAGATTACGATTTTTATATTCCAACAATTATTTCAGATAAAGAAGAGCTTTTAAAAACGGAAAATTTAAAAACAGATAAATTCGAAAAATTTGATTGGACTTTAGAACAATTACAATCAATGGTTTCTAATTATAGTGACGAAATTTTTTATTCAGAAGAAATGACTAAAAAAACAAAATTTGGTGTTTACAGAGTATCTCAAGAATTATTTAATGCAAAAAGTTATAATGAGTTTTTACAAAAAATGTTATTAGCTATAACAAATAATATAGCTAGAGTTGGTGGACATTCATCATACCCTGTTATGCAAATCAATCAAGTAGAATTAGTAAAAGTATTAGATGAATATATAAGAACTAAGCTTTTTGGCAAACCTTTTAATCCAAATGAAGGCAATAATTGGCGAGTGTTAATGATTTCTAAAGTTGGTATATTAGAACATATTATGAAAAATGTAAGCCAATCTATTTATGATATGCAAAATAGTATTGATATTGTGGATGCCGTTGTAAAAAAAACATATTTTTCTTCAGTTGATAAATTAAAAATGAGAGAAAATTTTTCGTTGGATATAAGAAAATCGCCTTATGAAAAAACTGCATACCCTTCAAATAAAGGTCAATTTGAAAAAGATTTTTTAGAATTTGCAGACAGAGATAGTGAAGTTGAAAGATTACTAAAAGTGAATGAAAACTATCATACTTTTGCACATTTAAAATATATAAGAACGGATGGTTTATTATCATCTTATTATCCTGATTTTATGGTAAAAATTGACAGTAATATTTATTTGGTAGAAACAAAAGCAGAAAAAGATGTAAACCAAGAAAATGTTAAACAAAAGCAAAAAGGTGCATTAGATTGGTGCAAGAAAATAAATGAATTGTTTGATGGCGATAGAATGAATTCGTCGTGGTCTTATTCTATTCTTGATGATACTACGTTTTATTCAATGAAAAATAGAGGGGCCTCTGTTAAGGACTTACTTGAATATTGTAAACTTACAAATGGAAAAATTGAAGGTAAATTGTTTTAAAAATAAAGTGAGGTAATAAAATGGAAACTTGTATATTTTGTGCTGAAAGGTTAAAGAGATATTTTGACACCCAACAAGTCTATCCTTATGACGGATGTTTTTTTGATTGTCCAAATTGTGGGACTTTTTGCGTAGAAGATAGTAATTTGGTTAATATAAAAAATTTCTCTATTAAAAATAAAAAGAAAATTTCAGATTATTTAAAAAGCTGTAAAAGAATAAAAAACAAACCAATAGATTTAAATGAAGAATTAATAAAAAATATTTTAAAAACAGAATTATAACAAAAGGAGAGTAATTATGTTTGAAGATTTAAACAAAAAGGAAATAGAACTTTTAAAACTTTATATCAAATTTGAAAAAGATAGAAATATTGAATCTAAAATTGATAAATTTGATGTAAATGGCGAAATGACAGATTCTTTAATAGAAAAAGGTTATTTGAATGGAGTTCAACGAAAAGGTGCAAAAGGAGATATAGTGAGCGATTTTAATTATGGATTAACAGGATATTTAATTTCAGATAAAACAATTGAATCTTTTAATTTAAGAAAAGAATATCCCCAAAAATAGTATATTTTCTATTCGTGTACACCCTTTTTAAAAATTACTCAAATTTTTTCGAGGTCGGATAATAAAAAGAGAATGGGGTTTTATCACCCCTACTCTTATTTAAACATTATTTCAATCAGTTTATTTATAACCATATTCCAAAATTTATAAACTAAAAAACTAAAAATAATAAGTCCAAGTATTATTGATGACATATTGGGCATATCAAAACTATGTATTGCACTATCTTTAGTTATTTCTACTACATTCTTAAAATAACAATCTTTGACCTTAACTTTTAAATTGTTATCCATAATTGTTGTAACACTTAAAGACATATCTTTTGAGTCAAAAATTATATTAGTTTTATCATTATTCATTTTTTATATTCCTTTCTTGTTTTTTACTCCATACATGCCTGTATGCTTTACTATATTTGTTTTTTTGCTTAGGGTAAGTAATAATTTTATTTACCCTGTTTACCCTTTAACCAGTATCAAGATATTCTTTTGGGTTTAAGCCAATAGAATAAAATATCATCTCTAAAGTCTTTTCATCTCTATTTTTAATCATTTCTTTTGAAAAAAAATCTTCAATAACATACTTCTTTCCTTCAATGCTTATAAAATCGCAATCATTATCTATCTCAAATAATTCTGCATTTATTTTTTTTATTACTGGCATGGTTAAAACTTTTGTTGTAATAACCTTTGAAATTTCATTATAATTATCATTGCTATTTTTTACTGAAGCGTTATTAAAAAAGTTTTCTTCTAGTTCTTTATAAAAATTTTCTAACATATAATCTCCTATTGTTGGGGTAAAAAGGGTAATTTATAAATATTTTCACCATACGTTGAAATCCTATATATAATTAGTTTATAGATATATGAGGGGTAAAAATCTAATAAAAAGCCTAATTTATAAACGTCACAAGTATAATAGAAAATATCTTAAACAAATCAAAGACATTCTTGCAGATTTTTCAATTTTACAATTTGAAAAATCACTAGTAATTCAGGATCTTTTAAGTAAAGATGAACCATTTTTAAAATTCAAAAAGGACATTTGGAGACAACTTTCTAGTGAAACCTAATTTACAGATAAATTTAAGGTTTTATGGTTGCAAAATGTAGAAAATGTGTTATTCTAATAATATACATTATTTATTTTTTTTGTTAAAATTTTTTGTTTTTTATAATGTATTTTAATGGGTTCGGATTCCACCCTCGCTATACTCAAACCAACTGTTAAAAGAGATCAAACTGCAAGTGTATTGGAAAAATTCAACGACTCGAACTGTTATGTTGCTCATGATGTTCGCAACATAATGAAGTTCAATCGACGGAGTCGATATCCTGATTTGTACGGCTCGTGAAGCTCGCCTACAACTCAAGCGAGTCTCTCCCTTGCTATTTAAAAGAAAATTCCACGCTGGTGGAATTTTTTTATGCAAAAATTTCAGTCGCCTCGAACTGTTATGTTGCTCATGATGTTCGCAACATAATGAGTTCAATCGACGGAGTCGATATCCTGATTTGTACGGCTCGTGAAGCTCGCCTACAACTCAAGCGAGTCTCTCCCTT